>JACFNZ010000001.1 GCA_019454605.1 Candidatus Altimarinota bacterium
ATAAGAAACATATTTAATAAGAGCATACATCTACGCATATTAAAAATATGTGAGGAAAGTCTGGACTCCAAGAGGGAAATTACAAAAGCTAACGGCTTTGATTGAGAAAATATAAGTATTAAATTTCTCAATACCACTAGTGCCACAGAGACAATACTATAAAGAGAAATCTTTAAAAAGGTGAAAAGTCAAAAAGTGTTTTAAAAATTAATTATATAATTTTTTATATGTAAATATTTAAAGCTATTTTTGAAAAATTATAAGAAATTATAATATTTGGTAAACTGTGTATGGAGCAATGAGAATGGTATTTTTATAAATTACTCCCCTATTTTTTTATAAAAATATACTCAGCTTGAGGTTTTAGGTGACTAAAATCCTAGATAGATTGATGTAGAAGTACAAAATCCGGCTTATTACTCTTATTAAATTTTTTTAGTTTATAGATTTTAAAGTAATGAAAATAATTTTAGCTTGAATACAGTGATCTTGAAAATGAACTCAAGGAAAAATTTTAGAAAAAAAATATAATTTTAAAATATTTGATACTTGAGCACATATAAGAGAAATTTCTAAAGAAAATAGTGAAATATGAAGAGAAGTAAAAGAGTTAATAGATGCTTGAAGATTAGTTCCAATTAATATACTTGAAAAAGTTTTTAAAAATTTCTTAGACAATCAATCAAGTGATGTTAATATTGTTTTTGATTGAATCCCAAGAAATTTAGAACAAAAAGAGTTTTTTGATAGAATTGTTGATGATTTTAAAGTAATACATTTAAAACTAGATAAAAAAGAAGCAGAAAATAGAGTTATTTGAAGAAAAATTTGTTTTTCTTGTCAAACAACTTACCCTAAAACATATGATCATAAATTTTGTGAAAGATGTTCTTGAAAAATATGAGTAAGAGTTGATGATAGTGATGATAAAGCACTACAAAAAAGAATTGATATATTTGTAAATGAAACATTGCCTGTTATAAACTTATATAAAGAAGAGTGAAAAGTTATTGAAATAGATGCAACAAAAGATATTTCTAAAGTTTCAGAGGAAATAGAAGAAGTATTATGATTAAATACATTAAAAAAATATAAAATAAGAGAACTTGAATCAAATGAAAATGATATAAAAGATTTAAATAAATTATATGAAATATTTTGAAAGTGATATGAAGTTTCACCTAAAAATGTATATTTAATAAATAAATCTTCTCGTGATTTTTTACTTTGATATGAAACTGATTGAAAAATTGTTTGAACTTTGAGTTTGTCAATATGTTTAAATGCATGACAAAACCCATACTGAGTAATTGAAAATTTTTGTGTTTTAGATAATTATAGATGAATCTGAATTTGAAAGGCTTTAATGCAAGAAGCAGAAAATATTTCAAAAATGTTTGATTGTTATAAAATAATGTTACTTTCAAATAAAAAACACACTGAATCTAACTCAATTTATTTAAAATTTTGATTTGAAAATGAATCAACTTTTTGATTTAAAAAATATATTTAAAATAATAACCTTATGTTTTGATTTGAACTTTGAAGGGAATTTAAGCTTTCTATAGCAGAAATATTGTCTGCTTTTAAAAATAAAGAAGTATTTTTTGTAAATAAAAAAATACTTATTTTATCTTGAATTTCAAAAGATGAAATTTTAGAAAAATCAAAATTTTTATGAGGAACAATTAAAATTTTTGAGATCTTATGAAGTAAAAATACTAGTGAAAATCACAAAAAAGATATTGAAGAAATATTTTTAAACGATTTTTGAATTGAAAAATATATTTGAAAATTTAATTATTGAGTAAATATTTTTTGAAATACAAGCCTAAAAACAGATGATTTATTAAAAGTTTCAAAAAATGCAGTAAAATCATTTTGATTAAACCCAAGATTTTTAAATCATGATAAAAAAAATTTATCTTCAATAGTTATTATAAAAGAAGCTTTAATTAAAAAAGAAACTGACTTTAATTTTTTATTTGTAGAAGATAAATTATTTTTTTGAAAAACTATTTTTGTTCAAGATATTTATTCATATTCAAATAGAGATTATTCTAAATCAAGAGATATGAATGTTTGAATGCTTCCACCAAAATTAGCTCAAATGATGATCAATTTATGAAATAATTTTTTAAAAAAAGATTTAGTTATTTATGATCCTTTTGTTTGACTTTGAACTGTTTTAATTGAATCAGTTTATATGTGAAATAAGTTAGTTTTTTGAAGTGATAAATCAGAAAGTATGGTGAGTTCTTCAACTAAAAATTTAGAAAAATTATTAAAAAATTTTAAGTTTGATTTTAAAATAATTAAGCAAAATGCTAAATATATAAATGAAGTAGATTTTTTAGATAAAGTAGATTTGATAGTTAGTGAATGATTTTTGTGAGAAATAATGACAAAAAATAATATTTCAATTGAAAGAATAGATAGAAGTAAAAAAATATTGATTGATTTATATATTTCATTTTTTGAAAATTTAAAAAAAGTAAATTATAAAAATAATATAGTTATTTCTTTTCCATTTTGGGATATAAAATGAAAATATTTGTTTTTTGATGAGGTTTATGATATAATAAAAAAAGATTTTTTAGTTATAAATTTACTAGAAAATAATACATTTCAATCAACCAAAGAGTGAAGTTTGCTTTATAAAAGAGATTCACAACTTGTTTGAAGAGAAATTTTTTTATTAAAATTAAAATAAATATGTGAAATAAAGTTATAACATTACAAAGTATATGACAAAAAGAAATAAAAGAAGATAGTGAGAGATTTATTGATATGAGTGACTTTTATGTAGAGGATTATAGGGAAATAATGAGGTATTTAAGGCCAATAAAAATAAATAATCTCGATGTTACAGTTCTTGATTTATTTAATATACCTTTAACTACAGATGATGCTATTAAAGATTTTATTTTAAAAAGAACTTCTATTGATATTGATTCTAAAGAATGACTACAAAAAATTAATGATTTATTTAACAAGGCAATTGATTTATATGAAAAAAGATATTTTAAAAAAATTCCTAAAAAAATACAAAAATTATATTTTAAAGATTCAAAACAAGTAATTAATTTTTTAAAAGAAACAAAAACAAATAAGACTTCAGGAATTATAAGTTGTTCTATAGCTAAAATTTCTTATGCTATAAATGATATATTATTACATGATAAAATTAAAAGAGAATCATTTTTAGATAGACAATTTATTAAAGAACATTTAGAATGACCTTTTCAAATAAGTGAAGCTTATGAGGATATCAATCAAAATATTTATAGAAATTGAAAGGTTGTTATATGAGATAGAATTATAAATTTTAAATTAATTGCAAGACAAAAATCAAAAGATTCTATTATTTGAAAGCAAATTTCTGATGCAAAATATTATTCTGTAGATGAATTTAAAGATATTGTTTGAGTTACTATATATGTTGACAAAGATGATGAAGCTGCACTTATGATGCAATATATTGACCAAATGATTTATAGATGAAAAGCTGAAATAAAAAATAAAAATTGATTAAGTTTAAAAAAAGTAAAAAATACAACCTACTTAGAACAAGAATTTTATTTAAAATTAGAAGCAGAAACAAAAAAGATAGAAAATAAAGAAGATGAGGGAGAAAAGGAATTTAAAGAAAGATCATCAACATTTGCCCCAGAAAAACAAAATGATAAAAAAAGTTCTTCAGCTAAAAATTATAAAGAAATAAAATTAGTTTGAAATGTATATTTATCTTTAGAAGAATGAACTAAATCATCTAAATTTCCAATTTGAACAGAAATAAAATTTGTTGTTTGATGACATGATAATGAAAAAGGAATTGCATTACAAACAATTTATGATTATATAAAAAAATTTAGAGAATTAACTCGCCTTTGAATTCCAATAAGGGAAATTGATTTAATAAATTATGTAAATGATTTTTTTGAAAATATTGATTTTTATCTAAAAAAGAAAAATAAAGAAAAACACAATTATTATAATGAATTATTACATGATTTTACTGAATTTTGATATTTAGATAAAGAAATTACATTAAATTGAAATATAGAAAATAATGAAAAAATATTAGCTTTATGATTATTAAATCATTTTAGAGCAAACCTAGTAAAAATAAAAATGCCTAACTCTACTAAATTTTTTTATTTTGATAAACATATTTTATCATTAAGAGATGCTTGATTATTTAAAGAAATAAAAAAAATTTAAAAATAAGAATTGATATTTTAAAAAAATTACTATAATAAAAATACCTTTGAAAAATCACTGGTATTTTTTAGTTTATATTTAAAATTTATGAAAATAAAAATTTATTGAAAAAATAAAGAAACTCAAACTCTATTAGAACAAGTTAATTATGCAATTGATGAGTTATGATTAAATGACTTTATGGATGTGGGAATCATTAATGATGATGTTACAAAAAATGAATTAAATATTACAAAAGAACCTGCTTTAATTATAGAAGAAGAATCTATATCTTTTAAAGATATGATTTTTGAATGAATTATACCAGAAATAGATGAATTAAAATCTATGTTTATATCAATAGTTTGAGGATGAGAGTCATGAGAAAGTTGATGTAGTACTTGAGCTTGATGTGGATGATGTTGAACTCCTTGTCATTAATATTTTATAAATTAATTTAATTTTATGATTTTTGATATTGAAAATTCTTTAGATGTAATTTATGTCGATATAATTAGAAAAATTGAAACTTTTTGACCTAAAATAATAGGTTGATTAATTATCTTTATTATTTGATGAATTATATCTATTTTATTATATAAATTTTTAATATTTTTTTTTAAAAAAATAAAATTAAATCAAATAATAGATAGACTTAAAGTTTCTTTTGATGAAGAACAATTATCATCAAAAGAAGAATCAAATAAAAAAATAAAAAATATAAAAAATATTGCTAAAACAAACAGATTTACAGATAAAATAAAAGTTGATGATGTGGTAGCAAAATCAGCATCTTACTATATACTTGTTGTTTTTTTAAGATTATCAATAGGATTTATATGAATATATGAAATAGAAGATTTTTTAAAAGATGTAACTGATTATTTGCCTAACTTATTTGTTTGAGTTTTGATTGGTTTTTTTTGAATAAGATTTGCTAATTTTATATATGATGTAGTTTATCATACTTTGAGTATTTCAAAAGAAAAAACAGCAAATATTATCGCAGAATGAGCTCGTATTATTATACTATTTTTTACATTAATGGTATTTTTAGAATATACTAAAATAGTTTCAATGTTTATTATAAATACTATTTTAATATGATTTATTTCAATGCTTGCCCTTGCTTGATGACTTGCATTTTGAATATGATGAAAAGAAATAGCTCGTGAAATACTTGAATCTTTTAAAAAATAAATAAAAAATAAATGAAATATAAAGTTTTTGGGTGTAAGGTAAATAAATACTTTACTGATGAGTGGTTAAATAGTGCTTATTTAAAAGATAAATCTTGACTATTTGTAGCTTCTTGTGTAGTTACAGACAGTGCTAAAAAAAAGTGGTTAAAATTTGTAAAGCAAGAACTTAGTAACTTAAAAGAAAATGAAAAAATCTTTATAAGTTGATGTTGAGCTTTTGAAAATTGAAAAGAAAATAAAGAGTTTTTTAAAGTTTATCAAGAACTTTCAGATTTTCAAGATAAAATAGAAGTTTTATGAGAAGCTCCTCCAAAAGAAGAAAAAAAACAAAAACTTGATTTATCTAAATTATGAAATTTAAAAAATAAATTATCTTTAACAACAAAAAAGTTTTTACTTATACAATGATGATGTGATAGTTTTTGTACTTTTTGTCTAACAGTTCAAAAAAGATGAAGACATTTTTTTAGATCAAAAGAAGATATAGTTGACGAAATTACAGAATTTGAAATGCAATGATGAAAAGAAGTTGTTTTAACATGAGTAAATTTAGCTGCTTGGTGACAAGATACTACAAATGAGTTTACCAAACCAAAACTTCATGAATTATTACAATATATTTTAGATAAAACAGATATAAAAAGGATAAGAATTAGTTCTTTATGACCTGAATTTGTTTGAGAAGATTTATTAAAAGTTTTTGAAAATAAAAGAATTTACCCTCATTTTCATTTTTCTATACAATCATGAAATTCAAGAATTTTAAAATTAATGAGAAGACATTATGATTGAGATTATATGAGAGATTTACTAAATAAAACTTTAAAAATAAAAAGAGAAGATTTGGTTTCTGTAAGTATCTGAGCTGATTTAATAGTATGATTTCCTTGAGAAACTAACACAGAGTTTGAAGATACTTTAAACTTAGTAAAAGATTATAATATAACAAAAGTTCATTGATTTCCTTTTTCAAATCATACTTTGTGAGAGCATGTTCCAGCAAGTTATTTTAAATGACAAATTGATGATAAAATTAAAAAAGAAAGACTTGAAAAACTACTTTATGCTTGAGAGGAAGTTAGAGAAAATTTTATAAAAACTCAAGTCTGAAAAACATTTGAAGTTTTAGTTGAAAGTGTTAATAATTGAATTTTTAAATGATGGACTCAAAATTATATTGAAGCTACAAATGATAATTTTGAAGTAATTTCTTGAGAAATTAAAAAAAATGAAATAATAATTTGAAAAATAAAAAAATGATATTAATTAATATCATTTTTTTATTTTAGATTTATAAATTCAGTATTTTCTATTCAAATTTCTTGTTTCAATTTAAAGTTTTCAACTTCCTCTTTATGTTGTCATAAAGTATTTAAAAATATATCTTTTGCATCTCAAAAAGGAATAATAACTCTTGATTCAATATTTTCAACTATTTTTACTGCTTCTTTAGTTCAAGTAACTAAAAGTATATCTATATCTCAAAAAAAACTCATTATTTCTTCTTTTTGTTCAAAGTTGTCTTCAAATAACACAAAAACAACTTTTTGCTCTATCAAAAAACTATAAAAAAGTTTATTTTCAAACTCTTTTATTTCAAGTAAAATTCAAGATTTTTCATATTCTCAAGGAAAATTTACTAAATAATCTCAAATTTTTATTTCTTTTTTTATTATATCAATATAAATCAAATTATTTTCTGATTTTATTTGTAATAAATCATTTTTATTAAATATTTCTATCATAATTTTTTATATAAAATAAACTTTATTTTTTGAAATAATACTTGGCAAATCAAATTTTACTTCAAGGTCTTTTATTTCTTCAATTGGGACCCATTTGTATCAAACAAACCTTTCTTCTTTTTGAGGTTTAGGCTCACTATCTCATTTATATTTTATTAAAAATAAATACACATCTTTATCTACGAGTGGATTATCTTCTAAATATCAAGCTGTAAAGGTATAATTTAGTTTTGTAATAAATTTTATAATTTCAAAATCTTTTTGTGACAATCAAGTTTCTTCTGAAGTTTCTCTAAGTGCCGTTTGACTCGCTGTTTCTCAAGATTCCATATGTCATTTAGGAGTAACAAGCTCTATTTGTTGTTTAGCATTTAACCATTCAAGTAATAAAATATCTATTTTATTTTCCTTAGATTTACGATAAACAATACCTCATGAACTTTTTTCATATATTTTAACCATTTTTACTTAAATAATTTTATTAATTTACTTTAATATAACTATTTTTGATAAAGTTGCAAGATTATTAATAAATAAAATTGCATAAAAATAATATTTTAAAATTGTCAAATTATATTTAATTTTAAACCAATTAAAATCTTGCTTTCAAAAAAAAAGTATGTTAAAATAATATTACTTTAAAAAACAAATATAAAAATAAAATATGACAAATACAAATTTAGATTTTTTAGAAAATCTAGAAAATTCTGACATTTTAAATAACAATACACTACTAGACAATTTAGATAGTGAAAAAATAGACAATAATCTAGATGATTTAATATTAAAACAGATAGATAATGAATATTTAAATAATTCTAATTTAGATGATATATTAAATGATAATAATTTTTTAGAAAATTTAGATAACAAAAATAATAATCCAGATGATATTTTAAATAATAATAACTTAGAAAATTTATATAAAAAACCATCTAAACTATTAAATTCAATAATATTTTCAATAAAATATATATCTACTTCAGCTTTAATATTTTGAGTATTAATTTTATGAGCAAATTATAGTGCTTATATAGAAATAGCTAGAAGTTATCTAAATCCTGAAATCTTAGAAAATAATAAAAATGCATTAATTGCATCTGTAAATAATAATCAAATAACTTCAGTAAAAGATACTAAAATAGAAGAAATCAAAGAAGATAAACCATCAAAACAAGTTGATGAAAAAGACACAAAAATTGAAGAATCAAAAAATAAAACTTTCCACTCAATAAATAAACTTATAAATAAAGAATCAAAAGATTTTAATGCAAATATAGAAATAGTTCCTTATGAAAATAGAATAATTATCCCTAAAATAGCTAAAAATATCCCTTTAATTGATGTTTGAAATAAAACTGTTAGTGATGTAGCAGAGCTTGAAAATATATTTCAAAGTGAACTAATGAATTGAATTGTTAGATACCCTTGAAGCGCAAGACCTTGAGAAAAATGAAATAGTTTTATTTTTGGTCATTCATCAAATTTTCCTTGGATTAAATGAGAATATAATGATGTTTTTGCCTTAATAGATAATTTAACTTTTGGGGATGAAATTATTTCTTACTATTGACAAAAAAAATATATATATAAAGTAAAAGAAAAAAAAGTTATAAAACCTTGAGATATTTCTGTTTTAAAAAGAGATGAAAATAAAAAAGAAATTACATTAATGACTTGTTGGCCTGTATGAACTACCTTAAATAGAATGATTGTAGTTTGAGAGCTTGTTGAAGTAAAATAATTTTTTATTAATTAAAATAAATATATGGAAAACTTAAATATAGAATACAAATACAAAACTGCAAAAGAAATAATTGAAGCTTTAAGTTGATTTTTGACAAGTTCTGTTTTAAATATAATTTTGTTTATTATAATAATAGTCTTTATAATAATATTAATTTTATACATAACCCCTAGTTTAAATGCTTTTTTAACTGCTAGAAAATCAAATAAAGATAGGCAAAATAAGAAACTATCTCTACAGCAAATACTTATACAAAAAGAAATTGAAGAAGAAATAGAAAAAGAATTAAAAGAAGACGCAGAAAAAAAACTTTCTATATAGCAGATCAGCTATTTAGAAAGTTTTTTTATATTTAAAAATTCATAAAACATAGATAAATATACAATAAAGCAAAATAAAAAATATAATATAAATTTGTAATTAAATTCAAATCATAAATAAAGTATTTCCCAAAATATTATAAAAAATATTAATGTATTTAATAAAAATATAGAAAGCCAAAATCTTTTATATTTTAATACATCAGGTAAAATAGTTTTTACAATAACTTTTAATAAAAAAGCTATTCATAACATAAAAATACTACTTCAAAACAATATAATCTCTAAAATTAATCCTTTTTCATAACTTGATACATTGAAAAAATTTAAAAAAAATACACTACAAAAAATTAAAGCTAAAGATATAGTATAAAATAAATAATATATTTTTAACCTAAATGGGAAGACTCTAGTTATATTTAAAATATTTGGCAACCTTTTTAGTTCTTTTAAAATATCTTTAAGTCAAGAGCTATTATTTATATTAAAAGATATATTAATAGTATTTTTATTTTTTTTATAGATAATTTTCTCTATAGAAATACCTAGTTTAAAAAAGGTATCTATTATATTATTTATAGATAAATCATCTATTGTTTTTAAATTAATTTTTATAAATACTTTTTTATCTTTATCGTCTTTTGTATATATAGAAATCACTTTATTTAAAATTTTTTCAGTTTCAATACTTCAAATAGCTATAAAAAAATACATTTGTTCTTCATCTTTAAAGGAAAAAGATTTTAAAATATTTTGTCTAAATTTAGTTGGAATATTTTCAAAATGTCTATATCACAGATTTTCTAAAGATGTATTTATTGTATATTTTCATAAATTTACTAGTTTTATTGTCGAATATTTTTTAAAAATTTCTTTAATTTCCTCTCTTGCTATTGATGTTTTTATATTAAAAAAATTTTCTATTTTATAATTTGTAAAAATATTTTTTTGCTTAAAAAGCTTTATTACATCTCAAGATTTTAATTTAAAAAATGGGTCTAAAATCTCTTCTCAATTAATATTTGCCTTTAAAAAATATTTTCAATTTTCTATACTATACAAAAATGCATAATCAATTAATGTAGCATCTTTAGGTAATAATTTAATACTTTTATTTTCATCAAGACATTTTATATCTCAAATAATTATTTCATTTCAAAGATTTTCAAAAAATTTTTTTGTATCTATAGTATCTTTAGTTCAATTTTTTATCCAGTTAGGTAATGATTTAAAATCTCACTCAAATCATTTATAGATAAAATGTGCTGCAAGTCATGTTTTATTTAATAACATCATTTGATTTGATTGTATTTGAAACTCTAAAAATTCTCCATTTTCATCTATAACAGTTGTATGAATTGCTTGATATCAGTTTTTTTTAGGAGAAGATATATAATCTTTAAACCTATCATTTTTAGCAGTATAAATATTATGTAAAATTCATAAAACTTTATAAATATCTTGTTTATTTTTTGTAATAATTCTAAGTGCTAAAACATCATAAATATCTTTATAATCAATATTTTTTGCTTTAGTTTTTTTATATATAGAATACAAGCTTTTAACTCTCCCCTCTATATTAATTATTTTTATTTTTTGTTTTTGTAATTCTTGTTCTATTTTATTATTTGTATTTATAATAATTTTTTTATGTTTTTCATAGTTTTTTCAAAATATTTTATCAAGCTTTTTATATTCATCTTCTTGAGTATATTTAAAACATAAATCGTTTAATTCATGTAAAAATTCTCAAATAGATAAAAAATTTGCTATTGGTATATAAATTTCTTTAGTTTCTTTTGCTATACGATATCTTTTTTGTTTGGGCAAATGGTCAAGTGTTTTTAAATTGTGTAGTCTATCAACTATTTTTATTAAATATATCCTAATATCATCTCAAATATTAATTAACTCTTTTTTTAAATTCAAAATATCTTTAGAATTCATATCAATAGTGTAATATAAATTTCAAAGCTTATAAACTCATAAAACTATTTCTTTTATTTTAATTCAAAAATTTTTTTCTATATCCTGAGGTTTTATATCTTTATTATCTAAAACATCATGAAGTAATGCTCGAATAATTGTCTTATCATCTGCTTCAATTTTAGTAAGTAAAATTGCTACATTTAATGGATGAATTATGTACAATTCTTTTGATTTTCTATATTGATTTTTATGAGCATTATAAGCAAACAAAAAAGCTCAATAAATGAAATCTTTATTATAGTTTTTATTATACTTTTCTATTTCAGTAATTAATTTATCATATAAATCTATAACATATTTCTCAATTTTTTCCATACAAAAAGAAAATATATATTTAATATTAATTAAAATATATATTAACATAATTTAAAATAATTACAATAAAATAAAAAAAAATTGTTTTTTTTTAAAAAATATGTTATAATTTATATACAACTAAATCTAATAATTAATAAATGAATCAAGAAAATAGCAATATAAATGAAATAAAAAACAATCTAGAAGAGATACAATCTATAACTAGAGCTGATATTTTAAGAGTATTTTATGAAGAATACAATCCTTTCAAACAAATATTACAAATTTTATGAAATAATGAAAAAAAACCTTGAGATATAGTAAATCAAATAAATCATACTAGAGAAAAATATAAAAGTCTAAATTAAATTTAGACTTTTATTAAAAAATAAATATTATTACATATATATTTATTTAATAAAATAATATGAAAAAAACATTAATTTTAATATCTTTGTTATTTACACTAACTTCTTGTTTATCAAATAAAAACCAAGAAGTAATAAATTCTAATACAGAAACTTGAGGTATCTTAGAAAAAGTACAAGATAATGTTATTTTACCTCCAAATGAAAAAACAACAAAAACAGAAGAAGACTTTTCAAAAGATTTACAAAATCTATTAAAAACTATTGAAGAAAATGAACAAAAATAATATTTTTTTAGATATTGAAAAAAAAATAAATTCTTGAAGTATTTTTCAACCTATATTGTTTTTATGAGAAAATATTGAATTATTAAACAAAACTATTTATGATTTTATTATAGATATATTAAATAAAGAACAAATAGATAAAAATAGTTTACATTTATTAAAGGTTGATGATAAAAATATAAAAATTGAAATATTTAAAGAATTTATAAAAAAATCCTTTATAAAACCTAGTTTTAAATTTCAGTTTTTTTTTATTGAAGACTTTTTTAAAGCAACTCTTCAAACATTTAATGCAAGTTTAAAGTTTTTAGAAGAACCATGAGAACAAAATATAGTTTTTTTAACATCTTCTTCTATTTCTTCAATTCCAGAAACAGTATTATCGAGATTAAAAATAGTTGAAATAAAACAAACTCTAGTAAAAGTAAAAAATGATTTTTATTTTGATTTGATAGACAATTATATAAGAAAAAAAGACACTAATTTAATAAATTATTTTTTTACAAACCAAAAACTTGAAATACATGAATATATTGATTTTTTAAACACTTTAAAAATATACTTAACGAGTAATTATTTAAATTTAGAATTATTATCTTTAGTAGATAATTCAATAAATTTAATAGAAAAAAATAATGTCCTTCCTAAAAATATTATAGATAAAATATTAATAAAAATATAATATGAAAGAAAATAAGTTTTGATTTACACTTATTGAAATAATAGTTTGAATAAGCATTTCAATAATGATTATGATTTGAGTTTGAGCTTTTACATCATCTTGAATTAAAAATATAACTTTTTTAAAAATATTATTAAATCAATCGAAAGAAGAAGAATTATTACAAAAAAATTTACTTGATATACTAAATAATAATTTTGAAGTTATTTCAAATTTTAATACTTGAATAATTCTAAAATCAAATAATTTCATATTATGAAAACCATTAATATATGATTTTTTAGTTAAAACTTCAACTTGAGAGTGCCAAAATGATTTAGATATAAAAACAAAATATTTAAGTTTAACAAATTATAATCCTTTTAATACAAATCCTATTTCTTCATTATTAACTTGAAGTTATTTAAAAAATGAAGTTTATTATAATTGAACTAAAATAGCTTGAAAATGATATTTTTGAGATAACTTTTTTGCTGGAATTCCCCAAACTGAATTATTATTAAACAATCCTTGATGATTAACTAGTAAGCTATCAACACATATTATTTCAGATACTTGAAATAATAGAATTATTTATTTAAATTGATGAAAATCATACTCACTACTTGATGAAAATAATGGGATACTAAAGCCTACTTGAGTATATTATGATTCTAGCTCTTGATCTTTAATTATTTCAAACAAATTATGAACTGAAATTTTAAAATTAAAAAGTAGTCCTTGAACTGTAAAACCAATTGATATAATTTTTAAATCAAACACAGATTTTAATTTTGATAAATTAATACTTAATATAAAAGATAATTTTTTAATTTCTTGAACATATAACACTTGAAGTTTTAACTTCACTTGAATTACAAAAAGTATTGATGATACTGTTTCAAACACAACAACTTGAATAACTTATACTTTTTCTTGAAGTAAAAATATATCTAATTGAAATGATATTTCTATAAATATATCAAGTTTTAATTGAAATTTTGACTGAATTTGAAATAATTATATAGATCTAAATTTTTATAATTGAAATACTTTAGTTTATAATAAATTATTTTTTTACGAAACAAACTCTGATAATGATATTTTCACTCTAACTGATAATTCTTTTGAAGTTCTAACTTGAAGTTTAAATTGAAATTATACTTATATAAGCAAGAATTTAGCTTGAGATTATTTAATATATGATTATATAAATAAAAAAAGATTAAATTTAACTTCTTGAGCAATTACTAGTATTGCTCCTCCAATTTTTGAAAAAAATACAACAAATTATGATTTAAGAATAAAAGATTTTAAAACAAGTATTTCATCTTGAGTTTTAAATATAAAAATAGATTATTATAAAGTATTTGATTGTTTTAATGAAAAAGATAGTATAATAAAAACTATGTTAATAAAAAAAAGTATTAATTAATACTTTTTTACTCAAATCTCAAAGCATCTATAGGTCTTAATTTTGAGGCTTTCCAAGCTGGAACTATTCAAAATATTATTCACATAGAAACAGAAACTAAACTTGCTGTTAATAAAACATTTATTGAAAAAACAGCTGGCATTGGAGAGTATTTATTTATAAAATAAATTCAAATTAAAGAAACTCATAAAGCTAAAATACATCATAAAATACTTATAACTACTGATTCTGCTAAAAATTGCATTAAAATATCTTTTCTTTTTGCTCAAATAGCCTTTCTAATTCAAATTTCTTTTGTTCTTTCAACAACTGACACAAACATAATATTCATAATTCAAATTCATCAAACAAGGAGTGCAATTGATGCTATTCAAACTAAAAATAATTTCATTTGTTTTACTGTTTCATCAATATATTTTATAGCTTCATCGTTTGATTCTAAACGAAATTTTACCTCACTAGGAGAAAAAACTTCAGATAGTTTAAAAAGTAAATACAATACATTTTTTTTAGTATCTTCTATTTTTAAAATATCTTTAACATAAATTGCTAAATTTTGAAATTTTGAAACTCAAAAACTACTTTGCAATGTAGTCATAGGAATTGAAATAGCATAATTTACATTCCAATCATTTGATTTATCTAAAATTCAAATAACAGTATAAGCATATCAACCTAACATTATTGTTTTTCAAATAGGATTTTTTCATTCTAAATCATATTTTACTAAATCATTTCATAAAATAGCTACTTTAGCATTATTTTTAAAATCTTTTGTAGTAAATCAATATCCTGAAACTACTTTAATATTTTTTGTTTTAAAATAATCATATGTAACTCAAACTATCGAAGAATAAATAGTTTTTCATTCAAAATTAGTTTCTCATCCATAAGCATTTCAAGTTGCTAAAACAGTTTTCACATTTGGAACATATTTTTTTATCTTATCAATAGTATCTTGAGTAAAAATTTCTTTTACTCTTATAGTAGGCTGACTTGTAGGAGTTTCACTATCTCAAGTTTGCATTTTTCAAATTCAAGGAGTACCCACCTCTCCCCAATTTCATCATTCATTTGGAGTAATTGTTATAACATCGTTTGAAACTGAAAGATTTTCAAGCATTTGTTTTTTTAATCACTCTCACAAAGCAAGCATAATAGTTACAGATGCAATTCAAATAACAATTCATAAAGTACTAAGCGAAGTTCTTAGTTTATTTTTCCAAAGTATTTTAATTGCATATAAAAAATATTTTAAAAATCTCATATTATTTTCTTAATTTATATTTAGTTTTCAATAAGTCAGTCTTTTATTTTTATAATTCTATTTGTCTTTAAGGCAATATTTTGATCATGAGTAATTAAGATAATAGTTTTTCATTCAAGATTAATTTCTTTAAATAAATTTAATATTTCCTCTCAAGTTTTTGAGTCAAGTGCTCAAGTTGGTTCATCAGCTAAAATAATATCTGGATTTACAGCTAAAGCTCTAGCAATAGCTACTCTTTGAGATTGTCCTCCTGATAATTCATTTGGTTTATTTTTTAATTTATCTCAAAGTCAAACTTTATCCAAATAGCTTGTTGCTATTTTTTTTGCTTCACTTGATTTATATCACAAATACTCAAGTGGTAGCATAACTTGTTCTAAAGCTGACATACGAGCAAGAAGAGAGTAATTTTGAAATATAAATCAAATTTTTTTTGCTCTTATAGTTGTAGTTTTACTATCTTTTAAATTATCAACCCTTTCTCAAGACAAAAAATATTGTCAACTTGTTGGTACATCAAGCAGTCAAATAATATTCATTAAAGTTGATTTCCCACTTCATGAGGGTCAAATTATAGAAACAAATTCTCAAGATTTTATTTCTAAATTAATTCACTTTAAAATATCAATTTTTCAAGCCTTTCACAGATTATAACTTTTTGTAATATCTATTAATTTTAACATATCTTTTAATATTATAGTTTTAATACATTATCCCTCATCACATTCATCAATTAAAATCTTCTTGTTTAAAATTATTTGCATCAAAATTGATTTCTAAAACTTCATCTCAAACATTTATTCAAGAAATTATTTGAGTAACTCAATCTCTTGCTATTCAAGTTTGTACTACTTTTTTAATTTTTTTTCAATTTTGCTTAACTGTAACATAATTCTCTCAAGTCGATGGATCTTGCTCTATAGCCATAGTTGGAACTAAAACAGCATCATCTATTTTTTCAAAAACTATTTCTACATTAGCACTCATTCAAGAAAAAATATTTAAATCTCAAATATCAATTACCATTTTTACTACATATTTTTTTGCTCAATTTTCATCAATAGGTTTTGTATCTATTTGGTCAATAGTTCAAGTAAATACTTTTCCAGGTTGAGAGTCAAAACTCACTTGTCATTCAACTCATTTTTTAATTTTTACAATATCTATTTGATCAAGTTTCATTTTTATCTCAATAAGTTTTGGATTTATTAAGTAAATACTTTTATCATCTGTTGAATCAGTTGATAATTTATCTCAAACTTTTAGTGTATTTGTAGCAATATTTCAATCAAAAGGAGCAACTAAAGTGTAGTTTTTTAATTTTTCTTTTACTTGATCAATTCATATTTGTGCTTGATCTAGAGCATTTTGCAATACTTTTATTTCGTCTGATGATTTTATATCTGAATATTTTTTTAAAAAGTTTTTTGAATTTATTGAGTAATCCACTTTTTCATTTTCAAGTGCTATTTTAGCATCTTCTAAAGATTTATTATTTTGGTATTTTAAATCTTCTAAATCTTTGTTTAATGTTTTTATTGCTTCTTCTTTATCTTTTATATTTTCTTCTAAATCTTTTAGTTTTTCAGGAAATAATAGATTTAAATCATTAAATTCTTTTTCAAAATCAATTATCGATTTATCTAAATCCTTTAATTCTTTATTTAAATTCTCCACTTTTATCCTTGATTTTTCTTCTAAATCTTTTTTTGAATCTTGAGTTTTTAGTTTATCAATATCTCAATCAATTTGTTTTTTTTGTGAGTCTCCAGTTGATCTAAAAGAGTTTCACATAGATAAAAGTGATGAAATAACTCATTTATCAAAATCTTGAGTTTCAATACTTTCATTTGCTCATTTCGCTAAATTTAATCATAAATCATATAAAGAATTTGATATTTCCTTCTCTTGAGAAAGTAGAGTCTTTAACTCATCAAAAGTAATTTTATTTTTATCTATTTTTTTAAGTTTTTCTTGTAGAGTTTTTGATCATCATTTTACTTGAAAATAATAATTTTCTACTAAATTTCTATAATTTATATTTTTAGCAGAAAAATATATATAATTAGAATTATTTGAAGATGTCTCTTCTCTATCTATATATAAAATTTCATTTAATGATTTTAAGTTTTGTAAAAAACTCTCTAAATCAGAGTCAATTTTGTCATACATATCTTTTGATAAAGAATCAAAATCTCTAAGTGATTTATCTAAAGATGTTTTTTCATCTAAAATACTTTTTTCTAAACTCCATTTTTTATCATCTAAAGTCTTTTTCTTATAATCTAAGTCATCTTTTTTATCTTGTAAATCTTTTGATAAATTAGTTTTTGAAACTTGTGATTCTTTTTTTAATTTTTCTAAATTAAATTTTTCTTTTTCTAAATTTGAAATGAGATCATTTAGTTTTTTATCATTATCGTATTTTAATTTATCCAAATTATATTTTGAATCCTCTATTTTTCTGAGTTGACTTTTTAGAGCAATTTCTTCTTTAAGTTTATCTTCTTTTGACATACTTAAAAATTTTTTATCTAAAGCTATTTTGGCATCATCGTATTTGATTTGAGCTTCTTTTAATTCATTTTCAATTAAGTTTGTTTCTAAAGATGCTAAAATATCTCAAGTTTTTACTTTATCTCACTCTTTCACTAAAACATTTTTTATAGTTCAATTTACATTAAATTTTAACTTTTGTTCTGAAAGTAAATTTGTTTCTCACATAACATTTATTCAAGAAGTTAAACTTCAAGTATAAGCAGGAGAAAAAATATCTTCTTGTTTTACTCAAGATGAAATATTTTTATCTTTTTTAAAAAAATAATTATAAGAATAATAACAAGATCAAACCAAAATAATAGCAAGTACAACAAAAAAAACAATACGCTTTTTACTCATAAAACAAAAACAATTATAAACTAATTCACTTTTAAAACTTTTTTAAAAAATAAAAGTGACAAAAAATTAATATTTTGTTTATAATTGTTTTTTGCGATATATCAAGAGTATAACTAAATATATTTTAAAATATTGCATTATTCCATAAAATATGATAAAATAATTTAAATTTTAAAAAAATATAAAAATATATATAATTTTAAATAATTAAAAAATTACTCTAATATTATGCAAAATGAATTATTAAAAGAACTTATTAATAAAAGATATTCTTGAGATACTATTTGATTTGAAAATAAAGATAAAATAGCTGAAATTAAGCCAAATAAAAACTCTATAGAAAAAGTGAGCTCAAAAGAAATTGAAAAAAATAAAGTAGATAATACTAATTTATCAAAAAAAGATGAAGATAAGATTTTAAAACAAACAGAAAAAGAATATAAAGAAGCTTTAGCTTATATAAAAGACTTAGTTGCTCCTGCATATATGAAAATTATGCCTGATAAAGTAAAAATAAATAATTTATTTGCTAAAACTTTTTTTGTTTATGCTTATCCAAATTTTTTAGAATGAAATTGGCTATCTCCTATAATTAATTGGGATACAAAATTTGATATGAGTTTGTTTGTTTACCCTATTGATAGTGCTTATATACAAAAATATTTAAGAAAAAGACTAACTCAATTAAATTCAGAAAGATCTATAAATGCTGAAAAATGACTTGTTAATGACCCTTGATTAAATGCACAAATTCAAGATGTTGAAGAATTAAGAGAAAAATTAACAAGATGACAAGAAAAATACTTTCATTTTTGATTATATATAACAATATATTCTGAAACTGAAGATAAATTAAATAAAATATGAAAAGATATTGAAACAATTTTAGCTTGAAGAAATGTCTTACAAAAACAATCATATATGAGAGCTGAGGCTTGATTTATATCAACTTGACCTTTTGCTCGTGATGAACTTGGAGTTTATAGAAATATGTCAACAGGAGGACTTTCTACAACTTTCCCTTTTTCATCTTCAACTCTATCACATGATGATTGAATTTTATATTGAGTAAATACTCATAATAATTCTTTAATTTTATATGATAGATTTAAATCAGAAAATGCTAATATGTGTGTTTTTGCAAAATCTTGAGGTTGAAAATCTTTTGCTGTTAAACTTGAAATTTTAAGAAGTTTAATGATGTGAACTGATGTAATTGTAATAGACCCTGAAAATGAATATAAAGCTTTAGTTGAAACTGTTTGAGGAACTTATTTAGATGTTTCTTTAAATTCAAGAGAAAGAATTAACCCTTTTGACTTACCTCTTTGAGTAAAAGATAAAGATATTAGACCTGGGGATTTGCTTCGTGATGCTATAGTTAATCTACTTTGACTTATGAATTTAATGCTTTGAAAACTTAATTGAAATGAAAGTTCTATTATGGAAAAAGCAATAATTATTACTTATAACTTAAAGTGAATTACTTTAGAAGATGATGATATAAATTGAAAAGAAACCCCTACAATGAAAGATTTATATTCAGTCCTTGAAACTATGGATTGAGCTTTAGACTTAACTCAAAGACTTGAAAAATATACTACTTGAATATTTTCTTGATTATTTTCAGAGTTAACAAATATTTCATTAAAAGAATGACTTCAAGTATTTTCAGTTAGAGATTTAGATGATATTTTAAGACCTACTGCAATGTATATAATACTTTCATATATTTGGAATAGAGTTAGAAGTTCAAATAAAAAAAGACTTTTAGTAATAGATGAGGCTTGGAATATTATGCAACATGAAGATTCAGCAAAATTTTTATTTTGACTTGTAAAAAGAGCAAGAAAATATAATTTATGAGTAACTACAATTACTCAAGATGTAGAAGACTTTTTATGATCTAGTTACTGAAAACCTATAGTTACAAACTCATCAATTCAATTACTTTTAAAACAATCCCCTGCTTCAATTGATGCTTTACAAAATATATTTAAAATTACAGATCAAGAAAAATATATATTATTAAATAGTGCTGTTTGACAATGATTATTTTTTGCTTGAAGTGAGCATGTTTGAATTCAAGTCATAGCTTCTTATTATGAAGAGCAAATTGTTTCAACAAATCCAAATAGATAATTAAAAATTGATTTAAAAAAAAATTATATAAAATTAAATTATATAATTTTTTTTATTTAAAAATGAAAAAACATGAAATAATATTTTCATTAATTAAAGCTCCTCTTGATGCAATTATAATATTTTTTGCATTTTTTCTAGCAAGAAATTTAAGAGAAATAAATGATTTTATCCCTGGGATCCAACTTGAAAAACATATTTTAACAAATGAGTATTTAATTTATTTTGCCTTGTTTTGAAGTATACTTTATATATCAATTTTTTCAATACATAAACTTTATAGTTTAAAAATAAACTCATCAAAAATAAAAGAATTTCTTGATATAATTTTATATTCAATTTACTTTTTTTTATTTTATTCAGTTTTTATATATTTTTGAAAATGATTTTTTTATCAAGTAGAAATTCCAAGACTTGTAATTATTTTTACAACTATCATTTGAGCTATTTGAGTTATTTTTCAAAGGATTATTTTAAATAAAATACAAAATATATTATTAAATAAAAAAATATTAAAAAAAAGAAAGATTATTTTAATAACAAATAAAAGTGAAGCAGAAATAAAACATATTTTAAAAGATATTTCTCAAGCATCTATTTATGAATTAGTTTGATATATAAATAAAAATAAACTTGATTCAAAACTAAAATATTTATGAGATTTAGATGAACTTTTAAAGATTTTACAAAAAAGAGAAATAGATGAAATACTGTTAATAGATAATATTTTTGATAATAATCAATTATATAAAATATGGGATTTTTCAAGAATTTATTGAATAAATTATAGATATTTGGCAAATAGTTTCGATATAAATAAAATAAATACTGAAGTATCTTTAATAAATAAAATTCCTGTAATTGAGATAAGAAATACTTCCATAACACCTTACTCAAGAGTTTTAAAAAGATCATTTGATTTAATTTGTTCTTCAATTTTGATAATATTATTATTCCCTTTTTTTATAATTATTTGACTACTAATAAAACTTGAAGATTCAGGTGGCCCTATTATTTATAAAAATTTAAGAATTTGACAATCTTGAAGAAAATTTAATTTATATAAATTTAGGTATCTAAGGTGGAAATATTGCATAAAAGAAAGTTATTGAATTGAAAATAAAAATGATGAAGCTTTAGAATTTGAGAAAAAATTAATTGAAAAAAATTCAACAAGAAAATGACCTTTATATAAAATAAAAAACGACCCAAGAAAAACTAAAATTTGAAATTTTATAGAAAAATACTCAATAGATGAATTACCTCAACTTTTTAATGTGTTTTTATGAAATATGAGTCTTGTTTGACCAAGACCACATCAACCTAGAGAAGTTGAAAAATATGAAATATATCAAATGAGAGTTTTAACAATAAAGCCTTGAATTACTTGACTTGCTCAAGTAAATGGAAGAGATAATAATTCTTTTGAAAAAGAAGTAAATTTAGATATATTTTATATAGAAAATTTTTCTTTTTTACTTGATTTGAAAATATTTTTAAAAACTCTAAATATAGTTATTAACAGAAAATAATATGAAAAAACTTTTATTTTTACTCCTACTTTTTATTACTCACTTTACTTATGCAACTTGAGAAATAATAAACAACTCTCAAATAGATAATTTTATTTTACAAAAAGAAGATTTATCTAGTTTTTCAAATTTAATAAATGAATCTATTAATCTAAATTCTAGTATAAATAATGATTATACTATAGACTTATCTCAAGTAAAAAAACTAATGGAAAATGAGATTTATAATTATGAATTTGAATGGGAAATGGATAAAATTCCTGCACAAAATGGACCAGTATTTAAAAAAAATTTTATAGAAAAATGAATTAAAGAATTAAAATTAAATATATATGCAATTAAAAAAAATGTTGATAATGATACAGGAAATAATGATTTAAAAGAAGAAAAAAAATTAATATTTTCAAATAATTATTTGATACTTGTTTATGATAAAAGTTTTTTAATATTTTATTCAAATGAAATAGATCCTCAAGATATAAAAAATTATATAGATTTTGCTTCAAAAGATGGGATTTTAATTGATGTAATATGACCATTGTCTAAAACTGATTTAGAAGTTAAAAGTTTACTTTCAAATATAAATAATTTTAAAGAAAAAAAATCATTAAAGTCTGATTTTATAACTATTTGGGGAACAAGAGATTTTGTTTTTTCTGTATTATCAAATATAAACAAAGATATTTCAAATAACAATTTACTTGATAGATACAATATAATTGCTCTTTCTTCTTATAATTTAGATATTTTATGAAATTATTTAAAAAATTTTTTAGCAAATAAGAGTTGGATAAAAAAAATAGTTTTATTAAATGAAAATTCAAAATATATGATTTTGAAACAAGATAAAATAGAGAATTTAATAAAAGAATTAGAAAAAAATAACTATAATTTTTTAGATATCAATTTAAAAGAAACTACAGTTAGTAATACTTTATTTATATCAAAATTTATAAATAATTTATCAAATAAATGATATTCAACAAATAATATTTATTTATTTTTAATAATTCCTATTATTTTAATAATCATAATTTCATTTAAACATTTTATATGACTATCGCCTATTTGAATTATAATTCCTCTTTTTATAACACTATTATTTTTCAAATTATGAATTTATTCAACATTATTTTTTATATTTTTTTATGTAATTTTAAATATTATTTTATCAGTTATAACAGATAGATACAATTTACTTTATGCTCCTAAAATATCTTTTTTATTATGAATCAATTTAATTAGTTTTATATTATTTATAAATATAATTAGTAGTTTTAATTTAATATCATTAAATTTTTTTGATACTTTATATTTTATAATATTTATACTACTTAGTGATAAAATGATAAATATAATAACTTCAAAAGATTTACTTGAATATAAAGAAAGTTTTTTTTATACTTTATTGATAGCTCTTTTTAGTTATATGATTTTAAATATAAATACAATAAAAATTATATTATTATCTTATCCTGAAATTATTTTACTTACTATACCAATTAGTTTTTTAATATGAAAATTTACCTGACTTAGAGTAACAGAGTATTTTAGATTTAAAGAGATTATAAAATCAGTTGAAGAAGAATAAAAAATGAGTTTTAAAAAACTCATTTTTTTATTTAATTTATTTTATTTTCTTCTTTAACTTCTTCTTTTTTAGGTTCTTCTTGTTTTATTATTGTAAAATTTGTTTCATATATTACTTTATCTCATTCTCAATAGAATTGAATTTTATATATATTAACTCAAGGTTTTAAGTTTCCAAAATCACTATTTGCAAAATATTGCCAATAAGATGAGTTTTTTACAAATTTTTGTAATTGAAAATCATTTACAAATATTTTTGAAACTGTTCTTGCTGGAATAGTTCATTCTATTCTAACTACATTTTCTGTAGTTGTATATGGATTTTGTTTTGGAGAAACTATTTGATATAAAGGAGATGTTGTAATTGGGTAATTTTCAACTCAAGCAAGTCAAGTAGTTCAAGATGGAGTTTGTCAAGATACTCATTTTATATTAAATAAAGTTAAAACTCATTTATCTACTATTTTCGAATTTGTATCATATATTTTATAAACTATATCATTTGTTTTATTTGAAATATTTACATTTTTTACTATAAAGGTTTTAGCTTCTGAGTTTATATCGGCACTTTTTCAATCAATTTCTATAGCTTTTATTCAATCATTAAGTAAACTTCAACTTATATCAATTTTATCTCAAGTAACTTCTGCTTCATCATATAAATTATTAAATGATATATAGCTTCAATTATTACTTGAAGATATATTATTTGAAGTTCAAGTAGAAGTTTCTCAAGTAGAAGTATTATCTTCTATTTGTGATAAATAAAAACTTCAATTATTTTTTATAAAAAAATCTTCATTTTTTATATAATCATCTATTAATTCTTTTGATAATGATAAATCTTTATTTTTATCATTTGAATCATTTCTCATAATAACAAGTTTTTCTCATTTTTTTATAACTGTTGAGTTTCAAGCAAGATTTTTTACTTCTACATTTCATGATACTACATAAATAGTACTTGCAACTTCATTTTGAGATAAAGAAAATACACTATTTTGAGAAGCTAAGACTTTAGCATATCTCATTTCAATAGTTATATTTGAAAGTGCTTCTACCCATAAATCCGATGAATATAAAGTATAACTTCCATCTTCATTATATTTTAATTCTCATAATTTATTTAAATTAAATTTAACTAAATCATTTTTTAATCAAATACTATCTGAAACTACTTGGATTTTTTCTGATTTATACAAAGAAGTTTGTCATTCTATTTTTGTTTTTTTTCATCAACTATATTCTATATATCCTTCAGTTGTAGGACTTTGTAATGTAACTTCTAATTTTGAAGATGAATTATTATCTATTTTTGTTGTATCTTCTTTTGATACTAAACTATTTATAACAAATAATAATATAACTGATATAATAATAATTGGAGCTAAATAATCTTTAAAAGATTTAATAATATTATTTTTATTACTTAATTGTCTTCTATTCATATTTTTTTAAATTAATGGTATTATAACTAGGATTATTTATATTTATAAAGAGATTTTTAATATTTTCAAGTATTTTTTTATTTTCTTTTAAAAATTCTTTATCATTTATTACGATATATTCTTTTTCAAATTTTAAAATATTATTAAAACTAATTTTTATAACTTGTTTTTTTATTATTTCAGTTATTTCTAATCAAAAATTAAATTTGTTTTCTATGTATAGAAATTTTAATTTATTTGTTAAATCAAACTCTATATCATATATATATCAAATAGTTTTTAAATCTTGATTTTTAACTTCTTTTCAAATTATTTCATAATAATTATCTAAAAATATAGTTTCTTTTTTTGAAAAAAAAATATATCAATTTATAATTTTAGAATTATTTAATAAAAAATAAAAATAATTTAAAAAATCTTTCTTGCATATATATCAAATTACTTTTATATTATCTATATCAAATAAAACTCAAGTAATTGTAAATCGATTTTTATCTTCATCATAGACTTTATTTTTATAGAAATTTCTTAAAAATGATTGCATACTTTTTTATTATTTTTAATAATTAAATATTAATAAAAATAGCTTTATTGTCAAAAATTATTGTAATAAATCAAATTCATTACAATAATTTTATAATTTGTCTATATTAGAAATATTGAAAAATAAAATATTTTACTAAAATAACACTGCCAATTATTATTATATTTTAATTCATTTAAAAAATAAATATGAATAAAAAATTATTAGGAACATTAGCTTTAGTTGCTATGTTATCTCTAGCTTCTTGTGGTAAAACTGAAACTCCAACTGAAGCTACTCCAGAAGTTACTCCTTCTACTGAAGCTCCTGCTGAAGTTACTCCTTCTACTGAAGCTCCTGCTGAAGTTACTCCAGAAGTTACTCCTTCTACTGAAACTCCAGAAGCTGCTACTTGAACAGTTGCTGAATAATTTCAATAAAAAACTCTCTTTTAAAGAGAGTTTTTTATTTGTCTTAAATAAGATTCTAAAATTAAATAAGCTGACATAGAGTCTTTTTTATTTTCTATTTCATTTTTTGATAATCAATTTAAAATATTTAATGATTCAAAAGTTGTAAATCTTTCATCAATTTCATCAATTTCAATATTTTTAAATATTTCTTTTAATTTTTTTATAAAAAGTTTTGTTTTATTTAATTGTTTCAAATCATTATTATATAAATCATATGGAAGTCACACAATTATTTTTGAAATATTTTTTTCTAAAATAATTTTTTTTAATTTTGGAATAATTTCACTTCTATTAACAAAAGGTAGCATAAATATAAATCACATATTTGAATATGCAAGTCAACATCTTTTATCTCATAAATCTATACTCAAATAATTCATTAATTTATAATTATTGATATTTTAGCCATTGATTCTCAAAGTTTTACATATACATCACTTGTTCAAATCTTTTTTATATGTCAATTAGGCATATAAATATTTTTTTTAGTTAATTCTATATTAAATTCTAGTTTTATTTGTTTTATGATATCAGTTTCTTTAATTCAACCAAACATTTTTCAATTCTCTAAAGTTTGTGCTTTAAATTCTAGTTTTTTTCAATTTAAAACATCTAGTATTTTATGTTTATTTTCAACTAAATTTCTTTTATTTTCTTCTTGTTTTTTTAAATTTTTTAATAATTTTTCTTCATCTTCTTTTGTTAATTTTTTAGCAAATCATTTTGGAATTAAAAAATTTGTAGCATAACTATCTGAGACTTCTTTTGTATCTCCAACATGTCATACATTTGGAACTAATTTTAAAAATAATACTTTCATAATTTTAAAAAAGTTAAATAATAAATTTTAAAAAAGTATAAATAAATTTATACTTTTTTTAATTTTACTCTTTTATTTCTTCTAAAGAAATATTATATCAAATAAGATTTGAAGCAAGATTTATATTTATTCAATTCTTTCAAATTGCTTTTGCTCTTTCTTCTGGAAGTAAATAAACTAATGCACTTTCAGCTTCTTCATTTACTACTACTTTTTGAATAACTGCAGGAGTTAATGATTTTGAGATCATCTCTTGAATATTTCAATTATTTACAATAATATCAATTTTTTCTCAAGATAATTCTTCCATAACTGTTTTTACTCTTACTCATTTAGGTCAAATAAGACATCAAGCTCGGTCTATTTCTTCAAATTCACTTGAAACAAGAATTTTAGTTTTTACTCAAGGATATCTAACTATATTATCAATTGTTATAGTATTGTTACTTAATTCTGGAGCATTTAATTTAAATATAGCTCAAACAATATCTTTATTTTTTCTTGATAAAACTACTTTAGGTCAAGTTTTTTCATCAATAAAAGCTTCACTAACATATAAATAAAATCTAGCCTCTGGAGTATAACTATCTCTTGAAACTTGTTCTGATTTAGGTAAAATAACTTGATTTCAATTATAATCAAAAATAACTTTCCCTGATTCTACCATCACAACTTTCATGCTTATAACTTCTCATACTTTATCCTTAAATAAGTCATAAATTTTTTGTTTTTCTGAATCTCAGATTTTTTGAATAATAACTTGTCTTGCAGCTTGTGATGCAATTCTTCAAAAAGATTCTCAAATAGATCATTCCAAAACTTCATCTGTCATATCTATTTCTATAATATCTCCTTCTTCATATCAATCTCAATCTTCTCATAATTCTTCAAAACTTATTTCAGTGTATGGATTTTGTACTTCTTTTACCAAAGTTTTTCTTACAATAATTTCAATAGTTCAAGCATCTAAATCAAAAGAAACTAAAACATCTTCATCTTTATTTCAATAATCTTTTTTATAAGCAGTCTTGATTGCTGATTCAATTATTTCTATTAATGATTCTTTTGGTATTTTTTTCTCAGCTGAAATTTGATTAATTGCTGCTTCTATTTTTTTTAAATCTAACATATTTTAATTAATTAATAATTTAATAATTAAGACGAGAATTTTAACAAATCCTCGTCTTTTTTTTTAATATTATTTATTTTTTTTAAAAAATCAAATTTTTATATTTTCTTTCTTAAAAAAGCTGGTACATCTAAATCATCTTGTTTTTCAACTGGTTTCACTTGATTAGATATAGGTTTTTGTTCTCCTATATTTTTTCTTCAAAATGGAGATTGTTTTTGTGTTTGATATCATGATGAATAACTTTTATTTGTTTCTTCATCAAATCAAGTAGCTATAACTGTTATTTTTAATTCTCAAGTATAATTTTCATTTATAGTTGTTGCAAATATTATGTTAGCATTTGGATCTCGTGATTCTGTAATAATTTTAGCAGCTTCATCAACTTCAAACATTGATAAATCAGTTCCGCCTGTTATATTGAATAAAATTCATTTAGCTCAAGCTATTGAAAGCTCTAAAAGTGGACTATCTATTGCTGCTCTTGCTCGTTCTACTGCTCTATTTTCACCTGATCAGTATCATATTCACATTAAAGCTGATCAAGAATTTTTCATAATTGATTTAACATCATTAAAATCTGCATTTATAGTTCAATTCTCAGTTACAATATCTGTAATTCATAAAACTCATTCTTTTAAAACATCATCAACTATAGCAAAAGCATCAAGTAAAGGAGTTTTTTTATCAATTATATTTAAAATTCTATCATTTGGGATTGTAATTAAAGCATCTACTTTTTCTTTTAAAGCATTATATCAGTCAAGAGCTTTACCTCATCTTGATTGTCATTCAAAAGAAAAAGGTTTTGTAACTACTCAAACAGTTAAAGCTCAAAGTCATTTAGCTATTTCAGCAACTACAGGAGCTGCTCAAGTTCAAGTTCATCCTCATAATCAGCAAGTAATAAAAACCATATCTGCTCAATCAAGTGCTCGTTTTATCTCTTCTGATGTTTCTTCTGCTGCTTTTTTTCACATTTCTGGATTAGCTCAAGCTCAAAGTCATCCTGTAACAGCTTTTCAAATAACTATTTTATTATCTGCTAAAGAATTATATAAAGCTTGAGAATCAGTGTTTATAGCCCAAAACTCAACTCATTCAATTCCATCTCTAACCATACCATTTACAGCATTTCATCCTCCTCATCCAACTCAAACTATTTTTATATTAGCTGCTAGTGATATTTTAGATCACATATCAATTTCTTGTGGACCAAATGAAACTTGTTGTCCTGATAAAATTCTTTTTAATTTATCATCTTTTTTAATCATATATTTTTTATTAAAAATTAAATTATTAAGGTAGTAGTTTTTTAAATACTTTAATTATAGAACCAAATAGAGATCATATATTAAAAGATATTACATTTCTTGCATCTCTATATTTATTTGTAAGTATTATTGTTCCTAAAACTCACGCAAATGAAGGATCATTTATTGAAGCATCTGAAACAGATTCATCAAATTTTGGAACTCATATACTAACTGGTAATCTTAAAGATTCTTTTGATAATTCTACAAGTCATCTCATTTTAGATCCCCCACCTACAAATACTGCTCATTCTGGCAACATTCAATCTCTTTGAATTTTTTTAAGCTCTTGTTTTATGAAATGAAGTATCTCTTCATATCTAGCTGTAATTATTTTTGATAAATATAAAACTGAAAAAGTTCATTCCTCTTGACTTGATATCTTTGAAAAATCAATCTCACTATCTTTAAATCACTCTATTTTTTCTAAAGATAATTCTCAAAAATCAAGTTTTAACTTTTCTGCTGTATCTATAGAAGTTCTAAGTCATAAAGCTATATCATTTGTTACACTATCTCATCAAATAGGGATTATAGATGAAAAAATTAAACTTCATTCTTCAAAAACTGTTATTCAAGTAGTTGATGATCATATATCAACACAAACTACTCATAACTCTTTTTGTCTTTTTGACAAAACTCATTCTGGAGATGAAATTAAGTTTGGGAAAATATCATAAACTTCTACTCAAATTCAAGATTCTATTGACTTTTTTATATTGTTTAAAATATTTGAACTAATAGAAAAAATATTTGCATTTACTTCTAATTTTCTTGCATTCATTCAAATAGGTGATTTAATTCACTCTTCTAAATCAACAGTAAAATTATCTGGAATTACTTTTAATACTTCTCTATTTTGAAGTAATACCCCACTTTTTACCATATCAAGAACTCTTTCAATATCTGAAACTTCTATCTCATCTCAAGAAATAGCAATTATTCATTTATTATTTATAACCTCAAAAGATGAAGAATTAAAAGAAATAAAAACTCAAGTAGTTTGAAATCAAGACATTTTTTCAGCATCTTCTAAAGATTTATCAATATTTTGTTTAAATTCTTCCATATCCAAGATATTTCACTTTCTTATAGCATTTGAGTTTGAGATTCATACTCAAAGTATATGTAATTGTTTTTTATCATCTCAAACAAATTCTCATATAACAGTTCTTATTTTTGAACTTCAAATATCAATACATGTTATAGCATTTTCAATACTCATACTTTTTATTAAAAAATTATTAATGTTCTATTTTTTTATACAATTATATTGTCTTAAAATAGAGTATTTCTTATATTTTATATTAATTATCATATCAAAATATAACTAAATTATATTTATAATAAATAACTTTAAAACCAAAAATAAAAAATTATGTTAAAAACTTTGCATAATTAAATAAATTATGTTATAATAAAGCAAAAGATATTTAAATATTATTTGAATTATGAACTACTTAAAAAAATTTTTTAATTTTTATATAAATGTATTAATACTTATTATTATTATTTCTAGTATTTGATTATTTTACTATTTTAAAAAAGATATTTTAATAAATTTTAATAAAGATGATTACTTATTATTTATTTGAGTATTTTTAATTCAGTATATTTTAATAATATTTATAATAAACATATCCTTTTATACTCCTATTGAAGAACTAAAAAGACAAGTATTAAATTTTTTATCTTGAAATAATAAATGAGATAAATTAAAAATAAAAACTGATTTTATCAACCCAAATATAAAAATATCACTTATTTTTTTTGATAATATATTAAACTCTTTAAAAAATATAAAAGATGAATTTTTAAGTGGTAAAGCGATAAAATGAGAAATACAACTTGCTATGGAATTACAAGAAAAACTACTTTATAAAAAACTAGAAGAAGTTCCATCTCTTGATATAATAGCAAAATCAAAACCAGCTTGAGAGATAGGTTGAGATAGTTATGACATAATTAAATGACAAGATAGTAATTATTATATATATGCCTGAGATGCTACTTGACACTGAGTTTGAGCTTGATTTGTAATGGTGATGGTAAATGCTTTAGTTTCTTGATTTTCAAAAATTTATAAAAAGTGATCTGAAATACTTGCAAATACAAATGAAGTATTAAAACCTAGAGTAAAGTCAAACATATTAATGACCCTACTTTTAGTAAGATGGGATGAATTAAATAAAAGATTATTTATGACTTGAGCTTGACATGAATATTTAATTATTTATAAACATTCATTAAATAAATGTTTTAAAATAAAATCAGGTTGACTTGCTTTAGGTATGACAAAAAATATCCATAAAATACTAAAAGAACAAGAAATAAAGTTTGAAAAAAATGATATAGTTGTTTTATATACCGACTGAATAACTGAAATGTTAAATCAAAATAAAAAAGATTGAAATGAAGAAATGTTTTGAGAACAAAGACTTATGGATTCGATATTAAAATCTCCTATCCTACCATGACTTTGAATAAAAACAGCTACTTGAGTTTTTAATAACTTAACTATTGATATATCAAAATTTATGTGATATAAATATAGGCAATTTGATGATATAACTTTAGTTGTAATTCATTATAAATGAGATCAAAAAATAGAACAAGATTTTCCAAAAGAAATACCAAATGATTTTATAACTGAATGGAACTGGGATTAATTACTAATTAATTTTAAATAATTTTCTATACTTAATTCTTCAGCTCTTGAGTTTTCATTAAATCATAAAGAAATTAATTTTTCTAAATATATTTTTTTATCATATCAAAAAGATGACAAATTATTTATCATCTTTTTTCTTGGATTTGAAAAAGATGCTTTTATAAAAGCTAAAAACAAATTATCATCTACAAAATCATAATCATTTATTATTTCAAAATGTAAAACTATAGAATCAACTTTTGGACTAGGAGTAAATGATTTTTTTAAAACATCTATTTTTTTAGAAGCTTTTGCTTTTTTTGCTATAAATAAAGACAGTACTGATGATTTTTTAGATAAAATTTTTTCTCAAACTTCTTTTTGCATCAAAATAATCATTTCTTTTGGTTTATTTTTTAATCAATACAAAAATCTATGTAAAATTGGTGAAGTGATATAATAAGGAATATTTGCTATAACTTTATAATCTGAAAATAAAACATCATATTTTAAAATATCTTGATTAATTATAGAAAATTTAGTTTCTCAAATATAAAAATCATTATTTAAAATCCTATCATTTAATATTTCTATCATAAAATTATCAAGTTCAACTAAAGTGAGTGTTTTTGGTTTACCAGCTAAAATCTCTTTAGTTAAAACTCAAAATCAAGGTCAAACTTCAATAATATTTTCATCTGAAATATTTGAAATACGAGCAATATTTTTTAAAATATTTTCATCATTTAAAAAATTTTGTCCTAAAGATTTTTTGGATTTTATACCATATTTTTTAATTAATTCTTGCATTAAAAATTGTAATTATCTAATATATTTTTTATTTGTAAAAAAGTTTCTTCTATAGATTTATTTGCATCTATTAAATAAATAGTTCTTTTATCTTTTAAATTTTCAAAAGTTTCAAGATATTTTTCTCTAACCTTTAATAAAAAATCAATTTCTTCAAAAGTTTCTTTTTCTCCACCTCTTTTTTTTAATCTATTTTCAATATTTTCTTTTGAAACATCAAATAAAAAAGTTATATCTGGAATTAAGATATTTTTATAATTATGGGAAGAATATATTTCATCAAAACTAAGTCAACTAGCTCATTGGTAAGCATAAGTTGAATAATCAAAACGAGTTGAAAGTATAATAGAATGTTTTAAAATCTCTTTTCTTAAAACTGATTGCTCTTCCCTATCTTTTACATATAAATCTAGTGCCTCTTTAGCGCTAGAAAATCAAGTTGATTTTAATTTTTGTAAAATTTCTTTTCATGATTTTGTATTTCAAGTTGGTTCTTTTGTTAAAAAAAACTGCAAGTTTTTATTTCTTTGTTTTAAATACTCTAAAACTTTTAATAATTGTGTATCTTTTCCACTTCAATCTACTCATTCAAAAACTATAAACATATTTTTTTATTATAAAATTAATATTTTTTATTATATAAATTATTTGTAAAATAAAAGTTTTTATGTTAATATTTAAACAATTTAAAAATATTAAAAATATATAAAATGGAAAAAATAAATATTATAGAAAATAACTTAGAATTAGAAAAATACAATATTTTAGTAAAAGATTATCTAAATTATCCTAATTATATAGAAGCAAATTTGGTAAAAGATAGTATTATAGCTAAAATAACTCAAGAATTAAGTTTAGAAGAAACAATTTACTTAAAAGATTATATATCTAGTATGGCAATTTTAGAGTCTTGAAAAAGAAAATTAAGATTATATGAATTAATTGCTTGAATTTACAATAATTATCCTTTTTTTAAATAAAAAGTCAAAAATTGCATTTTGACTTTTTACTTTATTTTTTATAATTAACTTTAGAATTTAATTATAAATTATGTCTCAAGTAGAAGAATTAGAATCAAGTATAGATATTGTAGAACTTGTTAAAAGATATACAAATATTAAAAAAGCATGAGCAAATTATAAAGCTCTATGCCCTTTTCCTGGTCATAATGAAAAAACTCCAAGCTTTATTATAAGCCCCTCAAAACAAATTGCTCATTGTTTTTGATGTAGAAGATGATGATGACCTTTAAAATTTATCATGGATGTAGAAAATGTAGAATTTAAAGATGCTCTTGAAATATTATCAAATATAACTTGAGTTAAACTAAAATGATATGATGAAAAAAAAGAAACTTTGAAAAAAAATATATACTCTATTTTTAAAGATATAACAAATTTTTACAAAAACTCATTAAATGAAAATCCAAATATTTTAAAATATTTATTTGATAGATGAATCACAAAAGAAAGTATTGGCCAATTTTCTTTTTGATATGCATCTTCTTGACTTGAATTATATAATTATTTAAAAAATAAAAATTATGATGATAATTTAATAGAACAAACAAATGTTTTACAAAATCTATCATCAAAAAAAGATAAATTTATAGGTAGATTTATAATTCCAATTAAAAATTTAAGATGAGATATAGTTTGATTTGCTTGAAGAATAATTGATGTTTGAGAACCTAAATATTTAAACTCTCCTGCTTCTTTAATTTATGATAAATCATCTATTTTATATTGATTATTTGAAGCAAGAAATGAAATAACAAAAAAAGATTTTATTATAATTACAGAATGATATTTAGATACTATTTCGCTTCATCAAGTGTGATTAAAAAATACTGTTTGTGTAAGTTGAGTTGCTTTAACTGAAAAACATATAAATATAATCAAAAAACTAACAAAAAAAATATATCTTTGTTTTGATAATGATGATGCTTGAAAAAAAGCTACTTTCCTAGCTATTGAAATGTTAAAAAATAAAGATCTAGAAGTCAAAATTATATCTCTAGAGTGATGAAAAGACCCAGATGAAATAATCAAATCTTGAATTGATTTTAATATTTTTATAAAAAACTCTCTCTCTCCTATTTGATTTTTTTTAAACAATATAGAAAAATCAAATTCACTACAAGATAAAAAAGATACTTTAAAAAAATTACTTGATATAATCAAAAATTATCAAGACAATATTGAGAGAGATTATTACTTAAAGGAAATTTCAAAAAAACTAGATATTTCTTTAGATATAGTTTATCTTGAATTTAATAAAACAAGACTACAAAAAAGAGATGATAATTTTGAAATAAATAACAAAAAAATACTAAAAAGTAGTGATTTAATTATAGGACAAATAATTAAATATGAAAATTTATTTGAAGATATAAAAAATGAAATTATTTTAAAAGAATACCTAGATTCTGACTTACAAGATATATTAAATAATTGAATTAAAGCTTTAGATAACTTTGAAATAAATAAAAAAAATTATTATTTAATGCTTTCTCAAAATGATGAATCACTTGAAATACAAGCACAAATAGAATGAATTATAACAAAAAATGATGAAACTATTTTAAAACAAATTAAAAAAACTATTTCAAAATTAAATAAAGATACTTTAGAACAAGCAAAAAATATATTAATAGAAAAAATAAATTTATGAGACAAAGAGGCTCTAAAAAAATATCAAGAAATAATTTTAATTAAAAAATAGCTAAAATTTTAGCTATTTTTTAATATTTATTTATAGTTTCTCTTTTTTGTATAATATCTTGTATTTGAAGTAGTATTTCAGGGTGTTTTTGTCATAATTCTTTTATAGCAAAATCAAGTAATACTATTATACTTGTTTGTTCTACTGCCTTTACTGAAGCTGTCCTTTTTTTATCCAAAGAAAATAAAGCCATTTCTCATACAAAATCTCAAGGATTTATATATCAATATATTTTATTTTCATCATAAACTTCCAACTTTCAAGTTTTTACTATATACATTCAAGTAGAATCTTCTCATTTTGAAAATAAAACTTCTCAAGTATTTAAAAATCTTTCTTGACAAAATATTTCTAATTGCGCTAGAGAATCTTTTGGCAAAAAAGAAAACAAATCAATATTTTCTAACATACAAATATATTTTAAAAAATAAATTATTTTCTTACTTCTAGTTTAAAAATTTCTAAACTATCTTTTAATTCTAACTTAATATCTGTTTTTAATTTAATTCAACACTCAACAGGTCATTCAAGGTCATTTACATCTATAATTCAAGATTTTAAATTTTCAATAACTCATTCTCATAAATATTTATCTCATCTAATAATTTTAACTTTTGCTTTACTCTCAATTTTTGAGTCTATTTTTAATTTTAATCATAAAATCATAAATCATTCTCATTCATAAAATATTCATCAAACCTCTGCATTTCATATTATAACTTCTTTTGTTGTTATGTCAAACATTCAATTAACTATTTTTTCTATTTTTTCAGCTATATGGTATATAACTTTTGATGAAATATACTCCACTTTTGTATCTTCTATAATATTTTTAGCATTTCATAAAACTTCTACATTATATCAAACAAGTATAGCACTACTTCAACTACACATTAAAGCATCTCATTGAGTTATACTTCAAACTCAAGTATGTATTATATTAACTTTTACATCTTCTGTTGAAAGTTTTAGTAAAGTTTGTTTTATAGCCTCTAGACTTCAATTTGTATCTGCTTTTAAAACTATTTTTAATTGTTTTAAACTTCAAGATTTTATTTTTCACATTATCATATCAATTGATGAGTTTGATAATGATTTTTTTGATGACATTAACTCTTTATATTCTAAAGCTTTAGTTCTTGCTTTTTCTATATCCAAAACAACTTGAACTATATCTCATCATTCACAAACACTATCAAGTCAAACAACTAAAACCGGTGATGACGGTCATGCATGGTCTATATTTTTACCTAAATCATTTTTTAAAACCTTTACTTTTCAATAACTTCATTTACAAACTATAGAATCTCATTTATTTAAAGTTCAAGTATTTATAAGTAAAGTTGATACTGGTCACATTTTTGTATCTAAATATGATTCTAAAACTGTTGCCACAGCAAATCTATCAGGGTTTGCTTTAAAATCTTCCATTTCAGCTACAAGCAATATAATTTCAAGTAAATTATCTATTCACTCTCAAGTTTTAGATGATATTCAAACCATTGGTATATCTCATCCCCAATCTTCTGATAGAAGTCAATTTGCTGATAATCATGATTTAACATTATCTAAATTTGCTCCTGGTTTATCTATTTTAGTTATAGCTACAACTATTTTTAATCAAGCTTCTCTTGCATGATTTATACTCTCAATAGTTTGAGGTTTTACTCATTCATCAGCTGCTACAACTAAAATTGCAATATCTGTTGATTTTGCTCATCTTGCTCTCATTATAGTAAAAGCTTCATGTCATGGAGTATCTAAAAATGTTATTTTTTCTCAATTGTAATTAACTTGATAAGCTCAAATTTTTTGAGTTATTCATCAAGCCTCTTTATCTGCTAATTTTGTTTTTCTTAAATAATCAAGCAATGATGTTTTTCAATGATCTACATGTCACATTATACTTATTACAGGAGCTCTTTTTTTAAGTAGAGTTTCATCATCTTCATGTAATAAAGTTGTAATATCTCAAGATAATACTTCCTCTATCCCAAATCAAGAAGAAATATCTTTTTGTACTTTTATATCAAATGCTTCTCAAATAATCAAAGCTGTTTCATAATCAATTTTTGAATTTATATTAACTTTCATTCAATTTTTCAAAAATTCTGTTAATAGTTTCATTATTGGAACTCAAAGTTTTTCTGATAATTCTTTTACTGATAATATTTCTGGAATAATTACAGTTTCTCAAGTTCTATTTGTAAGGTTTTGAACTATATCTTCAATATTTTTTTCTTGCTTTTTTTGAGGTTTTATTTTTGTTGATCTTGAAAATGAAGTATCTTCTTCTTGTTCCTCTAAAAACTTTTTTTGATGTTTAAAACTTTTATCTTTCTTAAAAACTTTTTTTTGTTCTTCTTGAGTTTTTTCAAATCATTTTTTTACTGGTTTTGAAAAGTTTGGTTTATTAAAATCTTTTTTAAAAGTATTTGAATTTTCTTGAGGTTTTTTAAAAAATGAGTTATTTCATTTATTATCATTATTATCCTTTTTAACAAAGTCTTTTTTAACAAACTCTTTTTGAGGTTTTTCTACATCAAAAGATATTGGTTTTTTAAAAGGTTTCTCTTTATTTTTAAAAGCATTATCATCTTTTTTAACAAAATCTTTTTTAAAAGTATTTGAATTTTCTTGAGGTTTTTTAAAAAATGAGTTATTTCATTTATTATCATTATTATCTTTTTTAACAAAGTCTTTTTTAACAAATTCTTTTTGAGGTTTTTCTACATCAAAAGATATTGGTTTTTTAAATGGTTTTTGCTTATCTTTAAAAGTATTTTCTTCTTTTTTAAGATTTTCACTTAGTTTTTTATCTAATTTTTTTTGTTCAGAAATATCCCCTAAATCTTCTTGTTTTTTAGGTTTAATTTTTCATTTTATAACTTGTTTTTTTTTGATATTTGATTCGTTTTGATTTCAAGAATCATTTGAGTGAGAATAATAATCGTCTACTAGTGTTTTATCTGGCATTAATTCATATTAAATAAATAAATTTGCTATAGATAATAGATTTTTTTTTTATATTGTCAAAAAAAAGTTTAATTTTAGGCTTTTTAAAACTATAAAACTACAAAATAACTCAACTTAAAATCAAAAATCAGTTTTCATCATAAATAGCGCATATTTGTCAATTTGCAATAGCTCTTTGAGGAGATTCAAATTTTACTATATATTTTTCTCAAATCTTATCTATTAAACATTTTTGATCTTGTTGTCTATATCTTATTTTAGCATATCAACTATATGGAAAAGATATATTTTTAGGATTTTCTAAAATAGATAATTCTAGAAAATCTTTAAAAAGCTCTTCATCACTAGAAGTTCAAACAACAAGTTCATTTTTTAATATATCTTTTTTAATTACAAAAACAGGTTCTTTTAATCATCATAAATCAAGTCATTTCCTTTGTCAAATAGTGTAATAAAATACTCAATTATGCTTTCAAAGGACTTTTCATGATGTATCAATAATATATCATGGTTTATGAGCAATTTTTTTCTCTAAAAATTTTGATAAATCAACTTTTCACACAAAACAAATTCATTGACTATCTTTTCTTAGTGCATTTGGTAATCAAATCTCAATTGCTATTTTTCTAACATCTTCTTTTTTTAAATTTCAAATTGGAAAAATTGATTTTGATAGTTGTTTTTGAGTTAATCATGATAAAAAATAAGACTGATCTTTATTTTCATCAATTCATTTCTTAAGTAAAAAATTATTTCAAATTTTTTCTATTTGTGCATAATGTCAAGTTGCTATTCAATCAAATCAATGTTCTAAAGCTTCATCTAAAAATACTTTAAATTTTATCTCAGTATTACACATTATATCAGGATTTGGAGTAATTCACTTTTTATATCACTCATACATATAATTTAAAACTTTTTCTTCGTATTCTTTTATATAATTAAAAGTAAAAAATGGTATATCTAAAAAAGCTGCAACTTCTTTTGCAACTTCTATATCTTCTAAAGTTGGGCAATATTCTCAAGGTGGAGCTAAATAATTTATCATAAATCATCAAACAACTTCATATCATGCTTTTTTTAATAAATAAGCACTAACTGCTGAATCAACTCACCCAGATAATCAAACTAGTATTTTTTTCATATTTTATATAAATTAATATTTTTCTTCAAATATGTTTTCTTTAGAAATACTTGAATTTATTAAAATCTCAATAACTTCATCTATCATATTTGGATTTCAACAAATATAAAATTCATCATAGTCTAAATAATTATCTTTAACATAATTTTTTACATATCAAAAATTATATATAGTATTATCTTCTCTACTTAAAAATATTTCATAATCAAAATTTGAATAATTTTTCTTAAATTCTTTTAGTTTTTCTATATAATATAAATCTTTTAAGGTTCTATTTCATAAAACTAGTTTTATATTTTTTTTAAATCAACTTTTAAGCAAATCTCATATCATAAAAAACAAAGGTACAACTCAAGTTCAAGTTGCAATATAAAGTTTATTTATATCTTTTTTTGAGTCAATAAACTTTCAAGCTGGTCAAATTCATTTTATAATTTCTCATTCATTCAAATCACAAATTTCTTTACTTCATCATCTTCAATCCTCAAGTCTTTTTATTAAAAAAGAAACTCAATTAATATCTTTACTTAAAACTGAGTATGATCTTCATAACCTACTTTTTGGTAGCATAAAAGTAATAAATTGCCCAGGAGTTATTTCAAAATCTTTTTCTGATTCAAAAACAAGTTCAAATACATCTTTTGTTATTTTTTCTTTTTTTATTAATTTAAAATTACTAAATCACATTTACTTTATAAAATTATATTTTAAAATTTGTTTTTTTTAAACACTTGTGTAATATATTTAAAAAATAAAACTAATCAAACAAAAATGAAAAAATTACTATATTTATTATATCTTTTTATAATACCTATAAACATTTCTTTTGCTGAATTAGATGTGAAGTCAAATATTCCATCTTGAGAATATAATAAAGTTTTAGAAATATTTTTAAATTCAAATGAAAATGATGCTAAAATATTTTATTATTTAGATTGAGTATGACAAATAGAAAATATTTTAGAATATAAAGAGCCAATTTTAATAAAAAAAGATACAGAAATAAATTTTTTTGCTACAAATAAAGATTTTCAAGATACAAAAATAAAAACTTCAAACTATAAAATAAATTATAGTAATAATATAAATTTAGATTTAGAAAGTGGGATTATTAAAATAAAAAATAATTCAAGTGAAGTTCAAAATATATGATATTGGATAATTGAAAGTGGTAATTTTTTTTATGAAATCAAAAAAAATACTTATTTAGAGCCAAATACTTACTATAATATAGATTTTAAGTTAAATAATCAAGCTTTAGTAAAACTTTATTCTCCTGATAAAAAACTTAAATCAAGTAATACCTATAATAATATTAAAAAACAAGAAATTAAAAAAGAAGATATTCTAGTTAAAACTTGAAGTAATTTAGAAGTAAATTCTTGAGAAATCCTAGAAAAAAATACTCTAAATAATTTAATAATCAAAGAAGATACTTGAAGTATAATAGAGATTGATTCTTGAGAAATATTAAAAGAAGATGGGAAAAAAGAATTTAATAATTTTCAAAATATTAAAACTTCATCTATTGACCCAACTAAAAATGAAAATAAAATTAATATTTATTATATAATTATTTTTTTAATAATCTTAAAAATCATAAGTATAACAAGTTATTATTTTTATAACAAAAAAATAAAAATTAATTTGAAAAAATAAACTTTTTTTCTATTATTAAGCTTAATTTTAATAAGTAATTAAAAAACAAAAAAATGAAAGTTTCATATAAAATACTAAAAAAATACCTTCCTTATATTGAAAGTGCTGAAAGTGTGTCAAAAGATTTAATTATGCATACTGCTGAAGTTGAGGAAATTTTATCTGAAAAAAAATCATTTGAAAATATAGTTATTTGAATAATTAAAGAAATATCAAAACATCCTGATGCTGATAATTTATCTGTTTGTCAAGTTGATATTTGAGAGAGTGAGTTATCTCAAATAGTTTGTTGATGAGATAATTTAGCTATTTGACAAAAAGTTGTTGTTGCAAAACCTTGATCTAAAGTACTTTGGCATTGAGAATGAGAACTTATAGAACTAAAAAAAACTAGTCTAAGATGAGTTGAAAGTAATTGAATGATTTGTGCTAGTGAAGAGATTTGATTAAAAGAGCAATTTCCTCAAAAAGGACCTAAAAATATTTTAGATTTATCATTTTTAAATGATGATGCTTGAACTTTGTTATCAAAAGCTTTAAATAAAGATGATGAAGTTTTAGTTATTGACAATAAAGCTATAAACCATAGACCAGATATGTTTTCTTATATGTGAGTTTTAAGAGAAATATCTACGATTAATAAAAAAAATATTGACTTAAATTATGAAAATATTGATTTTTCTAATTTAAAAACTCTTGATGTAGAAAATAAAATTCCATCAAAAGTTAAAAGATATTCCCTACTTTCAGTATCAAATGTAGAAAATATTACTTCAAATCAAGATATAAAAACTATTATAGAAAGTGCTTGACACTCAGTAAAATGATTATTAATTGATTTATCAAATTATTCTCTTTATTTTTATGGACAACCAGCACATATTTTTGATAGAGATAAAATAAATTGAAAAATTGAAGTAAGATTTGCAAAAACTTGAGAAATATTAGAAGCTTTAGATGATAAAACTTATAATTTAACTTCAAATGATATAGTTATAGCAGATCAAGAAAAAATACTTGCCTTATGATGAATTATTTGATGAAAATCAAGTGCTGTATCAAAAGATACAAAAAATATTTTAATTGAAACAGCTCATTTTGATCAAGCTATTTTAAGAATAACTTGAAAAAATCTTTGACTTAGAACTGATGCTTTAAATGTTTTTGAAAAAGATATTATGCCAGAAACTTGCCACTATGCTACAAGTTTAATACTAAAAGAATTACAAAATAATTTTAAAAATTTAACTCTTGATTGATATTTTGATTCATATCCTATAAAACAAAAAAAAGTAACTCAAAAATTAGATATTGATTTTTATAATGATTTACTTTGAACAAGTTATAAAAAAGAGGAAATAACTGACATATTAAAAAACCTTTGAATAAATATAGTTTGAGATACTTTAGAAATTCCATTTTGGAGGAAAGAGTTAACAACTAAAGCAGATATTGCAGAAGAAATAGCAAGAATTACTTGATATGATAAAATAATACAAACCATCCCTAGAATCAATTTGTGAGCTATAATTCAAAACCCAATTTATAATTTAAAAAATGACTCAAAAACATTTTTTTCTCATAAATGATTTTTTGATGTATTTAATTACTCTTTTGTAAATAATGATTTAATGCAAAAATTAAATCAAGATACAAGTAATTTAGTAGATTTAAAAAATTCTTTAAGTCTTGATGCAACTCATTTAAGATGAAGTTTGATACCAAATTTAATGAAATGACTACAAGATAATATTAAAAATTTAAGTTCAATAAAATTATTTGAAATTGAAAAAGTATTTTATAAAAAAGAGAATAATATAGTTGAAAAATATATGTTATCTTGAGTTATGGTTGCAAAAAAAGATATAGTTTATTATGATTTACAAAATATCTTAAGTGATTTTTTCAAAACAATATTTGTAGATAATTTTTATTTTGAAAAATGTGATAAAAATATAGAATTTGCTCATAATTGAAGAGTTGCAAAAATTATTTTAAGATGAAAGGAAATTTGAATTATTTGAGAAATTCATCCAAGTGTAGCAAAAAGATTTGATATAGAGGATAGAGTTTGATTTTTTGAAATAGATGCAGAAAAACTACTTTCTTGAGCTTATAACAAAACAAAAGCTAAAGATTTATCTATTTATCAAGAAAACAATTTTGATCTATCAATTGTTGTTGATAAATCTGTGAATTGAAGAGATATTTATCAAACTATATTACAAACTGATAAAAAATTAATTCAAGATATAGAATTATTTGATATTTATGAAAACAATGAAAAACTACCTTGAAAAAGAAGTTTATCATTTAAAATATTTATTCAATCAACAGAGTCTACTATAAAAGATGATGTAAAAACTAATTTAATTCAAGAAATTATTAAAAGAGTAGAAAAAAAATGATGATCTTTAAGATAAAAAAAGAGCTAAAAAGTTGATTTTTTATTTTCAAAATAAATCAAAAAATACTTTTAATGCGAGTTTTTGATCTATAAAAAATGGACTTGTTGCAATAGTTATTAATTTAGATTTTTCTGCTATATCTAAAATAACTTCTTTTTTTAATTCATAATCTATAAAATCTAAATTTGGTTCAAAAAAATCTAAATCAAGATTTAAAACTATATCATTAGAATATATTTTATTAAAATCATAATCAAGCAAACTTTTGGTATCTCTTATCTGAACTACATCACTAAACAAATTGTTTTCTAGTGCTGGAATTATATAATTTCACACATTTAATTCAAAATTTGTATAATCAAATATTTTTTCTAAATCATTTAAATTTGATTTTTCTATGATATTTTTTGGCTTTCTCATATCAGAATGTTCATCAATATGAAATAATAAACTATTTTCTTGTATTAAGTTATTATTTTTTGCTAAATACCAAAAATAAAATGCATGATTATGATTGTCAAATAAATAAACTTCTATATTGTTCCAATAAAATTTATAAAAATTTTTTAATCCTTTAGCACTAATTAATTTATTATCAAAATCATAATCTTCAAAAACTATTTCATCTCAAATAATTATTTCATCAAAGTTTTTAATTTCAATTAATTTTGGAACAAACAACTTTTTATTTTGCCTTAAATCAAATGATAATTCATTATTTCAAACTTTTTTTTCTATATAAAAACTATTTTCATACATAAATATTTTGTCAAACAATAAATCAACTAGTCCAAGAAAGTTGTAAATTAAATCATCAAGTTTTTCAAGTTATATCAAGTATTTCTCAAGCAAAATAAAGATTTTTTACAAGTTTTGATTCTAAATTATTTGTTAATTCATCAATTTTAACTCATCATCAAGTTACTTTTGCTTCTCTCCAAGATCTATAGTCTTGTAAAGATAGATTTATCTTAGTATTCTCTAAATCTAAATTAAAAAAACTTTTTAACTTTTTAGGTGTGTTTTCTAAATCAAAGTCAAGTGTTACATAAATATTTTCTTTTATAAAACTTCTTTGAATAAAGTCATTTTTTTCATTTTCAGGTATTTTACTAAAATCAAGAGATGAAATAAATTCATCTAAATTTAAAGAATTAATATACTCTCAAATAGCAACAGCTCAATTAAAAATTATAGGCCCAGAAACTCAAAAATGAGTAAATAAAAGTGGTCAAAATTCTTTATAAATTTCTTTTTTTGTAATTTTTGAAAATATTTTTAATTCTAAATTTGTAGAAATTCAAGATATTTCACTTAAATTTGTTATAGTAACTAATCATGAAAGTCCTCTGTGTGGTTCTAATATAGTATGTCAAAAATTTTTTGCTATTTGATATCAATCTCAAGTAGTTCAAACTTGTGGAAAGCTTTTTCATCAAGTAGTTATAACAAGTTTTTCGCTATGAAAAATATCTCAAGAAATTGTTTTTATTTCAAATAAATCTAAAACTTTTTTTACTTCAATAACTCAAGAATTTGTTTTTAACATAGTTTTATTTTTCAAAGCATTTTTAACTAAAATAGCAAGCAGTTCTTTACTATCTCAACTTTCTAAAATCATTCTTCCTCTATCTTCTTCAACTATTGAAGCTCACATATTTGAAAAATAAGAAATAGCATCGTATTGATTAAATTTTTTAAACATTGAAATTAATGCTTTTTTGTTTTGTCAAAAATAATCTCTTTCTGGAATTATATCAATATTTGTCAAATTTGCTCTTTCTCCCCCAGAAAGTAAAACTTTTACTCACATATCTTTTTGTTTTTCAAGCAATAGTTTTGTTTTATTTAAAGGACTATTTATAGCAGTAAAAAATCATGCTGCTCATCATCATACAATAATTATATCATAATATTTCATGCTAGTTTTTAATTATACTTATAATATTTTTTTGGTTGTCAAATAATCTATTTTCTATAATCTCATATCAAGTTTTTTTAAATAAAAATTCAAGTTCTTTTAGGGAAAAAGAGTGGTAATATCTATAAAAATTTCATATTTTTATATTATAATCCAAAGACTCAAAATCATTTTTAGAATCTTTTATTATACTATCAAAATATTTATCTTTATTTAATTCACTACTCAGTGCCCAATTAGTCATAAAAATATAACTTCAAGGATTAATAATATTTTTTAGCTTTTTTAAAACTAATTCCCTTTTTTCTAAAGAGTCTAAATGATGAAAAGAAGCAATAAAAAAAACTATATCAAAATTACTTTCTATAGAATCCAATTTTTCCATATCTAAAACAAAAAAATAATTATTTCAAAATTCTTTTTTTGCTTGATTAATCATCTCACTTGAAGCATCTATTCAAGTATATTTTATATTATTAAATATACTTAAACTTTTTAATAATCTTCAACTTCCACATCATACATCTAAAATACTTTTATTTTCAAAATTTGACTTATAATTATTTATAAAATAATCTATTTCTTCCCATTTCAAAGCAGATCTTGAAGCAGAAAAAGTTTTAGCAAATAAGTTATAATTAACTTTTTTATTATTTTTAGTTGACATTTTTAAAAAATATTTATTATATACTTAAGGTTTTAATATTTTATTTTAAATAAATAAAATTTGTTTTACCCTTTCCGCAAGCTTGACAATAATGGCTTAGTTCCATCCAAGCTTGGGTTTCCCCCTGTTGAGCTTTGCTCCAGGGGGTCTTTTTTTACATTTTAATTGGAAGTTTTATAGCAAGTATTTTAAATACTATATCTAGAACTTCTTTATATAAGTAAATTAATTTTAAATTTGTTAATTTTTTATTTTCATCCTCTTCTTGTAAGATATTTACATTATTATAAAACAAAGAAAAATCTTTAGATAAATTATATATATAAGAAATTAAATTATGGTATGACATATTTTCTCAAACTAAAATCAGTGTTTCATTTAATGCAACTATATTTTTTAGTATTTCTAATTGTTCTTTCTTATCTAAATTTATATTTTTAAAATTTTTTAGTATTTCCAACTCAACTCCTGATTTTTCTATTAATTTTAAAGCTCTAACATAGCTATATGCTACATAAGGAAAGCTATTTCATTCAAAAGTAATAAATTCATCAAAATCAAAAACAATATCTGTATTTCTTGATTTTGATAAATATTCATATTTTATAGATCAAATTCAAATAATCTCTCAAATATCATTTAAATTTTTTTCTCAAATATCTGGATTTTTTTGTATAATTATTTTTTTTGCTCTATTTACAGCTTCATCAAGTAAATCTTTTAATCTAATTATATTTCAAGTTCTTGAACTCATAGTTCAAGTTTTTAGTGATATAAATCAATTTCATGCAAAAATTAATTTTTCTTTTTCTATCCATTTTGCATTTGAAGATATTTCAAAAGCTTGTTTAAAATGAAGTTCTTGTCTTATATCAACATGATAAATAATTTTTTCTGGGTTAAAACTATCAACTCTATATTTTATAGCAGCTAAATCTGAAGCTAAATACCCATGAGTTCCATCTCTTTTAGCAAGCATACAACTAGGAATTTTTGAATTTTCTAAAAAAATTACTCAAACAGAATTATCATCATTTTTTTGTGCTATATTTAGTTTTAAAAGTTCTTTTACTATATCTGTCATAGAATATTTCAAATCTGGGTAGTCTCACATTTTAGGCAAATTTAATCCTTCATAAAAACTTTCTCATATATGATAAGTTGGCTCTATATTTAATCTATCAAGTTCTTTTTGCATAGCTAAAATACTATAACTTGTAAATTCTTGCCATAATTTTATATAATTTTTGTCTCAAGAAGACAATTTTAAAAAAGTTTCTCTTATTTTATCTTCTAAACTAACATCAACTTCACTTTCTTTTGTAATTTTTATATATAATTCAAATAAATGATTTACAGCATTATCTTTTAATTTTTCTTCTTCTCCCCAAAGCGTATAAGCTAAAATCAATTTTCAAAATATAATTCACCAATCTCATAAATGGCTGTCTCAAATCACTTCATATCATAAATATCTAAATAAATTACAAGTAACTTGACCTTGATTTGGAGTGCACATATGCCCTATATGAAGAGGTTTTCATATATTTGCTCAAATATAATCAACAACTATTTTATTTCAGTTTCAAATATTTGGTTGTTTTATAAAAAAATATGTTAAAATATCTTGATAAAATATATAACTTAATTTTAAATTTAAATAAGGTCAATCTACACTAATTTCTAAAAAGATATCATTATTTTGTAAATAATCTTTTAACTCATTTGATATTTGATTTGGAGATTTTTTTATTTCTTTAGATATTAAAAAAGGAGCAAAACAAAAATCTCAAAATTCTTTTTTTGGTGGATTTTCAAGTTTTATTTCATCTATTTTTATATTGTAAAGAGTAAAAATAGCATTTATTAAAATATTATTTAATTTACTTTTAATTTCATTCATTTTTTAAAATATTTGATTATAAATTTTTATACAAGTATATAAAAAATGCCTAAAAATCAAAAAATAGTTTTATTTTAATTTTTAGGCATTTTATAAAAAAAATAATAATTATAATTTACTAAATTCTAAATCAAACTCTTTTCTAATTGTGTCTAAAAAAAAATAGGACTTGACATATCTTTATTTTCTTCTTGAAACACTAAAAAATTTTCTAAAGCACTTTTTTGCCAATCAAAAAATTCATACTTTAAATTTGATGTTATTTCATTTGAAATATTTAAAACTTCTTGTTTATATTTTCTAATAACTTCTTTTTCAATATTTATTTTTCATGTAAAAATTGTTTATCTGTCATAATTTATTTTTTTAATAATAACAAAATAAGTCATATCATCCTTTCTTTTTCTTTTGGGTCACTTTGTGCTATAAGTAAAGTAAGTGTAGTAAGAGTTTCTGGGCTTATAATAGAACTAAATTCAAATCAAGTTTTTTGTAAAAACCACACAAAACAAAATGCTCAGGTTCTTTTATTTCCATCATTAAATGGATGATTTTTTATAACAAAATAAAGCAAATTTGATGCTTTTTCTTCTATTGTTTCATATAAATCAACTCCATCAAAGCTTGCAAAAATATTTCAAAAAATTCACTCTAAATTTCACCTATTTTTCTCTTGAGCAAACATTTCAGTTGCAAGTCATTTTTTAATCAAATCTTGTTTTAAAATTTCTATATCTTGATAGAGCTTTTTTATTTCTATTTTAAATTCTTTTTTAGTAATTCATTTTTCTGGCAGATTTCATTTATCAAAATTTTCTAAATTAAACCAAGTGTTTGCAAAAGATTTTATAAGATTTAAAACTTCATCATTTCAAATTTCTTTTCAAATTGTTAATTTTTTTAAATCTTCTACCACTTTTAAAAACCTATCGTAATTTCTTTGAATTTGATTTTTGTTTATAGTAAATCAAGTAGTTATATGTTCTTTTAAAACTCAAGTTGCCCATTTTCTAAAGTTTGTAGCAATTTTAGAATTTACTCTATATCAAACTGATATAATCATATCTAAATTATATAAATTATTTTCTCTTTTTACTTTTCTATTTCACTCTAATTGAACTTGTGCATTTTTTGCACAAGTTGTTTTTTCTTCTAATTCTCAAGTTTCATAAATATTTTTTATATGTTTTTGAATAACACTTCTATCTCTTCAAAAAAGACTTCAGATTTGGTAAACATCAAGCCAAAATGTTTCTTCATTTTTATCAAAATTTACTTCTATTTCTCAATTTTCTAATTGATAAATAGCTAATTTTAAATCTTCTTTTTTCATAATTGTGAGTTTATAAAGTAGTTTTTTTTATATTTATATGTTGTTTTTTTGTGGGTAGAGAGTTTAGATTTTTAAAAAAAAGTATTAAATCATTTATATTATTAACATTATGTTCTATTTTAAATTCTTTTAATTTTTCTAAAGCAAGTCTAGTATATAAACTTGTATTTTTCTTTTGAAACATTCTTGGGTCATCTTTTAATTTTAATTTCTTAATAATTTCTTGAGTGTGATAAGTATTACTATTTCAATTTAACCAATTTAATTTAACTGCTAATTCTTTAGTAGTAAAAAAATCTTTTTCTAAATTAATATCTTGAGAAAAAGAATTCATTTCGATTTCAAGATTATATGATATAGAATTTTGTAAATGAGTTGTTAAATCTTTTAGATCAAAATTATTAAATTTATTATAATCATTTCAAAGTCATATAGGCTTTCTAGGTTTATCTTCAACTCAAAATACAATATATCATCATTTATTGTTAGCAAAAGCACAAATAGTTTTTATATAATTTTTTATATAATTATTAAAAGTTTTTTTAAATTCTAATTGAGAATTTTCCCTATTATTAACTAATCACTTTTTAATTTCAAGTTTATCCATACTACCCTACCTTAATCAATAAAACTTCTCACTTAATTTCATATCTTCATCATTAATTCCAAACTTTTTATCTTCTCTTTCACTCATATTTACATACATTTAATTGAGATCAAGCATTGAAACAAACATCTTTTAGAGATCTAAAAGAGTGTCTTTAAAAGTTGTCATATTTTTGTTAGATAAAAGTATAAAATGTATATTTTTATTATATATAAATATTTATTTTTTCAAAATTTATACTAAAAAAGAACAAAAATTTATAAATTTTTGTTCTTTTTATATAATTAGTCTTTTTATTATGGAGGTGTCAATGGGAATTGAACCCATATACGGGGTGTTGCAGACCCCTGCATAACCACTCTGCCATGACACCAAAGTAGTATTTTTAAAGCTTTTAGATTATATAAAAAAGTTTTTAAAACTCAAATTTATTATATAATTTTGTAATTTTATTGAATTTATGATATAATTAAACAAAATATTTATTTATAAAAAAACTATGATTGTTAAAGATTTGCTTTTTGCTATATTAGAATCTACTCAAAAAGAAAAATACCCTGATTTACATCTAAATTCTTGATTACAACCAATGATTAGAAACCATAATTGAGAAATAACAAAACTTGAAAAAATAGTTATTTGAGATAGTGAAATAGATAGTCCAATCCTTACAAAAGAAATAATGAAAAATATCATTATAGAGCTTGTTTGATATAACTGAATGGATAAATTTATGGAAAATTTAGAACTAGATTCTTCATACCAATATCTAGATAAAGATAAATATAGAGTTAATTGTTATATGGACTCAAATTGATTCAATGTAGCTTTAAGAGTTATTCCAAAAATAATTCCTACTTTAGAAGAGCTAAATTTATGAGAAACAATAAAAAATTTATGTAGTAAATCAAAATGATTGATTTTAATGACTTGACCAACTTGATCTTGAAAATCTACAAATTTAGCCTCAATGATAAATTATATAAATAATAATTTTAAAAAACATATAATAACTATTGAAGACCCTGTTGAATTTGCATTTAATTCAAATAAAAGTTTAATAAATCAAAGAGAAATATGAAATCATACTTTATGATTTCCTCAAGCAATTAAAGCATCTTTAAGGGAAGACCCAGATATAATAATGGTATGAGAAATGAGAGATCCAGAAACTATAAAAGCTGTTTTAACTTTAGCAGAAACTTGACACCTTGTTTTATCAACTCTACATACAAATGATACAGTTTCAGCAATAGATAGAATAATTGATGTTTTCCCTTCTGGACAACAAGAACAAATCCGCATGCAACTATCAATGAATTTACTTTGAGTTATGACTCAAAGATTATTACCAAAAGTAGATTGAACTTGAAGAATCCCAGCAAGAGAAATACTATTAAATAATGATGCTATAAAAAATTTAATTATTACTTGAAAAACTCACTTAATTTATTCAATAATAGAAGTTTCTGCAAAAAATTGAATGATATTAATGGATAAATACTTAGTATTTTTGTATAATAAAAATATTATCTCAAAAGACACTTTACTTTCTTATGCTAGAGATAAGGATTGAGTTGAAATGTTAATATCTGAATAATTAATAATTTTAAAATATGGAAAAAAATATTAAAAATATTGAATTCAATTCTCCAATATTATCAAATATAAAAAAACAAACTTCAAATATTGATATAAATACAATTGCAAATAATTGATTAACTAAATATTTAGATTTATTTGAAAAGTCAGATTTTTTTGAAAAAAAAGAGTTACAAAAATGAAGTATTTTGTTTAAAGAATGAGATATTGATAACAATCTATATATAGTAAAAAAATGACTTTTATCTATTGAAAAAAGTCTTGCTAATACTAAAGATACTAAACAACTTGCTACTTTAAAAACTTGAGATTTTTTTGGTGAATGATCTATAGATAAAAGTGATATAAAAAAAGAAGTAACTATAAAGACCATTGAAGATAGTCAATTATTATACATTGATTGAAAAAATTGACTACAAAACTTTATAGAAAATAATCCTATTATATGATATTCTCTATTAAAACATATAATTATAACAACTAACCAAAGACTGCTTGAATCAAATAAAATAATTACAAATAATTATGAAATAGACAAATACATAAATTCACTAAAAATAATTAATTTAAAAAATGTTTTTTGACTTATTGATAAAATAAAAGACATTTTAAATGTAGAATATATTTTATATTTTGAAAAACATCAAATAATGGAAAGTTTTTTAACTTTAAGATATGATAGTAGAGAGTCAAATAAGATGCAAGAAAAGGTATTTGAAAGAGCTTGATATTTTTTAAATTTAGATGATTTATTTTTAGAGTGTAATGTAGACAAAAAAGATAAAATAATAGTAAATAAATTATGAATTTGAAATGAAGTATTTTGATATTTAATACTCGTAAGAAAAAATAATATTTTTAATGAAAGTGATAAAAAATCATTTTCATCAATAGCAAATTCTCTATCATGAGTTATAAAAAAATTATTTGTAGATAAAGAACAAAGAGATAAAATATATATTGAGATGATATAAAAAAATAGGTAAAAATTACCTATTTTTTTATAAATTTAAAATTTATTAATGGTGGAGCATAGGGGATTTGAACCCCTAGTCTACAGGATCGAAATCTGCATGCATTACCATTATGCTAATGCCCCATTTTAATATAATTCTTGATCTTATCAAGAATTATATTAAACTATCTAAGTAGTATTTTACCATCTTTTACTTCAAAATTTAATTTATATATTCAAGATTTTGTAAGTATATTTATTTCTCAGTCTCTTGGAACATAAAATCATAATATATTTTCTGACTTCCCTTCTATTTGTCATCTATAAGTTAAACTTTTTGTATCTGATGATATTTTAGTATTTGGTTCAAAAACAAATATTTTACTTCAAAGTAATAAATAAACATAATTTAAATTATTTCTAACATACATAGAAACTTTTTGATTTCAAATATTATAATTTTGAGGTAATGAATTTAATAATAATCATTCAAGTCTATATTTTGGTGCAGAATATAGTTTAAACATTTTTCATTCATTATTTAAAATATATATTCCTCCATCTATTCAAATTGATACTATTTCTTTTAAATTTTTACTATCTTCATTAGTTAAATAAGGCACTCACGATGTGTATGATCCTGTTGTTGGAGAATGTTTATATAATTGATTTTTTGCAGAATTAATCATATAAATATTATTATTATATGTTTCAACTAAAGGGCTTCATTCCCAAGTATTTTGTCAAATAACACTTATATAACTAAATTTTTGATCTTTAGAAAATTTAACAACTCTTTTTTTCTTTGTTGTTAAAATAATATCATCTCACACAGAAACTCAATCTAAAAACTCATCATCTAAATCAATTTCTTTAAAAATATTGTTTTTTATATCTTGTCATGAAATAATAGGTCAATAAATTGATGTTTTTCAAACTACATACAATTTTTTTGCGCTTTCGACTAATTTTATTCAATCATCAAACTTTCATTTAAATATTAAGTTTGACATATTTGGATCAAATACTTCAATTCAATTAAATTGTTTTTTTATTATAGAAATATCATCATAAATACCTTCTATATCATTTAAAAATAAATTATTTTCTTTCACTTTTGAAAGTAATTCTTCTGCTTTATTTATATTTAATTCAAATGCTTCTTTATTTGCAAGGTTTTGATTTGCAATTCTTATATATTCTCTTGCTTCTATTAAGTCATTTTTAAATTCAACACTTTTTGATGTTTCAAGACTTTTTCATAAAATTGAAGAAATTATAGAGAAAAGTAATATTGTTGAGATAATTATTCAAGAGAAAAATAAAATATTTTTTAAGATTTTTGATTGTTTTTCAATTTTTTCTTTTAAAATTAAAAATAAAGCAATCCCTTTTTTTGAAAAATTATTATCTAAAAATTTATATAAATTATTTTTAATTTTACTTACTACTTCTTGATTAATCACTCAAGCATCATCTAGTTTATAATTTGACCTAATTCATACTATTGCAATATCTGTTTCAACTTTTTCATCATCTAATATATCAACAATATTTTGAGTCATTTTTCAAACTTCATTTAATCAACTTATTTCAGTCCAATCAGTATTTGTTAAATAATCATTTAAACCTCCACTTGTTAAAATAATACTTTCTCAATACCCTATTTTTCAACTAGATATGTAATCAAATATAGTTAATTTATCATTTTTATCACTAATTTCAATTAATTCTTTTTTTGAATTTATTAAATAAGCTTGTGTTTTTCAAATTTTAGAAAAATGAAGATTATTTTTATCTAAAACAGCAATTATTATATTTAAATTTTCAAGTTTATTGTCTTTACTTTTTAAAGTTTTAATAAAGTGATTTATACTTTCTAAACTAACTCAAAAAGTATCATAAACTGATTTTATTGATATATTATCAATTAAATAATCAACTATTTTATTTAAAATAGGAGTAATGATTTTGTTATCTTTACCCTCTATTAAAATAAAACAATTTAGATTATCATCTATTTCAATATTTTTTGATACTACTAAATTTTCTCATAAATCTGTATTATAGTTTTTTAAATCAAACTCAAACATTTTTTTAATTATTATAATTTAAACTATATTAATAGTTAATTTATAATAAAAAATTATTTTTTTTCAACTATTTTATTTTTTTATTAATTTAAATATTTTTTTACTAAAAAAATCAATTATTCTATTTTTATTTTTTAGATCATTATTTGATATTTTTTTAATTGGATTAACTTTAGATTCTTCTTTTTTTAAAGTTTCATCTTTTTGTTTAATTTTTTTATACAAGGTAATATCTTTAATATTTTTTTCTTGTAAAATATCTTTCATTAATATATAAAAAACTCATTTTAAGCTTAATTCAACTCACCTCCTTCAGTATTGAATTATTGGCATAATTATAGTTCAAATTTTTGTTTGAGAAGTGATATTTTTTTCAAAATCTGTAATTTTTATAAATCAAACTACTTTTTTAGTTTTATTTTGAAATATAAGAATTTTCAAATTTACTAGATTTTTTTTATTATTATCTTTAAAAAAATTAATATTTATTATGTCTCAAGGTCAAATAACATCATAATCAATAGCCACTAAATTATCAACTTTTATATATTCATCTAAAAAATCAAAAAAACTAGTTAATACTTTTTCTGCATTAGCTTCTTTTATCCTAATTTTTAATTTTAAATCTCCTTTTACTATAGTTGATTTTGTATTATTTACTAAATGATTTTTTTCATCTGTTAATAATATATTTTCATCTACACTATAAAAATCAGTTGATCTTTTAGCTTCCATAAATAATAATATATAAATACTTTATTATTTTATCATATATATCATTTAAAATCAATTAAATCAAAGGATTTTTTAATGGTTCTCAAATAGTTCTTGGATATTTCTTATGAGTTGTTCAAATTTTTTGTATAAATAACAAAGCTCTTTTTTGTCAATTTAAACTATATTTTTTAATAACAGCTATTTCTGCATTTAATAAATTTAATGCCTTTTGTGATCTTTTAATTTCCTCATCATCATCTAGTTTATAAGCAACAAATATTCATCAAATAGATAACAAAGGGATAACATATTCAAGTAAAGTTGGTAAATATGCTGTAGCTCTTGAAACAACCATATTATATTTTTCTCTATGTTCTGTGTCATGACCTAACTCCTCTGCTCTTTTTTGAATTGCTTTTATATTTGTAAGTCAAAGTTTGTCAATAAATTCATTAACAGCATTGACTTTTTTTCAAACACTGTCAACTAAAGTAAATTCTGTATTAAAATCATCAACTATTTTTAAAGGAATTCAAGGGAATCATCATCAAGTTCATAAATCAAGTACTTTTCATTCTATTGATGAAAAATTTTTTAAAATAATTGAATCAACAAAATGTTTTTCTATAATCTCTTTTTCATCTCTAATTGCTGACAAATTTATTTGAGAGTTTTTTTCAATAAATATTTTTAAGAATTGCTCAAATAATTCTAGTTGTTTTTGAGTTAAATCAATATTAAATTGTGAAAATATTTCTTTCATAAGAATTTGGTAAGAATTTTTAATTTTTAAATTTTTTATATTGCAATGCAAATATTTTTAATTATTATATGAAAAAATACTTTTTTAACAACTTTAAAAAATGAATAATACAAATAAAAACTTTATTATTGTCCTTATAATGTTTTCAAGTCTAGTATCTTGACTTATATGAAGTTATATATTTTTATACTTTATAAGCCCTGAATTAAACAATGTAAGATATGAAACTATTACAAAAGAAATAACAAAAAATTGAAAAAATATTACAATAACAAATCTTGAAAGTGAAGTTACAAAATTAGCAAAAACAGCTTGAGTGAGTGTTGTAAATATTATAATAAAAAAAGATATTGATCTATATAGAAGAGATCCTTATTGATTTTTTCAAGAGAAAGTTTGAACTACTGAAAGAAAAATATGATGATGAAGTTGATTTTTTGTTTCAAAAGATTGAATTATTATGACAAATAAACATGTTGTTTATGATAAAGATGCAAAATACACAGTTATTACAAATGAATGAAAAGAGTACGATGCTAAAGTGCTTGCTTTAGATCCATTAACAGATCTAGCTATTATAAAAATTGAGTGAGAAAATAATAAAAATTTTAAAGTTTTACCAATTATTGATGATAGTAAATATATAGATATTTGACAATTTGTAATTGCTATATGAAATGCTTTATGAGAATTTCAAAATTCTTTAAGTTTTTGAGTAATATCTTGAAAAAATAGATCAATAATAGCTTCTTGAAATAGTATGTGAAGTGAGGAATTAAACTGACTTCTTCAAACGGATGCTGCTATAAACCCAGGAAATAGCGGATGACCTTTATTAAACTTAGCTTGAGAAATTATTTGAATAAATACTGCAATATCTTGAGATTGACAAGGACTTTGATTTTCAATTCCATTATCAAAAAAGAAAATTGATTTTATACTTAGTTCTATAAAAAAATACAATGAAATTAAAAGACCATTAATTTGAATAAATTATATAGTTTTAAATCCTGAAATATCTAAAGAGTATTGATTAAATACAAATTATGGGGCATATATACCAAAAGAGAAAGATAGTATATTATATGGAAGTATGGCACAAAAATCTTGAATTGTAGCTTGAGATATTATTTTAGAAGTTGATGGAATTCAAATAAACACAAAAAATTCTATCTTATGAGTTATACAAAATAAAATACCTTGAGATCTTATAAAATTAAAAGTTTTAAAAGATAATTGAGATATAAAAGATATTAATTTAGAGCTTTGAGAATATTAATTTTTGATATTTAAATATTTTTTGACTTATTATAATTTTTTATATAATAATTATTGACAAGTGCTACAAGATAATATTGTAGCCTTTTTTAATTAACTTATTTATTTTTATGATAAAATTTTTCAAAGATTCTACTAGAGAATTAAAACACGTTATTTGGCCTACTTCAAAAGAAACTAAAAAATATTTTATAGTTGTAGTTAGTGTTTTAATTTTATTTGGATTATATTTATTTATAGCATCAACTATATTTACAAATCTAATTATGTGGTTAAAAGACTATTTTTCTTAATTTAAACTTTATTTTTTAAAAAATTAAATACACTATATGGAAGCAAGATGGTATGTTATACAAGTAATTTCATGAACAGAAGAAAATGTTAAACAATCTTTATTTCAAAGAAGAGAAAGCTTTTCACTGCAAGACTATATATTAGATGTTTTTGTGCCAACTCACGACGTAGTATCAGTTAGAGCTTGATGAGCAAAAGTTAAAAGACGAAAAAATATATTTCCTTGATATATTTTAATACAAATGGTTGTAACAAATGAAAGTTGGTATATTGTAAGAAATACACCTAATGTTACTTGATTTTTAGGAGCTTGAAATGTTCCTGTTCCAGTTTCTTGAGAAGAACTTGAAAAATTAAAATGAACTCTTGCAAAAAATTCAGAAACTTTTTTAACAAAATTTAATGTTTGAGATATAGCAAGTATTGTAAAATGACCTTTTGAATGAAATCAGTGAGTTATTACAGAAATTAATGATAAAAAATGAACTCTAAAATTAAATATAAATCTTTTATGAAGAGATACTCCTTTAGAACTCGATTATGGGCAAGTTAAAGTAAAATAATTTTATTATGAAAAAAATAGTATATATAATATTTTCAATATCTTTTATATTTATTTTAAATATATTTTTTTTCTATTACAGTAATTCATATAGTATTTTTTTAAAAAATTTAAAAAATCATACTGAAAATAAAAAAGATTTAAGTAACTTAATAACAGATGATTATATGTTGAATAACTTAAATCAAGAATCTGTTCCTTGTATTGATACAAATAAAGAAGTAGAAAAAAATCCAACTAATGTAGATAATGAAATAATAGATATACTAAATGAAAATAATAAAGTAATTGAAACTACAATTCCTCCAAAAGTAGATAAAAATAAATTATTACTTGAAAAATTAAAGTCTTGAGAAACTGATAAAAACAACTTAAAATTACTATCTAACTTTAAAGAGTTTAATTTAAAATTAAATGATTATAATGAATATTATGAATTATTTTGATTAACTACTGAATATCCAAACCCATATTTAACTTATATAAATAATACTTCTGATTTTGATTTATATATATTTATTGACGATACTTTTGATAATATATATAATACTTTCAATTATTTATCTTGAAGTGAAGAAAAAAAATTCTCTTTAAATAAAACAAATAATTTTTGAGATAAATCTTTTTTTATAAATTTAGAAAATGATAATTTTATAAGAATTATAATTGAAAAAAATAATTTATTATTTTGATTAAAATTAAAAAAAGAATATTATAACAATATAAAGAATATATTAAATAACTTAATACTTAATTAAAAAATTATGGCTGAAAACTTAATTTATGTTACAAAAGAATGACTTTTAAAATTACAAGAAGAATTACAATTTTTAAAAAATAATAAAAGAGTTGAAATAGCAGAAAAATTAAAAGAAGCAATTTCATTTTGAGATTTATCAGAAAATTCTGAATATGAAGATGCTAGAAATGAACAAGCTCAAGTAGAAAAAAGAATTATAGATTTAGAAGAGCAATTAAAAACAGTAGTTTTAGTTGATGAATCTAAAAATGAAAATAAAGTAAAAATATGATCTTTAGTAACTATTTTAGATTTAGAAAAAAATGAAGTAGAATCTTATAAAATAGTTTGAACAACAGAAAGTGATATACTTTCATCACCAGCTAAAATTTCAAATGAATCCCCTATTTGAAAGTCAATAATTTGAAAAAAGAAATGAGATAAAGTGAAAGTTAAAACTTTATGATGAGTTATTGAACTAAAAATAGAAGAAATAAATTAATACTTTAAATAAAAAAATGGATTTTAATATATTTTATTCACATCTCATATCAATTCCAACTATAGCTTTTTTTATGGCTGTTTTAATAAAATGACTTTCATTTTATTATAATACATGAAAAATAAATTTAAAAAAAGCTTTATCTAGTTGATGAATGCCGTCTGTTCATAGTGCTGTAGTAACTTCTCTAACAACAGCTATAGCATTAAAATACTGAGTTTCATCTGATTTATTTGCAATAAGTTTATGATTTACTGTTATAATAATTTATGATGCTATAAATATAAGATATGAAGCTTGATTGCATGCTTGAGCTATAAATAAATTACTTTGAGAAAAATTTAAAGAACATTTATGACATCTGCCAAGTGAGGCTTTTGCTTGAAGTCTACTTTGAGTTATCAGTGCATTATTTTTATTTTATATTTAAAAAAATCTAAGTTTTATTAAAAACTTAGATTTTTTTTATTCAACAGTTACACTTTTTGCTAAATTTCTAGGTTTATCTATTTCCCTACCTAATTCATCTGCCATATAATATGCAAAAAGTTGTAATACAACTCAAGTGGTAAATAAAGAGTTATATTTATTTGTTTTAGGTATTTCTATTGTGTCATCATACTCATTTTTATGTTCATCTCATGAAGAGATAATTCAAATTACTTTTCATTTTCTTGCTTGTATTTCTTTTAATGAACTTATATTTTTATCATAAAGTTTTGAATCTGGATTTAATAAAATACTTGGAAAATTCTCATCTATCAAACTTAAAGGTCAGTGTTTTAGCTCTCAAGCACTATAACTTTCAGTATGATTATAAGTAATCTCTTTACATTTTAAACTTCACTCCATAGAAAGTGGATAAAACATATTTCTTCATAAAAAAAACATATTTTTATATTTAGAATATTTTTGTGAAATTTCTTTTATTTTTCTTGCATCAAGTAGAGTTTTATTAATATCGTCTTTTAAAGTTTTTAATCACTCTAAAGCATCAATATATTTATTATAGTCTAAATTTCTTTTATTTCAAAAATATAAAGACATAATAAATAAAGTAAGTAATTGTCAAATAAATGTTTTACTTGCTGCAACTCAAATCTCAACTCAAGAATGTGTATAGAGTCAATTATCAGTTAATCTAGCAATACTTGATCAAACAACATTTACAACTCAAAAAGTATTTCATCATTTATTTTTTACCATCTTTAAACACTCTAAACTATCTGCTGTTTCTCACGATTGAGAAATAAAAATATATAAAGTTTTTGGTGATATAAATTGTTTTTTATATTTAAATTCAGTTGATATATGAACTATTGTTTGAATTTCTGCAATTTCTTCAAATAAGTAAGATGCTATCAATCAAGCATTATAACTTGTTCAAGATGCTATAATTTCTATTTTATCAATATTTTTAATATCTATTTTATCTAAAGCATTACTTTTAATTTCTTTTTGATCAAAAAACACTCTTCATCATAAAACATTATCAATTATATTTGGTATTTCAAATATTTCTTTTTCCATAAAATGTTTAAAACTCCCCATATCATTTTCTTTATCATAATATATAGAGTTAATTTTTTCTTTTTTAATTTCTACTCAAGAGTTAAGTATTTTATATCAATTTTTATCTATTATAACCATTTCATTATCATCTATTGGTATATAATTTTGAGTCATATTTGATAATGCATTTGAATCACTTGATAAAAATACTTCTTTTCAAGAGAATCATAATACTAAAGGACTTCAAAGTTTTAAAGCAATTATTGTTTCTGGATTTTCTATATCAACTACAACTAAAGCATAAGCTCAAGTAATAATTTCTTTTACTTTTTTTAAAGTTGTTTCTAAATCTTTTTCAAATAAATCTTCAATGAGCTTTGCAACAACTTCACTATCTGTATCTCAGTAAAAATGGTATCACTTTTTAGTTAATTGTTCTTTTAATTTTATATAGTTTTCTATAATTCAATTATGAACTAAAAAAAATCTATTATTTTGAGAAGTATGTGGATGAGTATTTTTTATTTCAACCCCTCCATGAGTTGCCCAACGAGTATGTGCTATTCAAATATTAAAATTTTGAATATCTTTATTTTCTTCCATTATTTTAGTAGCAAGGTTTGATACTCTTCAAAGTGATTTTATAGTATAATCTTTTTTATTATCATTAAATACAGATATTCAAGCACTATCATATCACCTATATTCTAGGTTTTTTAATCAGTTAATTAAAACATTAACTGCACTTTTATCTCATTTATAAGCAAAAATTCAACACATAATAAATATTTAAGAAATATTATAAAAGTATATTATACAATATTTTTATTTTTGCAAAATTTTTAAAATTAACTTGAAGTTACAAAAAAATTAATATAATAAATCAAATATTTATTAATTAAAACTTATGTTAGACAAAGTAAAAAATGGTATTACAAAAGCATTAAATCATCTTGAATTAGAATTTTCAAAATTACAAGCTTGAAGAGCAAGCCCAGCTATGATCGAAGATATAAAAATTGACAGTTATTGAAGTCTAACTCCTATAAAAAATACTGCTTCAATAAATATACTTGATAGTCAAACATTGTCTATTGTTCCTTGGGATAGAAGTCAAATTCACTCAATAGCAAAAGCAATAACTGATGCTTGAATATGATTAAATCCTCAAACTATGGCAGATAGTGTTATGATTAAAATCCCTCCTGTTACACAAGAAAAAAGAATTGAATTATGTAAAATAGCAAAAAAAATGACTGAAGATGCTAAAGTATCAATAAGAAACTCAAGACAAGAAACTTTAAAAGATATAAAACAAGCTAAAGATGAAAAAAATATTACTGAAGATGATGAAAAAAATTTTAATAATCAACTACAAAAAGAAATAGATGATGCTTGAAAAAAAATAGATGAACTTTTAAAAAAGAAAGAAAATGATTTAATGAAAATTTAATTAAAATTAAAATAATTGTAAATATAAAATGAATAAAAATATAGGGGAAAAATTTAGTATAGAACAAAGAAATAATCCTGATTTTAATAATTCTATAGATAGTTTTACTACAGAAAATAAATCAAAAGCATTAGTTATTATAAATGAAAATTTTTGACAAAAAATTGATGAGATTAAAAAAGAATTTTTTTTATGAGTAGATATTAAGGAAAAATATAAATCTAATTTTCAAAATCTAGATTTTTTAGAAAATTTAAATTCTTATATTTGAAATAGTTTTTGAAAAATAGCAGAAAATAATAATTTAAATTCTTATAATGAAATATATTTTTTCTTATATTTTTTTTCAATAAAAGAAAAATTAGATATTTATGATAGTTGAGATATTTATGATGAGAAAAAACTTTTTAGCCTTTTAAATAATTATTTTGATAAAATAGTAAATAGTTCTGATTTAAACAATAGAGAATCAATTTTAAATTTAAATTCCTATTTAAAATTATGTTGATTATGTAATATAATTTGTTTATTAAATCAAAATAACTCTTTAAAAAAAGATTTTATATACTTAATTATTGATTTTATAACAGTAAAAATTAATTCAATATTACCTTTATTAGAAGAAAAGTTAGATGATAAAAATATTATAAATTGATTTAAATATATACTTTGATTATTTGAATTAAACTACAGTTATATAACTTATGTCAATATAGATAAAAAGGATCAATTAGATATCTTTTTAGAAGAAGAAAAAAATATCTTATTAAATACAATAGCTTGATATAATAATTGTAAATCTTCTGATTTTTGATGAAATTTAGAAAAAAAACAAATTATAGATAGAGTTTTTATCATAAATATAACATATATAATAAGTTTGTTAGATTTAAAACTTATTAAAATAAACCTAACAAAACAAGATTATGAAAATAATACTAAATTTATTGAAATTATAAATTTATTTAAAAATGAACTAATTAATTTATGATTAAATATAAATTTAGATAAAAATCTAGCAGATATATGTAATTTTATATTTATAAAAAACTATAAATGATTTAATAAATTAAACATATTAACTACTTTTGAAAAAAAAATTGATATTAATGATTTTTTATCTCAATTTTCTTTTTTAAATTTTACAAATAAAGTCGATGATTTAGAGCTTATTCATCATATACTATTATTTAATACTAATATAAATAATGAGAATATATATAATATATTATATATATTAGTAAATCAAAATGCATCAACAAATTTAAACTATGAAGTAATACGTTTAAGAATATTAAATATAATTTTAACTAGACTAGCTCCTTTAAAAGATGAAAAGTTAAAATACTTATTAAATAAAACTTTAAATTATGTAGATAAAAATAAGGTTTTTTCTCATCTACTTTATACATATTCACTAATGTATGCTTCATTATCTTATTGTTATTCTTTTTTTGATGATGAAGAAAGTCAAAATAAAACACTAACAACTTTTGCGAAATTTAAACAAATAAATAATTGAGACTTTATTTTTGATAAATACGGTATAAATACAAAATTATTTTTTAGTAATATGTGATTTAAAAAATCATTAAAATATGGAATAATAGATAAAGTTTGTTATGAAAATAGACATAATAGTAAAAAAAGTTGCCCTAAATGCGCTGATTTTAATTTTGAAAATATTGTTAAAATATGAAGATGATATTTAGAGGAGTATGCTATATTGTATAGAAATATTAAAACATCAAAAATAATTAATGATTTAGATAGTTTTTTAATTAATAATAAAGATAGTTCATGATCTATTGATACTTTAAAAATACATCTTGAAAAAATTTTTAAAACTCTTTTTCATTGAATAGTTTCTATAGATTTATTTGATGATTCTTTAAGTAAAAATAATAAAATTTTAGATAAATATAATGATTATAAAGATATTGATTTAATAAATTGATATATATTAAGATTAATTTACCCTATATCATTTAAAACTGATTTTGATTGATTATATTATAATTACTCAGAAAAATCTATATTAGAATTTAGTGACAATATTAATAAAGAAAATTGATCTATAATAAATGAAATTCTAATAAGATTAAAAAATTTTTTAGAAAGTTTTAATGAAAAAAATAAAATAACATTATCTTTAGTTTCAAATTTTGAAAAAGCACTAGAAGATGACAATATTTCTTTAATGTTCCAATGAATTCATAATTCATATTGAGATATATCAAAATACGAGGTATTATCTAGAATAAATATTTCACAAAACGATTTAAGTAAATATAATATAAGAGATTATATAGATGCTATTATTAAATTAAAAAGGGGGGATTTACTAAAAAAATTAATAAAAAATAATATAAAACAATCAATTGATATAATTAATAAATACTCTCACATAAATCTTTCTATAAATATAGAATATAATGATATAATAAATGAAGATTTAATATACTATTTAGAAGACCTTGCAAAAAATAATATAAATATAGAAAATATAACTTTTGAATTAATTGAATGAAAATGGGATGATAATAATATTGTAATAAAAAATTTAAAAAGATTAAAACATTCTTGATATAAAATAGCTATGGATGATTTTGGTAGTTGAGAATCAAGTATAAATAGGTTATTAAAATTATTTGAGGAATGAATTGTTGATTATGTTAAAATAGATTGAGAAATTATTAAAAGACTAAGTTTTGAAGAAAATAATAATAATAAACAATCTTTATTATCAATATTTAAAAAAGATAATAAAAAAAGTGATTGAGATATAATAGCTATTATAAAAATGATTGTAGCTATTTGTAAAAATCATAATGTTAAAATTATTGCTGAATTTGTAGAAAATAAATTTTTATTTGATTACTTATCAAAATTATGAGTAGACTTATTTCAATGATATTATCTTAGCAAACCATTGCCAGAAAATGAAATATTAAAATAAATATTGACAAATACTAAAATATATGCTTTAATATATTTACTTTAATATTTAATTGTAGATACATGGCAGGATGATACTAAAATAATTTTATAAAACAATTCATTTTTTTAGGGTTTAAACAAAAAAGTTTGTTTAAATCTTTTTTTTTGCTTTTTTAAAAATTTTATATATACAATAAGTGTTTTTTATAAGTTAGTTTTAAAAAGGAGTTTTTATGAAAAACAATGGCCCACTTACTGGAAGAGAAAAAGTATTTGATGAAAATAAAATACTTGTTTCAATTACAGATTTAAAAGGAAGACTTATTTATGTAAATGAGGATTTCATAGATATTTCTGGTTTTTCAAAGGATGAATTAATAGGGAAAGCTCATAATATAGTTCGTTCTCCTGATATTCCATCTGAAATTTTTCAAAATTTATGGGATTTTCTAAAAAATGAAAGAAATTGGATTGGTATAATTAAAAATAGATGCAAAAATGGAGATCATTATTGGGTTGAAGCTTTTGTTAGTCCTATGTATAAAAATAATGTTTGTATTGGTTTTCAATCTGTTAGAGTAAAACCTAAAGAGGAAGACCTAAAAAGAACATTAAAAATTTATGACAGACTAAAAAATGGGAAAAAAAACTCTCTATCCATTTTTTAACCCTAAAATGTGGAGTATTAATACTAAATTTTTTAGTATTAATTTAATACTTTTTTTATTTTTATTTTATATAAAAGGATTTATTGATAATACTTTTAATAACAATCTTACAAGTAACTTTATTTTTGGAATATTTTTTTTTAGTATTTTGTTTGTAGTATCACATTTTTTTTGTAAAAAAGTGGTTTTATTAACAAAAAAATCTAAAGAATATGTTAACAACCCTATTTTGACACAAATGTTTATGGGAGGATGTGATGAGATAGATCAAATTAATTTTGAAAATAGATTTATAAAAGCACGTAATCGAACTGCAATAGGACGATTAAATGAGCTTTTTTCTCAAATGCACCAGGATATTGAGAAAGGTAGCAATGAAGTATTAAAAATTGAAAAAAATGTTTCTATCTTAGAAACTAATACTCAAGAAGTATTGCATTCTGCTCAAAATCAACAATCTAGTGTGGTTTCTACTACAATAAGTGTTGAACAAGCCAAAAAAGCAATAGACTCTATTTTACAACAAATTACTATATTAGTAAGTGATGTAAATAAAGCTTGTGAGGAAATTTCAAATGTAAAAGCTTTTTCTGACAATATTTCATCAATAATTTCTCAAATTAAGGAGATATCTGACCAAACAAACTTACTTTCTATAAATGCAGCAATTGAAGCAGCTAGAGCTGGTGAATCTGGAAAAGGATTCAATGTTGTTGCTACAGAAGTAAGAGGACTTGCAAGAAAAACTAAAGATTCTTCAGCACAAATAGAATCAATAGTTAAAAAATTGCAATTAGGAATAAATCTTGCTTTTGAAAAAATGCATCATACTTCTTCAAAAACAAGTGAGGTAAATAAACAATCTAGTGAAATACAATTCTCTATTGAAAATATAAAAACAAATATAAGTCAAATTAGTGACTTAGCAAACTATGTTAGAAAAACTATTGAAACTCAATCAGTTATGATAGTGGATTTAGTTTCAAATGTAACTAACATATCTCAAACACAAACCCAAAATCTAGATGTTGCAATATCCATCTATGAAGAGGGCAAAAGTTTAGAAAAATCTTGATTCTCTAAACTAAAAAATCTAAAGGCAAAGCCTTTAGATTTTTTTTAATTTTATTATTTTGATTTTATATAAATATATCTTATAATAAATTGTAATTTTACAATATATAAAAGTACCTGATAATAATCAAACTTTTAGTAAAATAGACTGGTGAAAACCAAATAGTGATTTTACTATTACTTCTGTAGCAAAAATAACTTGAGTTGTTGATGATTGAACAGGTTGTGAGTTTTGATATATAAGTACATGAATTTATAATACTCCTACGATTTTTTCATCTTATAGATATAATTTATCAAGTAATGACTTTAGATTTATGGGTTGAGATTCAAAACAGAGTGTAGTTATGTGAGATAATTGGCTTGAAGATAAATTTGAGTATCTAACATTTTCTAAATCATGAAATTTACTTACTTTTTATATTAATGGTAATAAAAGTTTAGATATTTCATTATTAGAACAAAAATATTTATGAAAATAGAATATAAAGATATTTTTGATAAAGATTTATCAAAAATAAGAGATAATATTTTAATAAAAAAAATTTTTGAAAATATTGGTATTATAAAAAAATCTTATGAAATTATATGATTTTAAGTATATTGCCCCTGGAGTTTTACTTATTTAACTAAAAAATAATAATTTATGTATTTATAGTTGATTATATAACTTCGGGATTTTTATTTGTTTAATCTTTTTTTTGCATTGATTTTTTTTTAAATTTAACTATATTAAAAATAGTTAATAATTTATAAAATACATGAAAACATACTATATAAAAACATTTTGATGTGAGATGAATCATGCAGATTCAGAAAAGGTAAATATGATTTTATTACAATCTTGATTTAAAAAAGTTTGAAATTATAAAGATGCTGATTTGATTATTTTAAATACTTGTAGTGTAAGACAAAAATGAGAAGATAGAGTTTTTTGATTACTTCATGAAGTTGAAAAAATAAATAAAATAAGACTAAAAGAGTGAAAAAAAGAAATTCTAACCTGACTTACTTGATGTATGGTAAGAAAAACTTGATTAAATAAAAAACATATCTTATGAGAGTTAAATAAAAAAAAGGCTCAAAATATAACTTATTTAGAAAATGAATCTTGAATTTTCAACTTTGATGATAATTTATTTTCAAGATTACCAAACCTAGATTTTACTTTAAGAATTGAAGAAATAAAATATCTTAATTTTATACTAACTCATTTATATAAAGAGAGAATTTGAAGTGATGATAAATTTGATGATTATTTAAAACAAGTTCAATTAAGAGAAAATAAATATTCAGCTACTGTAATAATTCAAAAATGATGTGATAATTTTTGTACTTTTTGTATTGTTCCATACACAAGATGAAGAGAAGTTTCAAGAAGTATTGAAGAAATAATTGAAGAAATTAAAGAACTTGCAAAAAATTGAACTAAAGAAATAACTTTAGTTGGGCAAAATGTAAACTCATTTTGAAAACAAAAAAATCTAAAACTTTGGGATGAAGAAAAATCAAAATGGAATGATTGAGTTTGAAAATCACCTTTTAGAGAATTACTTGAAGAAATAAATAAAATTCCTTGAATAGATAGAGTAAGATTTACCTCATCAAACCCTCATGATATGACTCAAGATATACTTGATGCTCATTTTGATTTAGATAATACTTGTAATTATTTGCATTTAGCTTTGCAAAGCTGAAATGATAGAATGTTAAAAAAAATGAATAGAAAACATAGTTATAAAGATTTTAAAGATATGGTTTTATATTTAAGAGAAAAAGATCCTTTTTTTACAATTTCAACTGATATAATTGTTTGATATAGTTCAGAAACTGAAAGTGATTTTTTAGATACTATAAATGCTATTAAAGAGCTTGAAATTGATTTTGTATATATTGCAAGATATTCAGTTAGACTTTGAACAATTGCATCAAAAGCTTTTCCTGATGATGTTTCTGATGAAATAAAAGCAGATAGATGGCATAGATTAAATGAAGTTTTAGAAGAAAATGTTAAAAAAAGATCAAAAAAAATGATTTGAAGAATTGAAAAAATACTTGTTTCTTGAGTAAAAGATTGATATTTATTTTGAAGAACAAGAAATTTTAAAGAAGTATTTTTTGACATAGTTTCTTGAATAAAAGAATGAGATATTGTCGATGTAGAAATAACAGAAATTGATAATTGGGTATTAAAAGGAAAGATTTTAGAACAAAAAAAATAAAAGTTTTGCTTTTATTTTTTTTGTTTAATTAAAGAGTTAACATTTGTTTTTACATCTCATCTTAATGAAAATATACTTTTTTTATCATTAAGTCTTTTTCTTTTTTCTTCAAGTTCTTTTTGTACTTCTTTTAATGAGTATCAAATAGGCCAACCTCAAGGTTTTTCTCAAGTCATAATTTTTAAATTTATTAAATAATATAATTAAGAGTTATTAACTATACATATTATTTAATAATTGCAAATTATTTTTTTAATTCAAGCTCTAGAAGAGAAAAAAATAAAAACAATCTATTTGCTTTTTTAGGTAAAGCTATATCTTGTGGGTGTTTTGAAGTAATATTTTCAAAAATATAATCTGAAACTATTTTAGATGCTTTTTGATTAATTTCTTCTTGTTTTTCTTTTGAGTAATTAGATAGTTTTTTATTATATTTATCTAAAAAATTATTTATAACCTTTTGATCTTTTTTTGATACTTGTTTTAATAAATGGTTATAAAATCAAAAATCATTATTTGATAATTTTGTTGTATTTTCAACTTCATTAATTAGCATAATTCAAGAATTACTTAAAGTATTTGGAGTTTTTATTTCTTTATATTTTATATTTTCATCTAAAGGTGCTGAGATAAGCATAATCCAGTTATTTTCTAAAGTAGAATGAGTTTTTACTTCTATATATTTTACTTCATCATTTGCAAAAGTAATATTTAAAGATATTAATGATAAAACTCATAGAATAAATAATTTTTTCATATTTTTATAAAAGTTAATAAATATTTTTGGAGATTTTAAAATAATTTAAAACCTCCTAAGGCTTTAGTAATTATTACAACTATAAATTATTTTAAAAGTGACAAATTAAATCTTTTTTATAATAATTTCTTTTAACTTATCTATATTTTTATTTTTATAAGTTGAAATAAAAACCGGAGATAAATCAATAAATTTTTCTTTTAATTCAAGTAATTTTTCATCACTAATTAAATCAATTTTATTAAAAACATATATTTTATCTTGAGTTGCATTTATTTTTTTTAAAACTTCTTCAACTACCTCAATTTTTTCTTCAATTTTTGGGTCACTTGCATCTATAACATGAAGCAAAATATTTGCCTCAATACTATCTTCTAAAGTTGATGAAAAAGATGCTATCAAACTTGGTGGCAAATCTCTTATAAATCAAATTGTATCATTTACTAAGATATCTTTTTTAGGTATAAAAATTCAATTTTTATCATAAGAATTTTCTATATACATTTTCCCTACGGAAGTTCATAAAGTAGCAAAAAGTTTATTTTCTGCTAAAACTCATTTTTGAGTTAAAATATTCATTAAACTTGATTTTCAAGCATTTGTATATCAAACAATTCAAACAGTTTTTAATCATTTTTTTTCTCTTGATTTTCTATGCTCTTTTCTTGTTTTTTCAAATTTTTTTAACTCTTGTTTAATAAATTCTTCTCTTTTTAACAAATGTCTTTTCATTATTTCAGTATTTGTTTCTCATTTTCATCTACTTCATTTATTTCATCATGATCATTGACTTCAAAGCTCCTCAGACATCCCAAAAATACGAGGTCACATATGCTTAATTGAAGCAAGTTCTATTTGAAGTCTTGATTCATCAGTTTTTGCATTTTTTTCAAATATTTTTAATATCAAATCTACTCTATCCCAAGCTTTCGCTCAAATTTCTTTTAATTTTTCATTAATATTATGTATTTGAATAGGTTTTAATATATTTCCTAAAATAAGTAAATTTGCATTATTTTCTTTCATTTCAGAAATTATTTCATCTATTTTTCAAGTTCAAATATAGTTTTTATAATCAGGAGTTCCTCTCTTTTGGATATGTTTTAAAATAACAATTCCCCCATAAGTATTTACAAGATTTTCAACTTCTTCTAATCTATCTTGCATATCTACTTCATTCCTATTTTCAATTGGCAAAATATCTGCAATAAATACTCTTAACTCATTGTTTTGATATTCTAAATTTGATTGTAATTGTTCAAGTTCTCTTAAGTTTTTTGACATATTTTTTAAATTAATAAATAAAACTTTTACTATTTTAGTAAAAGTTATTTTTAGATTTTTTCTAAATTAAAAAATTGTCTTCATTTCGATTATATAAATATTAAATTAGTAGAATTATAATATTTTTTAATATTTTTTCAAATTTTAATATACTTTTAAATCCCCCTCTTCCCTTCTCCTATAAATAATCATCAATTTTGTTTTATAATATCTAAAAATACTTCATAAAGATTTTTATCAATATTTTTTGACAACTCTTTTAATCTATTAAAAGCCATAATATATTTAAACTTACCTATTTTATAAAATAAATCTTTATCAAAAAATTTTGAGTATTTTTTTAATGTTTTTGAAAGTAAATCAATTGGAATTCACTCAAAAGTATCTTCAATTAAAGCACTTTCAATTAAAGAAAGTTCTAAAGATGATATTTTAAAATTAATTCATTCAATTTGAGTAGTTTTTGTAAAGTTTGATAGTTGACTGTATAAGTTTTTTTTATTTCAAGTAATAGTTTTAAAAATAATTTGATAGTTTCAAATAAGAATTCTTTTATTTATTTTCCTGTTTACTACTATAAGTTTTTGTGGAATTGTATAATTTTTGTGATGAATTTCAAGTGATTTTTTCCCTGAAATAAAATACTCACTTCAAACCTCTTTGTTTATAATTTTTTTACAAAATTCAAAATAATACTTTTCAATTAAATCAATTTCATTTAAATTTTCATCTCAAGGCTTTGGAACAACATACATACCATTTTTTATTGGTATAATTATTTTTTGAGATTTTAATTTATAAATAATTTTAGAAACTATGCTTTTATTTCTTTCTTGTAATTCTGGGTCTATGATTTCAAAAATATCTTCTAAAAAAATTATCTTTCATCATTTCTTTAACATTTTATTCACAATTTTGTCAAAACTTATCATACCTAGGTTAGGTTATTAATTAAATAAAATTAAGCTATAATAATAGTATATTTTTTGCTATAAAAATCAAATATTTTTTACCATAAAAATTATATAGTTTTTATGTAATACTTTATTTATTTATATTTATTTTATTTTAAAATACAAATAAAAAGTTGGTAAAAGTTTTTAACATTTTATTATTTAAAAATAAATCTATAATTTTAAATGTATAAATTAGTATAAAATAAAACAAAAAAAAAGAGCTTTAGCTCTTTTTTTTTGTTTTATTATTTTAATCTAAATTCAAATTTATCATCTATATGAGTATCTTTTAATGCACTCAAACATCTTACAATATTATTTTGCCAATTTATAGGAGATGATGCATAAATACTTCCATCTTTATTTCAATATCTTGAAAGCTTATCCATAGTAGTATATTTTCATAAAAATTGATTATTTAAAGTCTTCCCCATCCAATAAACTCAGTTTCTTGGATTATCAAAATCCCAAGTTCCACCTGAATCAGTATTTCAAATATTTCAAACATTATATGAAGTTTTTAAATTTCTTCCTAGTCAACTTTCAGCAAGTCATATACACATCATAAAGCTTGGATCTATTTTAGCATCAACCGACTCCTCAACCCACATATCCCAATTATTAAAATCAGAAGTTGCATATTTTGAAAGTAAATCCTTTTGTCTTTCTATTTCAGTATCTCAAGTAAGTTTAAATACAACTAAATTATTTAATAAATTTCCTTTATATTCATCTCAAGTATTTTCTTTATAGTCTTCAATATATTTATAAGCATATTTTTGTTCTTTTGGTATAAAAATTTCTTTTAAATGTGTTAAATCAAGATAATTTAATGGGTCTACATATTCTTTATCTTTAAAAACTTCAAAATGTAAATGTGGTCAAGTTGTCATAGGTCAAGCTCAAAAAGTTCAAACTTCACCTCAACTTTTTGCTATTACATCTCAAGCTTTTACCATATCATATTCTTTTACTAAAGCTTCATTTATATGTCAATAAACAGTTACAAATCAATTAGCATGTTTTAATACCATATAAGCATATCATTCATCTGTTGGTGCTTTTAAATAAGTTACATATCAATCAGCTGGAGCTATTATTTCAGTTCATTGAGGTGTTCTAATATCAATTGCATCATGAGTAGATCAAACTTCTGTAGTATAATCTTTATCTCTGTAATAAGCACTTAATCATCTTTTTGGTTCAACTGGCCATAAAAATACATTTTTTTTATTTTGAGAAAATGGTTTTAGTTTTCCCTCCAAAGTTAATATTTTACTTAATTTTGCACAATTATTATCTTTTTCATCTCAAAAATCGACTATTTCATCTGAATTACTCAGTAAATTTTCATCTATATATTTACAATTATATTTACTTAGTATTTCATTTTTTTGGTCTTTTAATTTCCTATTATTTTGAATTATTTTTATCTTTAAAGATATATCTACATTCATTTTATCTTTTAAGTATTGAGTAAATAATTCTTCTTGTCATTTTGTATAATCAAGTATTTTTTGTTTAAAAATCTTTTTTTCTTTTAATGATTTTTTCTTGATTTCTTCTTGCTTCTTATTATTTTTTTGTTCTTGTTGTTTTTTTTGTAGTTCAAGTTTTTTTACAAACATTTCTTTTATAAGTTTTCTGTATTGTTCAACAAGTGATTGTCATGTTACTTCAAGTAATGTAGAAAAATGCAATTCAGATAATATATCTCAAAGTGTTCAGTCAGATAATAATGCTGTTTTTAATGAGTCTATATCTTTATCATCTGTTGCATATAATGTATTTTGTTTTTTATAAATATGAGAAATATAATCAAGTAATACTTTTTTATTTTCATAAATTTCTTGATTTTTTTCTTCTATATCATTTTTTGTCTTATTAATATCCATTTGCAATTCTACTATTGCTCTACTTATAGACAAAATTTCTTTTTGATTATTTTCTATATCTTCATCAAGTAATGCTAAAGTTTCTTCTAAATTATTAACTCTTGAAGTTAAAGTAGATTTTTTTGTATCTAATTCTTCAATTTTTTCATTATTTTTAGATCTAATAGTTTCAAACATCATTATTTTATTTTGAGTTTCAAAAAAATTAACATCCTCTTTTAATAAATCATTTCATTTATTATATATATTATTGTATTGTTCTTTTTTAAAGTTATCCATTATTTTTCATCTAATTTGCTTTGAGTATTGTAGTGAAGCAAATGTATTTAAGATACTAGAATTTAATAAAAGTATAAGAATAATTAAAGAAAATATTTTTTTCATTTTTTAAATTTTTATTTTTTAAGTTTTTGTTTTTTTATTACTCTTTAATTATAGCATATAAAAAATATAAAATCAAAAAAGTTTCTTGACTTTATATTTTTTTATGATTTATTATTTTAATCATCTTGTTTCCTGTAACTTAAGCTTTCTGCTATATGATTTATTTTTATATCTTCACTTTGTTCTAAATCAGCTATAGTTCTTGATAATTTAAGTATTTTATAATAGCTTCTTGCTGATAAATTCATAGTTTTTACAGCACTATTTAACATATTTTCACTTTCTTTATCTAGTTTACAAAACTCTTTTACTTGATTTGATGACATTTGGCTATTATTTGTAATTTTTAATTTTTCAAATCTTTTTAATTGTATATCTCTTGCTATTTTAACTCTTTTTAAAATATCAAAACTCTTTTCTGATTTTAAATTTTTATTTTGAGCAAAATCCTCAACTTTTACTTTAGGGACCTCTATCATAATATCAATTCTATCAACCATAGGTCAAGAAAGTTTTGAGGCATATTTTTTAATTTGATCTAAAGAACAAACACATTCTTTATCAGGATCTGTAGCATATCCACAAGGGCAAGGATTCATAGCTCAAAGTAGTATAAATTTAGCTGGGTAATTGTATGATGAATTAACTCTATTTACTGATATAGTTCAATCTTCAAGAGGTTGTCTTAAAACTTCTAAAACTGTTTTTGGAAATTCTAAAACTTCATCTAAAAATAAAACTCACTTATGTGCTAATGAGATTTCTCAAGGTTTTGCATTTCTTCATCATCAAATAATTGATATAGAACTAGCAGTATGATGAATAGTTCTAAAAGGTCTTTTTATAATAATTGGGTTTTCTTTACTTAAAAGTCATGATATAGAATAAATTTTTGATACTTCTATTATTTCATCTAAAGTCATTTCTGGTAAAATAGTTGAAAAAGTTTTTGCAAGTAAGGTTTTTCAACTTCAAGGAGGTCAAGATAAAATAATATTATGCATTCAAGCAGCACTTATTTCAAGAGCTCTTTTTGCTTGAGTTTGTCATATTATATGAGAAAAATCATATTTATTTTCTAAATTTTTTTCAATAGAGTTTACATCTATTTTTTCTGGTATTTCTAAAGTTCTATCTCAAGCTAAAAATCAAACTAATTGTTTAATATTTTTTATAGCAAAAATATTAATTCATTCAATAATTGATGCTTCAAAATAATTATCATATGGTATAAATATATTTTCAAATCACATTTCTTTAGCTCAAATAACACTTGGGAGTATAGAATTAATTCATCTCAAACTTCAGTCAAGGGATAATTCTCATAAAAATATAGAATTTTTCAAATATTTATTTTCTTCTATAATTCACATATGATTTAAAATTCAAATTGATATTGGTAAATCATATGAAGGTCATGATTTTTTTATATCTGCTGGAGCTAGATTTATAGTAATTTTTGATGGTGGTAATGGCATATAAGAAGATTTTAAAGCACTTCTAATTCTCTCTTTTGACTCTTGAACAGAAACATCAGGGAGTCAAACTATAGTAAAGTTTGGTAATCAATTATTTATATCTACTTCTATTTCTATCAAATCACTTTCAAGTCAATTAACTCAAATACTATAAATTTTTGAAATCATAAAATATTTTTATACTATAAATATATACTAAAGTATATTAATTATTTTTTATATTGCAAATATTTTTAAAAAATAAAATTTTACAACTAAAAAAAACTAACTATAATTATAATTAACTTTTAAATTTTAAATATTAAAAATGGGGCATATATTTTTTATAATGTGAATATCTTGAGCTTGAAAATGAACTTTAATTAAAAATTTAAAGGCTTTGAATTTAGAGAATTTATTAATTCCCCTTTCTTATAAAACAAGAAATATCAGAGAAAATGAAATAAACTGAGTAGATCGATATTTTATATCAAAAGAAAGTTTTTTTTCACAAGTTCAAAATTGAGAATTTTTAGAGTATGCCAAAGTACACGATTTAGATTTTTATTGAACAAAATTTGAAGATATTGTAGATAAATGAATAAATTTATGAAAAATAGTACTAAAAGAAATTGATATAATTTGACTTAAAAAGTTAAAAATAAATCACCCAGAACTTGATTTAAAATATACAACTATTTTTTTAGATATTCCTATTGAAATACTAAATCAAAGAATAGAAAAAAGATGAGTTTTTATGTCTGATAGTGAGTTTGAAAATAGATTAAATAGTGCAAAAAATGAAATTTTTGAATCAAAAAATTTATGTGATTTTATAATTGATGCTTCTAAAAATGAAACAGAAGTTTTAAACGATGTTTTAAGTATTATAAAACCTAAAAACTACTCATAAATACTTTTTAGATTTAATTTACATTGAAATTCATCACTTTTTGGACAATATATAATTTTTTGATTAATTCTCAAATCAATATAAACTATTCAACTTTTTATAACAGATAAATGTTTTTTAAAAAAAATATTTAATTTATCAAATTGGACTTTTGGTTCTTTTGTTAAATCAAAAATAATAACAATTCCATCTTTTGTTGTTAAATGAAGTTCTTGTTCTTTTAAAAAATAAACTTCTTTTTCTATTTCTATTAAAGATGTGTTTTCTAAAATTAAATTTTCTATTTGTTTAATATTGTTAATATAATTTTTATTTAAAACTTGTTTATAATCTAAAAACAATGAATTATTTAATCAAATAATTTCTATTTGTTTAGTATTTTTTGATTCCTTAGATGGTATAAAAACTCAATTTTGAGTTATTGTATAATTTTTTTGATTTATTTTTGTATCAAAAAAACTATCATAACTTTTAAGTATTATTTTTAAATTATCTGGAATAATTTTTTTTATATCTACTACTTTTATATTTGGCTGGTGAGAAACTAGTGCTTCTGAAACTAAGTTTTTATCCAATGTAAAAAAAGATTTATATCTATATTTTTCTATAGATTTATAAGCTAAATCTATATTTATAAGTTCATCTTCTTTTATTATATCAATTGATTTTATAGTAAAATAGTGTGAAAAAGCTATCACATAAACAGTTGATAAAATCAAAAAACTACCTATTAAAAAATAATAGAAATTAATTTTTTTTATATCAGGAAATGTATTTTCAAACTCTAATTTTGTTTTAAAAAGTTTATACTTATTTCTTTTTGAAGTATATTTATTTTTACTTTCTATTTGAGAATATAGTTTTATTTTTTCTTGTTTTAAATTTCTTTTAAAATTTTTTGAAGAAAAATAATTTTTATACTTTTTGAAAATATTTTGCAAAAAACTCATAATTATTCTAGTTCTAGTGAATTAATTTTTTTAAGTAAATTTGTAGTAAATTCCATTTCATCTCTATATCTAAATCTTATTATTGGCATTTTTCTTAAAACGATATTTTTATTTATTGAAACTTTTATTTCTTGAGCATATAAAGCAAGTTCTTTACACAATTTATCTTGATTTGTTATTGAACTAACAAATATATCTAAATAAGATAAATCAGTAGCAAGATTAACTTCATTTACAGTAATTAATCAAAATTCTTTTTGCATTTCAATTGTATGATTCAATAAGCAATTTCATACTATTTCTTTAAGTTCTGAATTATATCTATTAAGTCTATTTTCTTTCATTTATTTACTATTTATTATTAACATAACACATAATAATAAATAGTTTAAATTTGACAAATTTAATTTTTAAATAAAATATAATCACTTTAATAATAATGCCTTAAGGAGGTAGAAAATATGATATACGCTGTTAGAAATGAATGAGAAACTAATGATAAATTAATTTTGAGATATAAAAAGTTATTCTTCCAATCAAGAATTTCAAATAAACTTAAAACTGAAAGATACGTAGTTAAAAATGAAACTAGAAAAAAAAGAAGAGAAAAAGCAATCATTAGAGAAACTTACAGAAGTCTACAAAATAAAGTATATTTTTAATAAAAAAATCCTATTTAATAGGATTTTTTTATAACTTAAAATCAATTTCTTTTTTATTATTTTCTCTAAAATAATTATTTATTTTAGAGAAGGGTTTTGATCAAAAAAATCAGTTATGTGCAGAAAAAGGTGATGGATGAACTGATGAAATAATAAAATGTTTATCTTTGTTTATTAAATCCATTTTTCATTTAGCAAAATTCCCCCACAAAACAAAAACTACATTTTCTAAATTATTTGAAATATATTTAATAACATTATTTGTAAAAATTTCCCACCCTATTTTAGAGTGACTACCTGGTTTATTTTTTTCAACAGTTAAAATAGCATTTAAAAGTAAAACTCAAGAATCAGCCCAATTTTCTAAATTTCAATTTTTAGGTAATTCAACACCTAAATCACTGTTTAACTCTTTAAAAATATTTTTTAGACTAGGTGGAATTTTTACTCATGGTAAAACAGAAAAAGAAAGTCAATGAGCTTGAGATTCATTATGATATGGATCTTGACCTAAAATAACAACTTTTACATCTAAAAAATCAGTTTTTAAAAAGGCATTAAAAATATCTTTTTTTTGTGGAAAAATAATTTTATTATTTTCATATTCTTTTTGTAAATATTTTTCTATTTCTAGAAAATACTCTTTTTTAAATTCATTATTTAAAAAATCACTCCAATTATTGTTTATAGTATTTAACATAAAAAAATTATTTAATATAATTTATTATAATTTTATAAATATATTTGTCTAATAATTTATTTTTATTAATATTTTAATAAAGTTAAAATTTAAATAATAAAAAAATGTTTGTAGAAAATCAGTTTTCCCTACCGCTATCAAATGAACTAAAACTTAATAAAAAATTAACTATAAAAAAAGATATAATAATAGATAGAAAATCAAAATATACTTTAGTTTGATATTATTTAGAAGATGAAAAAGATATTAAAATATTTTTAAAAGAATTAAAAAAAGACAAATATTTTTTAAATGCAACTCACAATAGTTATGCTTATCGTATAAAACAAAGTAATTGAAGCATAATTGAATGAAAAAATGATGATTGAGAAACTTGAGCTTGAATGTGTATTTTAAGAGAAATTAAAAGAGTAAATTGAGTAAATATGTTAATTATTATAACAAGGTATTTTTGAGGAATAAAATTACAAACAGATAGATTTAAAAATGTAATTGATGCTTGTAAGATATTTTTTAAAGAACTTTAATTAATTTAAAATTTTCTTTATTTTATATACTACCCATGTTTTAAAATTTTCTACTCCTTCAATTGGTTTAAAAACTAAAATTTCTTTTAATACAGATTCATTTATATATTGTTTTAAATTATTATTTTGATTTAATTCAATATTTTGATTTTCAAAAATTGCTCTTCTTCATCATTTTATTTTTACAAATTTTATTTCTCAGCTAAATAAATCACTAGTTGTATTGTCTATATTATTTTCTATTAGAAAATATCAACTTATTTTAAAAGAATATGATCTATTTATATAAAATTTTATATAAAAATTGATAGGTTTATCTTTAATATATTTTTCAAATTTTAATAGTAAAATATCTTTCATTTTTAATTTATTCCACTTATTTATATTTCAATCAATATTATTTAATTCAAAACTTTTATATCTATTATTATCTAAAAAATAATTTGATTTTAGCTTTTTATTAAAATCTTCCAAATTTAAATTTTTATCTACTACTTCAGTTTCTTGGTTAAAAACATCTGTTTTTCTATTATTCATAATAATTATTTAAAGTTAAGTTATTAACTTAACTTTAAAATATATTTTTACAAATTTAAAATATATTTTAAATTTGACAAATTCTAAAATATATGGTTTAATATATTTGTAATACTTATTGATGGTAATTTAAATATTACCGAAAACAAATAAAAAACTTGTAAAAAACAAAAACAAAAAATAATTAAAAAGTATAATAAAAATTCTTCCAAATTATATAATATATTAATTATATAGTATAATTTTGTGAAGCAAGGCTCCAAAATTCCCCTTGTTAAAAACTTAGGAAAGATAAGTATTACATTAAAAAATAAAGCTCTATACAATTCCAAAATCAACATGCATTGGGAATAAAAGTATAGAGCATTTTTTGTATTTTTTTATTAAAAAAGTAGGTTTTTTTAAATTTCCTACTTTTTTAATTTATTTGCATAATTTTTATTTTCTAAAATCGCTTCTTCTTGATGAATTCCTATTATCTCTTCTTCATCATCTAAAAGAATCTCTTCTATCATCTCTTCTATCAAAATTTCTTGGCCTACTAAATCATCCTCCATCATCCCTTTTTTCTTTAGCACGAACTACTAAAGGTTTTACTGGATTTTTTTCTTTAAATACTTTTAAAACTACTCTTCAAATATCTTCTGGTAAGTCAACATATGAAAAATTTGTTAAAATATCAACCTTTCAGGCACCTAAATCTCAAAGTCAAGATTCATTTGCAATAAACGATAATAACATTCAAGGATTTGAAAAATTATCCATTTTTCATTTTGCAACAAAAACTCTAATCATTCAATCATCTCTTTTTACAAAACCTCTTTCACTTCTCTCCCCTCTTTCTCATCTTGAATTGAAATCTCTTGAATCTTTAGACATAAACTCTCTATATGATTCTTTTTTAAAGTCATCTTTATAAAATTTTTTCAACATTGCTCATACAATAACTTCAGGATTATGAACTCAAAGTATTTTTTTTGCAATATCTAAATAATCAACTTCTCAAGATGAAATGATATTTTCTATATCTGTTTCTAGTCATTTTATTTTATAATTAACAACTTCTTCTCAAGTTGGAATTATTTCTTTTTTAATTTTAGCTTTTATATGTCTTTCTATGAAAAATAATTTTCTAGAATCTGCATTTGAAACTATAGATATAGCAGTTCAAGTTTTTCAAGCTCTTCAAGTTCTTCATATTCTATGAGTATAGCTTTCTGGATTATCTGGTAAATCAAAGTTTACAACATGTGATAAATCTTGAACATCTATTCATCTTGCAGCTACATCTGTTGCAACTAGAATTGAAACTGATCTTGATTTAAATCTTCAAAGCACTTTTTCTCTCATATTTTGTTCAATATCTCAATGAATTGCTTCTGCTAAATATCATTTAGATGATAGTTTTGCTGATATTTCATCTGTTTCGGCTTTTGTTCTACAAAATATTATTCAATAAAAATCAGGAGTTATATCTAAAATACGACATAAAACTTCAAATTTATATCATCTTGGTGCATCAAAATATATTTGTGTAATATTTGAATTTGTTAATTCTTCTTTTTTTATTGCAATAGTTTCATAATCTCTCATATAGTTTTTTACTATATTTGCAATAAATGGAGGCATTGTTGCTGAAAATAAAAATACTCTTTTTTCAATTGGAGCAAATTTTAAGATTTCTTCTATTTCTTCTCTAAATCAAACATTTAACATTTCATCTGCTTCATCTAAAACAAAATACTCTATTTCATCAAGTTTTAATCTTCATTTTTGTAAATGATCAGTAACTCTACCTGGAGTTCAAACTATTATTTTTGGATTATTTCTTAATTCAGACATTTCATTTCTAATACTTTGCCCTCAGTAAAGTAGTGATATAGAGACTTCTTTATATTTTGAAAAAGATTTTAATTCTTGTGCTATTTGTATAGCAAGCTCTCTAGTTGGAGTTAAAATAAGTGCTTGAGTTTTATTTAAAGAAATATTTACTTTATCTAAAATAGGTAGTCAAAAAGCTGCTGTTTTTCCTGATCAAGTTTGTGCTTGTCAAACAACATCTTTTTTTGTATCTAAAGCTATTGGTATAACTCATGCTTGAATTGGAGATGGTGTAATATATCCTTTTTCTTCAATTGCTTTAAGTATATCTTTAGATAATCCTAAAGATTCAAAATTATTCATAATAATATGATAAAAAATTAAAATTTTATAACAAACAAAAAATAAGCATTTAAGACTTTAAAAGGTCCAAATTAAATTAACTTATTTGTTTGTTAATATTAATTTGAGTTTAGTTTATCCCTTAGTCGCCTACATACTTATTTTTAATTTAAAAGTATTGATGATAATAAATTTTTTAAAAAACTCTAATTAAAATTTAACAAGTTTTGTTATTAAGTTACATTATATGATTTTTTTTTAAAAGTAAAAGTTTTTTTTGATTTTATATAAAAAAATTTGCATTAACTTTTTTATATAGTATAATTTCAATACTTTATAAATATAATTTTTAAAAATTATGGATAAATATAAAAAAATATGACTTGTAACTTTTTGAATGTTACTTTGAGTAATATGATCTTTATATGCTGCTTGAACTACCATAACAAATTTAACTCAATCAGTATCAGATGGTGATATAATCTCAGCATCTTATTACAATAGTCTAAATGGAACAAAAGCAGATTGAAAAGCTTGTAAATATTCTTGATGAAAATTAGTTTGTATAGATGATTTAAATTCATGATGATCATCATCTTCTTCTTCAAGCTCTGGATGAGGAGAAACAACACCTATGAATAAAACTACTTTTATGGCTCCTAATAATAGTGATAATTTAACTCCATCTCAATGGCAAGAAAATGTAGATGCTTGGAATGCTATGGTTCAAGAAACAATAGATAATTGGACTCAAATAAATTGAGCATGATCTGATTTTATGAATAAAATACTAGAACCAGGATGATGGAAAGAAGTATGTACTATGTCAAATACTACTTTTACTCTTCCAGAAGCAGATATTAATTATTTTAATCTTTGTTCATGAAACATTTGTAGCGTATGAAAAAAATTATGAGCCTCTTTACAACGAACAACTCAATGTTGAGAATGAAACCCAACTTGCTGAAAATCTAAATGGTATCTTACTTGTATGCATTAAAATAACTATTTAATAAAACAATAAAAAACTTATTTTAAAAAATAAGTTTTTTTATTGTTTTATTAAATCTTCATGCACAGAATTTGCTGCTAAACAACCTTCAGCAGCTGACATAATAGTTTGTTTAAATTTATTTGAATTAGTTGTTATATCTCAAGCAGCATAAAGTCATTTTAATGAAGTTTCTTGTCTTTGATCAACTATTAGACATCCATCTTTATCTTTTCCTAAATCAAAACTATCTACTACTTTAGTATTTGGATTACTTCATATAGCTACAAATATTCAATCTGCTTTTAGTATTTTTCAAGATTTTAATAAAACTTCTTCTAAAAACATTCATCCTGATATTTTTTCTACTTCTTCATTTAAAACAAATTCTATATTTCCTCTTTTTTTAGCCTGTTCTACCCAAATATCTTCTGCCCTAAAAGAGTCATTCCTATGAACTAAATAAACTTTTTTACATATGTCTGCTAAATAAAGACTTTCAGTTAATGCAGTATTTCATCATCAAACAACTACAACATCTAGATTTTTATAAAAACTTCAATCACAAGTAGCACAATAAGAAACTCATTTTCATAAAAATTCTTCTTCTCAAGTAACTCCTAAATGTTTATAAGAGTTTCAAGTTGCTATTATAACATATTTAGCTTGAAATTCTTTTCAAGAACTCGTTTTTACAATAAATAAATCATTTATCTTTTCTATGCTAGTAACAAAATCATGCAAAATTTCACTTCAAGAAAGTTCTGCTTGCTTTTTAAAGTCATCCATTATAACTACTCAAGGAGCTGAGATAACTCAAGGCCAATTTTCTACTTTATGAGAAGTTGCTAGAGCCCCCCCGTGTTGAGCTCAAATAATTAAATTTTTTATTTTATATCTTGATGCATACATTCAAGCTGGATATCAAGCACTTCAAGCTCATATAATTATTAAATCATATTTTTCCATATTTTTTAGTTAAATAATACTATACTTTTGTATAGTATATATATTATATTTTATAAATCAAATTATTTTTTTAAAAAAATAAAAAAAATTTTGACTTTATAAAAATTTTTAATAAAATACTCAAGCTTTAAATAAGCGGGTGTAGCTCAATTGGCTAGAGCATCTGCCTTCCAAGCAGAGGGTTAAGGGTTCGAGTCCCTTTACCCGCTCCATTAAGTAAGCAATTAAAAGTTAGGAAGTTTTTTCTAACTTTTAATATATAAAAGGGTGTATAGCTCAGTTGGTTAGAGCGCAGCACTGATAATGCTGAGGTCGGTAGTTCAAATCTACCTATACCCACCATTTTATAATAATATTTTCGGAGACTGGCGCAATTGGCTAGCGCACACGCTTTGGGAGCGTGGGGTTGTGAGTTCGAGTCTCGCGTCTCCGACCATTAACGTCACAAACTCACCCTACATGGGTGTTTTTTTGATTGTTAATACCTTTACTGAGTTGGGGTAAGTCCATATTTTCTTCAACTTTTTCTGCCTCGAACCTGAAAAAAATATCAATTTTTATACTTTTATCTGTGTTATCATTTAACTCATTTTGTTCATCTAAATGAATTACTTTATCAGTAGTTATTTTTTTTACTAAGATCCTTTGAACTAATATATCTATAATTCTTCTTTTTTCTTTAAATGATATTTTATCAACTTTTCACATATATTGTTCTGATATTTTCTTTAAAACATCTAATCAAACTACTATTTTAGATATATTATTTAAGATTTTTTCTTGAGCTTTTTGTTCTTTTAGTAACTTTTTTATTTTTAAATTAGATTCTTCTAAATATTTATCTCTTTTCTCTTCACTTATTCATCATTTATAATAATCCTTGTCAACATTTTCTTGAAATATTTCTTCTGATTTTATATTCTGAACAATAATATCTAGTTCTTCTTTTATATCTGCTATATTTCATCATTTTTCAGTTTCTAATAAATATTCTTCATGAAACTTTTCTGGATTGTTTATAAGATTTAATATTTCATTCCAAACATATTCTTCTAAAATTTCTCATGGAAATTCTATATTTCAATAAGTTTTTCATTCTTTTGTTGTGTATTTATCTCTTCTATAAGTTAATTTATTATCTTTAGTTCTAAGCATTCCATAAAAATATTTTTGAGTATCAATATCAAATATTTTTCATGTTAATAAATATACATTATCATTATCACTACTTTTTGTAATTCAGTTTTGATCTAATTCTTCTAATCTTTGTTTTGCAGCTATAAATAATTCCTCTTTGATAATTTCATCAACAGGAATATCAATATAAATAGTGCTTCCATCTTCTTGTTTAAAACTTTCTGTTCTATATCAACAATAAGTAAAATTTTTTAAAATTCTTTTTATTGTTGTTTGATTCCAATCAGTATTGACAGCATCCTTTTTTGCATTTTTTCATTTTCCTATTCAAAGTTTATTCAATTTTTTAGCTATATCATTAGGTAATAAACCTTTATAAATAAACCAATTAAAAATATTTTTTACTATTTTAGCTTCGTCCTCTATTTTTTTCAATTTAGATCATTTTCATCATTCATTTGGTATTTTATCATATCAATATAGTATCCCACTTCATATATAATTTCATGCTCTTGCTGATGCCATCTTTCATTCAGTGGTTCTAGTTTTAATCATATTTCTTTCAAATTCTGACAATGCTCAAAATATTTGAAATGTTAATTTTCAAATAGCTCATGAGAAATCTATATTTTCTTTTAGTGAAAAAAATGAAACTCAATGATCTTTTAATTCCTCAAAAGTTTTTAATAAATGAGTTAAGTTTCTACTTAATCTGTCAATCTTCCAAACTGCTACTAAATCAAATTCTTTATTTCTTGCTTTTTCAATAAGTTTTTTAAATGCAGGTCTATTTAAATCTCATCAACTATATCATCAGTCAATAAATAACCACTCATCTTTAGTTATCCATTTAGGACTAAGTGTTGATCTATATTCAACTAGTTTTTTTAAATCATGTTCTTGGTATTCTAATCAATATCAAGATTTACTTTGATCTTCTGTACTAACGCGAAGGTATAGTGCAACTCTAAGAACCTCTTGTTTTTCTTGTGTATTTTTTTCCATAAAAAAAGAGTTAAATAATAATTTAACTCAATTATATACATTTTTTTAAAAAGCCCATTTTTTTTAAACACTAAAAACTCCAGCATTTCATAAAATGTTAGCTATTAATCTATCTTGTCATTCTTGTTTTCATATATAATGACTTGTTATTATTAAGTTTGAGCCTCTTTTATCTCTTGCTCTAACGATATATGGTTTACTTGAATAAATTACTTTATCCTCTAAATTGGTAATATTAAAATTAGACATAATAATTAAAAATTATGTCTTTAATGCATTAAAGATCTTGAAATAAAATTGAAATAGCCTATTTAGAAGGTTCATCACCTTCTAATAACTTTATTATATTAAATTTTAAAATGATTTTAAAAATAATTTTAAAAATAAAAAAATTGATAAAAAATCAAGTCTCATTTTTAGCTATTAATTCTATAAAAAATAGGTCAAAATATTTGAAAAAAGTAAATATATATGATAAACTAAATAAAAATATAGAAAAATTGAAAATTAACCTTATGAAAGATGAATTAATAAAAATCCTTATATGACTTCATGATAATGATTCTTGGGATTTAGCAGAGATATTTGCAAAGTGATTATATAATAACACTTTTAGAGAATCATACATTGAATCAATATTATGATTTTTAACTATTGCCTCAAGACTCACACAAGATACCACAAAACAAGAAAACCTAAAAAATGCTATAACAAAATTACAACAACTAAGAAAGCAGGAACGACAAGAAAAAGAAAACGAAAATCCCGATGAAATGCTAAAAGAACTATTTTAAAATTTAATTATTTTCTATTACTCATGTCAAATCTAGAAGTTTTATGATTAGAGCAGTTTGATACAAACAAAGACAAAGTTCTCTCTTTACAAGAAGTAGAGAATATTTTTGCGAGTTGACAATGAGAAACTTTTAAAAAAATGCTAAATAGAACACCTGATAATCCTAAAGACAAAGAAATATTAGATACAGCATTTTCAAAAATTGCAGATGATTTTAAAAGATTTATAATAGATGGTTGAACTATAGACAAAACAAATATTTGAACAACTTATGTAGTTCAAATGATTTGAGTAGTAAGATGAACTTATTCAAAAGATAACTTTGATTGAAAATGGTGAGCAGATACAGAAAAAATTTTTCAAACAAGTTTTTCTCCTGAAGAAAGAAGTAAATTAAAAATAATTTGAGAAGTAAATGTTTGACCTCACAAACAATTAAAAGAAACAGTCCAAGCAAATCAAACTGAAAAAGTAATGGAGTCTGAAAATAAAATCGCAGTAGTATTAAGAGAAAGATTAGAAAAATTATGAGTAAGTCCTGAACTAATGACACAAATCAGTGAAAATGCAGATAAGTTTAAAAAAGTATTTCCTGAAATTGATTTATATTTATCTCAATGAAAGATTTGAGAAGCAAGAACTTTTTTAGAAAAAAATTCTGATAGATTAAAGGATATAAAAGATGAAAAATTAACACAAATATTTCAAGTTATAATTGATGCTTTAAAAATTGCTGAAATAGTTGATAATCCTGAAAAAGTAAAATTATTAAAAGCAAAACAAAAAGTTCAAATAGTTCTAGATAATTTTGAAGTAATAAATAGTGATGATAGTATTATATGGTTGAAAAATGAAAAAAGTTTATATTATGACTTTCAAGCAAAAATAGAAAAAATCATACAAAATCCAGAATTAACACCTAAAGAACTAATATCACAAATTAAAAAAGAAACTTCAAACTTTGAAGAAGAAGTGAGAATATTTGTATATAAACAAAATCCACTACCAAAGTGAGACCCAAGATATGATATACATTACAGGGATACAGTAATGATAAATGATAAACATATTGCAAGAATACAAGCAAGATTTACAAAATTTTGACAAGTTCTTGATAAAGTTAGTAATGCATCAAATCTAAATTCAAGCGAACAAATAGCAACTTTAAGTTTAAATTCATTTGTAGATACAAAAAATGATAGTCCTCTTACAAACAAAGACTTAAGATTTGCTAGTAAAGAAATGACAGCAAATTTAAGAGAAAAAATGAGAAACAATTTTAGAACTTTATATGATGTTGAATTTAATACTGAAGTTTCAAATAAATATTCTAAAGAACAATTAAAACAAAAAGTAGAAGAGGCAAAACAAGAAATTACAAAAGCAAATCCAAATATCAAATGAAAAGAGTTAGAATTAAGAGCATTATATTACACTCAAAAACAATTAGAACAAGAATTTGAAGAAAATATATTTACAAAACTTTCTAAAAATCCAAATATTGCTTGAGAACAAAAACAAGAATTAAATAAATATATAGAATTATTTGACCCTAAAAATGAATTTTTTAATATTTGAATTGATTGAAAAAACAATATACTAGAAGAAACAATATCACTTCCACTGACAGCATTTGCAATTTGAAGAATATCTAAGGTATTATTTTGAGCAACTCAAGCAACCTTAAAATGAGCATTTGCAGTAGATTTTATAGAGTGAGCATGATTTGAGTTAATAACAAGATTAAGACAAAATAGATTTGATATGTCTAGTTATACTACAAAAGATTTTGTTATTTGAAGTACGATATGAGCAGCTCTATTTTGAGTAATGAAAATAGATAAAATACCTTTAAAATGATGATGAGAAATACCATTAAAATTTTCAGCAGATACATTAAAAAACAGATGAGCAAATCATTTGATTGAGGCAGGAATGTTTACTTGAATAGAATGGATTTGAACTTATTTATGATACGATCAAAATATATTTGCATGAGAACAAGCAGAGAAAATACTTAATAATATCTGAATATTATATCTTGTAAAACTTTGATATTCTCCTAAAGAACTTTGATGAGTATTACCTCAAAAAGCACAAGAGATGAGAGAAACAAGTCAAGTAATTAGATGAAAAGAATCACCAGCAAAAATGAAATGAGTTTGAGCAACTTCGTGAGATGGATGAGTAAGTATATGAATTAAAGATGCTTTATGAGGAAATATAGAAAATGTAATGAACTGATTTAGATGAACTGATAATCAAATAAATGCAGAGTTTCAAAGATTATTACAAAGTTCAAAAGATTCATGAACTTTAAGACTTGAAGCAAGTTGATTAATAAAAAATGTAGTTGAAACAAGAGTAAGAGAACTAGAATTACAATGAGTAAGAGTAAATACACAAGCAGAACTTGATTATATAGCAACTTATAAACTTCAAAGAATTGCTGAATTTAACAGACTGATTCAAGAAAAAGAAAGTCTATGAAAAATACCAAAAGAGATTGATATGAAGTTAGAATGATTTGATAAATGAAAGGATTTAACTTGGAAATTGAGGTTAGAAAATCCTGATAGAATGGATAGAATTTTAGGAGAAGCATTAGAAAGATTTAAAAGAGAGAAAGAAAGAAGAGATAAAAATAGAAATAAATTAATAACAAAATAATATATGTGAGCATTAGATTTACAACAACCTGCAATAATACAACAAGTTTCTTGAGAACAAAAGAGTCATCAAGAGGTTTTAAATAGTGCAGTAGAACAACAAAGACAAACTATTATTGAATGAATGAAGCAAGATGTAATAAAAGATTTATGACTTACTAAAAAAGAAGTAAGTATGTTAAAGTTTGATGTTGTTTGAAATATTTGAATAATCACTAATTCAAAATGAATTATAAGTTTTTTTTATAAATATTCAAAAGAAAATTGAGTTGAATTCTACACAGACCTTCCTGATATAGAAAAAGATGAAGATTTACCTTTTGCATTAAAAGAGACATGATATATTTTAAAAGAAGGAAAATTATATATATGATGAAAAGAAATACCACAATTTTTATCACATTGACAAGTAAATCCTGTATTTGTAAGATGAATTGATAATATTAATTTTTATACAGAAGTATGATCAATTCTTTGATTAAGGAAAACTATTGAATGATGAAAAAAATTAACAGAGTTTGATGCTGATTCATTTTATTTTTCAATTTTAGCAGGAGTTACTCGTATAAAAGATGTAATGTATTTTGCATGAAAATGATATATACCTAAAAAAGAAGATGTGCTTAGATTATTAAAAAGAGCAGTTGAAGAACTTCCAAATCAATGTAGTGATATGAGATTTGTAAAAAATCCTAAATGACAAGAGGTTTGAATGGAAGTAACCAAACAAGAACTCGATGAATACTTACATCCTACAAAATGAACACCATTAATCACTCAAAAAATGTATGATGATTGTTTGAGAAGAATTGAAATAAGAGATAGGAAAATTAATGAAACGAATTTAGTGAAAGAACAGTCAAAGACCGAAAGAAAAATTGAATGAACTAGAAATTGATTTGTAGATAGAGTAAAATGAATTTTATGATTTTAATAATTATTTATTAACTTTCAAAAATGTATGAATTTATTTTTTAAAATATTTTTTTAAAATAGTTGAAAAATAATGTGTTTATATATAATGAAATTGTTTATTTAATAATTTATTATATATAAAATATGAAAGATATAATACCTACTTATGCTTGTGTAGTAGCAAAAGAAATAGATAATAATTTCTATAATAATAAAATTTATATAATGTTTGAATCAACTTATGAATCAAGAAAAAAAAGTATAGATGAAGCTGAAGCTATAATAGTATGACCTTATTTAAAGCAACAAAAATATATAAACCCTAATTATATTTGAAAAATTAAGTCAAAATGAAAATATAATGTTATATATAATGAGGAAAATAAAAAGTTCGATATAGATATTGTATCAAAATCAGTAGAAGATTTAGATGATGACTTTTTAAAAAGATTAACAGAAGTACATGAAATTCAACAAAAATATTTTAATGAAAAATTTGATCATTTATCATCAAAAAATAAATATTATTTTATAGAGGTTCAAAAAATCAATCCATATGATCAATGCGATGCTTGTTTTAAAGAAAAAACTTTATTTTATTTAAATGAATATTTTGAAAAAGATTGAACTTTAATTGATAAATTTGATAATTTTAGATATTTTAAATTTAATACAGATACAGATTTCTTTTATGATATTAAAAAAGAAGTTTTTATTTTAAAGTGAAATGAAGAAGAATTTTATTTTAAAAGTCCAACTCACAGAGATAATTTAAATAAACTAATGAGATTATTAATTAAAGAAAGAGAAAGAATTTTAAGTAACAATGAAATATATAATAACTTAGGTATTAAAATAGAAAAAAAGACTAGTTCAGATAAATTAGCTGATTTAAAAAAATATATAAGTAAATTATTTAATCATGATTTATGATTTTGAGATGATATAATTGAAAATCAAATATTAATGATGAGATGACATGATTGATTTAAAATTATATGAAAATTGATTACAAACAAAGAATTTACTGAAATAAATAATACTTCTGAAGAAAATTAGAAATATTCCGAAATATTTATTTGGAATTATAAAGAATTAGAATATTTTTATACATAAAAAATAAAATTCGCTTATTTAAAGAAAGAAAGTTACTCCGATTTTTTCCGGAGTAACTTTTTTTAAAAATACTTTTTCTCGTTATTATGTATCATGTAAAAACTGCAGTGATTACAAAACAATAATTATATTTTTTAATTTATAAAGTTTATGATAAATATGTTAAAAATAAATAATCTTTCTTGATTATATTTTCACAAAAATAAAGTTGTTATGTTTTTATCAAAATATGAAGATTTCAAACAATTAACTTCAACTCAAAAAATCTTAGATGAGTTATTAAGTAATTATAATGAAAAGTTTTTAGAAAAAATGTGACTTAATACTACTAAAAGAATAAAAAACTTTTTAATAAAAAATGAAATTGAAGTTGTAGATGTTATAGCTTATTTTGAAAATAATAGAAAATCAAAACCTATTATTCATCATCCTCATACTTTCTATGAAAATGCTATGGAAGTAATAAATACTCATCTAGAAACCTGAGATGATTCTCTATATGATAATTATAGATTAAATGAATTAATAGGATCAAATATAATAAATAATATTATTAAAAATTGAAAAGAAATTACTAAAAAAGTAAAAATAGCAATATTAGAAGGACTTGATAAAATATATGAAGATATGAATAATAAAGATGTTCAAAATGACTTAAAAAGAGAAATTGAATATGTTGATAGGATTAAAAGAAAATTTAGTTCTGGAAAAAATGAAGAAAATCTTCCTACAAATATTATGAGAATGCATAATAAATGGAAAGAAGAAATAACTCAAAAAGCAATAGAATCTTGTCCAGATATTAATAATATTTTCAATATTATTAATGAAAGTAAAATTCTGGAAGAAAGTGAAGCATAACTTTTTTAATATAGAAAAAATAAATTTTAAAACAAATTAATATAATTATTAAAAGTGGAAATGAACTCATTCACTATAATTTTGAATTCAAAAATATTTTATAATTTAATTTTAGATAACTATGATAACTTGAAATAATGTAAAATTTTATAATCATTCTCTTTTAATAAAAGATGATACAATTAACCAACTTAATACTTCTTGAGTGTTTGCTTTTGATCAAAAAGTACACAAAGATAGAAATCATTTTTCTTATGAAGATTGAAATCTATATATCTACTTAGAAGAGAATTTTTTGAATAGAATATTTTCTAATATAGATAATATCGAAAATGAAAAAGAAGAAATTGAAAAAATATTAAAAACTCAATCAATAAATCTAGATTGAAAAAAGTTTTATAAATATAAAGTTGAATCAACTAATTCATTAGATGATAATGATAAAAAATGTGATATTTTTGATTTAAAAAAATATTACCTTACATCATTTAGTAAAATAAATGAAAAAAATATTTTTAAAATGGGATCTTTTGAAATTTTTAATTCAAATAAAGAATCTGTGTGAGCTGATGATATATTTTTCATTAAAAATAATTCTTGAGATGAAATATCTAAGTTTGAAAATGCTTGTGATATTAAAAATGAAATTATATGAGAAATCAGTATTGTTCATGATGATCTACCTTTTTGAGATGGAGTTCTTTATTGAAGTATAGTATTATTAAGAACTATTTAATTAACTTACTATTTAACTTATTATGAATGTTTAAAAATATATATGTAAAAAAAGTCTATTTTGAAATAGGTTATAATGACTTATTGGACTGAATTAAATCTAAAACTATTAATTGTTTAGTTTTAGAAAATTGAAAAATATTAGATTTAAAAAATAAAAAACAATATGAAGAAAATAGAGATTTTATAGAAGATTTTTATAAAAACTTTATTAATAAGCCTAAGGTTATAGCCTTTCTTCATTACTTAAGTTTGATTTGTAAAAACAATCAACTAATTGAACTTACTATATAATTACTAATAATATAAAAAATATATGACAACAAAAGAAAAATTCACATATTCTCTTTTATTAAATGATGAAGAGATGAAAATATATCCTGAAATTTTAGAAAAATTAAAATCAGGTGAAAAAAAGCTAGATTCATATTTTGAAGAAGAAAATTGAAAATTATATTTATACCTTGATGAATCATATTTAAAAAGACTTTTTAATAATATGGTAAATAAAAGAGGTTCAAAAAAATTACTTAAAACAAAAGAAATTTTAAAAAATGGTGAGATTTTGTATAAATATGAAGTTATACCTTATAAAAAGTCAATCATTGAACCTGAATTTTTTACACCGAAAGATTTCAACTTCCCTTTCTTTTCTGATATAAATGAGCATAAAATGTTTAGCATTAATTTTAATGTAAAAAATTTAGGGCAATTTATATTATGTGATTTATCAATTTTAAGGTTATGATCAGAAAATTATGGTGATATTTTTACAAAATGATGACATATTGATCTCTATTCTACTTGGTCTCCACTTTATAAACATATAACATTAAAATTAGTATAAAATTAACTAAAAATTGTGGATATTTAACATCGTTTTCATTAACGAAAATTATATTAACTTAATCAAAATCACAAATGTGTCGTAAATATAAAATAAATAAGAGTTTTCAAAAGATTCAAAAAAGAACTTAAATAATATTATAATAATACTATTTAAGTTCTTTTTATTTTAGGTATTTTTCATCTAACAATAAATATGATATTAAAATAATTTAGTTTCCATATCCATAATATCATAAAGCATTTGTTATGTACTTTATTCAATTAATTTCTTCACTTCCCTTATAATGAGTATGTCAGTAAATAGCATATTTAACTCAATATTTTTCATATATTTGAGATAAGTTATTATTTAGAAAAAATGCATTTCAGTATAAAGTTTCAAGATTATATTCTTTAACTCACCTATCCTTATTTTTAATAATTTCCTCCCATAATTCTTGTGAGTATTCAATAAAAAACTTTGAATCTTTTTCTAATTGATTACTAGGTTTAACATGAGAAACAGCAATAATTTCATAATTATTATAATACTCTTTTAGTTTCTCAAGTCTTTCTATTAATTTATCTTCTAGATACTTAGAAAATTCAAGATTTCACTTAATTTTATCATTAAATTTTATATAGTTTTTATCATTATAAATAGAAAATCAAAAACTCATTTTATCGAAATTTACTTGAAAGTATTTTTCAAGGTAGAATTTGTCTATTGGATTGATTGTGTAGTTATACCACCCCATGTTTCAAGTTATGATTTGTTTAGTTTCTTCTATAATAAAATCTTCGACATCAACAACATGAATTTTATTCTTATAATTATGAAAATATTTGCATAAAAATTCATATTTTGATATTGAATCATTTATATTAAAATCCTCATCAAAAACTTTAAGTTCCCGAATATCATGATTTCCAAAAGTTATAATAATTTTTTCATATGTTGTATTTTCTATAATATCATCTAAAGATATTTTTAATGTGTATATATTTTCATTTATATCACCAGCAATTATTAGATATTTTCATGTTTGAGTTAAAACTCAATTAGTTCAATAAATATCTTTGAATCATTTATAAATAAAGTCTGTATGAAGATCTGAAGTTATGTCTATATTTTTCATAATTTTATAGTAAAATAATAATGGCTAATTATAGCCATTATTATTAGGAAGCCAAGTTTAATTAAAATATTTTTTCTAAAAATCAAAATATTCTCTTTTATTATCTATAAGAGGATTTCAATACTTTTTATAAATACTATCTATAAATTTGTTTGCTTTTTTTAAAATCTTTTCCTCTAATTTTTCTGTTTGTTTTTTAGTTAAATCATCATCATTCAAAATATCATAAATTGCATTATTAATAGAATTATACATATTTCATGATATTGCCTTTTGATTTTCATAATAAGCTATATCCTCAAAAGGTATATAATAATCTTGTATTTTCTTTTGATCTATTGGGCTCAATATTTCCCAAGAAATAAGTTCGATATCATCATCAAGATTTTCTTCTAAATGCATATCATCAATTACAAAATAATCTAATGAATAATCTTCATGCATTTTTCTTAATTCTCACAATGTAATAATATTGTTTTTATTTACATCTTCTAGATCTGGAAAGTCACTTTCTATATTCAAATAATCATAATATTCTTTCAAGTTAAAAACCATATAATAATAGTAAAATAATAAATTAGTAATTGTTATTATATTAAAAAAATAAAAATTAGATTTTTAAATATTTTTTAAATTAATTTTCAATAAATTTTATTAAATCATTTTCATTCTTCAATTCTAGTTACCTTTATTTGGTAATTCGAAATATTTAAATCAATGTCCAGACAAATATCTTTTGCTAAATTTCTTGGAATATATCATAAAATAATATTATTATTTTTAACTAATATTGCATAAGGGTCATATTCATTTTTAAGTTCTCTTTCTATTTGTAATATATTTCATACTAGTATTTTTAATGACTCCTCTTTTCTAGTAATATCATAGTAAGTTCATACTATTCTAAATATCTTATTTTCCTCACCACTATTTTTTCTAGGTCTTAATTTTAATGAAGTATTATTTATATTTTGTTTTTCATATTCAGAAATACTTAGAGAATTAATAAGCTCGTAATTAATGCTAGAAATATATATTATGAAATCATTATAACTATCTGATCATCATGTAATTTTATATTTTTTTAGCAAAATATCTGCTACTTGATTGCTTCAGATTCATATTGATCTTGCGATACAAATAAAAGGATTATTTGTTCAGTATTTCATATATCATACAAGATTTTTAATATTACCGGGGAAATCTTGTATTTTTTTATTTAATACAAATGCTAACAAAGTAATAAATGCCGAAATTCACCAACTAAATTTATATTTAAATCAATCTGAAATTAATTTAAATAAATTTATAATGGGGTCGTTTTTATTTGTAGAATTATCTATTTTTTTCCGCTCATCTCTTAATTCGTTATATGAAATTCAATTAATCCATTTTTCTAAAATATCATAATAAAATGAATAATCACCTATATTACTTTCAAATTGAATTTCTACTAAATTCTCTTTATTTTTGCTAAAAAAATCAAATATTGATTTTAATAATCAAAAATAATTATCATTATCTAAAAACTCTTTATATTTAGCAAAATTATCATTTATTTCATTAAAAATTATATCATTAGTATTTAGTGAAAATCATGTCATTCAATATACTTCTAATTTATCTGAACTAACCTTTTCTGTTATTCTATTATAAACTTTATTTAATCAACTACTTATAATAGAGGTATCAATATTTGATTCTTCAATTTGAACTTTAAATAAACTATTATCAATAATTTTTAAAATTAACTCATCTTGAGGTATAGATTCCTCAATTAGTAAATCAAATAAATATGATTCTGATAATAGATTTAAATAATTATTAAAAGTTGTATCACTAATTCTTTTATTGATAAATGATTTTAATACATTAAAAAATAAACTATTGGCTGGAACTAATTCTCATTTAACTTTATTGTATTTTTCTTTATCTAAAAATATTATTTTTCATTCAGTTTCCATTCAAGCTCTTCATGCACGACCAATTAAATTTTTAAAATCATTTTGATTTATTTTTAACTTAAAATCATCTGAATCAATAAGTACACTATGTACTATAATGTTTTTAATAGGTAAATTTATTCACTGTGAAATAGTATTTGTAGAAATAATACTTTTAAGATTTCATAATCTAAAATCATTCTCAATAGATTTTCTTAATATTTCAGGTAAATCTCCAAAATGAATTCATACTCATATTCATAAAACTTTAGTAACTATATGATCTTCTCAAAATAAATTTTTTGAGTGAAAATATGATTCTGTTTGTATTATAGAAGAGTTTCCTATTAACTCATTGTAATAAATAAATTTTTTTGCTATTGATAAAGCCCGAGAAGGTATAAGGGTAAAAATTAGAGTTCATCATCAAATGCTATTAAAATAATTACATAATTCAACTATTGTTTGTCAATCATCTTTTTTATTAGGAAATTTCTTACGTCAATACTTGTTAACATTTATTATTCATTGTATAAAAGCATTATTCTTTTCTTTAGTTTTTTCATCTTCAGATATAATTTCATTAAAATCGATTCTACCTTTTTCTCATTGCCATGAAAATATTCATATTATTTTTTGTGTTGGCTCCCATTGTTCTTCACTTCATGCGGTTTTATTTTTTAATGCACGAATAACATTTCATCTATCTCAAGTATTTAACCAAGCCGAATATTGTTCAGCATTAATACTAGGCATTACAGCAGAAATAAATAATATTTTAATATTATTAAATTTTATTTTCAATCTAATTATTAAAAATTCTAACAGACTAGCTCTAGTAGAAATTTCTGATACAAGGTGTCATTCATCAATAACAATATAAGAAATATTATCAAAATAATTTTTATTTATTCTAAAAAGTAAGTCTATTTTTTCAGGAGTTGTAATTAATACATCAGATTCCTCAACTAAAACATTTTGATACTCATCAATTTCATAACTTCAAGAAAGAGTTGAAACTGAAAATCATAATTTTCATAAATTTTTATTTAACTCTTCTTCTTTTTCATTAGTTAATGCTTTGAATGGTGCAATATAAATACATTTTTTTCATGGAAATTTTAATAAGTAATTCAAAATTGAAATTTCAGCAATAAATGTCTTTCATGCACTAGTCGGCATTTGAATTATAAAGTTTTTATCTTCTGTAAGTAATCATGCTTCAATTGCTCTTAATTGTGATATCCATAATTCAAAAATAGATCTTTTTTTATTAATATCTTTCAATTTATTATTATCATAAATATCATTAGTTAATAACTTTATATATTTTTGCCATATGGGATTTTTTTTAATTTCATCAGAATAATTTAAATTTTTCCAAATAGATCTTTCTAGGTATTTATGAAATCTTGTTTTTAATAAAAGTAATAATAGGCTTATTGGAATATTATAATCTTTTAAAAAATATTTATATGATTGATCAAGATTACCTATAATATCAGACTCATTTCAATCCAATATATTTTCGTAAATAGATTTAAAAGCTAGATTAACTTGATAAAATCAAATATTATTATTGTTGTTTATTAATGTTTGAGCTTTTGGTATATTTTTAAGTAAAATTAGTTGAATATGTTTTATTATATAATTATCTAATTCTAGATTAATATTTTCATCAGTACTTTCAAAATTATATTCAGATGTTAATTTTTTAATTAAACAATAAGCATTAGCTTGATATCATGATAAATCATAACATAATGCAGATAATATTAAACAAAAATCTTTATCATACTCTTCACTAATTTCAGCTAAATCTTCATAAGTTTTTCAACAATTTTTTAAAACTTCTATCGTTAAATCTTCATTGAATCATTCGAGTAAAAGTGTACATGAGTTTGTTGTTAAATATAATAGTTGATTCCATAGTTTTTCTTCATTATAGGTTTTATTAAATTCGCTTCATAATCTCTTTGCTGTTAATTGTTTCCTCCAATTTCAAAAGAGATAACTATCATTTATCTCTTTTATAGATTTTTCAATATATAATAAATATTCTTCTTTATCCATTTTAAATAATTATTTAGTGTAAACAATTTTTTCAGCATCAATTAATACTTTATTTCTTAAATCATCAACTAATCATTTAAATCAATCAATTAAAATAATAGTTACATTTAAAGGTTTTAAATCAGGTGAAATATTTTCTAAAGCTGTAATTATATCATCTTTATAAGTACTAGTTTCTCAAATAATAAAAATTTCATAATTTTTATTAATAATTTTTGATCCATCAGCTATATCTAAATAAACTTTAGATTTATCATAATTTTCCTTCATTTCATAAAGTTTTCATAAAAATGTAGCTATAGCACCCGAATTTTTAGATAAATCATTTTTTAATCAATCATAAGCAACAACTGTAATATATCTAGGATTTCATGTAATTTTATAATCTTTTTTTAGTAAATCTTGTTTAGTTTTTATTTCATAATAATACCAATCTTTTATATCTTTTCATTTATTATGAGATATCATATCAGTTCAAAATACAGATTTATCTTTATTTGTCTTAAGTTTTAATTTTGTTGCTGGTACTTCTAATCAAAAAAAATATGAAACTAATAATTTAGAAATAATTTCTCATAAATCTCATTGCCAAACTCTGTAGAGTTCTGATTTGGATGGTAATACATTATTTTCTAAGAAATCAATTAATACTTTTTTATCTTTAGTAGAGTAATTTCTAATTAATGTATCTATTCAAATATATGAATCTAAAATTTCTTTATTTAAGAACTCTTTAATTTCATCATCACATATATTATTTTCTCATATTTTTATTACATTAAAATGAGTTTTTGTATCTATTTTAGGGTCTTTAAACCATTTTTTAATTACCATAATTCTTTCTAATTAATAAACCTCTCAAAATCATCACATAATTGATTTATAATATCCTGAGTTTCTCTAACAAAGAAATCTCATACTTCTACTCTATTTCTTCTAATAAATTTTTTATATAGCACTTCAAAATCCTTATATATTTCATCTTCAGTAAATGCATTTCAGTTATCTTTTATTTTTGCAATTAATCTAGTTCAATTTTCTGGAAGTAATATAAAGTTAAATAATAATTCTATTTTCTTTTCGAAATCTTCAATTAATTCATTAACTTTTTCTTCTTCTTCATTTCTTTTTTGAATAACTTCAAGAATATTAAATCTATATTGATTATTTTCTGAATTAGTTGACGAAACTTTTCATTCTTTTTTCTTTTTATTTTCATCCTCTGATCAATCTTCTCATTTAAATCAATCAATAATTCATATTTTATTATCAAAATACACAATAACATCATCAACAACTTCTTCATCCTTATTTACATTTCTATATTCATTATTAAATCTTCTCCAAAAATCTAGAAATACTTTTTCTGTATATCTTTTTTCTATTTCAATAACAAACTCTATTAAATTTAATAAATAATAATATTTATTTATTTTTTGTTTTAACTCCTTAGAATGTTTAGGATTATTTTTTGTATAATTAGAAAATCAATTCTCAATATCTAATATTTTATGAGTATCACTATTTTCTTTGATACTTTCATCATAAAATATTTTAAAATATTTACTATAAATATCACTTTTTATTAAATCATCATAAATAGTTCATAATAGTTTTTCATCTCAAATTGGATCAAAATCACTAACCACAACATTACTAAAATGATCAAATGCTTTCTTAATATTATTTACATTTACATTTTTATATGAAAAATCGATTATTTTACAATCATTTTTATATTTTGTAGTTCTATTAACTCTTGATATAGTTTGAATAGCATTAATTCAATTGATTTCTTTATCTAAAAACAAAGTATGTAATTTAGGCTCATCAAATCAAGTTTGAAGTTTTTCAACAACTATAATTAATCAATTTTTAGCTAATGCAAATTCTTGTAATACCTTTTCTTCATTCATTCAATTATTCAAAATATTAGAGCTTGTATGATCTTGTGAATCAGAACTATAAACTATAAATATGGGAGCTTCTTTGAATCTTTCATACTTATTTTCTTTAACAATTTCTTTATATAATTTATCAATATTTTCTTTATATTTTATTGCACTTTTGATAGAAGTAACAGCTAACATGGCTTTTCAAGTTCATCTAATTTTATTATAAACTGATGTAACTAATCTATTAACAATAAATTTAGATATAGCCTCAATTCTTTCATTATTTTCATAAATATTCTTTTTTCTGATTGCATATTTTTTTCAATCTTCATCAATTCAAGTATCAGTTCAATCAGGAATTACTTCTTTAAAATATCCTAAATCATTTTCAAATCATTCAATTTCACTTTCAGGTTTTTCAAAATACATTTTTGCAGAAACTGGGACAATTCATCTTAAAGGATTTAAAATATATCAATCTTCAATAGCTTCTTTCATAGTATAACTATCAAAAGGAACCCATATTTTTTCAGCTTCAGCATATTTATTAAATTCTCAGAATCTTGCTAATGTATTATCGCTTGGAGTTGCTGTAAATCAGATAATTAGATTTTTCTTTTTCTTTTTTTCTCAATAACTATTATCAAATGAATTTTGTAATTCATCGAAAAGATTAACCATTTCTTCATGTTGAGCTCAACTATTTGAGCGATGTATTTCATCAATCAAAAAAGCAATTCTTAATTTTGATAATTTATCAATTACCTCATCATTTAAAATTCATTTTATAGTTCAGAATTTTTGAATATTTACAATTACAATACGAGTATCACTTTTTAATGCTTCTAAAAAACTAGCTTTGCTATCAGCTTCTATGAACATTTTATTATTAACATTCATATTAAACATTTTGTTTCAAATTTGATCTCTTAACTGAATACGATCAACTATAATCATTACTTTATCATAAACATATTCATTATTTCTTCTTATATCTTTTAATTGTAGAGTAGTCCAACCAATGATATTTGATTTTCAGAAACCAGCTGCATATTGCAATAAAAGAGAATAAACATTTTTATTATTCTGATATTTTTGCCTTTTTGATATTAATTCATTTCTTTGGGATTCTCCTAAATTTTTTAATTGCTCCTTTAATTTATTTAAGAAATAATCATCATCATTTTCATGTTCTAAAAATTCATCTATTTTACTTATAATTTTATCTGTTCAGAACTTTTGTTTTGGTCTTGGTGATATTAATCTTCATTTTTCATTTTTTGTTTCTTTTTTACTTCATTTTTTTACAACTTCTTTTTCTATAAAGTTATAATATAATATTTCTTTTTCAATCATTTCTTTTGAATATAGAGATTTAAAAACCTCTTCAAATCTTTCAGTTTTATCAGTATTATTATGTAATAATGGGTATGATTTAAAATCTTTAATTACTTTTTTATCATATTCATCAAAATCATATTTTCACTCATTATATAAAGATTTAAGTTCATCAAAAAAAATAGTAATATTTCTTATTACATAAGTATCATTTATATCAGTAGTAGTTATATGGATCGCTTTTTCAAAAAACTTCAAAAAGTCTTTTCTTATTGTTTGAGAAATATCATTTCAATCTGCAATTTTTAAATATTCTAAAACAGCTTTTTTATAATCATTAACTACCTTTTTTCTTCAATTATCTTTTGCATTTTGATTATTATAATTTGATTTTAATTCACTATATCATAAATAAATCCCATTCATAAAAAATGTAATATCAGGTCTAAATGAATAGATAGTTTTTCATTCATGTTTAAAAATATATGGTAATTCTTGAACTACAGAAAATATATTTTCTTCAAATAATTTATTTCAATGTACTTCTGATCAGCTAGGATAAAATAAGTGTAATTTAACTCATTTAAATGTAACTGTTTTATTGTTATTTATAAAAATTGCCATATTTGTAGAATCTTTTATTCTCTCTTGAAGAAAATCCACAAATTCAGACATTAATTTATTTTCATCATTATTGAATTCTTTTAATAATGATTTATATGAGTCCTTGTTTAATGAAGTTTCACTAATAAAAGACTGTAAATCTCATTCAACAAATAATTTATCAGAAACTGTATTAGCTTTAGCTTCTTTATATTTTAATCAATCAGCTTTTTCAGTAAAAAAGTGAATTAAATATTTATCTTGTAATTGTAATTCCTTCATGTTTTTAAAATAATTAAATAACTTTTATTTTACCCGTAACAGTATCATTTATTAATACTTTTTTATATTCTTTTAGTCTATCAATATTTTCATCAATTGTTTTTACAATTTCATCAATTTTTGATGTTTTTTCATCTAAATAATTAGCAATTTCAATTTGCTCTTCTTTTGGAGGTTTTGGAAGTTCTAATCACTTAAATAAATTCATATTAACAGCTTCTCTTATTTCAAGTATTCAAGTTGCTATTTTTCTTAAACTTTTTTGAAATGCTTTTACTCTAAATACATAATCATAATATCTTGGAGAGCAATCTGCTTTTGTAATAAGAATAATATAAACAACACTTAGTGCTCAAAATTCTTTTGAGATTCAAACTGATCATATTATTACATTCATTTTATTTACAACTATATCATTTGGATGAACTATTTTATATCAAGTAATATCTTCAGACATTTTATTTCATACAAGTCATTTATCTCTATGATTTATAACTCAAATATCTTTCATAACAGATAAAATATTTGTAGTTATAGGCTCTCAAGTTTGTTTATCTAAATTTCTTACACTTCTTTCATTAAATATATTTTTTAATCTATCTTTGTACCAATTTTCAGGTATATCTCAAACCCAATTAATTCAACTATCTTTGAAACTAGCTTTATTTAGTCATTTAGTAACAGCTTCAAAAATTACTCTTTGTCTTAATTCTAAATAATTATTTTTTTTAGCTTCTAATAATTCAATAGTTTCATCAATTTTTAATGTACTTTCTTTTAAATAATCAGCAATTAATTTCTGTTCATAATCTCAAGGCAAACAATAAATAAATCTTTCAAAAACATTTTGATACAAATGTTGAATAGTTGATCCATTTTTCATTTCATCAATAAAATCTGTAAAAACTTTTGAGTATAAAAGCCAATATAAATAATAATTATTATACTTATTTTTTAGTGGTCTGCTAACAAAAACTCAACTATTTAGAGTAGTTTTTTTAGGTAAATCATATATTAATGCAATTTTTCAAATACTTCAATCTTTTGTAATTAAAAGGTCATTTTCTCTTAATTGAATAAATTTATCTTGCTCATATCTGAATTTATCAACAAAGTAACAATTTTTCCAATCAATTTTTCAATTTGAAAAATCAGTTCAAGTAACACAATAATAATTTCAATTATCTAAAAAATCATCATTTCTAAGTCACTGCCATCCTATTCTTCATTTCAAGTAAGTATAATCTTTAATTCTTAATAAATCCCAATTTTGTGGAATTTTTCAAATATATTTTATTCAAGTATCCTTATATTTATCATATTTTTTAAACATTATATTCAAAGGTTAGATTCTAAAAATTTCAATTTATCGTCTAAATCTTTTATTTCTCAAATAATATCATTTATATCTCTTAATTCCTCAGGTTTATAAAAAACTTTATTAAAATTAATTTCAACTCAAATTACATTATCACCATATTCAAAAGGTTTATTTATATATTTATCCAAAAATTCAGTTATATTTCTTTTATTTTGTTCTTCATCTTTGCTGTAAGGAATTATTTCATAATCTTTTTCATAATCAGGAGTTAATTCAACTGTTATTTCAATACTTGCTTCTTTAGTTTTTGTAGCTTTTTTATAAGATGATTTTATAACTATTTTTCCACATCATAATTCTTCTATTTTTCAATTAGTTTCTTTTATAATTGTATCTTTTTCTTCATCATAAAAATAAATTGATTCTTTTGTAACAACTTTTAATTTTTTTTCTTTATAGTCTAATTCTGAAAGTAAATTTTTTATATAATTATCATTATAATCTTTTAAATCTGTATAATTTGAATCATTAAAAGTAGAAATATTTAAATTATCAATAATTATATCTTCTTGAATTATTTTTATAGTATCTAATTTAATTGATTTATCTCTTTTTAATTCTCAATCTTTTCATTTTTTTAAAGGAATAAGATCTTCAATACTTTTTCAGTTAATATCTTGATTTGTTAAAACTATTGATTGTTTATTGTAATAAAAATATTCTTTATCAAATATTTTTGCATAATCATTATCTTTATAATTTTTTAAAGTTTCTATTATATCTAATCTACTTTTTTCGTCTACTTCTTTTCTCTTTTTACCTTTATTTTTCTTTAATAATTCATATTTATCAACAGCATTTATAAGCATTACTTTATCTTTTCTTTCATCAGATTTATTTTTGTTAAACACCCATAAATATGTAAAAATATTTGTATTGAAAAATTCATCAGTTGGTAATTGAATAATTGCTTCTACTAAATCTGATTCAAATAAATATCTTCTAATTTCGCTTTCTCAACTTCATGCATCTCAACTAAATAAAGTTGATCAATTATGAACTACAACTGCAATTCATTCATTATCTAGTTGTGAAATAATATGTTGAGTAAATAAAAATTGTCCATCAGAAATAGAAGGAAGAGCTTTAAATCTACCAGTTTTATCATTTTTAATATCTTTTTCATATCATTTCCAATCAACTCAGTAAGGAGGATTAGCTATTATTACATCAAAATTTTTATCACTAAATCTTATATCAGTTAATGTGTTTCAATATTTTATATAAGAATCTTCTCTAAAACGACTTTCTATTTTTGCAAGAGCATATAATGCATCATTCCAGTCTTGTCAGTATGTTGCAGTTGGTCTTGTAAATTTTTCTTTTATATAATCTTCAACTCAAAAAAGCATATTTCAACCTCAACAAGTTGGATCATAAATAGTTAAATATTCTTTTCAATCTTTTATATGAGATGAAACAATTTCTGAAATCAATGAAATAACATCATCAGGAGTATATTGTTCTCAAGCAGTTTCAGCAGATATATCAGCCCATTTTCTTTTTATATGTTCTTCAAGAGTTGTGATTTCACTATTGCTGAAAGGTTTTAAGTCTATTTCACTCCATGCTTTTACAGTATCAAATAGTATTTTTTTCTTAACTAATTGTCATGCTACTCATGAAATATTTAAGAACTTTTCTTCTTCGTTTCACTTATCAACTCAAAGTAAATTTTTTGTTTCAGGATCAAATGATTTTAAATAAGAATAAAAATCTGTATCAAATGATTTATCATTTTTACAGATATCTTTTAGTGATTTATTATTTCTTAAAATAAATTCATTATATCATTGATTTCTATCTTTTATTTCATCTAAAAAATCTTCAATTTCATTTTCTTTAAAATCTCATCTTATTTCATCAGCCATTCTTATTAATCTACTTTCAACCATTATTAAGGCAAAAAAAGGCATCATAAATTTAGGAAAATCACTTTGTTTAATACCTGCTCAAATTAATAAATCTGCTGTTTTCCAAACTTTAGATTCATATTGTAAAATATTATTATTTGTCATATTTATTTTTCATCATTAATTAATAAACTTTCAATTGTTACATCAAATGCTTTTGCAATTTTAGCAACAGTATAAACTGATGGATCTTTTATTACTCATGTTTCAATTTTTGTTAAACTTGTATAAGAGATATCGGCTTTTTTAGATAACTGCTCTTGTGTCAACTCTAATTTATTTCTTAATTTCTTGATATTTGCTCATAAAATATTTTTATCTTTTTCTTTATTCATAATCTTTCAAAATAGTGATAGTTTATAGTGCTTTCACTATATATTTTTTTGAAAAATTTTCAAGTTAAATTTCTTATTTATTCCCAACAGCACATTTTTAACTTTCGCCAAGTTCTTTTTAGCTATTTTAAGCTGACTTTTTAAAATTAGCGAATATAATATAAAGTATATTTTATTTCTTAACTAGTCACATTATGAAGCCAAATGAAGAAGAAATAAATAATACTAATGAAAATAGTATTAACGCAGATATAAATTTATTGTTAAGAGATGAATTATTTAAGATTCCTGAAATTTATAAAATAGATTATAGATGAAAAACTCATGAAGAACAAAAACAAATGATAAAAGATTTTATAACTAAATACTCAAAAAAAGACGAAAAAAAGGAAAAGAAAAAAGAGAATAAATTCGATGATATCATTGAGTTTTGAGAAGTTCGGTTTAAAGAAGTTGATAAATGAAATTGAGAAATAGAATACATAGAAGGAGAAAAACCAAAACATATTAAACCCGATAAAAAAATTATTGATGAGAGTTTATACTCTTTCAAGATAGAAGAATTACTTGAATTAGAAAAATATTTAAAAATCAAAATTCTATGACAAAATCATATAATTGATCAGTATATAAGCAATTTTATGCTTAACACTTACCGTAATGAGAATAATGACAAAAATTTATGAGTTTTTTTCAATTTCTGACCTTCATGATCTGGTAAAAATTACATAATGGAATTGATAGCTGAAAAATTAAACTTTTGATATTATATAATTGATATGTCCCAATATCATTTCGTCGAGATAAATTCGCTTCTTTGAGCAACAGACTGATACTCAAGTAATGATAGTATTATGGAAAATATCAATAATATTGCAGAGAAATATGGTTGAAAGTTAATTCTGATTTTTGATGAAATTGAGAAATGAATGAATACTGAAAATTGAAATATAAACACATTTTTTACCACTATAATGAATATTATAAATAATAAGGAAGTTTATACCAAAAATAATAGCACAAAAGTAGATTTATCAAACTTCATTTTCGTATTTAACTCAAATCTTTGATATGATCAATATGAGAATAAAGTTATGAATAATTATAATAAAATATGATTTGATTTATGACAAAATAAAAAGACTAAAACTGAGAAAAAGAAAGTAGATTCAGATTTTATAGAAGATTATTTCAAAAATAAATTAAAAATTAATATAAGTGTATTTAACCGTTTAAAAAGGTGAAATAATTTTTTCTTTTTTAATCCCCTAAAGAGCTCTTTATTCAAAGAATATTTTGAAAGAGAATTCAGGAATTTAAAGATTGAACTTTGTTATAATTTTGATATAAGTTGGGAAAAATTACCAAATTTAGATAAATTTAGTGATAAAATTAAAAGTTTTGATTATACTCAGTGATTTAGATGAATCAGAAACATTATTTATATTGAAATAAAGATTTTCTTAATGAAAAACTATATTTTCAAAAGTCATTTTAAAAAATGAAAATTAGTGTGACTTAGAAAGTAAAATAATATTATAGTAATGCTATATTCATTAATAAAGAGAGGATTTTTTCTAGGACTCCTCTCTTTTTGAGTTTTCATTAATAAAAATTATAAATTAAAATCATTATAAATGACTAATTTATTGTAAATATTTCAACTAGTTTTTAATAATGAAAATGATATTAATATAATTAATTTTAGAAATGTAACTATTTTATAGTTACATTTTTTAATGATTTTTTAATATTTATTATTGAGATTTTGTTTTTCTAAATTTTCTAGTTCATTTTTTAAAATAGTTTTTATATAATTTTTTACTTTTTCATCTTGGTTTAAATAAATAGGAATTAAAAGCATATTATAAGAACTTTTTATAGTATTATTTAAAGAGTTAAACTGCACTAAATCTTTTTCTGAAATATTTCAAGGATAAAGTATAAAAATAGTATCTATAAAACTTTTAAATTCTCAAGAAATATTTTTATCATAAATTTTTCTATATTTATGTAATTCTTCTTTAAAATAATGTGGATTTGGATATTCTAAATCTCAATACCTAAAAACAGAAAATTTTGAATCAAAAATTATTTTTTTCTTTAATTTTTTACCTTTTTTCTCATAAATATCAATTGAGATATCAGGAGTTAATTTTTCTGATCACATTTTAAAACTTTCTCAGAGAATATTTTGAAAATTATGATCTTTAAAATTATTAAAAGAATCTCTATTGTTTATATAATCTAATCTTTTTTTATTAAAATTATGAGTTAAAATATCTCAAAATATATATCTAATTTTATTTTCATTATTTTCATATTCAAGATAACATTTTTTATCTTTATATTTAACTTCTTTAAAATTACTTATTCAATCATATTTATTTTCATATTTCAATATGTCATTTTTATTTTTATCTTCATTTTCATAATAAAAACAGTTTTTAAAATCATCTTTTGTTTCATATCAAATATCTTTTAATACATCATCTAAAATATCTTTTAATTCTAAATAAGAATATATTTCAAAAATATCATTTACTGATTTCATAAAATCAGACTCATGTTTATTTATTAGATTAAATGATAGAATTAAATCAGTAAAAAGTTTTTTGTATAATTTATGAATTTTTCAATAATAAATATCATATACAAACTTATGAGTAATTTCAAAATCATGTATATCTGCAACTTCATATAGATATGTTTGTAAAAATCTATTAATTCTTGATATTAGTTTCTTTTTAATATCTTCACTTCTAATAATAGATTTTTCATTATTTAAATTCTGTTTTAAGTTTTTTAATAATACTTTTAAAGCTCTATTTGTTTCATTATCAATACTTTCTCTTACATCCTCTGAAATAATTTTTTGATTTCAGATATTTTCTAATTTTCAAGCTGTTTTATTATAAAAATCTATTATAGTTTTTGGAGTTAAATTTTTTATTTGATGAATATATTTTTCTTCTGTTTGTATTGAAAATTCTTTATGTATATTATTTTCTAAGGCACTAAGAGTTTTAGTTATTTCTTTTAATATTTCCTCATCAGTATAAAAATATTTTCAATGATTTTTTTCTTCTTTTTTAATTGTAGATTTTTGGTTATTAGAATTTAATCAATAATCTATCTTTTGAAACATTGCATTCAAAAAATCTTTTTTAAGTCAATAAGAAGGATAAAAAACTACATCTAAATTTTTTTTATCAAATATTTTTGTATTTCAAATATGCAAATCTCATCATTTAATTGACTTAGATTCTATTATTTTAAAATCTTTATCTATTAAATGATAAGTTCATCATTCTATAAAAAAAATTGGTATAATATCTAATCATTTTTTAATATCTTTAAAATCTGAATCAAGTAACTTTAATAATCATTCATTTAATTTAGTATTATTTCAAAAAATAAATGGATGAATTATTTTATTTAGAGTTATATATGATACAGTTCAATCAAAATTACTTATAATATTTGGTAGTTTTTCTCTAAAAGTTTCTTCAAATTCATAAACACTATAATTTTTTTGAGAAAAACTTCAGTTTCAAGATAAAGGGAATTCTGGTTTTTTAATTTTGTCAATTTCTATTTTATTATCAGAATATAATAATTTATAATTATTTTCTAATTTTTTTTCTATTTCTTTTAAGTTATGAAAATTTAATCAAATTGAAATTTCTAAATTATTAAAATCTATATAATAAGTTTTTATATTATTATCATAATTTATAATAAAACAATCTAACTTTTTTCTGTCCTTCTTTATATAAAAATTTTCAAAATAAAATTTTTCTAAATCTCTAACAACATAAAAAACTTCATCTCATTTTTGTAATTTTAAAGCAATAGGAATTTGTTCATTTTTTTCTTTTATTTCTGTTTCAGTCATATTTTTTATTTCCAAAAAGTAATATAATCTTTTAATATTTTATTATCTTTGATTCAAGCCATTTTTTCTAGTTTTTTTACTGATCTTTCATAAGGTTTAATTTTTTTATATAATTCTTCTATATTTTCTTTTAAATCTTCTGAATATCACTTAATTTTTGGTAAAATTTTTTGTTTAAGAGAGTAGTCTAGAGCAGTTTTTTCGTCTCATAAAAATTCAGAAATATATTTTTGTATATCTCATACTACTCTATGGGAATATAGTCATAATGTATCATTAATATCTATGAAATCTTTTTTTAAAAAAATAATTTCTTCATTATTTTTTAATACTATATTTCAAATCAATGATTCAGCTAATTCTAAATTAATATTTTTTTCCTTTATTATTTCTCTAAAAATATAAATATTTAGTAACTTATTATTTATATTTAAAAATAATTTTATATCGTTTTTATTTATATTATGTATATTATTTTTAATATCATTAATTATTTCACTATTATATTTTGTTCATAATAATATTGATCTACATAAGTTTAATTTTTCATCATCATTTTTATTATTTTTATAAATATCATAGATTTTATTTATAGCTTTAATATTTTTTGTTCATCTTAATCCTCTTAATCATTTATTTATAAAATTTTTATCATCTAAATATTTTATTAGTTGATTTATTATTTCCTCATTTTCAATATCTTTCAAATAATAAGATAATGGAATTAATTGTTCTTCCTCAAAATCATCTTTTCTTTCAAATATATCTATTAAATATTCTTGTATTTTATCATTATCTCATATTAATTCAAAAATAAAACCAATTATATATGCTTGTTCATTGAAATCAAGTCCTGGTATTATAGACAATATATCTTCAATAAAATCAAAATTATTTTTTAAATAATTAATTAACTCAATTAAATCACTTTTCAAAATACTAATATCTATATCTCATTTTCTTGAAAAAATTAATTCTTTTAATTTTTTTATTGCCTCTTTTTCTTTATCTGTTCAAATTAAAGCATTTATAGATAATAATTTTAAATTTAAATTATTTGAATTATCTATATTATCAAACAATTCTCTGAAATATATTTCACTGTTATAATTCTTTAAAATTTTTATAACCTTAATTTTTACATCATCATCATTAGTATAAATATAATCCAGTAAATCATCTTTAAACTGAGGAAATAATCATAAAGTACTAACTAAAAAATAATTTTCCTCTTCAGTTTTTACTTCGTTTTTTAATAAGATATTTTTTATGTATTCAATTAAATTATTTTCCTCATTTTTTTCTTTTGACAATAAAGAAAAAATTTCTGATTTAATATTTAATTTTTTTATTTTTTTATTTAAACTTATTATTTTGAAAATTATTTCTTCATTACTAATAATATTAGCTAAAATTAGTCATTTTTTTATATATTCTTCATCTTCTTTATCTAATAATTCAAGTATATATTTTTCAATTTTATTTTTATACTCAGTATTATTTAAATATTTCAATATTTTAATAATATTTTCTTCTTCATCTTTATCAATATAAGTTATATCTATAATTTTTTTATACAAAAAAGAATTCAATTTTATATTATAATCACTAAAATTTATTACTAAATCAAAACCTCACTCAATTCCATAATCATTTTTTACTTCTACTCCATAATCATTTTCTATCTCAATAACACTACATCTATCAAGTACTTTATTTGAAAATCCGTGAGTAGTTTCATCTATATTTGCAGTACCTACAAAAAATACATTTTTTGATAAAATATATCAAACTTCATATTTATTTCATCTTTCTCTTAATAAATAATTATTTTCTTTTATACTATATAGTATTTTTTGTTTAGACTCTAAATTATTTTTTATTATTAAATCATCTTTAATTAAATTATCAGTATTCATTAATTTTTCTAACTTTTCTTCTTCATTACTATTTATTAAATCACTCTTATCTATTTCATAGAGAGGTATAAATTTAGTAAATCCTTCATCATCAAAATCTCCCATGTGACTCAAAATATCACTCATATAGTATTCAACTCTTGCAAGATTTATTTCATCAAGTAATACAAAAAATGGTTTATCTGGATTTAAAAGTGCTTTATTTATAAATTCATTTAATTCTCCATTTACATATTCTTTCGTAAGTGGATTATAGTATCAAAAAAGAGCAGTATTGTCAGTCCAGTTTGGTTTTACAGCTATATGTTTATAAAAAATTTCATAATTATTTCCATAAATAGCTTTTGCGATCTGTTTTACTCTTAGCGATTTTCAAACTCAACTGATTCAAGTGAGAATTACAAAAGGTTTCACTTTTAAAGAAGTCATTATGTTTAGTGTATCTAGGTCATCAAAAGAGTATTTATCTTTTTCTCTTGTATTTTCTAGAATTATTTTTAGATTTGTTTCTATATTTGCTTCTATTTTTCAATTTTTTAGTTTATATATTTGTTTTTTTTCATCTAAAATATATCAAAGTTGTTCTATAATAGATTTTTCAGTTTTTATTTGATCTTTTTCTTCTTCATTTAAAATTTCTTCTTCAACTTTTTTTTCTATGTCTTTTTCGTTATATCATTCTAATAATTCATTTGAAAAATGATAAATATGTTTTTTTTCTTCATTTAATTGATTTAATTCATTGTAAACTGTACTATAATTTTTATATTCTACATTACTTTTCTCACAAATTTCTTTTATTAACTTTTCGCTAAAAATAGGTAAAATTAAATTATTATTATCATATAAGTAAGCAATTTTCCATTTATACATTGGAGATAATAATGTAATTTTATTTATTTCTTCTAGATTCTCATCTTCAATTAATTTTTTGATATTTAATATTGTTTTTTTAACTTCTTTAAATACTTCTTCTTTATTATTTCATAAACTTGATTTCCATGCATAGGTTCAATCATTTTCATAGCTTTTAGCCTCGGATCCAATTTTATAAATTCAAAATTTTATAGAAGTTCATCATCATTTTATATTTCAAAAATCACTTAATAAATTTTCTATTATATATGTAAATGTATTTATGTTTTTTGTATCTGTATACTCTTCTAGTTTTAGGGAATCTATTTTTTTATCATCAAAAATATTTTGAAAATAGTTTTTTATATCATCATATAATTCAGTTGAGTTATTCTTTCTAAATTCATCAACTTTTTCATGTAATTCTTGGATGGTATAAGTAGTATCATTTTTATTCATAGAATTTTTTATCATTTTTTCATATTCTTTAAATCTTTTACTTACATTTATAACAGTTCATCTGAAATTAATTTTATCTTCATTTTCTTTATCATAATCCTCATCATTAATTTCTCATCATAGATTTATAAAACCTTTTTGTTTTATTTCCCATTTCACCTCTATTGCAAATACTTTTTTATCATTGTATTCATTCTCTAAATTAAATACATCTCATTCAGTTTGATTTTTTTCATCTATAAAAATTTCTTTTATTACTACTCAAATTCAAAAAATTTCTTTTTGAGAATTAGCTACTATAATTTTATTTCATATTTTTATATCTTTTAATCTTAATAAAGTATATTCTCATCTACTTGTAATATTAAGTTGTTTTTCTGTTAGTTTTTTATCTGTTGAATTCTCATTTTTATTTTTAAATAATTCTATAATTTTTGATTTTTTTATATCTTTAGTACTATTTATTTCAAGTCACCATGTTCAAATATATAAATTAGAAGTTTCTCAAACATTTTTATTTTTTAAATCTTCTTTTAAATTTTCTTTTAATAATTTTTGGTTTATTAGGTAATGGTTAATTATTTTTGTTTCATCCAATAATTCTTTATCTTCCCATATAACACTTTTTAAATTATAATTATCTTTTATTTCAGAATCATTAACAAAATTGTATATTTTTTTATCTAAACTGTTTAAATTGAAAATATCTTCGCCTATATGTGCTATATTTTTTTTTGTATCATATGGATACTTTTTATAATCATTTTTTTCATTTTGAAAATATTGATTAATTTTTTGATTTAAAAATACTATTTTAGTATTATCTTTTTTAAAATAATTTAAGAATCATTTGAAATAAGATTCTAACAGTGCTCTTTTTCAATATGCTTTAAAAAATAGATGTTCTTCATATGAATTTGACTTTATAGTTTCTCATCAATAATTAACAGGTAATATTTCAATATCATTGATATAAAAATTCTTTTTATTTATAGTAGGAACTTTTACTTTATTATTAATCATTTTCCTAAAATTAAAAACTAAAATTATTTAATTATTTCTTCTTGAAATATTTTCTCTAACTTTCACATATCTATTTTAAATCATATTGGTAATTTTTCAGCATTTTTTTCTAATAAATATTTTTTTGTAATATTATCATTTAACTCATTTTTTCTATTTTGTGAAAAATTTATTCATTTTTCTTTTAAATATTTATCAAATATATTATTTGTCATATTCCATAAATATCAATCATTTCAAACTTCTAAAGTGATTCATGAAAAATATAAATTATCATTACTAATTAAAATTATTTCTTTTTTGTTTAATAAATTAGTATCATTTACAGATGATTTTATATAATTAGAAATATTTACTCCGTAAATATAACTTAAAGTTAATAATATTCAAAAACAAAATGATAAAATACTTATTACTTTTTTTGATTTTACAAAATTATATATTTTTTCTTTATTTTCAGATTTTATTAGCTTATTTCTTTCTTCAAATTTTTTATTAAAATTTTTATATTCATCTTCAAATTCTTTAAAGAATTTTTGAGTATAATATCATTCCATATCATTTTTTGAAACAATATAAATTACAACATATTTTAATATTCTATAATTATTTGTATCTATAAAATTATTATCAAGATTTTTAATGATTTTTCTTATAATGAACCCAGAAAAAATTGATAAGAAAGTGCTTGAATAAATAGAAACAATAAAATCCTTTATTTTTATATATTCTAATATAACTTTTTTTCCTTCTACTTCTTTTAATATATTATCAAAATAATTTAATGAAGATTTTTTAATATTATCTTTTTCATTATTTATCTTATATTCTATATATTCATCTACTATATTTTTAATTTCTTCATTTTTTAATAATTTAATAATATTTTCATCTTTTAATAAATCGTTTATTTTATCTTTTTCAACTTTTATAGAACTAATTTCATTTATTTTATCAAAATATGTTTTTCTCTCATCTCTAGAAGTATTTTCTCAAGCAAGATTAAGATTTATAATATTTTTAAGTTCTTTTTCTGCTTTATATTTTTCTTTAATTTTTTTTATTTCCTCATTAGTTAAATCAATTTCTCAAGATTTATTTAAAATTAATTTTTCTAATTTTTTATCCTTATCTTTAGACTTATAATAATTAAATATAGTTATTGTCTTTTCTATATCATTAAAAGAAAATAAATCAGGATAATCTTTTAAAATTCATTCTTTAAATGTTTGTTTAATCCATTTTATAGATTTATTAGAATTAAATAAATTATCTATTTTTTTCCTTTTTTTTATTTTTTTATCTTCTCAAAATAAATCATATAATATTCAATATTCATTATTAGATTCTAATTTATTATCAAAATTAATACTATTAACAAAACTATTAAAACTAGATGATATTTTATGTCATTCGTTTATAATTGTTAGAAAAATAGAAAAAAAGTTTTTTCATTCTATTTTCTCTAATATTGTAAATATATTATCTTTTGTTAAAGTTTCAGTTTCAGATGCTTTATTTTTTATATCATTATTTTCCATACTTTTTATTTTTATTTTATAAATTTTTACTAATTCTATCATACATTTATAAAAAAAGCCAAGAATTACTCTTGACCTTTTATATAATTGTTATAGTAATTATTTACTATTTTTTTAATCTTTTCTAAAAATCTTTTTCAATTTTTTCCACATTCAATATGTTCACCAGTCATATATTCATGAATTTCTTTCACCAAATATTTATATCATCCTCCATAATTCATAAAACTCATAAATCCTAAACGATTGAGAATACTAGCTGGAAAATATTCAAACATTTTGTAAGTATTTTCTTGTTCATCCACAAAAATTGGTTCTACATAATATATTTTTCATCTTTCTTCATCATCTATTTCATAAAAATCAATCACTATTTTTCTTTCATTTCATATATCATAACTTGCCGTATAATATATTCTATGATTAGTAAAAAAAGCTAAAGTATCAACAATTTGAACTACTTGATAATCAAAGATACTTCCATTAGGACAAGCAGTATTTTCTATATAATGAAAAAGATTTCTCCCCGTATCATGATAATATTTCTTATATACTTTCAGCTCATCTTTTACTCAAGAAAGTATATTTTTAAAGAATGGATTTTTCTTATTTAAAATATTTTTTAATTCAGTTTTATTATCAAAACAAAGTTTTTCCAATTTTTGTAATATTTTTCTTGAAACAAAATAATTTCCATCTAAAAAATTATTTTCTACTTCTTTGTAAATAATATCAAAAGAAAAAAGATCAAAATTCATACTTTCATCAGGAGTTACTTTTATTTCTTGAAAACTTATTTTCAGATAAAACTCTCAGTCAAGTGAAAATATTTTTCTTATTTCATTATTTTTCATACTCTTGATTAATCAAATAAAATTATATAATCAATATAATAAAATATATAAATAATCAACTTATGCTATGAATATTGACTTTACTTCTGACCTTCATACGAGTTTTATATATCAAAGAAATAAAACTATTTTTTGAAAGAACTGAGTTTTAAAACAAAAAAATGATTATCTTATCGTTGCTTGAGATATTAATGAAGATATTGAAATACTAAAAAAATCTCTTGATGATATTATTGAAAATACTACTTATAAAAAAATTATCATCACTTTTTGAAATCATGATATTTGGACTCACCAAAAAGATGCTATTTTTTGAATTACAAACTCCATAGAAAAATATAGTTTTTTAAAAGATTATTTTCATAATTATAGAGAAAAAATTCATGTTATTGATGTAGAAGATTGTATTTTAAAAGATGAAAATATTATAATTACATGAAATATGTGATGGTATAATTATACTATAAATCAAATAGATAAATCATATTTAGAAAAATATTTTGATGCCAATTTTGATAAAATGAAATTTGGTATCACTTCATATAACGATAGAGTTTACATTGATTTTTGAGAATATTTCAAGAATAATATTGATTTTGCAAACTTTTTAGAACAAGAACTCATAGAAAGACTTGAAAAAATACAAAATAATCCTGAATATAAAACCTATGATATTTTTTCTATTTCTCATATTAAACCATGTAATCAGCTCGAAAAGAAATCCCCATTTTTCAAGGAATATTCTTGCGAAAAATGGGAAGAAATTATAAAAGAAACTGGAAATATTATATGAAAATACAATTTAGAAAATATTTATTGAAATGCTTTCTTTCTAAATAATCATTTGCATGAAATATATAAAAAATATGGTGTAAAATATGTTATTTATGGTCATACTCATTTTGTTTGAAGGAGTTATATTGATGGAATAGAATATATTTCCAATGCATTAGGATATTATTGAATGAAAAATTAATTAAACATGTGTATAAATACTATTTTAAATATAAAACCCAAGAATTATATGACATAAAAATCAGAAAACATAAAATAAAAAATGATAATATTCAAAAAATAATTAGCATAATTTTTGATAAATTTATTTTCTCATTTTTCAAAGTTTTATATTTAAAAATAAAATAAATTCATAAAAATATATTCCAAATAAATATTACTCATAATAATGCTAAAAACATTTCTAGATTAATAAATGAGTCCAATAAGTAATTTACTCAAGTAAATAAAGCCAAAAATATATATGGAGTGAAAAACTTAACGAGAAAATCTTGTTTTGAAGTAAGTATTTGCATAAAATTATTAATTAAAAATTAATTACTTTGTTTTATCTATTTGATTTAAAATATTAATTTCTTCTTTTTCTAAAAAGATTTTTAATTCTCTAAAAAGTATTTTTTTTTGAAAATTTGTTTCATTTACAAATTTTATGTCTATTTTTTTCAATAATTCAACAACATAACTATGCCTTTCTTGTAAATCTTTTATTTTAGCTAACATACTTAATATTTGTTTTTCTAATTTTGTAGTAAGGTATATTTTACTTTTTAAAGTAATATGAGAAAAATCTCTTCATTTTGTTGAAATAATTGTAATTTCATTATCTAAAAATTTTCTTAATTCTTCCTCCTTTCATTCTATAATATAGTCTTTTAAAGATTCTAATATTCAATCAATAGCATTTTTTCTTGTTTTTTCATCAAGAGATCCATAATTTTTTATATATCTTTCTACTCATTCACTTACCCAAGGATAAATTATAGAATTATAAACATATGAAATATCATTTATATCTTTTTTTAAGTACAGATTAAAAATACTTCATTTTTCATCATACATTGCTTTTAATTGTAAAAGTTGTAATTCTCTATTTGATTCTTCTAATTCTTGTCTTGTCTTTTTCTTTTTATAATCTACATAACACATTTTTAGTTTATTTTCATCACCTGATAAACTATGCAAATGACACAATCAATAATGATTTCAAAATAATAATTTTAATCATAAAATTTGTTCTCAAATAGTTTGTGCTTGAATTTTTAAATCATTATTTGATTTATCTTTTTTTAATTTCAATGCAATTGCTTTTAAAAGTTTTTCTCTTTTTTCAATTTCTTTTACTACTTTATCAATATTTTTATCTAATTCTTCTCAAGTATAATTTTCAAGATTTTTTAAAGGATCTCATAAAAAAGTTAATTTATAATTTTGAAAATTTTTATAAACATTTGTTTTATCAAAAGATATATAATTTTTTTCATTTCAGTATCACCATATAATCATGTTTAGATTTTCATAAGGATCAACAATCATTCTTACATAATAGTCGCCATGGGGAAGATAACCAGATTCTAAATATGTTTCTTCATTTTTATATCAAAATTTTTCCCGATATCATCAAGTTTTATTTACTTGGGTTTCTTTTTTTTCTTCGTCTTCAGTTCAATCAGTAAGCAAACATCAGTTTGTTTCTGGATCATAAGATATACATTTTCAATAACTATTTTGTATTTGTGTAAATAAAATTACAAAAAGTATAGTAAGTAATATTTTTTTCATAGTGTTATTTGTTAGGATTTAAAATTATTTTATTTATAATATCAATAGGTTTTTGTTTGTTTCTATTTAGATAATTTGGATGAGAAATATGATATATTTTATTAAATTTATCTACATTTATATAATCATTTATAATACTGGAAGGAAAATTAGAAGAAATAGTATTTAAAAGAATTTTATTATAAATAGTATTTTTATCTTTTTGTTTTCATAATATTATAATTTTTTCTGGGTTAATAAAATTTATTTCCTTGTTTAATATTTCGGTATGTTCTTCTATAAACTTTTTTCATAATTTTTTAATAATATCTTCGTCAATTCTTTTTCAATTTATATCAAACTTTATTAAATTAGACCAAATTAAGTTATATTTTTCTCTTTTATATTGTTTTCTTAACTCTTTTAAAAAATTCCAAAAAGGGCTATTGAAATGTTTTTGAATAGATTTATCAATATTGATCAAATCAGGAAAATCAAAAAGTTTATAACATAAATTATTTATATCTATACAATCCTTAAAATTATAAGTATTATCAAAATATAAATTTTTATTATTTGTTTTAATTACCCAATGTTTTGATGGATATCAAAAAGTTTCTTGTCAATAAACTAAAATAGTTTCTTTTTGGTAATCATAGAAAGCATTATCAAAACTAAAGAAAAAAGGAAAAGATTTATTTGTTTCACTAATACTTTTATAATAGTCAAAATAATCTCCATATAAATTTTCTATTTGTGTTTTTGTTATCATGATCTAAAATATAAAATAAATAAAATATAAATTAAAACTAAAAATAGTAATAAATCTCTAAAAATGATTTTTTCATAAAAATGAAATTAAAAATTATTTTAAATTTAAAAGAAATAAAAAAGAGTTATTAGAAACATTATTATATTTTTCTCATAATTTATCTAAATATTCTTTTATTGTAAAATTTTCTAAGTTATTTAATAAGCTATTAGAGATAGTAAAAAACTCTTTAATAGAAGAAATCCCTTCAGCTCAAAAAACATAGTCTATTTTTTGTGGAGCTTTTTCTAAAGAAACTTCTTTTATTAAATAAACATCTTGAAAATAAAAATTATCATTATACCTTATCAAATCTATTTGTTTTTGAATATTTCAAGATTTAACAGAACTTCATCAATCAGGATAAGAAAAAACAAACCCTTTTTCTTCTGTATTATAAACTTTTTTATCATTTCAAAAACTTCCAGCTACTTTTATGGGAGTTTTATTTTTATTCATTTCTTCATAATATTCATCACTTTGTAAAAAGTACCAATGTCAGTTAAATAAAACTTTTCATTCTTCATAAATCTTTGTTGAGTCTATAAAAGCAAGTCATTTTCAATAATAATTTTCTATTTGAGTTTGATATTTTTTATCATTGTAATTTATTTCAGTTGCATTTTGATTTATTGTGTCATTTTTGTTATTTTTACTTCAAGAACTTGAATTTTGTTCTAAAATAATTCAAGAAGAAGTTTTTTGATTTGAATTTTTAGTTTTTTTTGGAAATTTTTCTTCTACTTTTTTATATATATAATTATATGCTTCTTTTTTTGCTTCACTAAAATTAGATTTGTTTATATTATCTATCTTTTGTAATATTTTTGGAGCATTTTTTTCAGTTACTTTTTTATCAACTAAAATATCTATTTGTCTTTTTAGTTTTGTTTGTAATTCATATCAAATGCCAGTTTGAGTAAAAAGAAAAAATATTAAAGTAATTCATAAAATATATTTTAGTTTGTTCATAAAAGTAAAAGTTAAAAATAAATTTTTAGCAATTATATATATTTTTATAAACATATCAATTATTTCAAAAGTAAAAAAATCCACATTTTTTCAAAAAAATCAAAATTTCATTATATATAATATATTTATTATTACTTAATTACTTAAAATATGGAAAAAATTATTAAATGAAAAATATATTATACAGAAAAATCTCAATTAATTACTAATTGCTGAATTCATAATTTAGAACTTAATCTAGATGAACTAAGTGAATTATTATACAAAACAAAAAATTGAGAATACTTCTTATATAGCTATGTTTGTAACATAATAAATTGAGAAAATAAATTATGAGAAGATCTAAAAATAGTTGATATTTTTGAGATTATGAAGTGGTACGAAAAAAGACAAAAACATTTTGATGAGAATGAGAAAAAGAAGTTCTTTAAAGAGTTTTGAAGATTTTTCATAGAAGCATAAAAAAACTGAAGATTAATCTTCAGTTTTTCTATAAGTCTAACATATTTTACTCTTAATTTCTTCTACATATTTTTTCAAAATATCTTTTGATGATAATTCAATAACATTATCATTTTTTGGAACAATTTTATCTTCAAAAACATTTTTAATATCTTTAAATAAATCCTCTAAAATAACAATATCTCTTCAATTTAAATAAGCATTTGTTTTAACATATTGAATATATTGCAATCATGCCCTTATACTTGGTCAAACAAGTATATTTTCTTTTATGATATCAAATTTAGAAAATCTTGGATCTAAATTATCAAAAATAAACTCAATATTATCAAGTATTTTATCAGAAATAAGACTATTTTTTTCTTTAGATAAATATATTTCTTTTAAAATTTTTTCTTGTTTTTCAATTAGAACTTTTACTCAAAATCTATCTTTTATTGCTTCTGGTAATTCATAAACTCCTGAATTATCTAAAGGATTTTGAGTAGCTACTATCATAAAAAAATCTGGCAATTTCATTACATGTCAATTATCATCAACTATTTTCTTTTCTGCCATAGCAGAAATAAGTCAAGATAAAGACTTAGATGGAATTCTATTTATTTCATCAACTATCAGTATATTAGTAAAAATAGGTCATTTTTTAAAAACTCAATCTTTTCACATATATCAAATGATATCTTGAGGCATTAAATCATTAGTTCATTGGATTCTTTTTATATCAACTCAAATACTATGAGCAAATACATTAACAAGATCTGTTTTTCAGTTTCACGGATATCATTCAACTATAACATGCTCTCAATTTAAAAAAGATTTAATTATATAGTCTTTTGCTTCATTAAGTCATTTTATACTTTTTTCAAAGTTTGCTTTAATTGTAGGAATATATTTTAGTTTCTCTTCTAAAGAGATATTATCAACAATATTTGTCATAGTAATCTAGATTATTCAAATAAAATATAAATTTTTAAATTTATTTTTGTTTTTTAAAGTATTATTGTTATCTAATCATAATTTAGTTAAATATAGTTTCTCAATAAGAGTTTTATATTTATTATCATTATAATCAATATAAGTTCATCTTGTCTTTATATCAATAAAATCAATACTTAGATTTTTAATAAATAAATCTATTATTTTTAAAAGATCTTTTTTCTTTCAATATAGTTTTTTATATAAAATAATTTCTCAATTTTTTACTATATAGACTTTATTGATTTTTATAACATCAGGTAATGATGTGAATTGATTAAGAAACAAGTCGGTATATAGCATATAAGGATTTATTAGTATATCTGTTGATATATCTTCCTCATTAGTATTATAAATTTTTACTATATCTATTCATTTCTTTATTGATTTTTTAATATCAATCTTATTTATAAAATTAGTATTATTTAAAACTTCAAATCAAGAAATTTCTTTTCATCATTTAAAACTAAGATTATTCTTTGAACTAGATTTTAGTGAAGATACTAGTTTTTTACTCATTCAAATATTTATAATTTCTTCTTTATGAATAACTTTATATCTAACTTTAAATATCTTTAAAATAGTTTCTGATATATTTCAAATATTTACATCATAAAAATTCTTTAAATTATTAGAAAAATTATCAAGTTTCTTTAAATACAGTATTTGTTTTATAAAATCAAATACTGAAAATCACTTATTTTTATATTTTGGAAGAAATAAAAATATAAAATAATTATAAAATTTATTTATATTAATTATTTCACTATTAATATCTATTCATAAAGATTTTTTTATATTAGTAATTAATATATCAATTTTTAATAAAAAATATTTATTTAATAAATATGAATCAAGTATTAAAATTATTAAATATAAGATGAATAATACTACCATTATAAATAACAGATAATATTTCAATCAACTAACATATGTAAAAATTTTATTTCAGAAATAATTATAAAACTCTATGCTTCAATAAGTAGCATTAAACAAATCTTTAAAATAATTATTAAATCAAATATTTATTATTCAATTAAAAATATGAAATAACACTCAAATTAAAAATAATAAAAATACTATATTTGATATAAATAATAAGTATTTTCTTGCTTTATAGGTATTTTTTAAAATTATATAAAATAATACTGAATTTATAACTATAAATAAACTAATAATAATTAAAATTATTATGATTAAAATATTATTTATAAAATTATAAATATTTCATAACCAAGCTAAAATAATTATTATAAAAATTATTCATGAATTAGTATAAAATGCTGCTTTTAAAAAATGTATATTTAAAATTTTTCATACTAAAATAACAAATAAAAACAATAAAATAAAGGAAGTTAGTAATATAGAAGAAACAATACTTCTTTCATATTTATAATTATAGTCTCATTTATTTAAAATAGTATTAGTAAGTCATGCTGATATATTTCAAGTTAGATATTTTAACAAATATTCATTTCAATTATCAAATATGGATTTATAATTCGTATTATTATCAAGAGTAAAATTTTTAATATCTATATTTTCAGATTCTTGAATTCTAGTTTTATCAATATATTTTTTTATAAAGGTTATATCATTATTCAAGTATCAACTATTGTAAAAATTTTGCTCTAATTGATTTTTTACTATATATTCATATGTTTTATCTAAATCTTGTTTTTGCTCCAAATTATTTACTAAATAATCATTTATATAGTCAGAAAAATTTTCATCATAAATATTATTTTTAAAAACTTCTTCAATTCTTGATTTTATATCTAAAACTAAATCTACTTTTAAAACATCATCAGTATTTACATAAAAATCTTGCTGATTTCAATCATTAAATCAAAAATCAACTCAAGAATCATTTCAATTTGAAGATGTAGCATCAAAAAAATATACTTTATCAAAAATTTTTACTTCAGTCCATTGGTGTCAAACTCATCAAATTACTCAATATCAACTTTTATTTTCACTTCATAAGAATCAAGTTATTTTTTCTGATTTAAATCATAAATATTCAGAAATAACTCTAAATAAGTCATTTGCCGATTCACAATACAATCAATCACTTGTATATAAAAAATCAAGAAAATCAGGACTTAGATCTTCTTTTTTTTGATAAGGATTATATCTTTTATTTTTTATAAAAGCATAAAAATCAATTAGTGTTTTTAATTTATCACCTCAATTTTCACTTATTTTATTATCTATTATAGATTTTAATTTATTTGACAATAAACTAGATTCATATCAATTTTCATGAGTAGAATTATAAGTATAAAAAGTATTATTTGTTCAATATACAAAAATTTGTTTATATAATTTTTTATCTTTTTTATAATCATCTTCAGTTATTTTTGATATTCAATATACTATTAATCAATCATTATTTAATTCTCAATCATAAAAAAAATAACCATAATCGTATTTAATAGAATAATTTATTCATTTTGTTGTTACAAATTTATATCAATAAGGTAGAGTTATTTCTTTAGATTTTGTCTTTATAATATAATCTGGATTTGAGTCATAATCTAGTGATTTTATTGATTTGTCGTAAGTTGAATCATTATTTTTAATGAAATATCATAAATTATATGTAGTTCTATTAAATAAATACCAATTTTGATTTTTTAAATCTAATAGTTCTTTTTTCTTTTTAGATTTTTCTTCTTCATTTAAAATATATTTAGATTCATTTTCTTTTGAAATTATACTAACATCAAGTGATTTTTTTCATTTATCTATTATATTAGATTTATTTTCTGTTTTTATTGAAAATATATTAGTATTTTTGTTTTCAATTTTTACCTTTTCAATATTTTCTTTATTAGTATGAAAAAAACTAAAAATTATTCAAACAAATATAATTGAAGTAAAAGTTAAAATAGAAAAGATTATATATTTATTTCATTTGTGTTTTTTAATAGTTTCATCCTCTTTTTTTGGAATAAATCAAAATCTATTTTTAATATTGTCATACGAGTATATTTTATCTAAATGAAAAATATTTCATCAATTTATTTCTTTTGATATAGCATCTTCTAGATTTATTTCTTTTCATATTTTTAAATTTGATAATAATAATTCTTTTGTATTTATATCATCTAAATTATCCTTTAAATATAAAAATATTGTTTGTTTATAATTTTCTTCAAATGACAAAATACTATAATTTTTTATAAAAAAATCATAGTATTTATCATTTAAAATCAGATTATTTATTATCTCTGAATTACTTAGTTGTAAATTCAATTTTTCTAATGTTGTCATTAATTTTTTATTAACTTTTCATTAAATAAACTTTTTTTGTTTTTGGATTGAATAATACATATCAATATTTATTAGTAGATTCAAAACTAAAATCAAATTTAGATGTTGAATATATTAAATATGATTCATATGAAATTCAATTTAAATCAATATTTTCTAAACTTTTAAATTTTATAGTTAATCATTTATCGTCTTTTTCATCAAAGTATAATGTTTCTAGATAATCTGAATTTATATCATAAACTTTAATATTTTTATAAAACCTATCAAATTTTAATTCATTTCTTAAAGTTAAAAATTTTTCAACTTTTCCAATATTTTGATCAAAATCTACTTTTGTTTCATTTTGATTAATATTTTCAAGAAATTGTTTACCTATTTTATCTTTATAATTTACAAAATCAATTTTGTCTTGTATAAAATTTTTCTCACTTGAGTAATTAGTATTAATATATAAGTTTATAGTAACTTTATTATCTTTTATATCTGATACTGACAAATAATTAGCACTATTATTATAATAATACTTTTTAATTCAATCACTTGATTTTTCAGCATAAAAGTATTTATTCAATATATCCATTGAATTATTAAAAATATTATTATCAACAACTACACAAGAGATATCTGCAAATCAAGATACAGTAATTACATTATCATTACAAATTAATCATTCATCAAGAAAATCAAATACACTTTTTTTATCAGTATTATTTATAATTACTCAACTATTACTTTTAATTTCATTATTCTCAGAAATAGTTTTTCATTTAGAATATTTTTCTAATTCATTTATAATTTTTAGATTATTTCAGTTTGGTGATAATCAATTACTATCACATTTATTATCACATTTCATTGTTTTATTAGATACACTTATCCAATTTTTTTGATCAAAACTCCAAAACCAAGCAGAATTATCTTTTTTAAAGTAAACACTTTTTTCATATATTGATAATCAATTTATTATTTTAGAATTTTGTAAACTTTTATATGTATTATTTTCAGATTTTTCAAAAAAATTATCAATAATAATCTGTTCTCAATTAATTTTAGTATCAATTTTAGAAGAAGATAATGGTTTATTATTATTAGTTCAACACGATGTAAGTAATAGTAATAATAAAGAGATTAATAATTTATTTTTCATATTTTCTAAATTAAGTTATAAAATATTTTACTTACATATTAGTAATAATTTTTTCAAAGTTTTCTTTTAAAACTTTTGATTTCAATTGTTTTTTTCATAGATTATTTAATTATTTTTAATAATTGTTTTACTATTTCGTAATTTTTAGTTCATGCTTTTAATTTTGATAATATTTCTGTTAATTTATTTTTTATATTGTTCTTTTCTTTTTCTGATAATAATTTGTATTTATCATAAAAACTATTAACTGTTCTTACATCATTTACAGTCATTTCATATGAGGTAAGATTTTTATTTGTTAAATTATATCTATAAGTTCCATCTTTGCCATCTTCTTTTCTAAAAGGAAATTGAAAAGAATTATCTTTAGAGTTATATGAAATTTCCCGAGTAGCAATATTTCATAAACTTTTTACTACTTTCCCATTAACAATAAAATACTTTGTTCAATTTTTATCAGCTATATATGCTAAATTATTAAAATCATCTGAAAATACTAATCATCAATTTATAGAATTATTTATATAATTATAGCCTTCTGATATTACTCAATTATTAACTACATATGTATTATCTCATTTTGAAAAAGTAAATGCATATTTTTCTCAATTTGTTGAACTTATAAATTTAATATAATTTCAATAATTTCAGTTATTAATAAAATCTGCATCAAAAGTTAAAATTTTATTAGTATTTTTAATTAAATTCCATTTTCAGTCTTTTTTTCAAAAATAAAAATAGTTTTTTCAATCTCAAGAAAAATCTACTCAAATAATTCAGAACTCTGAAATGCTTTCTTGAAGTGTATTAAATTCTTCTCATTTAACTCAATCTACAACAATATATTTTTTTCAATTATTTCATCAAAAAAATATTACTTTATTTGAGTTTGGAATATATTGAAATAGATCATAAATATCAGTTAAAAATCATAAATCAATTTTTTTTCAATTCTTAATCAAATATTTATTATTTCAATTAATTCATATATATGAATAATCTGTTCAATCGGAAGAATATAAAACTAATAATTCAAAAATTCCATCAAACTCTTCTCATTTAGTTCAATCTTTTACAACAAAATATTTATTTCATTTTTTAGCAACAAATAGAAAACTTTCTTTATTTGGAGATAGTTTAAAATAATGATATTCTGGTAATCATAATTTATCATAATTTGAAACTTTATCATACTTTTCAATCAATTGAGAGTTTTTATAAAAACTATAACCATCAAGATAGTATTCGTCTCAATTTTTTAATTTAATTTTAGTAGATGAATTTTCTTCAGCAAAAACATTATTAAAAATTAAAAACGAGATTACTGTTATTATTATAGGCATTATCTTTTTCATAATATAATAGTTAAGAATATAAAAATTAATTAATTTTGTATTATTTAGGATTTTGAAGTTCATATAATTTTTCTCACATAGTTTTATAATTTTCAGGGTTTAAATAATAACTTCATAGAAATACAAGTCATATTCATAATAAAATTCATATACTTATTAATGTTTTTCTATTTTCTTTTGAAAATAATATTTTAATATTTTTTATTGGATAAAATAGCATTAAATAAAAAATTCACCATGATATAATAAAAACAAAAAATATTAACCAAAAAATCCAACCTCATGCAACAAAAATATTTGGTAATGGAATTTCTTTTTTTAAGTAAAAAAATAAAAATATCATATATATTAAAAGTAATCAGTCTAATGATCAATGAGTTATAGGTGTTAACATAAATAAAAACCATAAAACAGATATCAATACAAGATTTGTTTTTATATTTTTAGTTCACTTAAATATTTGATTGTTTATATTTCAAGCACAATCTTCACATATAATTTTTCAATCATAAGTGAATTTATCCGAACATTCTTTACATAAAAATTTTCAACAATTTACACATTGTGAAACAGAGTCTTTATCATTATGATAATAGCATTTCATAATTTGAAAATTAACAAATAAAAAGAATCTTACTAATAAGAGTAAGATTCTAATTTGTTGATTTTTTCTTGGTGAAAACTTTTAACAAAGTAGAGAGGACTTACCCTTTAAATTTTCACCACAAAAATTTTATTCTAAGTTTTGATATATTAAAAACATTAGAGAAAGGTAAAATCCTCTCTAATTTATTTTTAATACATCAAAAAATAAAAAAACTTATAGTAAATAAAATTTTTGTGGTGCTTTAAATATAGTTTTTTCTTAGAAAATGTCAAAAGAAAGCGAAGTAAAAGCAGAAAAAAAGTAGAAAAAATTTTTCTTTAAAAAAAGTCTAAGGAGTTATTTTTAATTAATATAATATGTATAGAAATATATAAATCTTAAAATCTTGGTAAAAGTTAATTTTGAAATGAAAAATACTATTTATAGAAATAAAATTTTAAAAAAATATAAAATAAAAAATTTTTCTAAAAAAATTAATATAATACTAAATATTGAGATATATTCTCCATATATAAGTTAAATGATGCATCAAATTCTAACTTATATAATGTACATGGCCATGTAACATTTATTTATTAATAATTTGTTACTTATGTTAAACCTAATTACCCTAAAAGTTCTTTCTATATTCTCTTGAATATGAGCATTTGAATTTGTTTTTAATTTATTAAAAGAGTTTTTTAATGTTGAAGTTGTATGATATAGCGAAATAGATAAATATGCTATTAAAACTTATGAAAAAAACTTTCCACGAATTCCTAATTTGTGAGATGCAAAAAAAATTATCACTTCAAAACTTAAAGATTTTGATATATTAGTTTGATGATTCCCTTGCCAAGACTTCTCTATTAATGGAAAAAGAAAATGACTAGAGTGAAATAGATGATCATTATTTTTTGAATTGTTAAGAATATTAAAAGATAAAAAACCAAAGTATTTTATCTTCGAAAATGTAAAATGATTATTAAGTCAAAATGAATGAAAAGATTTTCAAATCATTCTTAATGAATTAGAGAATGCTTGATATATAGTGAAATATAAAGTTCTAAATGCAAAGAATTTCGGTTTACCACAAAATAGAGAAAGAGTATTCATTATTTGACAAAGAAAAGATCTTTGAACTTTTGATCTAGATATACCAACTACTAATTGAAATAATAAAGCAATATTAATGGATGTTCTTGATGATGAAGTTCATGAGAAATATTACAAAAATCAAAAAAGAATTCTATGAATGTATAATTCAAAGTTCCAAAGCGAGAGAGTTGAATCACAAGATAAAGTATGTTGATGTCTAATGGTTTGATGAAGTAAAAAAAGTATTGTTCTAAATAAAGATAAAGAATTTATTAAAAGATTCAATAACAAAAAACTAAATATTCATGAACTTAATGATCTTATTATAAGACAACTAACACCTAATGAATACGAAAGGATTAGTTGATTTCCAACTTGATTCACTTCATGAGTTAGTGAAACTCAAAGATATAAACAAATTGGTAATAGCATTGCAATTAATGTTTTATTTGAAGTATGTAAAAGTTTATTTCAATTTATCAAAGGTAATCAAAAATTTGATACTAAATTCATTAATAATGTTTCTAATAAATCTAAACAAACAAATTTAGAAAGATATAAAAAAGGATTTAATACAAAGAAAGAAAAATATAAAAACAAAGTTTTATCTAAATTAGAAGAAAGTGCTTTTTTCGAAGAAACTAATGAGTTTTAATAAAGAATATAATAACTTCTTGTAAACAATTTTAATTTTAATTTTATTTTTATATTTATAATAGAAGTTTTGAAATGAAAAAATCCCTTTAGTAAAAGAAAATCAAACCTCTAAAAATATTAGATAAAGTCAAAAAACATCATTTTTTATAAAAAATACTAAAAAACTCGTGTGAATTAAAGAAATTTTAAATCACTCAAAATACTAGTTAGAGTTAAAAAATTTTAAAAAAATACTAGTTATAATTTATATACTAATTTTCCTTAAAATGAAAAATATAAAATTACATTTATGATTGATAAAATTCATAAAATATGTGAAAGAAAAGTGATCTTTAATAATAAAAGATTACACTCAAATAATAGATGATATATTCAATGTAAAAGATACAATAAACTTATTTTTCTCTATTAATTGATATAAAAAATGAACGAAAAATAGAAAACAGGAAAATATAAGCTCCTTTAATTTTTTCTTTTTTGATGTTGATATGAAAGATAATAAACATCTAACTAAAGAAGAAATAGTTGAAAAATTTGAAGAATTTAAAGATTCTTTTGATATAATTCTAGTCACTAAAAACTGAGTTCAATCGTTTATTGAGATTAAAGAAAATGAGTATTGAAATAATACTTGAAAATTAGATTTTGATTGATATCTAAGAGATTGGAGAACAAAAATAGAAAAATTCTCTTATGAAATGTGACTTAATTTTGATAAAAATTGCATAAAGACGACACAGATAGCTAGAATTCCTTTTAGTATTCATAAGAAACCAGAACAAGAAAAGTTTGAAATAAAACTTATCAAATGAGATAAATTTCTTAAGTGAGAAACTACCATGGAAATTATCAACAAAGTTCCTATTCTTAATGTAATAGAAAGATTATGATTAAAATATAATCCTCATAATTTTGCTTTGTATGATTTAACTTGAGAAGAAAGTAGTTGATGGAGAATAAATGTTGAGGAAAATTATGTGAATGACTTGTCCAAAGTAAGACCAAAATGAGAACCTTTTGCTTTTGTTTTATGATTTTTAAATTTAAAAAATTGAGTGAGAGATGCAAATTATTGATTAACATATAAATTTTTTGAAGAAAATTTTTGAATTATTGGAAGAGAAAAAAGAGAAAAAACTATCAAAGTAAACAAGGCTATTTCTCTTAATATAGAAAATTGAAATCTAACAAAAGAAAATATAAAATATTTTCTACATCTACAATATCGAAATACAAAAAATAGTATAAATGATTGAAAATACAGTAATCGCATTAGTTTGGATGAATTTATCAATTTTATATGAGATGAGAAGTTAAAAAAGACTACTCTAAAAACAAATTTAGAAAATTTGAATAAAAATAATAAGTTAGAAACAAATATTTTAGATTTTGAAGTAGTAAATATCGAATTTAAAAAAGAAAAATGAGTTCATTTTAGGTTTGTAATCTTACCAGAAATAGATGAATTAAAAGATCAAATATATGACTCTAGATTTTATCATTATTTCAACAAATGAATATTGAATTACAAATTAATAAATAATGAAATTTTGAGTCTATATTTTCATCTTCACAAAAAATTAATTGTTTCAAAAAGAGAAAGTATATTTCTAAAAAATGAGTTTATAGATAGTTTTAAGATCAATAAAAATCCAAGTTTGAGAAATAAAATCTTAAAAGAACATTTCGAAGAGTTATGAGATTTTGAAATAAAAAAAATAAAAAAAGATGGATTTGAAATAATCAACAAAAAAATCTAAAAAAATGAAAATTTTTTCAATTTTCATTATATATAATATTATTACTATTTTATTAATTAATTTGCAAATTATGGAGAGATCTAGATTAAACTTAAACGAATGTTTTTTTATTATTCTTAAATGATGAATTAAAAAAGAATACATTATGAAAAAAATTGAAAAAACTCTTGAGGAAAAAGAGTTTAAAGCTGTAAGTGTTTTTATTGATTGAATACAAAAAAGACATATTGATGAAACTGATAAGAATCTGTTTGATATAGTTAATTTCTTTAATGAAGATTTACTTAATTTATCTTTGAAGGTTCTAGCGAGAAAAAAACAAGCATATCTAGAAGAGATTATAAAAATGGTCGCGATTGCCTACAATTGAAATTTTAATCTAGATTTGAGATGATGGATTATCAGTTATAGAGATGGAAAGATAAGTTTTTAAAAAAGAGGATTAAAAATCCTCTTTAACCATTTTGAAAAATAATTTTAAATTTAATAATTCTTAATATAATAAATAATATATTCAAGTTCTTTAATTTATCTTTTTTCAATAATAGTTTTCCAAACTCTACCAATTCTGATTTTTCTAATTCTTGCTTTATGGTATAAAATTAGGGTGGTAGAATTACCATTGCCACCATATTTTAACAAAATTAACTAGTAATTTTTAAAGAAAATTACTAGTTTTTCTATTATTCTTTTTTAAATAACTTTGTATATCACAATACTAATTTACAAAAAATCACAATATCTATTATATCTGCTATGAAATCTAAAGTTATTTAATTTGACAAAATTAAATATTATTGTATAATTATATCACTTAAAAATTTTATATTTTATATTTTAATATTATGAAAAAAATAAATAAAAATAAAGTCTCTATGATTCCTAATATATTTATGGAAGAAATAAATTCTAATTTCCTACTAATAAGTTGAATTAAGAGGCCTCCTCAAAACAAAAAAGCCTTCACTCTAGTAGAATTAATAATAGTAATAACTATTTTAGCTATATTAGCTACCATTGCTTTTACATCCTTTCAAAACTATATGAAAAGTGCAAGAGATTGAAATAGAGTGGCTACATTAAAAAATATAGAATCTGGGTTAAACTTATCTAATATAAAAACTTGAAAATACCCTACTCCAGATGAAAATATAGAAATAAGTAGTTGAACAACTATATATATTAATCAATGAATAATATGACAAATAGTGTCTAATGAAATAAAATTAAATAAAGAACCAAAAGACCCAAAAGATAATACAAATTATCTATACTCAACAGACAAAAATAATAGAAAATACCAATTATGAATATATTTAGAAGAAGATAATAAATTATTATTATCATATTTCAATTTTCCACAAACCTATGCATCTAGTATAAATTATGATGATAGATATTTTTATACTATCTGAAATAAAGTATGAATACTAACAAAAACAACAAATGAGCCACTATTAAAAACTGGAAGTTTTACTTGAGTTTATTTATCAGAAGGTGATGATTATAAAATACATTTTTCAAATGATATCAATAGTTGAAGTATAACTTGAAGTTGAAACACTTTAGTTGATAAAATAATAGAAAATCAAGCAAATAATAAATCATCCAAACTTCCAATTATTGAAGAACCTATCTATAATAAATGGTGAGATTGAATCAACTTTATTTCTCCATATTTAACTGCTGTAGCTACTTGATCTACTCGTTTTAGTTTTGAAAAATGATCTAAATGACCAACTTGAGTAGTAAAAGATTTAACAACAGGTCTTATGTGGCAATCAGAATGAAATGCTCAATGAACTATGAATTGGGATAATGCAAAATCATACTGTTCTAGTCTTACACTTTGAGATTATACAGATTGGAGAGTTCCAGATCTAACAGAACTTTTTTCTATAACTAATTTGGAAACTTATTGACCAGCTTTAGATACAAATTATTTTAATAATAATAGTAATAATAGACAACGGTCATCTACCACTCATTCATATAATATTACAAGCCCTAGAGTTGTATACTTTCTAAATGGTTCAACAGAGTCTTCTACTAATGATACTCTTAATAGAGTTATGTGTGTTAGATGAAATTCAACTAAACTTCCTTGGCAATGAACTCCAATTAATACTTATGATAGTGAACACAATGTATGAACTAATTATATGGCACGAGCCCGTTTTAGTTTTGAAAAATGATCTAAATGACCAACTTGAGTAGTAAAAGATTCAATAACTGGTCTTATGTGGCAGTCAGAATGAGAAGAACAGTGATATAAAACTTGGTTAGAAGCAAAATCATATTGTGCTGATCTTACACTTTGAGACTATACAAATTGGAGGGTTCCAAATATAAAAGAACTTTATTCTATCGAAGATTTTACAAAATCTGATTATTCTGTAAATGAAGATTATTTTAATTTAACAAATTTAACTCATTGGTCATCAACTACGGATACAACTGATGATACTAGGGCATGGACTATAAAATTTACTCATGGTAATATATCTTCTCAAGATGCAACAAATAACACAAAACTACATGTCGTTTGTGTTCGTTAAAATTCTCTTTTTTTTAAAAAATTAAAAATCTTTTAAATTCATTTAACTTTTTTAAATAAATACATATTATAGTATATGCATTTTAGTATTAAATAAGAAAATATGAGTATAACAAAAGACACAACTATAGCAGATATAGTATCAAAAGATTATAAAACATCTGAAGTTTTTTCAAAATATAAAATAGATTTTTGTTGTCATTGACATATTCCTTTAGGAAAAGCCTGTTTAGATAACAATATTTCTTTTGAAAATATAGTAAAAGAAATTGATGATTTAAAAAACTTACCTTCAAGTAATTCTTTAGATTTAACTACTTGGCCACTTAGTTTAATTATTGACTTTGTAGAAAAAAAACACCATTCATATATTGATGATATGACTCCCCACATACTTATGTATTTAGAAAAAATTGCAAAAGTTCATTGAGAAAATCATAAAGAACTTTTAGAAGTATTTGAAATATTTAAAAAATCTTCTATTGCATTAAATCCACACATGAGAGAAGAAGAAAATAAACTTTTCCCTATTATTAAAGCTATTGAAGCAAAAACTGCATCAAAAGAAGATATTTTGCTTGTCCCTAGTTTAATTAAACAAAAAGTAAAAGAACATGATATAGAATGAGAAAATTATAGAAGATTACTTGAAATTACAAATCACTATGAAGTTCCAGCTGATTGATGTAATACTTATAAAGTAGCTTATGATATGTTACATGAATTCCATGAAGATTTATTATTTCATATACATATAGAAAATAATATTTTATTTCCAAAAGTATTAAAAATGATTTGAGAATAAAATCAATTTTTTATATTTGATTATTTAAAAATAAGGTTATTATAATATAATCTTATTTTTTTATTTAAAATTTATGGAAATAAAATTAAAAAGAGTTTATGAAAAATATGACAAAAATGATTGATATAGAATTTTAGTTGATAGATTATGGCCTAGAGGGTTAAAAAAAGAAGATTTAAAAATAGATTTATGGTTAAAAGATATTGCCCCAAGCAATGATTTAAGAAAATGGTTTTGACATAAAGAAGATAATTGGGAAGAATTTAGTGAAAAGTATAAAAAAGAACTTGATAAAAAAAAAGAGATCTTAAATCAAATTAGAGTTTTAGAAAAAAGTAATAAAATAATTACTTTTTTATACTGAGCAAAGGATAAAATACATAATCAGGCTGTGGTTTTAAAAAATTATTTAACTTAATTGTCACCTTTTTAAAAAAATAATGTTGTAGCATATGAAAGGTTTAAAAAACTAAACAAAAAACCTTGAAAACTTATTTTATTATTTATAATTATATATTATGAAAAAAATTATTGGAACTTTAGCTCTAACCGCTATGATGATTACTCCTACTTTTGCTAATGTTGAATGAACTGTTCAATGAGATATTATGTTAACTAGTTTAGAAACAAGTGAAACTCCTGTATATGATGGAACTTCTACTACTACTCAATGAGATGTTATGCCTATAAATACAGTTTTAGATGGAACTACTGATGTAGTACAAGATGATATAATGTTAACTAGTGAAACTCCAAAAACTATAAAATTTTATAGAGATGGTAAAACTCCAAAAACTTACAAATCACTAGAAGATTTATTAAAAAATGAAAAAAATGTTACTACAGTAACTGATGGATGTAATAATTGATTTGTTATGGGAACTTGAGCTGCTATGACTATGATGTATTGTGAAAATACTTATGGATCAGGACAAACAGCTAATTGGCAAAGAACTGATACTTTAATTTCTATTTATGGAGATAATGCTAATTATTTTAATGAAAAATTATTTAAAAAATTAGACTCTAAAACAAAATTAAAACAAAATGCTTCTTTATTTTTATCTAAAATAAGTATAGATTCTCTAAATAAAGCTCAAGATAGTATATTTGACTTAATTGATGCAACTAAATTATCAAGAATTGCAAAACAAGCTCAAGATCAAAAAATAACTAAATTATATTTTGTTAAAACTTTAATCGATGATGCAATAGCTGCTAGAAAATAATTTTTTACTTAAAGCTTCTAAAAAACCAAAATCAAATTGATTTTGGTTTTTTAATTTTAAATTATTACTCCTATTTTAAAAAATAAAATCTCCACAATTTTTCTTTTGCCTTTGATATTCAAATCCTAGGTGAAGTTAATATTTTTTCAGGTTTATAATCAATATCTTCAAGATATATATTTGAATCTTTAGAGAGCAAATTTATTCCATCAAAATTTTTATCTATACCAAAAGACATAGTTACTTTTGCTGGCCCATTAGATAAATCTTTTAAATTCTTTTTTGTATAATTTCTATTTTTAATCATTAAATCCTCTCACTTGTAAGGTATAACTGATCTAATTAAAACTCCTGATCAAAATCCAGATTTTTCAGAAACTATATTCATACAATAATACATTCAGTAGGTAAAATACACATATAAATGTCATCATTCCTCAAACATAGTTTTATTTTTTTTAGTGATTTTTCATCAAAAAGTATGACTTGCTTCATCAGTTTGTATATAGATTTCAGTTTCATTTATAATTCAAGAAATAACTCAAGCTGGGCTTTTATATGTAATAACTTTTCAAAGTAAATCTTGAGCTAGAGTTAATGTGGGTTTATTTTGAAAAAAAGTTTTTGTGAGTTTCATAAAGTTTATTATTTTAATAAAAAATTAAAGCTTTTCTCAAACTCATTTTTTATATCTTCTAATTTACTAACTTTTATCATTTCATCTTTTTTAAGATCCCATTTATATCATCTTCAAGTTCATCTTTCTCATCTATTATGAAGTTTTTCAAAATTAATTTCATCTTTTTTTATAAATTTTATATAAAGTTCATTTGGAGTGATTCATAAAAATAAAACTCAATCATAATCTCCATCTTTTTTTAATCATTCATTTTGAAACTTTTTATTTACATCTATAGAGGAGGTTTTTATTTCAAATTTTACATTATTAAATTTTAAATCCCAATCTCATTGATCTCAATCATTATATTCTATTTTTAATCTTCTAAAATAAATTTGTGATAAAGTCTGAGAAAAAAACCTTTCTCAAAAACTTCATCTTTTATCTATTTGTAAATTTCTATATTCTCTATATTTACTATCTAAATCAAGCCACTCACTTTGAGCTTCTTTTAAAACTTGTTTTAATATAGGTAAAGCAATATTATCTATTTCATTATTTTTAATCATATTTTAGTTAATTAAATTTAAATCTTTAAATCAAGCATTTACAACTTCTTGTTCTATCAAACTAGTTCTTAGATTTAAAGCACTATTTGTAGATAAAAAACTTACTTTTTCCCAATTTATTTTATAAAAAAATAAATCTTTTAATTTTCTCTTATCTTGTAAAAAAACTATTCAATATCATCTTCTATTTGGTAGCTCTTCAAAAGAATTATAAGCTTTCATTCATTTAAAACAAGTTGAAGGCAAATAAACATCACACTTATCTAACATATTTTTATTTCTTGTACTACCTGGAGTTCATCAATCAGATAAAGAATAAACTTTTATAAAACTTTTACAACTATCTTGTTTTAAAATTTTAATTTTGTGAGTATTTTTTTTAGTCCAAACTTGAAAAATAGTAGCAACTTCTACTTCTTTTCAGTCAGGATATTCAAAAGAGTTTAAAGGTAATTTTTCAGTATAAGCAAGTTCATATCATTTTATTCTTTTTTTAGGAACTCATTTTCAATCACTATCAAATAATGGTGGTAATATAAAACTAACAACATCAGCAAAATCTAAAGAGTGATTTATAAATCTCAAAGCTAAATTTCATCTAAGTCAAAAAGGGGGATTTCATATAACAATATATTTTTTATTTAAATCTTTAGGAAAAAAATCTAAATAATTATCTTTTATTAATTCATTTGCTAATTCTCATTTAGGCTCTATATCTATTCAAATTCTTCTTTGTTTTGGTAAAATATTATAAAAATTACAACATCAAGCACTTGGTTCAATGAAAGTATATTCTTCTTCATTAATATCTAAATCTTTTAAAACTTCTAAAGTTTTCTCAAAACAATATTTTGATATTTTTTTAGTTGTATAAAATTGGTCTTTCTCTCTAAAAGTATTTTTTAATTTATATTTATTTCAAAGTAAAAAATTCAAATCATTTAAATAGTTATCTGGAACCTTATTTTGAGAAATCCATCTTTTAATAGTTCAAATATTTAATCAAATTCAAGCTTGAATTTGATTAATTCATAAAACATCTAAGCACTCATTAAATAAAAAAGTAGCTGTTATTTTATTTTGATCTAATAAAGTTACATTCATTTTTTAATGATTAATTAAAATAAATTACTTTAATCTCAATATACACAATTATAACTAAAAATCAAATTTATTTTATATACCTTATATATAACTATAAAAATACAAAAAAGAGCTTTAAAAAGCTCTTTTTACCCCTCAAGTCCTCAAACTTTTGGTAAATATTCTCTGTGATATCTATCAACACATTCATCAATTATTTTTACAGCTTCATCAACTCCAAAAAATCATTCTACTTTTCAAGTTCCAGGTTTTTTTAAATCTTTATAATGCTCCCAATAATAAGTAGTTTCTTTTATAAATTGTTCTCACAAGTCTTCAATTGATTTTATATGAGTTGATCTTTTATCATCATTTATAACAGCAATTACTTTATCATCTACCTCTCCCCCATCAACAAATTTCATAATTCAAATAACTCTTGCTTCAACTAGTGATCCAGGAACAAGTGGTTCTGTAACATTTACTATTTCAATATCAAGTGGGTCATTGTCTAAATCCCAAGTACAAGGAATTGCTCCATAAGCAAAAGGATATGATAGTGAACTAAATCAAACTCTATCAAGTTTTAAAGTTCAAGTTTCAGTTATATATTCATATTTATTAATAGATCCTGAATTTATTTCTATTAAAGTATTTACAACTCAATCATCCTTATCTGCAAATGCAGGTAAAGCATGAAGTAAATTTATCATATATTTTTGTGGTCTAGTTCAAATATTTGCCATATATTTTAAAGTTAAAAATTATCTTAAATTTCAAAGTTTTAATTGAGCAAGTGATTTTAATAACAAATCTTCTGCTTCAACAAATTTTTCCATATCAACTTTATCTTTTGAATTTTTATACATTTCCATAGTTTCAACTGCTTTTTGTCTTGCTTTTTCTGCCATTTCAGTATCTAAATCATTTGCTAAGACAAGCATATCAATAAGTATTTTCATACTTGAATTTGCTACTTCTAAAACTCCTCATCAAATAGCAAAATTCTCAGTTTGAGTTATATTATTTTCATCTTTAAAAATAACTTTTAAAACAGAAGGTTTTAATCTAGTTATTAAAGGTATATGTTTATCTAAAACTGTTATTTCTCAAGAAGTTGTTAGTGCTGTAACAGATACAACTTCTCTTGATTTAAATAGTTTTCAGTTAAATGATAGTATTTCTAATTTCATAAATTAATTTAATTATGTTTTAGTAAATTATTATTTTTGATCTTTATTATAAGCTTCAATTACATCATCAAGTGATGCTTTATACATAAAGTATCATTCTCAAACATAATCAACTTCACCTTCAATAATTCTTTTAAATCCTGAAACAGTATCAGATAATTTTGCATAAACTCAAGGAGTTCCTGTAAATTGTTCAGCAACAAAGAAAGGTTGAGATAAGAATTTTTGAATTTTTCTTGCTCTTGATACAGTAAGTTTATCATCTTCTGATAATTCATCCATACCTAAAATGGCAATTATATCTTGTAATTCTTTATATTTTTGTAATATTTTTTGCACTTCTCTTGCTACATTGTAGTGTTCTTCTCAAACTACTAAAGGATCTAAAACTGTAGAAGTTGAATCAAGAGGATCAACAGCTGGGTAAATACCAAGTTCTGCAATTGATCTATTTAATACAATTGTTGAGTCAAGGTGAGCAAAAGTAGCTGCAGGAGCAGGATCAGTTAAGTCATCTGCTGGCACATAAACTGCTTGTACTGAAGTAATTGATCCGTCTTTTGTAGAAGTAATTCTTTCTTGTAAAGCTCACATGTCTGTAGCTAAAGTTGGTTGATATCATACTGCTGAAGGAATTCTTCAAAGTAAAGCCGATATTTCAGAACCTGCTTGGGTAAATCTAAATATATTATCAACAAATAATAATACATCTCTTTTTTCTCTATCTCTAAAGTGTTCTGCCATTGTTAATCAAGTTAAAGCAACTCTTGCTCTTGGTCCTGGAGCTTCATTCATTTGTCCAAAAACCATCGCAGTTTTATCAATAACTCATGAATCTTTCATTTCATGATATAAGTCATTTCATTCTCTTGTTCTTTCTCAAACTCAAGCAACTACTGAGTATCATCCGTGTTCTGATGCTATATTGTGAATTAATTCTTGCATAATAACTGTTTTTCAAACTCATGCTCAACCAAAAAGTCATACTTTTCATCATTTAAGCATTGGAGCTATTAAGTCAACTACTTTAATTCAAGTTTCAAAAACTTCTGCTTTTGTTGTTAATTCTGAGAAATTAGGAGCAGATCTATGAATTGGGTCCATAATTTTAGTTTTTGGTTTTTCTTTTCCATCAATTGGATCTCATAAAACATTAAACATTCTTCAAAGTACTTCTTCTCAAACAGGAACTCTTATAGGAAATTCTGTTGCAGTAACTTCCATCCCCCTTTTTAATCAATCAACTGGGTTCATAGCAATTGTTCTAACAACTCAATCTCAAAGTTGTTGTTGAACTTCAAGTACTACTTTTTGGTCTGCACCTACAATTTCTAAAGCATCATAAATAGATGGAACATAATTATTTCCAAATTCCACATCAATAACTACTCAAACGATTTTTGTAATTTTTCAAGTATGCATAATAAATTAAGTTAATAAGTTAAAATTTTTTTATAAATTAGAAATTAGGAGTTAGAAATTAGAAAGTTTATATAATTTACAATTCTCAATTCCTAATTTTTTTCATCCATTGCCACATTTGACAATCTATCAGCTTCTTTATTTAATTCTCTTTCTATCCAGGTATATTTTATTTTTATATTATTTTCTAAAATAAGTTCTAGTATATCGTTATTTAATTTTTTAAGCTCTTCTTTTTTTATCTTCCATCTTCAACTTAATTGTTCAATTACAAGTTTTGAATCTGCAAAATAATCAACTTCTGTTGCTCAAAGCTCTATTGCTCTTTTTATTCATAAATAACATCAAATATACTCTGCTTCATTATTTGTCTTTATTCAAAGATTTTTATATCTTTTCTCTAAGCTTTTTCAGTTTTCATCTGTTATATAAATTCAAGCTCAGGCATTTCAAGGATTTCATCTACTTCATCAATCTGTATAAACTTTTAATTTCATATTATAAATAGTTTTTGGGAAATGTTTTATAAAAATCTCATCTTGATTTTAAAACTAAAATATCAATATTATCTTTATTTACAAAAAATCAAATTCTATAATCTCAAATTCTAAACCTATAAAATCCTTTACTTCAAGATAATTTTTTTACTCAATTTATTTTAAGTAAATCATTAGTATTTTTTAGTTTTTCTAAAAAATCAAAAATATTATTTTTATAATCATCATCAATTTTTTCAAAAGATTTTATAAAGTTTTTATGTATTTTTATATTAAACATAATTATTTTTTATATTTACTTACAAAATCATCATAGCTTACAAAATCATTTTTTGTAGAATTGTCTAAAATTTTCTGCATTTCATCACTTAAAACTAAATCTTGATAATCATTTAATAAAAAATCTATCAATTCAACTTTTGTTTTAAAAACATTATTAGTTAATTTTAAATCTTCTTTTAAAATAATAGTTGTCATAAAAAATATTTAAAATTTAAATCAAATCAATTATACAAAATAATTTTTATTATCAAAAATCTTTTTATTCTTTTAAACTTTCCACTCAAGAAACTATTTCAGAAACTTCTTTTGTAATAGATGCTTGACGAGCTTTATTATAAGCTAAAGTTAATTTTTGAGCAAATTTATTTGCATTATCTTTAGCATTTTTCATAGCAATCATACGAGATGAATGTTCTGATGCTTTTGCTTCAATTAATATGTCATAAAACATTGCATCAATTAACATTGGCATAAGTCAGTCAAGAATTTCTTGTTTTCCTGGTTCAAATGTATAATCTGATTTTTTATTTTCTTCTCTTAAAAATTCTTTATCATCATAAAATGCTTCACCTAAAACTTGTTTGAAATACATTTCAATTCAAATTTTTGTAAGTGGGAAAAATTCTCTAGCAACTGGAATTTGCTTAATAGTATTTACATAATGATTATAAAATACTACTACTTTTGAGTATCATTCTCTTAAAAATTTTTTTGTAAAAGTTTTAGAAATAGATCTAGAAAAAATATACTCTATATTATCTGAAAAATCAGAAGAAAAATCAGCAATTAGTTTATTTCAGGTTCTTGAAATAAATGCACTTGCTTTTTTTCAAACAGCAATATATTCTATTTCTTCATCTTTATTTTCTTTTACATAATTTGAAACTTTTTTTAAAACATTTACATTATAACCTCAACAAAGTCATTTATTTGAAGTAATAACTATTGCTAAAGTTTTATTTATTTTAGATTTTTTAAAAAATTTTGATTCTTGTAAATTTCAAGAAACTGACAAGAAAATTTCAAGCATAGAGCGAATATATGCTTTTTTTTCTAAAGCAAGGTCTTGAGCTTTTTTCATCTTTACAGTTGAAATAAGCTCCATTGCTTTAGTAATTTTTCAAGTATTTTTTATAGATTTTATCCTTCTTTTAATTTCTTTTCAATTTGCCATAATGGTAAAATTATTTATTTAATTCAACTATTTTTTTAATAACTTCTTTTAATTTATTTTCAGTATCTTCTTTTATTTCTTTATCTTTTTTAATTGATTCTAAAACTGTTTTTTCTTCATCAAGTGCTAGATATAATTCTTTTTCTACTTTAGAGATTTTAGAAACTTCTATTTTATCAAAAAATCATTTTGATCAAGCATATATTGATGCAACTTGTTTTTCAACTGAAATAGGTTCAAAAACTCATTGTTTTAGTAATTCCATCATCCTTTTTCACCTTTCAAGTTGAGTTTTTGTTTGAGCATCAAGATCTGAAGCAAATTGTGAAAATGCTGCAAGTTCTCTATATTGAGCTAAATCAAGTTTTAAAGTTCATGAAACTTTTTTCATGGCTTTTATTTGAGCTGATCATCAAACTCTTGAAACTGAAAGTCAAACATTTATAGCTGGTTTTTGTCCGGCATTAAATAAATCAGATTCTAAGAAAATTTGTCCATCAGTAATAGAAATTACATTTGTTGGAATATAAGCAGAAACATCTCAAGCTTGAGTTTCAATAATTGGTAAAGCTGTCATTGATCAAGCTCCAAGTTCATCATTTAATTTTGATGATCTTTCAAGTAGTCTTGAGTGTAGATAAAATACATCCCCTGGATATGCTTCTCTTCCTGGTGGTCTTCTTAGTAAAAGTGACATTTCTCTATAAGCATTTGCTTGTTTAGTTAAATCATCATAAACTATTAAAGCATGTTTACCATTAAACATAAAATATTCAGCCATAGCACACCCAGCATATGGAGCTAAATATTGCATAGAAGCTGGAGCTGAAGCTCAAGCTGAAACAACTATAGTATAATCCATAGCTCATCTTGATTTCAATTCTTCAACAACCCTTGCTACTTTTCATTCTTTTTGTCAAATAGCAACATATACACAAACAACATCTTGACCTTTTTGATTAACTATTGCATCAATAGCAACTTGAGTTTTTCAAGTTTGTCTATCTCAAATAATTAATTCTCTTTGTCATCTTCAAACAGGCACTAATGCGTCAAGCGCTTTAATTCAAGTTTGCATTGGCTCGTGAACTGATTTTCTATCCATTACTCAAGTAGCAACTCTTTCAATTGGATAAAATTCACTAGATTTAATTTCTCAAAGTCCATCAATTGGATTTCATAAAGCATCTACAACTCTTCAAACAAGAGTATTTCAAACAGGAACTTCTAAAGTCTTTCAAGTAGCTTTTGCAATTTGTCATTCTTTAATAGTATTAAATCATTTTAAAACAACTACTCAAACATAGTGTTCTTCTAAGTTTAAAGCTATTCAAACTCATCCTCATTCAAATTCTACAAGTTCATTATAAGCAACATTTCTAAGACCAGATATTTTTGCAACTCAGTCTCACAAATAAAATACCTCGCCTACATTTTCTTGTTCTTTTGTAGTATTTAGAGTATCAATTTGTTTTTCAATATCACTTATAATTCCATTTAATAAGTCATTTGACATAATATAAAGTAATTAATAATTAAGTTTTTTTATTTTAGTATATTTTCAAATCTACTATAACTCATATTAAACATTTTATCGTTATAAAAGATTCTAAATCATCATTTTAAATTTTGATTTTTTACAAACTCAATTTGAGAAGTATTTAAGTCAAGTCAAAAAACATTTTTAAATGCTTTTATTGATTCACTTTCAATAAATCAAAGTGAATTAGCTCAAAAATCAAAATATTCTACTTTAAATGAATCTATATTATCATTAATTTTTAAAAATTCTTTTTTTCCTCTTTTTCATAAAGATTTATTTAAAGAATTTAAAAGTTTTAATTTTTTAAGTAGGTCATTAAGCAGATTTTTATCTAATTTAGTAAAATCCGTCATATTTTTTATTATTATTTAATAGAAGCAATTTCTTTTTCAACAAAATCTCTTGAAACTTTTTCATTAGAAAAAAGTTTTGCATTAAATTTTAAAATCAAATCAATTGATTTAGATTTTACATCATTTAACATAGATTCTTTTTCTTTTGTTATTTCAGCTAAAGCAGTATTTTTTATATTAATCGCTTCATTCTCAGCTTGGTTTTTTATATTAGAGGCTTCTTTTTTAGCAATATTTTCTGCAGTTTTTTTAATATTTTCTGCTTCTTTTCTTGCATCACTTAATATACTTTCTTTATTTTCTAAAGCTTCAAGATTTAATTTTTCAATATTATTATAATCATGCTCTAATTTTTTTCTTTTATCATATTCAGTATCTAAATATGATAAATAAGGTTTAAATACAAATTTATTTAAAACCCATAAAATTAAAGATAATATAATAAGCTGAATAATTATAGTCTCTAAAGTAAAAAATTGAAAATCATGTATTTGCATAATTTTTTTAATTAGTTAAAATTTAAAAGTTTAAAGTCGTAAAATCTACAACTCTAAACTATTACATAGCAAATCCAATAATCAAAGCAATAACAAGTGCATAAATAGCAACTGCTTCTGCTAAAGCTATACACAAAATTGCAAGTGATTGTATTTTAGATGATGCTTCTGGGTTTCTTCATAAAGCCTCTAAAGCTCATTTACCAATAAATCAAATTCAAAGCCCTGGTCAAATTGCTCAAAGTCAAATAGCTAAAGCCATAGCAAGTTCTTTTAGTTCCATAATATATTATGTTAGTTATAAAATATAAATTTTGATCTTGAATATTATAAAAACAAAATATTCAAAACCACTTATTTATATTTTAATGATGAGATTCTTTTCATTGGTTAAAATAAGAAATCATAAGCATATAAAATACTGCTGCTTGTATAAAGGCTACAAATATTTCAAAAAACCAAAATGGAATTGAAACAAATCTTCAAACTTCAAATAAAGAACTACTCATTAAAACTCATAAATATGATATAACTCAAATAAGTATAACTCAAGCAAATATATTTCAAAAAAGTCTTAAGGATAGAGATGCAACTGTTGATGGAACTGAAATTAAATGAAGCCATCAAACAAATACATTTATACATTTCTCTGAGAAAGTTTTTCAAGAAAAATTAAATAAATATCATTTAATAGTTCAAGAAACTCAAGAATGTTTTAGTGTTATTCATAACATAACAACAACAGTAATTAATCACAAAACTAAAGTTGTATTTAAGTCGCTGTTCATAGGTCTTAAATATTCTAAAATATTTGAAGAAATTGAACCTCAAAGCCAATCAATAATTAAACCAAATAAATTTCAAAAAAGTATTACTATTAAAAATCAGGCTATTAATGGAAAAGCAGATCTTGCAAATAATTTATCTCAATGAAAAGAATCAATTAAGTTTTTGTCTATAAATCAAATAAAGTTTAAAATTCAAGTTTTTAGTCTTGACTTTTCTCTTTTTAAGGCATTTCTTGCAAAAATTCAAAAAATTAAAATCAAAATTAAAAATATAAATGTAGATACATTTGTATTTGAAATTGGTCAGTAAACTTGCTCTCATTGTATTTTTGGAATATGTGGTCAAGCATGGCTTTCTGTTTGTAGTTCATTATTTTGTATTTCCTTCATCTTTTTTATTATTCTTAGAAATATTGTTTAATTTATTTAAAGTTTTTTTAATTTCTATATATAAAAATATACTTAGTGGTATTATTGATATAATGACACTGTAAACTAAAAATTGTGCTCTATTTCAAAAAAGCGCACCAAGTATAATTCAAATTGATAAAAATGCAAGTAAATTTAAAAAAATTATTAAAGTTATTTTTAGTAAAGCATTAGTCATATTTATTTTAGAAAGTTATTTATTTAAAAATCAAGTAGAAAAAATACCCTCTTTTATACAAAAAACCCTTAATTCGAAACTATCTAAATAATCTAAATCAAAATCTCATTTAACTTCATCTCAAAAATTAAATTTTTTAAAATCAATTTCATCTCAAGTATCATCATACAAAGAAACTTTAAAAATAAAATTATCTTTTTTAGAATTATGAGTATTTTCATCAATCAAAAAACTTAATTTTTCTCAAAAGATAGATATTTTAGGAAAGTGCTCTTGTTCTTTTGGAGTTAGGCATCTTACGTCAAGAGGATAATTAATTTCTTCTCAAAATAAAATAAAGTCATCTTTATGAGTTTCACAAAAAGGACAAAAAAAATCATTTGGTAAATTATCAAATAAAGTATTTTCTTCTATATTTAAGTCTTCATCTCAAATAGATTCATCATATATATAACTACATCAAGAACAATGATATTTCATATTTTATCAAAAAAAGTTAAAATTTAAAAATATTATAGAAAATACTAAAAAATTTGCAAAAAATATATTTAATTTATAATTTATATAAGTTAATAATACTAAAAATATGCAAAACTTTTGAAAAGAAATTCACAATAAATTCATAAAAAAATTCAATATAAAAAAGATACCTTGAGAAGTTGATATTTTATATACAAATAAAACTATAAAGTATTTAAAATATGTGAAGTGGTTCCCTTGATTAAAAATGGTTGCTATTTGAAATAGTATTTCAATGAATGCTTGAACTATCGATAGTGATATAGATTTGTTTATAGTAACATCTCCTGATAGTATGTGGGTAAATAGAATATTATTTACTATATTTTTTCAAGTTTTAAATGTAAGAAAAACAAAAAATAAACATGCTTGAAGATTTTGCTTAAGTTTTTTTGCAACTACTAATTGACTAAACTTTAAAGATTGGAAAATAGAAGATGATATTTATTTGTATTTTTGGATTATATACTTAAAACCTATTTTAAGCTATGATAACACTTATGAACTTTTTATAAATCAAAATAAATCCTGGGCAATTTTTGATGAATATATAAAAATAATTAATAATAATAAAAATTATATAAAATATAAATAGCTAATTTTTGCTAAAATAAAAAATATATGTTAAAATAAAGTATACATTTTAAATTATATAATTTTTTATGATTAATACTTTAGACAATTTTAATAATTACTGAAACTTATCAACGGAGATATGAAAATTTAATGATATCCAATCACAATTAAAAGAATGATGGGAGATTTTAAAGTCAGTAAAAGAAAAAGCTTGAAAAGATAGTGATATTTATAAAAAATTTGAAAAAGAGTATAAAGAACTTTATGAAACTATAAAAAAAGCTTTTGAATCAGAGAAAGCTTTTTCTCAAGAAGAAAGAGTAAAAATTATGCTAGAGCTTTGAGATATGATTAAACTAGCAGAAGAAAAAGATATTATTGAAAAAAAATGATTTTCATCTAGAGTATGAGATTTTTTAAGAGGGACTAACACAGAAACTCAAAAAGAAATAGCATTATCTTTTAGAGATAAAAAAATAGATAGTTACAGTTTAGATGAATCTATAGCAGCTATTAATTATTTATCAAATAATTATTGAAAGTATAAAGAAATAAAAAAAGATGATTCAATAACTAAGTGAATTACTTTAAGTTATCATACTATAAATGAACTTGGTGATCAATATGAAGTTAGATTATTTCAAGATATGCTTATAGAAAAAATATTTTGAGAAAAACAAAAATGATTTAATGATAAATATTTGAAATGATTTAATAATGAAGAAAAATGAAATTATATAATGAAAATTAGTGATTTTGAAGATTATTTAAAAAACCCGTCTACTGTAATATACTCAGAAAATAGAACTTCAAATTTAGTTAATTCAAATATGCTTGCTAATTATTTTTTATATTTAAATAGTATTTGAAAAGCAAATATTACATATTTAAAAAGTATATTATCTTCTGTAAAATTAGCTCAACTAAAAGATTCTTTAGAAAAGAATCCAAATTCAATAGTTAAAAATATACTTTGAGATTCTTTAACTATTGAATTTACAAAAAATATTGATGATAGTAAGATAGTAATAAATAAAGAAAATTATAAAGAAAGACTAGTTTTAGATCCTAAAAAAGTATTATTTATAAATGATAAAAGTTTATTACTTGAAGCTGTTAATAATATCCCAAATTTAAAATATAAAGACATAAATAATGAGTTTAAATATGATATTGAGACAATAGAAAGCTTTATTAAAAAAGATAAAAATTTTAATATCAATCAAATACCAACTAATTTTTATAAAATTGATGTGAAAAATAAAGATGATTTAAAAAAAATAAAAAGTTTATTAAATATAGTAAATAAAAATGATGCTTTAAGTATTGTTTGAGAACTAAGTATATATCTAAATTCTAATCAAATTACAGAATTTTTAAAATCTTTAGATAAAAATAATAATAAAGAAAATGATTTATTAATTACTCTTAATTGATATAGTAAAAGTTATGAACAAATTTCTGAAAATAGTATTTCTAAAATAAATGAAATTGATATAAATAATATAACTATAAAAGATTTAGAATTATTAAATATGTATATATATAAATTTTGAATTACTTTAATAGAAGACAAAATAACTCAAATAATATCAAGTTGAAAGATAAACTGAGAAAATATTAATTTAACACATATTCCATTATTTAAAAAAGTATTAAATAATAATTTAGATATTACAAAAAGAATTATTAAAAAAGTTCCTTCTCTATTTGAAAGTCTAAATAATGAGTTAAGAAGTAATGATGCATTAGTTGATATTTACTTAGATAGTGAAATAAAAAAGTGATGATATAGAGATATAATAAATGCTATAGAAAATATCAATTTTTGAGATAGTGTTTGAAATATAATGTTAATTTATTTAAAATTAAATTGAAATAGTTATGAATTAAAACAAGAAAATCAAGAAAAAATAAAAAGTTATTTTAGAAACCCAGTTATATCTCAAAAATTTTTTAGATTTTTTGAACAATATTGAAATAGTGATCAAGTAAAATGACAAATAAATGTATTAAAATGAATTACTGATATTTTTTGAAGTATAGAAAAAGATTTTGAATCTTCTAAAAAAGGTTTTACAAAAATACAAAATAATTTTAATAAAGAAAGGCAAAATTATACAAAAGAAAATAAAGAAAATTCAAATAGTTTTGAAAATAATTATTGAGAAAAAATCAAAGAATTATTTTCTAATTTAGAAATAAATTTAAATCAAGAAGATATAAAAAATATTATATCTTTAATAAAAAATAGTGATTCTATTTCGGCAAATCAAGATTTATTATTTTTATTAAAAGAAAAAATTTGATGGAAAAACAAAGACAAAATTGAAAAAGTATTTAAAGGACTTCAAAATATTAAAATAGAAATCAAAAAAGAAGAAATCAAAAAAGAAGAAGAAAAACAAACTCAAAAATTAAAAGAGGCTTGATTTTCAAAAGAAGAAATTGAAAAAGTAAATAAAGATATAAAAAATAATATTTTAGAAAATATTAAAAATATTAAAAAAGATAAAAAAGAATCTAGTGAAGAATATATTGAAAAAATACTTGATTTATCTTTAGTATGAATTGATGAAAAAATAATTAAAAAATTAGATAAAGAAAGTCTAAAAAAAATAATAGAAAATAATATAGAAATAGAAGAAACAAAAATTATTTTAACAGATACAAAAACTTATTTTAAGTATTTAGAAAGATGAGATTTTACAACTCCATATACTGAATATAAAGCAGAAATTGACAAGCAAACTCAAATTATAAATCAAGATAATAATTATACTCAAAATGTATTAAATAATATAACAAATAATTGAAGATGAGATTATATATACAAAACTCCTTCTTGAAATATTGATTTATCTTTGCATGAAGTTGAGTTAATTTCTACAAATGAAAAAGCAAAAGAAAATTTAGAAAACTTTATGCAAACTTTAAATGATTTATGACTTTCAAATTTATCTAAATACAGACAAGATATTTTTAAAGCTATTTCAAATAAATATACAGTTGAGTTTGATTCAAAAGATGATTTTATAAACAAAACTGAATTAAAGTTATTTTTAAATACAATTTTATCTTCTTTATGATATGAAATAAACTCTAGTTTAAATTTAGAAGAAACTATAACTAAAGTAAAAGATTTTAATAATTTATGACTTATTTCTGGACAAAAAGAAATAGATAAAGCTTGAAATAGTAGTTTAGAAAAACATTTTTTAGATAAATTTGATGAAAAAAGAGTTTGAAAAATTGAAATAAACAAATTTGAAGAAAGTATTTGAGATATATTAAAATAAAGCCTAGAAAAATCTAGACTTTATTTTTTTTAGTAAATTAAATATAAAAAATTCAAATTTTTTATTTATATAAATATAGCTTTTTGAAATTTCTAAAGTATTACAAGTAAATTTTAATTTAAAATCAGTTACTCAAGAAAGTGGTGAGTTTTTTTCTAAAGGTCAAGCAATTCATAAAAAATCATAATACTTACTTCAAAACTCTTTTGATTTTTGTATAACTTCCCATTGTAATGCATAAGGAGCCATTAAATTTCTATAATTTTTATCTGAAGTTGATGCCCCGTAATAATAAATTGAAATATCTTTATCAAAAGTAAATATTCAAGCAGATATTATTTTATCTTCATATTTTGCAAAAAATAACTTTGAATTATCTAAAGAATTTAAAAAATTTTTATAATAATTAAATGTATTTCAAAAAAAGTTATCTCTTGAAGTTGTTTCTTGCATTAAATTATAAAAATTTTTTATATTTTCATCATTTTTTAAACTTTCAAAAACTGAAACTCATTTTTTTGTAGCTAGTTTTATGTTATATCTTCATTTAGGTTTCATTTTTTCCAAAATTTCATCTAAACTGAGATTTAAATCAATTATTGCAGTATGTGGAGTTATGAATTTTTTATAATATCAAGGTTTAAACTTTGAATTTATTTTTAAATTATTTAAACTTTTTTTTTCAATATCAAAAGTTTCAACTTGGATAAATAAAGCATTTTCTTTTTGACAAATTTCAATTAATTTATTTTCATCAATTTTATTTATATCTAAAACTCACAAAATAAAAAGTCAGTATTTATTTAATCAAATACTTCTTTTTTCAATAAAAATTCAATCAATTTCAAAATATTTTGATACTTGATTTGATTTTAAAAGCATTTCTTGCCAATTTTTTGTTTGCCAAATAGTCATTTTATTTTGATAAATGTAATATTCAAATATGTGTTATTTTTCTTCATCTAGGAGTTTTTTCTATAAATCATATTTGAAGTAAATATGGTTCTACAACATCTTCTAAAGTTTGTTCTTCTTCTCAGATACTTGATGATAAAGTTCAAAGTCAAGTTGGTCATCCTAAAAATTTTTTTAGTAAAGTATTTAAGTATTTTTTATCTAAATAATCAAGTCATATTTCATCTATTGATAAATCTTTAAAAATTTCTTCAAAAACTTCTTTAGAATTTATATTTTTTCAAATAACACTATAATCTCTTAAAATTTTTAAAAGTCTATTTGCAATTCTTGGAGTTCCTCTACTTCTTTTTGCTAAAGCATTTATTAAGTCATCTAAAAAATCTATTTGAAGTATTTTTGAATTATTTTTTACTATTTCAAATAAATCAATATCACTATAAAAATCAAGTTTTAACACATTTCAAAATCTATCTCTTAATGGATTTGAAAGTGATGAAAGTTTTGTTGTAGCTCATACTAAAGTAAATGGTTTTAAAGGCATTCTAACACTTTGTGCTCAAGTTCATTTTCAAACCATTATATCAATTACAAAATCCTCCATTGCTGTATATAGTATTTCTTCTATTTGGGGTTTAAGTCTATGAATTTCGTCAATAAAAAGTATATCTCACTCTTCAATATTTGATAAAATAGATATTAAATCTGCTTGGCGTTCAATTGCTGGTCATGATGAAATTTTTAAATTTGCTTGCATTTCATTTGCTATGATATTTGCCAAAGTTGTTTTTCAAAGCCCTGGAGGTCAATAAAATAATATATGCTCTAGTGGAGATTTTCTAATTTTTGCAGCAGAAATAGAAACTTGTAAATGTTTTTTTATTTGTTCTTGACCTACATAATCCCCCAAAGCTTTAGGCCTTAAAGTATTTTCTGAAATATCAATATCTTGGAATTTTGGAGAAACATCTCTTTTAGTCTCTTCTTTTTTTGAAGTTTTTATTACCATATTTATTTTACTATCATTATAATACCATCATCAATATCTATTGGAATAATATTGTAGTTTATTTGATTATCTTTTAAATAATCTTTTAGTCAAATCATTTTGTGTTCAAATTTTATCACATCATCAATTATAATTATTCATCAATCCTCTACTTTATCCCAAACAAGCTCTAAAAAATCTTTTGTTCTTTTTTTCATCCCATCAATAAATACAAAATCAAATTTTTCATTTAAAGTAGGAATTACTTCAATAGCGTTTCAATGTATTGAATTTATATAATCTAAAACTTGAAAATCTTTAAAATTTTTTAAAGCTTCATTATATGACAATAAAGAAAATTCAATAGTTGTTAATTTTGAGTTTGTTTTTTGTAATTCTAAAGCAAAGTTTATAGCACTAAATCAATTTGCAGTTCATATTTCAAGAGCATTTTTTACTTTTTTTATTTTTATTAAATCTCTTAAAAATTTTGCATTTGTTAGAGAAATATTTGGAACATCATTTGCTTCTCACCGCTTTTTTAAAGCAATTAATAAATTATCTAAATTCATTTTTTACTAATTAATTATATACTTTAAATATATATTTTTTTTATAAAAAATCAATCTCAAAATATAAAATATTAAAAAATTTGCTTTTTTAATATCTTTCTATTATAATAAGCTTGTTTTTAATTATTTAATTTAATTATTATGAATACAGTTAAAAAAATTTCTTATTCAACTATATGACTTTGATTAAGTTCTTTAGCTACTTTAAATACTTTTGCTCAATGATGAGCATCAGAAACTACTTTTTGAGTAAATAAAGCAACTACTACTTCTCAAAATCTTGAAAATAGATCACTACCTGAAGCAGTTCAATTTTATGTAAATTTTTTAATGACTTTTCTATACTTAATTGCTGTTATGTTTGCTTTATGGGGATGATTTCAAATTTTAACTGCAGGTTGAGATGATGATAAAGTAAAAAAATGAAAAACTATTTTAATTCAATGAGCTATGTGATTACTTGTAATATGGCTTGCTTGAACTATAGTTAAATGGGTTCTATCAGTACTTGTTGCTTAACAATAAAAAAATAGTTTTAAAAACTCTTAACAATAAAAAAGTAGAATTTTTTTAAATTCTACTTTTTTTAGTTTATAAAATATATACAATTAAGTAAAATATTTAATTAAATATAATTTAGCTTATGAAAAAATTCTTATTTTACATATATATACATATTACATCAAGATATATTTCAAGTACAAGAAGTAGCTGTTGAGTTATTATATTTATAATATCACCATCATAGATTTAAATAAGCTCCATTATATCAAGGAACATTGGTATATAAATAATTATTTGATCAACTACAATCATTTCATCATAATCATGTAAAGTGTAATCAGCAAACACCTCAAGTTGTTCAATTAGTATTACTTTGTAGATCCTCTAAACTTCAATAGTTCTTAGTACAATTAGTTCATTTATTTTCTACATATACATTATGATTATAAATACAACTATTACTAAAATATCTACTATAATTAATAGGTGTAATATTATAATCCACATCTACCCTATATACTCAAGAGTTTGTTCTAATAATATTTAAAGTATTATCTGAAAATAAGAAAGTTCAAGTTGAAATAGTAGCATTTTCTATTTGAAATCAATTTAATGCATTCGAAGTTGTATAAGATGTATTATTTTGTCATCAAACTCATCTCATAACTAAAGTCCATCATCAACCATCTTTATCCATATCACAATAAACTTTAAATGGATTATTTGAATTTATTCAATTTATTTGTATCCAATAGTTTCAACTATTAAGAGTTTGAGTTTCATTTTCTTTATATTCTTTACAATTTTTTGCATAGCTTCAATTTTTATATTTATAAGCATCATCATCTAAAGATACATTTGAGCTATTTCATCATCAATTATTAGAATTATTATTTTCTCAAACTTTAACTCAATCACTTTCTTGAACTTCAACTACTTTTTCTACTAAAGTATTTCAACTTAAAGTATATTTTCAAGTTTCTTTATCATTTGAAAAATACACTATAAAGTTATTATTTTTATTTTCATTACTTGATAAATCTAGTTTTCATGTTAAGTAGTTTGTCTTGTTTACTATATTTCAAGTGCTTGTAAAAAATATTCATAGTTTGCTTCATATTGTATAAAAAGAATCAACTGTATTTATTGTATCTTCTGCATATACTTTATTTATTAATCTATTATATACATAATTTCAATCTTCTAAATATGTTCATAATTGGTATCTTGTTTTATCTAGGTTTGTTGAGTATATATAGTTATTTTTTGTTTTTGGATCTTTAGAAGTTTTATTTAATTTTATTTCTCTTGATATATTATCTCACACTAATCATTGGATAGTATATACTATAGTTCAACTTGATATCTCTACACTTTCTTCTGGTGATGGATAGTGTCATGTTTTTGTTTCTAATAGTGATATTCATTTCTCTATTGTTTTTAGAGTTGTAACTCTATTTCAATCTCTTGCTTCTTTTGAATAATTTTGAAATGATACAAAAGCTATTGTTGCTAGTATTGCTAATATTGTTATTACTATTATTAATTCTACTAGTGTAAAGGCTTTTTTACTCCCCCTTAATCCCCCTCATTGAGGGGGAGAAACAAACAATAGTGAGTTAGGGGGAGTTTTTTTATTTAAGTTTTTCATGAATTTTTATTTAATAAAATAAAGCACTAGTAGTTTAGCATATTATTTTTAGATATCAAAAAAAAGAGCAAATTAAGAATTATATATTATATATAATAAAATAAAAAAGGAATAATATATTTATTCCCTTTTAAAAAATTATTTTATATAGCCTATTTTTTTCATAAACTCCATAAAATTATTATTATTATATACAATAACTCCATTTAATGTAATTTTATCTTCTTCTACAAGATATCTTTTCCCTTTTGGAAAAGAACCATTAAAATAAATAAAATTACCTATACCAACTTTCAGTTGTCCCAAATCACCATTACTCCTAAAGCACAAAATCGCTTCTTTTGTTAGTATTTCCATTTTTGTCTCCAAATTTTTTTAAAAAGTATCAATATGTGTTATATATGAATTTTTTTAGGCTATCTGATATTTCTTTACCATTTTCGATAAACATAATTATCATTGTTGCCTAAATCATATCCTATATATCTTCCATTAACATATATTTTTCGATTAAAACTTCCTATACGATCAAGAACCCGGACATTAACTTTTTTCCCATCTTTGGTATCAAAGTATGTATCAATAAAATATGCCATTTAATTACCTCCTTTTTTAAAAATAAAATGACTATTTATATATAGTCATTACTTAATAAAAGTCAATATTTAAATTTTATACAATTAAAAATCTCTTTTTATTGTCTAAAACCCATCTTCATCCTCTCAATTTTCTTTATCTCAAGAAATAATTCAAGATAATCAAAATCAAGATATAAATCATAATGCTATTGAATAAAGTATTATAACAGATCAAGATTTAGTTCAAAATGGACTATATAGAGTTACAGAATTAATAGTATTTTGAAAATATAGTATCAATCCTCAAATAACTCAAACTCAAATCATAATATAAAATAGTTTTGATGACATATTTAAAAATATAAAATATTAAAATTAAACTCATTATAAAGTAAAAATATTTTTTGCAAAATAAAATTAGAATTTTAAAAGTTTTTCTATATAATAAAGCCAAATTTTTAGTTTTTAAAGTAGTAAAATATGTATAATCATAAACAAATAGAAAAATATTGGCAAGAGTATTGGGAAGAAAATAAAACATTTAAAACTTCAAATGATTTTTCAAAACCAAAATTTTATACTCTTGATATGTTTCCTTATCCTTCAGGAGCTTGACTTCATGTAGGTCATCCAAAATGATATACTGCAAATGATATAATTTCAAGATATAAAAATGCTTCTTGATTTAACGTGCTTCATCCTATGGGGTGGGATGCTTTTTGATTACCTGCTGAAAATTATGCTATAAAAACCTGAACTCATCCAAGTATTACAATAAAAAATAATATAGAAACCTTTAAATCTCAAATAAAAGCTTTATGATTTTCATATGATTGGGATAAAGAAATTGATACAACAAATCCAAAATATTATAAATGGACTCAGTTTATTTTTGCTAAAATGTTTGAAGCTTGACTTGCTTATGAACAAGATTTGCCAATAAACTTTTGTCCAAGTTGTAAAACTTGACTTGCAAATGAAGAAGTTTTAAATAATTGAAGTTGTGAGAGATGTTGAGCACAAGTAGAAAAAAGAAAATTAAGACAATGGGTGCTTGCAATTACAAAATATGCAGATAGACTTGAAAAAGATATTGATAGTGTCGATTGGCCAGAGTGAATAAAAGATATGCAAAAAAAATGGATCTGAAGAAGTGAATGAGTAGAGTTTAAACTAAAAAAATATTGAGATGAAGAAAAAAATATTTCTGTTTATACTACAAGACTTGATACAGTTTTTGGGATGACTTATGCAGTTATAGCTCCTGATCATAAAGATATAAATGATTTTATAAATTTAGAGCAAAAAGAAGTTTGTGAAAAATATATTAAAACTTCAAAAAATAAATCTGATCTTGATAGAACTTGAAGCAAAGAAAAAACTTGAGTTTTTACTTGAAGTTATGTTATTAATCCATTTAATAAAGAAAAAATTCCAGTATATATTTGAGATTATGTACTTTGAAATTATTGAACTTGAGCAGTTATGGCCGTTCCTGCACATGATGAGAGAGACTTTGAATTTGCAAAAAAAATGGAAATAAAAATAAAAGAAGTTATATCATGAGGAAAAGAAATCCCATTTACAAGTGATTGAATTTTAATTAATTCTTGAGAGTTTAATTGACTTACATCAAAAAAAGCAAGAGAAGAGTTATTAAATTTTGCTATAGAAAAATGATTTTGAGAAAAAAAAGTAAACTATAAACTAAGAGATTGGCTTTTTTCAAGACAAAGATATTGGTGAGAACCTATTCCTTTGATTCATCTAAAAAAAGAAGATATAAAATGACTTAAAAGAATTTATGATTTAAATGATTGTCCTTTAGATAATAATGCTTATGTTTTAAAAACAAAAGTAGATTCTTTTTTAGAAGAAGAAAAAAAAATTGAATTTTGAAGCGAAGCCTGTTTGAGCGAAGCGAGTTCTACAGCAAGAAATTCAAATTCTTTTTCTTGAAACAATGAAATAGACAAAAGAGTTTTGTGTTCAAAATGAGAAATAAAAGATTTGGTTATAAATAAAAAAATAGTTTCAAGAATTTATTCATGACTTTATAGCGATATAATTATTGATTGGAATTTACCTTTAAAATTACCAAATGTTGAGAATTTTGAACCATCAAGTGATGGAAATTCTCCTCTTTCAAGAGTTGATGATTTTGTAAATATTTCCCTTGCTCCTAATTTATCTTGAAAAAGAGAAACAAATACTATGCCTCAATGGTGATGAAGTTGTTGGTATTATCTAAGATTTCAAGATAGAGAAAATGAAAATATGCTTGTTTGAAAAGAAGCACAAAAATATTGGTGATCAGTTGATAGTTATGTAGGTTGAGCAGAACATGCTGTTTTACATTTACTTTATGCAAGATTTTGGCATAAATTTTTATATGATATAGGAATTGTTTCTACAAAAGAACCATTTGCAAAATTAAGAAATCAATGACTTGTACTTGCTTATGCTTATGAAGATGAAAATGGATGACTTATAGCAAGTGATTTAGTATTTGAAGAAAATTGAAAATTTTTCCATAAAGAAACAAAAAAAGAAGTAAAGCAAGTTATTGCAAAAATGTCTAAATCTTTAAAAAATGTAGTAAATCCAAACGATATTGTAGAAGAATTTTGAGCAGATAGCTTAAGACTTTATGAGATGTCTTTATGAGATTTTAAAGATTCAAGCCCTTGGGATACAAAAAATATTATTTGAGTAAAAAGATTTTTAGATAAAGTATGGGATTTGTTTGAAAAAGATAGATTTTGAGAAAATGATGAAACTGCAATGAAAAATATGCATAAAACTATTAAAAAAGTATGAGAAGATATAGAAAATTATAAATTTAATACAGCTATTTCATCACTTATAATTTTGGTAAATTATGGAACTCCAAAAGATGAAGATAAAAAAAATCTTTGGCTAAAAAATCTACTTATAATACTTCATCCTTTTGCCCCACATTTAGCAGAAGAATTATATAAAAAACTTTGAAATAAAGAAAGTATTTATCTTGCTTCTTGGCCAAAGTATGATGAAAATATGACAATAGACAATGAAGTTGTTATTTGAATTCAAGTGCTTGGAAAATTAAGATGAGAATTAAAAATTAGTTTAGATGAAAATAAAGATGAGATCTTAAAAAAAGCAAAAGAGATTGAATCTGTTACAAAATGGCTTGAATGAAAAGAAATAGTAAAAGAAATTTATGTGCCTGGGAAAATTATAAATATTGTCGTGAAATAAAAAAAAGAAACAAAAATTTGTTTCTTTTTTTAAACATCTAGATTTTTTACTTGTTTTGCTCTTGTTTGAATAAACCTTCTTCTTGGAGCAACTTCATCTCACATCAAAATTTTAAATATTTCATCTGCTTTTTTAGCATCATCTATTTTTACTTTGTGCATTTTTCTTTGTATTGGGTCCATAGTTGTTTCCCAAAGTTGTTCTGGATTCATTTCTCAAAGACCTTTATATCTTTGAATATTTTCTCAAGAAATTACATTTTCTTTTAAAATATTTTCTTTTTCTTCATCAGAATAAACATACCAAGATTGTTTACCTTTTGCTAATTTATAAAGTGGTGGTTGAGCTATATATAAAAATCCTCACTCAATAACTTCTTTTAAATATCTATAGAAAAATGTTAAAAGTAATGTTCTAATATGAGCTCCATCTACATCAGCATCGGTCATTATAACAATTCTATGATAACGAAGTTTTGATATATCAAAAGTTTCTCAAATACTTGTTCAAATAGCAACTATTAAGTTTTTTATTTCTTGATTTCAAAAAACTTTATCAATTCTAGCTTGTTCTGTATTTAATATCTTACCTCTTAATGGAAGTATAGCTTGAGTTTCTCTATTTCTTCATTGTTTAGCACTTCATCCAGCAGAATCTCACTCGACTATATATAGTTCTGAAACTTTTGGATCTCTTGAAGAACAATCTGCCAATTTTCAAGGCAAAGTCATTCATTCTAAAGCTCATTTTCTTATAATTGTATCTCTTGCCGCACGAGCCGCAAGTCTTGCTTTTGCTGCTAAAAATACTTTTTCTATAATAGCTTTTGCAGCACTTGGGTTTTCTTCTAAAAACTCTAAAAATTTTTCTGAAAATACTGAGTCAACAGCTCCTCTAGCTTCAGGAGTTCAAAGTTTTGATTTAGTTTGTCATTCAAATTGTGGATCTACAACTTTTATAGATATAACAGCTGTAAGTCATTCAACTACATCTTCATTGGTAAGATTTTGGTCTTTTTCTTTTAAAATTCATTTATCACGAGCATATTTATTTATAGTTCTAGTGAGAGCTGTTCTAAATCAAACCATATGAGAACCTCATTCTGGAGTATGTATATTATTTACAAAAGAAATGATATTATTTGAAAATTCTTTATTATATTGCATAGAAACCTCTACCAATATATCATTTTTTTCTTTCTCTACATAAAATATATCTCAAATAGGGTCTTCTTGTTTATTTAAAAAATTTACATATGATTTTATACCTCCTTCAAAATAAAATTTATATCTTTCTCAATATCTTTCATCTTTTATAATTAAAGTAATTCATTTTGTTAAATAAGCTTGTTGTCTAAGTCTATTTAATATAGTTTTATAATCAAAAGTAGTTGTTATTTTAAAAATAGTCTCATCAGGCCAAAACTTTATAGTAGTTCAAGTTTTTTTTGATTTTCAAATAACTTCTATATCTCACTGAGTTATTCATCTTTCAAAAGCAAGAAAATACTTTTCTCATTCTCTTTCAACTATAGCTTCCATACGATTAGAGAGAGCATTTACTACTGAAGATCAAACTCAATGAAGTCAACCTGATACTTTATAACCCCCTCAACCAAATTTTCATCAAGCATGCAATACTGTCAAAATAGTTTCAAGTGATGATTTTCAAGTTTTTGGATGAGTCGCAACTGGTATTCATCTTCAATTATCTTCAACCATGCAACTTCAATCAGTTCAAAGTGTTACTATAATAGTATCACAATGCCCTGCCATTGCTTCATCTATAGAGTTATCAACTATTTCCCAAACAAGATGATGAAGTCATCTTTCATCTGTAGATCAAATATACATTCAAGGTCTTTTTCTAACTGGCTCAAGTCATTCTAAAACTTGTATACTTTCAGCTCCATAGCTTGACTCATTTTTAATATCCATTTAAGCTTATTTTTTAGTCAAATAATATAGTTTTAATATACTCTTTTTGCTTAATAAATCAAGTTTTTATTAATATATAAAGGGTTTTTAAATAAAATAAAAATCAAGTTTTTAAAACTTGATTTTTTATTTTACTAAAACATAAATATCTTTATAAACTCTTCCGTCAAATCTTACTCTTTTTTTCTCTTGAAATGATACTACACCATCTCTATTTGCATATAAAGTAAAATCATGTCCTTGAGAAACTCATTCTCCTGGCCAAAATTTATTTCATTTTTGTCTAACAATTATATTTCCACTTCTTGCTTCAAGACCTCAAAATATTTTTACTCAAAGTCTTTTGGCATTGGAATCACGACCATTATTTGTTGATCATTGGGCTTTCTTGTGTGCCATTTTTTATTTAGTTAAATTTTAAAGTTTTTTTAATTATTTAATTATCTATTTGCAAATCTAGCAAATGCTTTATTAGCTTCTGCCATTTTGTAAACTTCTAATTTTTTCTTAACTGCATTTCAAGTTTCATTTGCTGCATCAATTAGTTCAACTGATAAAGCTTTAGAAAAATTTACTCATTTTTTTGATCTTGCTGATTCAAGTATCCATCTTGCAGCTAGAAATAATTGTCTTTTTGATTTAACTTCTTGTGGTACTTGGTATATAGAACCTCAAACTCTTTTTGGTCTTACTTCTATTTTTGGCATAACATTTTCAAGAGCCTTTAAAAAAATTTCTTCAGGTTTTTTATGTCCTTTTGATTTTATTTCTTCAAACACATCTGATAAAAGTTTTATTGCTAAGCTTTTTTTTCAATCAAGCATAATATAGTTAATAAATTTATCAACTAATTTATCTTTTCAAATTATAATCATATTTAATTTGTAATAAAGTAAAATTTTTCACTACTTCTTTTAATAAAGAAATAATTACTCTTTATTTTGCAAAATATTTGCATTAATAGATGTTTATTTTTTTGGTCTTTTAGCACCATATAAACTTCTACCTTGTTTTCTATTTTTAACTCACTCAGTATCAAGTAATCATCTAACGATATGGTATCTTACTCAAGGAAGATCTTTAACTCTTCAACCTCTAATAGCAACTACAGAGTGTTCTTGAAGGTTGTGTCATTCTCATCCAATATAAGCATTAACCTCATATCAATTAGTAAGTCTTACTTTTGCTACTTTTCTTAAAGCTGAGTTAGGTTTTTTAGGAGTCATTGTAGTAACTTTTGTACAAACTCATCTTTTTTGAGGAGCTCAATTTTGTAAATCAGTTATTTTATTTCCCTTAATAGAGTTTCTAATAACTTGTAAAGCAGGAGATTTAGATTTTCTAATTTTATCTTTTCTACTTCTTTTTACTAGTTGGTTTATAGTAGTCATAAAATATTAATAATTAATAATTAGTAATTAATAACTTTAGAATTATTAATTTAAAATTAAGTTTTAGTTTTTTAATGGAAGATATTTTATACAAAAACAACTTTTTGTCAAATTATATAAAATAGCTCCAAATAAAAAATTATCTTTTTGACCAAGATGGAGATTTTCTTGCTTTTTTCTTTCCTGGTTTTTTTCTTTCAACTTTTCTTGCATCTCTTGTTAAAAATCAAGCTTCTTTTAAAGATTTTTTAAAATCTTCTGATTTTTCAGCTAAAGCTCTTGAAAGTCAGTGTTTAATAGCTTGAACTTGAGCAGAAATTCAAGATCCTGCTACTTTTACTTCAAAAAATACTTTATCTTTTAAAGAACATAATTTGATTGGAGCAAAAGCTACTTCAAACAAATCTTGTCTTGTAATATAAGTTGAAACATCTTTTCAATTTATAGTAGAATTTCAAGCCCCCTCAAATAATCTAACTTGAGCAGTAGATGTTTTTCTTCTTCAAATTGAATGAATATATTTATTAGCCATAAGTTTTTAAAATTATAAAGTTATTGTTTCAGGTTTTTGAGATTTAAATCCATGTTCTTGTCAAGTAACAAGTTTTAATCTTAGATTCATATCTTTTCTTAATCTATTTTTTGGTAGCATTCAAGAAACAGATTTTCTTAATGCTTCAGTTGGTTTTTTAACAAGTAATTTACCTAAAGTAATTTCTTTTAATCAACCCATAAATCCAGAATGTCTGTAATATTTTTTATCTTCTAATTTACTTCAAGTAACAGCTATTTTATCTGAATTGATTACGACTACATAGTCTCAATTATCAACATGTGGAGCAAATGATACTTTATTTTTTCATCTTAAAATAGTAGCTATTTTTGTTGAAAGTCTTCAAAGATTTTGACCTTCAGCATCTATTAAATACCATTTTCTTTGATCATTTACTATTTGTTTAGGCATTATTGTTTTCATAATGTTTTTATTAAATAATAATTAAATAAGTTCTAGTAATACAATTTTTGCATTATCTCAATCTCTGTATTTTATTGGTGTAGTTCTTGTAAATCAAGATGTTTTAACATCTTTATATTTTGGAGCTACGTTTGTAAATAATTCTTTTGATGATTCTTTTGTGAAAACATGTTGCATAACATATCTTATTGCATTTAATTCATCTTTAGAATTTACTACATTTATTAATCTATCAATCATAGGAACCATTAATGCTGCTTTTTTAGGAGTAGTTTTAATAGATTTATGTAAAAAGAAATTTGTTAATAGATTTCTTTCCATAGCTTTTCTATGTTGAAAAGTTTTTCAGTTAAACTTTAAGTTTTTCCTTACTCTATGTCTCATAAGTAAAAATTATAAATTATAAATTATAAATTATGAATTTATTGAATAAAATTAAAAATAAAATTTCTAATTTCTAATTCTCAATTCCTAATTTTATTAGTCATCTCAAAGAAGTTTAAGTCCTCTTTCATTAAGTCATTCTCTTATTTCAGTCATTGCTTTTTTTCAAAATCATTTTATAGAAGATAATTTTGTTTCAGTACATTTTACCAATTGTTCTATAGATAAAATATTTCCATTTATTAAAGCATTTAAAGTTCTTGGAGAAAGTCACATAATTTCAATTGGAGTATAAGTTTCTCTTTCTAATTCTTCTTTAATTTCTTCTTTTTCTTTTTTAATTAAATCTTCTACACTAGATATAAATCCTCCCTCTACTTGTAGTCATTCTTCATTGAATAATCCAAAGTAAGACGATAACATATTTGAAGAAAATTTTAATGCATCTACTGGAGAAATAACTCAATTTGTTGAAATAATCATTTCTAAAGAGTCTAGGCTCGTGATATCTCAAAATCTTGTATCAGTTATTTCATACTTAACATTAGTTACTGGAGAGAAATTAGCATCTATTAATAAAACTCCAACATCTTCTTCTCTTTTTTTAAGATCTTCAATACTTAAATATCATACTGTTTTTTCCACTCTTATATCAATATCAAGACTTAATCAATCTTTATCTATTTCAGTTATGTATAAGTCTTTATTTAATATTTCAACTCAAGTACTTGTTTTTATATCAGATGCTGTAACTTTTCAAGCTTTATTTTTTGATAATTTTATCCATTCTATATCTGAAGTTTTTTTATCTATTATTAAGCTTTTTAAATTTAACATAATATCTAATACTGTATCTTTAACTCATGGTATAGTTGAATACTCATGATTTGCTCAAGAAACTTTTATTCCAGTAACTCTAGCTCATGGTATAGAAGATAATAAAACTCTTCTAAGTGAATTTCATAAAGTAACTCAATATCACCTTGGTAAAGGACCTAAAATAAATTTAGAAGTATTTTTATCAAGGTTTTCTTGAGAGATTTTTGGAACTCAAATTATATTGTGTATAATATGCATTTTAAAAAAATTATAAAAATAACAAAGTAAAATTTTAAAAAAATATTATTTTGAATAGAACTCAATAATTTTTTGAATATCTATTATTTGATCAAAATCTTCGTTTTCAGGTAATGATTTTATTGTTATTTTAATATTTTTAGCATCTACATCAATCCATTTTGTTTTAGAAACATCTCATTTATTTTCTTTAGAAAATTCAGCTAATTCTTCAATTAAGGATTTATATAAAGGACTTTCTTTAAATTTTTCTCTTAATTCTAAAGTATCTCAAATTTTTACTGATATTGAAGGAACATCAATATTAACTCAATTTAGTTTAAAATGAGCATGAGAAACAAATTGTCTTGATTGCATTCTTGTTCTTGCAAAATTTGCTCTATATAATACATTATCAACTCTTAATTCAAGCATTCTAAGCATTTTATCTCAAGTAGTTCCTGGAGCTTTAGATTTTACAGCCTTATCATAATAAGATGCAAATTGTTTTTCTGATAATCAAAACATTCTTTTTGCCATTTGTTTTTTTCTCAATTGTCATCCAAATTCAGAATTTTTTCTTGATTTTAAAAGAGCTCTTTTTGATTGACTTAAATCATATTTTTCTGTTCCAAAAAGATTTATTCACTCTCTTCTACATAGTTTTTTCTTTGGTCAAGTATATCTCATAAATAGTTATAAGTTATAAAGTTATAAGTTATAAAGTTATAATAATTATTATAAACTTCTAGTTTTTTTCTTTCTACATCCATTGTGTGGAACAGGAGTAATATCAAATATTGCTCTTAATTCAAGTCCACCAGATATAAGTCATCTAATTGCTTGTTCTCTTCAAACTCAAATTCATTTTACATAAACATCAACTGTTTCTAAGTTATGTAAAGTTTTTGCTTTAGTAGCAGCTTGTTCTACTGCAATTTGTGCAGCATATGGAGTTGCTTCTCTTGCTCATTTAAATCAAGCACTTCATCCTGAAGCCCAAGTTAATACATTTCCTTTTTCATCAGTAATAGAAACTATAGTGTTATTAAATGAAGCCATTATATGAGCTTGTCATAATTGAACTATTTTTTTTGTCTTTTTAGACTTTTTTACAGTCTTAACCATAAAATAAATAAATTAAAAATTAATATTATTAATAATAGTAACTATTATTTTTTCTTATTTGCAATAGCAGTAGATTTCCCTTTTCTAGTTCTAGCATTAGTTTTTGTACTTTGTCCTCTAACTGGTAATCTATTTTTATGTCTAATTCATCTATAACATCTTATTTCTTGTAATCTTTTTATATTTCAAGATATAAGTCTTCTTAGATCTCATTCAACTAAATGATTTTTTATTTCATCTCTTATTTTATCTAATTCATCTTCTGATAAAGTTTCTATTTTTCTTGTTTTTTCAATTCAAACTTTATCTAGTATAACATTTGACATAGGTCTTCAAATACCATATATATAAGTCAATGCTATTTCAACGTGTTTACCATTTGGTAAATTAACTCAAGCAATTCTTGCCATAATTTTTATTAAATTAAAATTATAAATTAAAAATAATTAATTAAATTATCCTTGTCTTTGTTTGTGTTTTGGAGTTTCGCAAATAACTCTAACAATTCACTTTCTTTTTATGACTTTACATTTATCACAAATTTTTTTTACTGAAGCTAATACTTTCATAAAAATTAAAATAAACAAATAAATATTATTTTTTTCTAAATACAATCCTTCATTTAGATATATCATAAGGACTCAATTCAAGCAGTACCTTATCTCATTCAATAAGTTTTATAAAATTTATCCTCATTTTTCAACTAAGATATCATTTTATAATTTCTCATCAAAACTCCTCTGGTAATTGAACATCAAAAACCAGATTAGGTAGTGCCTTAACAATAGTTCACTCTACCTCTATTTTCTCTTCTTTATTAGACATTTATCTAGAATGTTTAAAATAATAACCCTCCTATTATATATAAAAAAAAATAATTGCAAATTTTTTTAAAAAACTTGCAATAATAATTTATTAATTATTATGTAAATAAGTTTATTTAACTTAAAAAGGAGATTTATGGATGATACTTTCATTATATATATAATGGCTTTATTTTCTGTTGCCATAATGTTAATCTTTTCAAGCTTATTTTACATAATTTTAAGCTCAATGGAAGATTAAGACCAAACTTAAAAACAAGAGTATATCTCTTGTTTTTTATTTTTCATATTTTCACATTTCATAGTCAAAATTTCAAGTTTCATTATTAAATATATATATTATTCAATAATCATCATATTGTTGAAAATCAGTTGGTAAATAGCTTATATATCAATCATCAAAAAGTACTTTTGCATTTTTAGCATTTATCTTTTTGTCTTTTAAATATTTTTTATTTCACTCTTCAATATATGCTAAATTTAATTCTCTAATTGCTTTATTTATATAATTAGAACAGTTATCTTTTAGTATATTTTCTTCATTTTTTGAATCAAAAGGAAAAATTTTTTTACTTAATATATCTATATTTTTTATAATTTCTCAAGTAAGTGGTTTTTGTTCTCTAAAAGTTAAATATGAAACTTTTTGTAATTCCTCACTAAATACTTTACAACTTCAAGTTTCATCATTAATACTTGATGCTAAAGTTAAAAACATCATTATTGATTTTTCTCTATCTCATGCTTTTCAATTCATAACTGCAGCCATTATTTTTGCTCACTCAAGTCAATCATCATTAGCTGATGCTATTTTATAAAAATTAGCTGCTGATTTTGGATCTTTTAGATAAAAATAATATAAAAATCATTGTCAAAATGGTAGTGATGCTGTTTTACAAGGGTTTTTATAAATTGTATCATTCCAAATTTTTTGTAAATCATCTTCTTTTTTTATTAAATTTATTTTTGTTTCATCACAAAAATTAGAAATTCATTTTAGTCATATTTTTTCTCATTGAATTATATTGTTTTTTTGATCTTCTTTTGATAAATTTTCATATCTATCATTATAAGTTGGGAGTAGTAGTTGTCCTATAAGATATGGTTTTTCAAAATAAGGATTTAATTCTGTTATTAAGTCAATCATAGAATATAAATATTTTTTATATTCACTACTTACAGCATTTCATCAAATATATTGAATTGTTTCAAGCCAATAAATATCTGCTCTTAAGTTAGAAAATCAAAAAGAAGTATATTTTGCAATATCTTTTTTTGGTAAAAATTCTGGATGATTCACCATCACTTGTTGTATTTCCTTTATTTTTAAGTAATTATTGTTGTTTATATAATAAAATCAAGACAATAACAAAATAGTTAAAAATAAAAAAATAACTTTATATATTCTTTCTTTCATTTATTTTTTTTAATTATATTCAAACTCAATCCATATCTATAGTTATGCTTTTATTTTTTTTACATATATGCATTCTTCTTTCGCTTCACTCTCAAATACTTTTAGTAAAAATCCCATCATCATTTAAACTTGATATGTAATTATGTATTTTTTTTCTTTCATATGGGCTGTAATATGGCAAAACTATATCTTTTCAAGATTTAACTAGTTCTATTTTTTTAGAAATAAATGAAAATAATTTATCATCTTTTTTTGATAAATAATCATTTACTTCTAAATGTATAATTAAACTTGTTTCTCAAGTTTTTGATAAAATAACATTTTTAAGTATAACTCTAATATCATCTAATGTTTTTCACATATATCAAATCAAAAGACCTGAGTCAACAGTTTTTAACTTTATGTAAAAAATCTTTTCACTTTCTTGTAATACTTCTAAACTTTCAATATCTATTAATAATTTTTTAAAAAAATCTAGGGTTATTTCTTTAATAATATCTAATTCCATACAATATAAAAAAATGATATAAATATGTGTATTTATATCATTTTTTTATATTTTTACAAGTTTTTTAAAATTATCTAAAAATTTCTTTCTCTTTTTTCTTGTGGTCTAGCTTCATTAACAAATAAAGCTCTACCATCTATTTCAAATCAGTTTAAAGCTTTTAATGCTTCTTGAGCATTTTCTTCTGATGTATATGAAACAAATCAAAAACCTTTAGATCTTCCTTGTTCATCTTTAACTAAAATAACTTCTTCTAGTTCTCCGTATTGAGCAAATACTTCTTCTAAATTTTCTTTTGTAGCTTTGAAATTAATATTTCAAATAAATAATTTTTTTCCCATGGAAAATAAAATAAAATAAATAAATTTGCAAACTTTATTTATCTTTTAAATATTAAAAATAATAATTTTTATTTTAAAAACAATTATAAATAAAGATTTTTTAATCATAATAAAATTTACACAAGCTCTATGTTATAGATTTATTTATAAAAAGCAAGATTTTTTTATTTTTATGTTTTTTTATGAAAAATAATTAGTATTAAATAAAGTCTCAACTTCTATATAGATGGATTTAAATAATCACTTTTCAATAACTCCATTGCAATACTATCTTCATATTTTCACATTATATACACATCCTCTCTAAAAACTCAAACTTCTTTAAATCAAGATTTCTTGTATGATGAAATTGCTCTTTGGTTATTTTTAAATACTTGTAATTTCACTTTATGAACTCAAATATATTCAAAAGCATATTTTAAAAATAATTTCATACTTTCAGTTCCATATCACTTTCACATTTTTGTTTCATCATATAAAGAAATTCAAATAGTTCAAATTCTAGAAAAATCACTATAATCATTAAATCATACTCATCAGATAATTTCTTTTGTTTCATTTATCATAATTAGAAAAAATTTATCTGCTTTTTGTAACTTTTCATCTAAATATCTTTCCTCTGATTCTCTTGTTTGGTGACGAATTGGTCATAAATATTTTAAAATATTTATATTATTTATTCATTTATACATTATATCAATATCTTGTTTTTCTGGGATTACAAGCGAAACTTTTTCTCAATTAACAAAAATAATTCTATCCATAGTTGTAAATTAATTATATTAGTTTTGTTTATAATTAAATACTTTTAAAATGCAATACTTACTTTATTATTTAAATAATAATATTTTTATAATAAAAAACTTTTACCTGATTTTTTCTAAAGCCTTCTTTAAAATATTTGTTTTAGGAGTTTCTTTATCATTTATTTGAATTAATTTTAATACTTTAGCATCTCATCATTGTTCAATATAAGAAAGATCAAAATTATCTATTTTTATATGTACTAAATATACTATTCAAATAATATGTTCATCTTTTTCTTCTCACTCCCAAACATGTTGTACAAAATCTTCTTCAACACTAAGAAGTCTTTCAATTTGAAAGTCTCCTTTATTAAGTCAAACTTCTTCAATAATTTCTCTTTCTAATGATTCTACATTTTTCTCACTATGTTCTATTTTTCATCCAGGTAAATCATACAGTCAAATAAAAGGACCTCTTCATTTTCTGATTACTACAATACTATCTTTATATTTTAATATTGCATATACTCAAGTTCTCATTATTTTCATAATTTTTATTGTAGATTATATTTGAAATTTAGTTATTAGCAATAATCTTAATTTTATCTAATCAAAATTCTATCAAATTAATATCAATTTGTGAAAAACTCATACGAATATAGTTATTAAATTCATATTTGTATCAATATATAGATCATGGAATAAATTTTAATCAATTTTTTTCAGATTTTTTTAAAAAATTATCTATTTTTTTAATATTTATCCATATATAAAAACCTCACATAGGTATATTAAGAGTAATGCTACCAATATCTAATAAATGTGTTTTCAATAAAATATATTTTTTCTTCATAATTTCCTTCCTATTTGAAAAAATATTATCAATTTGATTATTTTTTATTAAATATTCAATTATAGATTGTGATATTAAATTTGGACTGGAATATGTATATTTTTGTAATTCAGCAAATTTGTCTATAATTTCTTTTTTAGTTACAATGAATCAAATTCTAAGTCAAGGAAATCAAATTTTTGAAAATGAATTGGCATATATTACAATATCATTAAATAATTCATAAAAAGTTTTTATATAATTTCAAGTATAATTATATACTCAATAAGGATCATCCTCAAATATATATACTCAATATTTTTTACATAATTTTCATAGTTTTTCCCTATCCTCTAATTTTAGTGTTAATCAAGTTGGATTACTATAGTTAGGAATTATATAGAATAATTTTATTTTTTGCGTCCTAAATAATTTTTCTATTGATTCATAATTACTTTCCTTTATATCAAAATATCAATCATTTCATCCTATATTTAAGCTATGAATTTTCCTTGAATTATTTTTTAAATTACAAATGGCAGTATCATATATAGGCTCAAGTATAAAAGAATCATATTCTTTTTTTAATATAATCCTTCAAACAACATCAAGTGCATTTGTAATTCAATTAGTTATAATTATATTTTCATAATTAAATCTTGGGATCTTAAAAAAATTTGGAGCCCATTTTACAATTTCTAATCTCAAATCATTAAATCCAAAACAATCTCAATACTGTAATATGCTGTATTTATACTTATCTAATGATTCTTTAAATCATTCTTCTAGGATAGAATCATAGTTTACTGATTCATCTACATATCACCATCAAAAGTTTATGAATTTTTTATCTTCTTCATAGTTATTATGTTTCATTGTTTATTTTAATAAATATTGTAATTCTGGCTTATATCTAGAATTAACCATATACAAACCTATTCTTAATTCATCTAAATTATAAAAGTCTCAAGTTATATTTTTATTTATAATCTCTTCAATATCTTTTTTATATATAAGAAACTGTTCATAATCAATAATCTTAAAAAGTGTTGAGTGAGCAATATATGAAGGATATAAATTATCTTCAATATTCTGATACTCAGGGAATTCTTTTTTAAGTAATATATTTATATCTCTTAATACCTTATAATTATCATATGATATATAAGCTATACTATCTCAAAAGTATTTCAAATCTCAAAAAGTTAATTTTTGCTTATCAAATTTAATCTTATCTATAAAGTTTCTAATCTCAGTAATCTCTTTTCTTCATAGATATCATGGTAAATAATACAGAGTTATATGCATAGATAGTGGATTTTGTAACTCAATAACATTTTTAGATCAAACTAAATCATTAATTTCAATAAAGATATCATAGATTTTTTTAATATCTATTGCTAGTCATATAAAGTATGAAGTATTATTTTTCATTATTAATTCATTTATTATATAATTTTCTAACTGATAGTACTCATAAATTATATGAAACTTTTCTTGTTATGTCTAGTATGGTATATGATATAACTCTAATAAAAGATTGCTTTTCTTTTATTAAATTTATCATTCTTTTTGGAATTTCTGAGTAAATATAATTAAGTACATCAGTTGATACCGAATAAAAATTTGGCGATGGTATTCATAATTCTGAAAAGTTTCTATCCCTCTCTATACAATGAAAAGCAGTTCATCTTCAATATCAAAAATGCTGCTTAACTAGAGTAGAAATACTATCTCTGTGTTTATGATAAACATTTCCTTTTCAGTTATAATATAATCTATATCATGCATTTCTTGCTCTAAATGTAATATCCACATCCTCTCATCAAAATGTAATTCCATTTTTTCATTGTTCTACACTAAAATCTCATAATATTTCAAGTATTTTTCTTCTCATAAGAACACAACAAGATGGAATATTTAAAATCTCTCAATTTTTATTTAAAATCGGTCATGATAATAGTCATCTATAATGAGAATATTCTGGAATAATTCATTTTTCAGGAAATCATTTTACATGCAATCAAGTGATTCACATATTAGGCTCATTAGATTTATAAAGCAGTCTAAGTAATGATAATGGTGTTACTTTAATATCATCATCAAGAAACATTATATAGCTTCATTTAGATTGACTTATTCAAATATTTCTTGTATCAGTAATTCAACTGTGTTCTTTTTTTATTAATTTTATTGGAAATTTAGAGTTTAGTTGTGTTATATCATAATCATCAGAGCTTCAATCATCCACTATAACTATTTCTAGTTTATCTTCTGGATATATTAAATTATTTAGAAATAAAATTGATTCTTTAACTTGATCAAATCTATTATATGAAGGAATAACAATTGAAACATTTATATCTTTTTTTGATTCAATTTGTTTAGGATAATTATTTTGTAATTTATTATAGATAATATCCAATTCTTCAATAATTCTAGAAATATATTCATCACTTTCTGCATATAAAGGCTTTCATGATTTTAAATCAAAACTAATGATTCAACTTCTTCATACTATTTGTTCAGCTTTGATAAGAGAATAGAAATCTTCTCTTTTCAATGACACTTCTGATAATCATGATGTATTTTTATAAAACATTTGTGAAACTTCACCATCAATTATAAAATATCATTTATTGTGTAAAATTTTCCTCATAATAGAATGACAAGAAATTAACAAATGTTTTAATTTATAAACTTCATCTATTCATTCTAGATTCTTAGATAATTCATAATTTTTTTCTATAAAATTATATCAGTAAAAAATTGACTCTGACAATATTTGATATTCAAAATCCTCCTCTCTCCCAATAATTCAATCTATAACTCACAACCTTTTTGCAATATCTTCAAATCATATAACAGTAGAAAAGAATCAGTTATTGATAACTTGAATTAACATTTTCAGTCTATTATATTCAAGCTCATAATATCTTTTTATATTTTTATCTTCAATAGACTTAATGATTAATTGAAGTTTGTTAGATACAAATTCTATTCTATTAATTATATCATTCAGTGTATCTTTAGTATTTATACTCCAAGTTTTTTCTTCTCAAGTGATTTGCTTAAAGGGTAAACTCTGGCATATAGTATCAATATCATCATTTAGATTATTTTTTACAGATTTTAAATTCTTAGTCAAAATAAGCTTAAACCAATTTGGTGAATTTATAAAATCCTTTGTTTGGTAAATATTGAATGCACATAATTCATCTATTCATAATTTAGATATCTTTTCTTTTAAAATAGGAGATAATTTTTCCATATTAGGCTGATCTACATCAGTATTCAATAAAATTATATAATCAATATCTGAATAATCAGAAAAGTTTCAATTAGATTTACTTCCCAAAAAACCTAAAAAATCTAAATCATCTCAAAAAAAATTAATTATAAAATCATTGATTCTTGTAATATTGTTTTTCTCTAAATATGATTCTATATTTTTATTCATAAATACTTTAAAGATATAAATTATATAATTACAATATCTATAAAAAATATGTATTGTCAAATTTAAAATCCTTTCAATATAATAATCTTGCAATTCCTCAAAAAATAAGTAAAATAGAGACACAATATAATATATTTTAACTAAAATATTATGACAAATAAATTATCATCTGAAGCACAAGTTTGTTACAATGAAGTAAAACAATCTCCAGAAAATCAAAGACAATCTACTTTTGAAAGAGCTTGTCAAAGTATAAAAGACAAAACTCAAATAGCATTACTTGCAGCTATGTTATGATTATGACTATCACAAATCCCTAATACTGCTCAGGCTTCAGAACCACAAAAAATTGAAACTCAAGCAAATTCTGTGACAAATAACTCTGAGTATAAAAAACTACTCTCAACTCTTGAAAATGATTTTAATGCCCTATATCAACAATGATTAAAAGAGATAAATCCTAGTAGTAAAAAAGACTATGATGAAATTATGGTTGAAACAAAAAAATGACTAAAAGACCTTGATTCAATGACTCCTGATATGGTGTCATATCTAGTTGAAAGTTGAGTTATAAAAAAATGATCTCCATTTTATATAAACATAACTCAATACACAAATCAATATATACCATTTATTAAACAAGCAACAGCAGAGAGAATGGCAAATATAGATAAAACTAGACAACGTATAGCCCAAAACAGAGAAACAATAGCTAGAAATAGAAGAGATATAGCAACTCTAAATGCACTTGCTGATGCTTTTAAGAAAAAATAATTTCAATTTTTGCAAAATAATATCATATATGATAAAATAAGAGAAAGTTTATATCTTTCTCTTATTTTTATGAGTGAAATACAAAATACACAATTAGAAAATATTCATACTATAAAGGAGAGTATTCCATGACTTGATCAAGAAAAGTATGATACACTAAAAGATTATCCAAACTTTTCTACTTTTGAAAGTTTACTAAAAACCGATTTTGAAAACAAAGATAAATTAATTCAGTTATTAAATAGTATATCAAATATTAAATTAAAGTTATATTTTAAATCTTGATTTACTCTAATAGATCAAAAATGAATTAATGAATTTATAAATGATCCTAAATTTGCTTCACTAATAGAAAAACAAACCTCTCAAGAAAGTAAGCAAACCTCTCAAGAAAAACTTAAAACCTTTCAAGACACATATCCAATATTTAAAGAATGATTAACAAAATATGCTCAAAATAATGATAAGGAGTTACTAGAATTATTAAAAAAGTTTGAAAATTCTTATGATAATACAGATATAGATGCATTTTTAACATATTTCAACTCAAATCCACAAAAACTCCAAGAAATATTTTCATCTTTAAAAGATGATGAAAAATCATATACAGCATTCTATAGTTTCCTAGAAAGCACAAATGATCCAAATCTTCTATCAAGACTTCAAACAATTCCAAAAGATCCAAAAGATTTTACAAAACAAGAAAATAGACTAGATAAACTCCTTGATACTTCACCATATTTTCCAAATGCTTCCAAAGAAGATATTAAAAAAGTATGAAATATACTCACTACTCAAATAGATGAAAAAAGATGATATAGTAAAGTAATAGAAACTTGAAATCTTCCACCATCATCATATATTGAGTGAAAAAACTGATATCGCATCAAAACAGATATCATATCACCAAGATTACTTGATATAAGATGAGCATTTAGTAATGAAAAATTAAGAATTGAATGACAAAAACAAGTACTTGAAAATAAATTACAATCTCTTAACTTAAACAATATAGAAAATACTCAAAATCAAATTATTAAAGATATAGAAATATTAGAAAATAAGCCACATACTTTTGAGGGGGAAATGAAGCTTGAATGACTAAGAGTAGAATTAGAAAAAATAGAAGAAATAATTTTAAAAAAAGAAAAAATTCAAAATCAAATAAATACTCTTAGTCAAGAACTTACTCAAAGAGAAGATGAATTTTTGAGATACTATACAAAAGAAATGTGAAACTCATCTGAAACTATACAAGATAAAGATAAAGAAGCTAAAGATACTCTTAATTTCTTAGACTCTATTTGAGTGACACACATGCTATTTAGTGATTTTTTGAGATTACAAAATCTTATAAATAAAAATCAAGCATCACTTTGACTAAGTAAACCTCTTGATATAAACAATTGATTTACAAAAAGTGATGCAATAGATCAAACAAAAAATAGTGATAGAGAATTTTTAAATATTTGGAATAAAATTGTTTGAAAAGAAAATAATATGACTACAGAAAGTATAAGATGATGAAATATTTGAGATAGATTTTCTTCTAGTTCTTTTGGAGAAAATTTGAAGCAAACTTGAGTATTAAATAATAATTGAAGATTGAATTTTAATTTTATAAATGAAAAACTATTAAAACAATAATATTAAATAAAAATTTGCAAAAAATAAAAAAGTAATTATGATATGTGCGTTTTTAACACTTATCATTTTTTATTTAAGTGTTAATGAGTATTTTTTAATAAAAAATTTATGTGAAATTTTGAATTAGTAAACAAAGTTCAAGCTCAATTTAAAAAAGAAAATGTTAATGATTTTAGAACTTGAATGGAAGTTGAAGTATACCAACTTATAAATGAATGAGGTAAATCAAGAGCTCAAAGATTTAAAGGTATAATTATTAAAACAGCTTGAAAAACTGCTTTAGAAAAAACTATAACTGTTAGAAGAAAAGTTTGAGCATTTGGAGTTGAAAGAATATTTGCTGTTCACTCTCCTACTATTGAAAAAATAGAAATATTAAGACAATTTAAAGTTAGAAGATCTAATTTAGCTTATATTAGAGAATTAACTTGAAAAGCTGCAAAATTAAAAGAAGTAAAATAATTTTTACTTTCAAGCCTAGTATTTAAAAAAGTTTAATTTTTAAAAAATTAAACTTTTTTTGATTTTTAAAGTAAAAAAAATATACTAATATAAATTTTATTTAAATTATAATTAAAAAAATGTTTGATTATTCAAATGAGTCTATTGATAGAATAGAAAAAACTAAAAAATTAAAAGAAGCATGAGTTATACCTTATGCAAATTGTTTTCCTAATAAACAAGATATTGATTTTATAAAACAAAACTCAAATACAGCTAAGACGATAGAAGAATTACAAGAATTGTGAGCTAAATCTATTTATAAAACAGCTTGAAGAATGCTTAATTTTAAAAGTCATTGAAAACTTGCTTTTGCAAAAATAATGGATCAAACTTGAATTATCCAAATATGTTTCATAAAAGATAAAGTTTTATTTAATACTTGAAAAAAAGTTGTAGAAAGTATTTTAATTGAAAATGAAGAAAAAAGTGCTTATAAAATAGCAGAAAAATTTTTAAATACTTGAGATTATATTTGAGTAAGCTGAGAATTATTTAATACAAAACACTGAGAATTAACAATATTTGTTACAGAATTTCAAATATTAAGTAAAGCTCTAAGACCTTTACCTGAAAAATTTCATTGATTAAAAGATGAAGAAACTATTTATAGACAAAGATATTTAGATATGATTTCAAATGAGGAATCATACAATAGATTTGTTTTAAGATCAAAATTTATAAAAGTTTTAAGAGATTTTTATTATGAAAATAATTTTTTTGAAGTAGAAACTCCTGTTTTATGAAATGCAGCATCATGAGCTGCAGCAGCTCCTTTTATAACTCATCATAATGATTTTGATGAAGAATTTTTTTTAAGAATTTCTCCAGAAACTTACCTAAAAAGAATTACTGTTTGAAGATTTGAAAAAGTTGTAGAATTTACTCGTAATTTTAGAAATGAATGAAGTGATCCAAGTCATATTCAGGAATTTTCAGCAATAGAACACTACTCTCTTTGGTGGAATTATAAAGATAATATAGATTTTACAGAAAAAATGTTTGATTATATTTTTAAAAATATTACTGAATTTAAAAAAGAAGTTATGGTAAAAGATAAACTTTGAGTTGAAAAACTTGTAAATTTCCAAACTCCTTGGCAAAGAATTGACTATGTAAAATGAGTTTTTGATGCTTGCTGAATAGATGTTTCAAAATACAAAATTTGAGATGAAGAAAAACTTAAAAAAGATATCAAAGATGCTTGAGTTTCATTTGAATGAATGGATAAAATGCTTGTTCCTACGCTAATTGATTATTTATATAAAAAAGTTTTAAGACCTTCTATAGTATGACCTGCTTTTGTTTATAATTATCCTAAAACAATGCAACCTTTAGCTAGAACTTCAGATGAAAATCAAGAAATTGTAGAACAATTTCAAGTAGTTATAAATTGATGGGAAGTTATAAAAGCATATTCAGAGCTTGTTGACCCAATAATTCAAAAAGAAAATTTTGATGCTCAATCAAGTGCAAAAAAAATGTGAGATGAAGAAGCAACTTCTCCAGATGATGATTTTGTTTTAGCTATGGAATATGGTATGGCTCCTCAATCAGGTTGGTGAATGTGAATTGAAAGAGTATTTTCATTACTTACTTGACAAGATAATTTAAGAGATGTAGTTTTATTTCCTTTAATGAAATCAATAAAAAATGAAGAAAAAATAAAAGATTAATCTTTTATTTTTTTAATATTAATAATAAAATATGATTTATATATTACCAACTGATACTTGTTTTTGAATATGATGTGCTATTTATGATACAAAAAGTTATCATAAAATCTATAAACTAAAAAAAAGAGATCTAAAAAAACCTCTTGCAATAATGGTTGAAGATTTTGATTTTTTAGAAAAATACACTTCCCTAAATAAAGAGCAAATTAATTTCTTAAAAAACTATGAAAAACCTTTTTCTGTAATAACAAGCTGTCCAAATATTGAGATGATGTTAAATTTGTGAGAAGATGAATTTGTATATGAAAATAAAGAAATTTATAAAAATATTTCTTTTCGTGTAGCAAACAATGAGATACAAAAAAACCTTATAAAAGAAATTTGACCAATATTTTTGACTTCTGCAAATATTTCTTGAAAACCTGAAATTTATGATATAAATAATGCAAAAGAAATTTTTGCACAAAATAAAGATATAACTTTTTTATGAGAAAATATTGTTTTAGATAAAGATATAAAACCAAGTGATATTATAGAATTTATTAAAGAAAGTTTAGAAGTTAAATACTTAAGAAAGTTTTAAAACTTGTCTTTTTTAAAAATTTTATATAATAGGCTCGATTTAATTATTAAAATAAACAAAAAATGGCAAATGAAACTGTTATAAGTTTTAAGTGAGTAGAATTTAATTATGACCATAGAAAACCAATTTTAGAAGATGTTACTTTTAACATAAGAGCATGATCTAAAATAACTTTAATGTGACAAAATTGAGCTTGAAAATCAACTATTTTTAAACTTATTAATTGAGGTTTAAAGCAACTTTCTTGAATAATAAATATTGACTTAAATGCAACTATTGCTACTTGATATCAAGTAGTTTTACCAGAAGATAAAGAATTAACTGTTTGAGATTTTTTTAGAAAATATCATAGAGATAAAACTCAATTCAATATTGATAAAGATATAAAAGAGATTTTAGATGTTGTAAATTTAAATGCTCCTTTAGATAGGATTATTAAAAGTTTTTCTGGATGACAACAAGCAAGATTATTACTTGCAAGTGCTTTGATTCAAAAACCTGATATTTTATTACTTGATGAACCTACAAACAATTTAGATAAAGATGGTATTTGGAGTTTAACAAATTTCTTACAAAATTACAAAAAAACTGTTATTGTAATTTCTCATGATGCTGAATTTTTAAATAGTTTTACTGATTGAGTAGTTTATCTTGATAGTAATACAAAAACAACTGAGCAGTTTGTTTGAGATTATAACGATGTAGTTGAGCAAATTAAAAGAAAAATTGAAAAAGATAATCAAGCAAATGCAAGACTTGCAAAAGAAGCTCAAGCAAAAAAAGAACAAGCTGAAGTTTTTGCCCATAAATGATGAAAACTAAGAGCTGTTGCTAAAAAAATGAGAGAATTAGCTGATGATATGGAAGATGATATAGTTGATACAAGAAAAGAAGATAAAACTATTAGAGAATTTAAAATTCCTCTTCAAGATGATATTTGATGAGTTTTATTAAAAATAAGACAAGTAACTATTATAAAAAATAACAAACCTACTAAAAAAGATGTAGAATTTGATTTAAGAAAAGATGATCATATACTACTTTCTTGACCAAATGGTATTTGAAAATCAACTTTACTTGAAAAAATAGTAAATCAAAGTGAATCTTGAGTTGAAGTAGCTTCTTGAGTAAAAATATGATATTATAGACAAGATTTTTCAAACCTCGACTTTAAACAATCAGTTTATGATTGTTTAAGAGAAGCTGCTTGAAATGATATGACAGAGCAAGATTTAAGATCTATTGCTGCTTGATTTTTAATTACTTGAGATATTATGAAATCAGAGATTTGATTTTTATCTGAATGACAAAAATGACTTGTAGCATTTTGTAGATTAGTATTTTTAAAACCTTGAATCTTAATTTTAGATGAGCCTACAAATCATATAAATTTTAGACATATCCCAGTTATAGCTAAAGCACTAGATGAATTTGAGTGATGAATGATTTTAGTTTCACATGTAGATGAATTTGTTTGGCAAATTAGAATTGACCAATATATTGATTTAGATTAAAAAAAATCCTTTTAAAAAAGGATTTTTTTAAATTAAAACTGATTGTCATTCAAGTAGTCTGTATATTATTGATTTTTTGTTTCTTAATTCTCAAATCAAAATTTTTCTAGCATCTGTAGTATCTTTTTTTGATATAGTTCAACTATGTCTTTTACTTGCTAAAACTTCTGATTTATTTAATCTTGAAAATTTATCATAAAAATCATCTTCTAATAAAATTTCTTTTAATTCAGAGTATTTATCTAAATACTCTTTAAAACATTTTCAATAATCATACAATTTTTGATCTTCTTTTATCATTCTTAAAAGTCCAAAAAGTCTTCAAACACTTAAAATATATTTTGAATTTACTATTAAATTCAATGATTTTTCAAGTGGATCATTAACTCTCAATATAGTGCATCATTTTTTCTTTGCAAATTTTCTAAAGTTGTTTGTCACAAAACTTTCTATAAATAAATCAAGCACTTTATGATAAGCAGAAATTACAGCAAATCCATCAATAGATGGGTTTTTTAACATATTATAATAATTTATTTCAGCTCAAGTAATTCATTCTATAGTTCATTTTGGAGCATTTAAAAGCAATAAATCTCCAAAATAATCATTTATCTTATTTGCTAAAACTTCTTCGAAATTTTCTTGTAAAAAATCCTCCCTTGTTTCAATAGCTAATTTAGAAGTTTTTTGTTTTGCTATTTTCAAAGTTTGCTCTTTAACTTCTTTTTTCATCCAAACTTGAACTATATTTAACTTTGTTTTAAGTATTTGATTTTCTTTTTTTAAAGCTAGATTTTCATCAAGTAATGTTTTTGGGTCTATCATATTTTAAAAAATTAAATAATTAATTACATAGTTCCTATTCTATACTCAATTTCTTTTTGTATAAATTTTCTATCTCTTCAATATTTTAATCTTGATAATTCAGTAAATGCTTTTGCAAGATTTTCATCTCAATGCTCTAAATAAGGATTTTTAGGAATAATTGAAAATGGTGTAGTTGGTTGATTATCAACTGATAACTTCATTACAGCTTTAAATTTATCCATATTTACTAAATCTTGATTTGAAAATACTGGAGCATAATATTTTTCCATAAATTCTCCATCCTCTGGTCATATTTTATAACTCATAATACTTCATACATTTCAAAATATTGCTCATTTTAAATTTAAATTTGATTTAGTTAAAGCGTCACTTTTTTCAAGTTGTCATAAATATTGATGTGCTAAAACTAAACCTAAACGATATTTTCTTGCTTCTGATAATATAGACTCAATACTTGGAGTTATATAGTTTTGAAATTCATCAATATACATAAAAAAATCTTTTCTCTCTTCTTTTGACATATTTTGTCTTCTCATAGCAGCCATTTGGACTTTAGAAACCAAAATTAATCAAAGTAATTCAGAATTTATATCTCATAAAATTCATTTCGATAAATTAACCATTAAGATTTTTGAATTATTCATAACATCAAATATATCAAAAGATGATTTAACTTGCCCGATAATATTTCTCATCATAGTGTTTGTAATAAATCAACCAAATTTTGCAGCAAAATAAGGAATCATTTCTTGTTTTTCTCTATCTCACATCGAAGCATAAGTTTTTTCCCACCATGCTTTTACTATAGGATTTTTTATATGTCTAACTCTATCTTTTTGAAAATCCTCATCTGTAAAAAGTCTTACAATATCTGTAATAGCTCATCATTCTGGGTATTCCATCAAAGCCAAAACTCCATTTCTAAAATAATCTTGGATACGAGGTCAAAAAATCTCATTTCAAAATAATTTTATCATTATATTTAAAGCATCCATAGCCACAAGTTCCATTTCATCTGGAGAGTGTGCTTCAAGTAGATTTAATCACATAGGTCTTTCTACATCTGCTGGATTAAAAATAATTACATCATCTGCTCTTTCTCTTGGGATAAAAGGAATCAAGTCTTTTGCTAAGTCCCCATGTGGATCAATTACAGCAATTCATTTTCAATTTTTCAAATCTTGCCTTGCCATCACTTGTAAAATAGATGATTTTCAAGTTCAAGTTTGACCTATCACATAAAAATGTCTAAATCTATCTTCATCTTTTATTTTTATCTCTTTTTTAACTCATCTATAGATATTGTCTCACAAAACTAGTCATTCTTTTGGTATACTTGAAGGGGCTTTTATTATTTTAAAATTTTGCCATTTTATTTCTGGTGTTTTGTTGTATTTTATATGTGGAAAATGAAATAAAGAAGCAATTTCTTCAGTATTTAATAAATCTTGTTTTAAATAAAATGGTTTTGAGAAATATCTAAATATATAATTTTTTATTAAAGTATCTTCATTATGTCTTGTTGTTGAAATAAATCAATTAAAATCAGGATAATTAAATTGTCTAAAACTTGAAACTATATTAGTCAAATTTGAATTTGTTGAAATTTTATCATTTCAAGTTGTTATTGCTCTAATAATTACTTCATAACCAGTTTTTTGAGCTTTTTCATCAACAAGTTTTGCTCTCTCTTGAGTTAAAGCACTTGTTTCTTTTGATTGATTAGGGGTTTTCTCTTCATCTTTTGGTATAAAAAACAATTCAACAATAGATATCAAAATATTTAAAGGATTAAAAGAAAAACTTTGCTTTTTTCATTCCATTATTTTACTTGATTGAGAAGAACACTCATGTTGCCAATCATCATTTATCGGTTTTAGTAAAATCTGAATTACTCAAGATTCATCTTCTTTAAATTTTGAAAAAGCATTTGTAATATTATTTATTGGATCTGATTCTAGTTTTTGATATGTTTTTAGTGGATAATAAAAATCTTTTTTTAAATCCAAATAAGTTCAATTATAATATTTTTTTCATTCAAAAATATTTACTTCAGGAGTTTCTTCTATAATCGCATCTGGATAAAATCAATTTATTTGTTTTTCAAATAAATCTTTGTATTCAAAAGGACAAACTACATAAAAAAGTATTTCTTGGTTATGAGCAATATATTCAAAAGAAAATGTGTCTTGTCACAATATTTTTGTTTTAATTTTATTTGATTGTATACTCTTTAAAGATGCAAGTAGTTGCTCCATAATAGATATTACTTCTTTAAAATCTTTTAAAGTTTCTTGTTTTTCGTCTAAATCTGAATTTTTCTTAGGCATAGTTACACTCAAAAAAGACAACCTCAAAGTTCTTTTAAGATTTTCTTTTTTTCTAAGTATTAATATATAAAAAAATACTACTAGTAATATAATTATTATAAAAAATATCGCTCAATAATTCATATTTATCTTAAATATCTAAAAATTCACTTTTATTATAACATATATTTGTAGTATTTCAAAAAAAAAGCTAAAAATAAAATAAAACTCTCTTGATAATTTTAATTTTTATTACTTTATTAATTTTTCTAAATCTTTTAATATTTCAATATTTAATTTTTCAAGTCTAAAAATATTTTTAATATTTTCTTTTGATACAAAATAAAGTATTTTTCTTATATCTTGATTTGTTGAGTCTATATTTAATAATCATAATATATTTTTTATTTTTAAGTGTGATAAAATAACTTTTTGGGTAGTTATTTCATCATAATTATTTAAAAAATATATTATATTGTATATTTCATAAACAGGATTATTAAAAGCAGTTTCATCAAAAATATATTTAAGTAAATTTAAAAATAAAATAATTATTTCATAACTTTTGTTATCATAATTAAATTCTTTTAATATTTTTATATTTTTTACTTCACTTATATTTAATTCTTTTTTATTATATATTTCAAAATTTATAATATATCATATATCAAGAGATTTTTTATTTTTAGATAAATTTACTTTTAGATTAAGTTTTCAATAATCATATGAAAAAACATAAATTAAAAACTCATTATCTTTTAATTTATTAATTTTTAGTACTATTCATGAAGTTTTAAATATAGACATTTTATTTTATCCATCAAGAAACTAAATCTTTCATAGTTTTTGCAAGTTTTAATGGATGATGTCTTACAACATCTCATTCATCTACAAAATCTCTCTCAATTATTTTATATTTTTTACCTTCAAATAAAGAATAATCTTTTAATTTTACTGGCTTTTTTCATTCTTCTATTTTATATTTTAATGCAAGTTCTTCGCTTATATGTCAATTATTTACAAAAACATAATCAATAACTTCTCAAGCATATTTTTCAATATTATCTATAAAATCTTTTAATTCATAAGTGGTAGTTTCTCATTTTTTTGTCATAATATTACAAACATAAATGATTTTTGCATTTGTTTCTTTTAGTGCTTCTTTCATTCATTTTGAAAGTAAATTTGGCACTATTGAAGTATAGAAATCTCAAGGTCATAGTATAATATAATCACTATTAAGTATAACCTCTCTTGCTTTTGGATTTAGGATTCAATCTCATCATACTAAAAAAGCGTCTATAACATTTTGATTTATATTATGACTTCTCTCAAAATCATTTTTATCTGAAATATCAATATTTTTTTCTCAAATAATCTTTGTCCCATCTTCAAATTCAACTCATAAATGAACATCATCTAAAGTTACAGGAATTATTTTTCATTCTACATCAAAAAACTTACAAGCCTCATCAAGTCATTTTTCAAATGATCAAGTTATATCTCACAGAGCAGCTAATATAATATTTCCAACTTTATTTCATCAAATAACTCATGTTTCATCCTTGAATTTATACTCAAATAATTTCCTAACCATTCAGGTATTAGATGCAAGTGCACAAATAGCTCTTCTTATATCTCAAGGTGGTAAAACTCAGTATTTATCTCTTATTTCTCAAGTAGTTCATCAACTATCTGTCATAGCAATAATAGTCGATAAATTTCTTGTTTCTTCATCAAAAACTTTTTTAAGTCAATAAATAACATTAAATGTTCAAGATCATCATCCAATAGTTGTTATGTTAATTTTTTTTGTCATAAGGTTATATTTAAATTTATTTATTTTTATTATATAAATAAAGATATTTTTGCAAAAATTAATTATTATATATTTTTACTTTAAGATCAAAAATTAGGAGTTTGGTTATCTATTATTAATTGAGAATTATACATTTTTATATATTTTTTTCTTTCATTATTTAAAATTTTACTTGATATTTTTGATTCAATAAATTCTTTTTTAAAAATCTCAAGTAAATGTTTTTTATATTCAATATTTGTAAAAATAATATCTCAATTTTCACTAAAATGTATTTTATAAGTATCATATAATTTATGGATTTGAATAGGAAGACTTAATCAATTATTTTCATCAGCAATCATATACCACTTATCTAGTGGTAATTTTTTTATCTCAGAAACTGGAAAAATATGAGCTCACTCACACATATCTGCAGGTAATTTTCAAAATAAATGATCAGATGGTTTTACTAAATTTAATCTATTTTTAAAAATTCTTCTAAGTTTTAATATTCTTTGATTATTTATTTCATCTTCATTTTGTAAATCTAATTTATAGTTATTTGATAATATAAAATCAATAATTCATATTATATCTTCTCTATTATCTATTTCTTTAGTTTCACTTTCATTATCAGAGTTTAGAGCTTTAAATAATATTTCATTAAATTTTATAAAATCTTTTCAAATTTCTGGGAATAATTTAATATATTTATCTAAATTTAAAGTTTGTAGTTTTTGAGTTCTAAAATTTTCTTTATTTTTTATCCTTAAAGTTTTAAAAAAATTAATAAATAAAAATTGATTATAATCTCATCAATATATTATATATGGAGTTTTTCTAAAATCAAAATTACTTCATGAAGGGTTACTTCAAGTAGTAAATTTGTCATGATTTAAAACAGTTGTTAAATTATTTAAAAAGTAATTATTTATATAATTTAATTTTTCTTGTGATAAAACTTCTGTTTCTATAGAATTATCCATAAAATTTTCCCTAAATTTAATAATTTTTTTATCAAATTTTAATCAATATTTGCCTTTTCATTGAAACTCACTTCAATTTAAAAGTTCTACATATTCATCAATAACATATCAATTTTGATTTATTATGTACTTAGCAATTCATTTAGTTAATATTTTTGCTTTAGGTCTTGATATAAATGGGATATTTAATATATACATAATTATAATAGATAAAAACTAAAAATTTCTTCTAATACTTTTATATTTATAGAATTTCAAGCTAAAAATTTTATTTTATTTTCAGTTAATCAAATTTTTACTAATTTTTTATAAAATTCTTCATCATTAAATCATTGTAATTTTAAGTGTTCAAAAGCATTTAAATAAATTATATTTTTATTTTCATCAAAAAACTTTACTCTTGAATGAGCTCCAGATGCTGTAATTGTTGGAGATTTTCAATCTAAATAATATACATAATTTTCTGCATTAAAATTAGAATATCAATCTAAAAAAGCTTTTTTTATTCAAATATGTTTATCTTTTTCTATAATTTTAAATTTTCTATTTGTAATAAATTTTTCATGAATTAAATTTTTACAATAAATATCTTTTATATATTTATCTTTATATATTTTTTCAATTTTAAAGTCTTTTAAATTATTCTTTTCTAAGAAAGATAACATAAAAACTCTTTCTCTATTTTGAGCTTCTCAAAGATCTTTAGCATTTATAACAAAAGGTTTCGTTGATTTATATCATAAATTATTTAATTCATTTATCCATAAATCTAAATCCCCTTTAAAATTTCGGTTTAAAATTGCTTTAACATTTTCCATCATCAAAATTTTTGGTAATGATTTTTTGTCAGTATTTTTAACTTCTTTTAAAATCCTTTCAACTTCCCACAATAATCAAGATCTTGATTGAGTTCATCTAGAAAATCATTTTTGTTTTCATTGTTGAGAAATATCTTGACATGGAAAAGAATAAGTAAATAAATCAATATTTTTTCAAATAAAATTCTCTCATTTTAAATTTTTTATATCAAGGTTTCAGTATTTTTTTACAACTTGACATAATATTGATAATTTATCATTAGATAATCATCATAAATTTTTTGCTTTTATTTTACTATTAAGACTTAATGAATATTTACTTAAATATAATAATATTTTAGTTTTATCTATTTTTTTAGGTTTTAAATTTAAATATTTTAATCAATATGCAATTATTGCATCTGTATACCAATCACTTATTCAAATTATATCAACTTTAAATCACAAATTTAATAATGCTTGATGTTGGCTTCATATTCATGCAAAAGCTTCAAATAATTTTATTTTTTTATTTTTAAACATAAAAAGCATATTATAAAATAATATGCCAAAATAAATTGAGATAGGAAGAGTGTAATGTTTTAGCAAACAAAAAAGGGCAACTTAATATACTCTTATTGTTCGCCAAAACATTACACTTCTCAAATAAAATTAAAAAAGAGCTAGAGCAACTAAGTTGCCCTTTTTTTAAACTTATTTAAGTTTTTAATGTAATATCTTGGCTTTTAGAGTTTATGTAAAAAGTGCTTATTTGCAAATAAAAAATAAATAGACTAATAGTCTATTTATTTTTTTGACATAAGTTTAAATTATTTTTCTAAAACTGCCTTTATCCTTCTTACTCATCTACTTGAAGCTTCTTCTTTTACTATCTTAAATACTCACATATCTTTTGTTTCTTCAACATGTGGTCATCAACAAAGCTCTTTTGAATAAATAGTTCATGATTTTCAAATAAAACTATAAACTTTTACTATATCTGGATATTTTTCCCAAAAAGATCATTCAACTCAATTATCTTTTGCAGTTTGTTTTGGCATTTCTTCTAAAATTCTTGTTGTTTCATCTAAAATAGCTTCATTTACATAATCTTCAACTTCTTTTAATTGTTTAGGAGTTACTTTTTCATCATGTGTAAAATCAAATCTTAATCTTTCTGTTGTAATATTTGATCCGGCTTGGTGAACATGATCTCAAAGTACTTTTCTAAGTCATGCAAGCATCAGGTGTGTTGCTGAGTGAAGCATAGTTGTAGTTTCAGAGTGATCTGCAAGTCATCCTGCAAATTTTTGACTTGCTCAAGCTCTTGATAATTCTTGATGTCTTTTAAAAGACTCTCTAAATCATTCTTCATCTACTTTTAAATTTTTTTCTGTTGCAAGTTCAATAGTCATTTCTAAAGGAAATCAAAAAGTATCATAAAGTTTAAATGCTTTATCTCAAGATATTGTATCAATTTTTTTTCAAGTTTTTTCAAATGCAACTTGAAATCAAAATACTAGCTTATCAAATTCCTTTAATCATTTTTCAAGTGTTTCACCAAAACTCTTTTCTTCTTTTATTATTTCTTCAAGAATTTCTGATTTTTTAGTTTTTATATTTTCATAAATATCTTTAAAGTTTTCTATTACAACATTTGCAATACTTGAAAGAAATTCTTTATTTGCTCAAAGTTTGTGTCATTCTCTAATAGCTCTTCTTAATAATCTTCTTAAAATATAACCTTGATCAACATTTGAAGGAATAACTCAATCAGATAACATTATAACTGATGTTCTTATATGATCAGCAATAATTCTAATTGATTTTTTAGTTTCATCATTATATCTTATATTTAAAGTATTTTCTATTTCTTTGATGATTCAAGAAAAAACATCAGTTTCATAAACTGAAGTAGCTCAAGAGAGAGTTCTAGTAATTCTTTCAAGTCACATACCAGTATCAACATTTTGCATTTTTGCTTTTAGGAAATTCCCATTTTCATCTTTTATGTATTCCATAAATACATTATTCCAAATTTCCATCCAGTTTTTTTCATCATTTCAAACTGTACTTCCAGGTGTTGGAAATTCAGTTTCTCACACCCAATAAAAAATTTCTGTGTCTGGTCCACAAGGTCAAGTAAGTCCTGCTGGCCCCCACCAATTATCTTTTTTTCATAAGTATGATATATTTTTAATTCATAAGCTTCTCCAAATTTCTGCAGATTCTTCATCTTTAGGAGCATTTTCATCTCACTCAAAAACAGTTACAGCAAGTTTTTTAATATCTATTCAAAGCCATTTTTTATCAGTTAAAAATTCATAACTCCAAGAAATAGATTCTTTTTTAAAATAATCTCATAAAGACCAATTTCAAAGCATTTCAAAAAATGTTAAATGAGTATTATCTCAAATATCATCAATATCTCAAGTTCTTACACATTTTTGATAATCACAAAGTCTTTTTCATAAAGGATGTTTTTCTCAAAGTAAATATGGTACTAAAGGTTGCATTCAAGCTGTATTAAACAAAACTGTTGGGTCATTATCAGGAACAACTGAAGCAGATGGTATAACCTTATGATCTTTAGTTTTAAAAAAATCTAAAAATTTTTGTCTAATCTCAAGTGAACTAATTTGCATAAAAATAGGTTTAATTAATAAAAAATTAAACCTATTTTATAAAAAAAATGTATTTTTTCAAGTATTAATTTCATAAAACACTAAGTATCTCTTCAATAGAAGTATCTCACATAACTACTTTTAAGAAGGCATCTTCTTTTATTGTCACCATACCATCTCAAATTGCTTGAATTTCTATTTGAGTTTTTGAGGCATTTTTAATAAGTAAATCCTCTATTTTATCATTCATCTCTAGTATTTCATATATTCAAATTCTTCATTTATATCAAGTATTATTACATTGTTCACATCATCAATCTTTTGCTTTATAAAGCAATATATTTTCTTTATCTTTTATATATTTTCAAACTTTTCAAATAATAGCATTTTTAACCCTATCTTCTGGAGAGTATTTTTCTCTACATTTAGAACATAATTTCCTAACAAGTCTTTGAGATATAATAAGTCTTAAACTTGATGATAATAAAAGTGGATCTACTCATAAATTCACAAGTCTTGATAATGTATGAGTTGCTGAATTTGTATGTAAAGTTGAAAAAACTAAGTGTCAAGTAATTGATGATTCAACAGCTAATTTTGCAGTTTCTTCATCTCTTATTTCTCAAACCATTATAATATCTGGGTCTTGTCTTAGAAGTGATCTTAATCAACTTGCAAATGTAAATCAAATAGATGGATTTATTTGAGTATGATTTACTCAAGGTATACGATATTCTACTGGGTCTTCAAGAGTAGAAATATTATTGTCTAAAGCATTAAATTGTGATAAAAGTGAAAATAGTGTTGTTGATTTTCAACTTCAAGTAGGTCATACAGCTAAAATCATTCAATGAGTATCTCATAAATGTTTTTTTATTTTTACCATATTATAAGGCAAAATTCAAAGATTTTTTAAGTCAGTTGGTTTTTCTTCTTTTTTTAAAATTCTAATAACTATTTTTTCTCAATAAATATTTGGTAAAATAGATATTCTTAAATCAACTGATTTTCATCAAAAAAAATTAAAATTTATTTTTCAATCTTGAGGTAATCTTTGCTCATCTATTCTTAAATAAGCTAAAATTTTTATTCTAGCTATTAAAGAACTAGCTTTTGATAATTCAAATGACTTATAATTTATAAAATTTCAATCTATTCTAAATCTAATTTTAACTTCTTTATCATTTGGTTCTATATGTATATCTGAAACTCATTTTGAAATAGCATTCAATATCAAGTCATTAACAAAATATATGATATTTTCATCATCTTCTTTTAAATTTTTATTAATTGATAAATTAGATCATTTTAATCATACTGATGATGTTGTTTGAGAAACTAAAAATAAATCATCAACTTGAGAATTTGAATCTTTACTTTTTAAATTTTTATTATCTTTTTCTATTTTACTTTTAAAATCTTTTATTATTTTTTGTATTTTAGACACATCTGCTAAATTAAAATTAAGTTATTTATATAATAACATATTTTAAAATATTTTTCAAAAATAAGACTTTGACTTTTAATTAGGATATTTTCTAAACCAAGTTAATTGTCTTTTAGCATAATTTCTATTTGCTTGAGAAACTTTATCTATACATTCTTGTTTTGTGATTTTTCAGTCTAAAAACTCCACAACTTCTTTATATCAAATAGTTTGTAATCAAAAATCCGTTTTTAAAAATCAATTATTCAATATTTCTATAACTTCTTCTATTAGTCCAGATTCAAACATTAAATTTATTCTTTTATTTATTTTTTCATATAACTTTTCTCTATCTCAATTATATGGAGTTAAAAATAAAGTATCATATTTTAATATTTTATCTTGGACAAAATCAAGTTTTGATTTTCAAGATAACATCTTGACTTCAATTCATCTAATCACATAATTTAAATTATGTGGATGAATAGTTTTAGCGTATTTTGAATCAATTTCAATTAATTTTTTATAAACAAATTCTTTTCAAAACTGCTTAGCTTCTTGTTCTAACTTTTCTCTTAATTCTTTATCTCAAGGAACTTTTGGTATATTAAAATCATAAATTAAACTATCTATATAAAGCCCAGTTCATCAAACAAGTATTGGAATTTTATTTTTTAAAAATAAATTATCTATAATTTTTAAACTTTCTTTTTTAAATTCTCAAACACTATAAGAAATATTTGGGGTTATAATATCTATCATATGATGAATTATTCAATCCATTTCATCTTTTGTAGCCTTTCAAGTTCAAATATTTAAATATTTAAATATTTGCCTACTATCTGTTGAAATAATTTCTGAATTTATATATTTGGCAATATCAATTCAAAGGCTTGTTTTTCAGCAAGCTGTTGGTCAATAAACAATTATTATTTTATTTTTTAGATTTTTATTATCTAAAAATTTATTTATCTTTTCTTGAGTATTTAAATTCATATATTATTTATTAAAAAATTTTTCTTTTTTGTGTTCAAAATAATTATTTGATTTTTCAAATATTTCAATAAGTTTTTTATAAATAAATGATTTTTCTCATCAAACTAAATAAAAATATCAAAATACAGATGCAAAAAAAGCTCATAAAGTATCTAATACCAAATCATTCATAGTATCTTTTACTCACTCTCTTGAATTAATTATTCAATTTATATCAACTAAATCTCTTGCTTTTTGCATATTTAAATTAAAAAAGCTATCTAAAATAAATTCAGTAATTTCCCATAAAGTTCATAAAGTTACAGCAAAGCAAAATCAAAATAATACAATCATAATAGGAGGGGCTTTAAATTCTCTTATTTTATAAAAAGTATATGGAATTAAAAAGCCTATAAATCATAATGCAATTCAAGAAAAACTATGTAAAACAATATCCCACCAAGGAAATAAATAATAAAATTCATTAATATCTCATAAAAATAAAGATGAATAAATAAAAAATATTATGATAAATTGAAAAACTTGAGGTATAATTATATCATATTTTTTAAAAACTAAATGAATATAAGTAAATAAAAAAGTTAATATAATAACAAATAAAATAGCCCAATTTCATTCAAAAATAGACCATAACATAGCAATAATTAAAGATATTCTAATTATATGTGTCCAAAATGAAATTTTCCATAAAAAATGTATCATTAGATATAAATAGGTTTAAATAATTAGATTTAGTATATTAATTAATTGAAATTTGTAAATATTAATTAATTGAAAACAAATAAAAAAGTCTGATAAAATTATCAGACTTTTTTATAATTAATTTTTATTTCTTATCAAATTCTATTTACACATTTTATTTTCTATTCACATAATCTCACTTGAGATTATATTTTTAAGGTAAATCTTTTCATCATTTTGAAAATGGATTACATCTTAAAATTCTCCACATTCATTTTATTATTCAATTCAAAACTCAATATTTTATTATAGATTGTTTAGTATATTCGCTACAAGTAGGAGTAAATTTACAATATCAATTTGGAAAATATTTTTTAAAACTTGAACGATCAGGACTTATATTTTTTTGATACCATTCAATTATTTTTACTGGAGTTTCACTATATTTATTAAACATTATTTGATGAAGAATTAATAAGTATTATAAATAATATTATAAAAAAAGTAATCCATACTATTTTTACTAATAACATAGTTTTCTTTATTTTTTTTATATTTTTAGATTCTGGCACTAAATTTCATAACTCTGAATTTTTTAATATTTTATATACTTTTAATACATATTTAGCATCTCCTATTATAAAAATTTTTCAATTATTTTCTTCAAGTATAATTTGTTTATTTACTCATCTTTTTCATCATAAAATTGCATAAATTATTCACACAGGAAACATAAAACATCATAAACAACAAGCTGTTCAACAAGAAGCTTTCTCATCAGGTTTTGAATATAACATCATTAAAGTATTTCATTGAAAATCTCTTACACTATAAAAATGATTTGAAGCTAAAATAATTTGCTTAGCTTTGGTAAGATTACTACTATCCATAAAATAAAATTATAAAATAAATCAAATAAGAAAATAACTTATAAGTCTTAGATATTTCTTCAAATATCTAATAAAAAAGTCTGATAAAATTATCAGACTTAGTTTTTTTAAAAATGGTGGGTGATATAGGATTCGAACCTATGACCCCCTGCTTGTAAGGCAGATGCTCTCGCCAACTGAGCTAATCACCCATAGATAATATCAAAAACATGGTACCCAAGGCAGGGATCGAACCTACGACCTTTGGCTTAGAAGGCCACTGCTCTTCCACTGAGCTACTTGGGCTTAAAAAGAGAAAAGCTAAAAGATTAAAGCCAAAAGATTATATCATTTTTTTTTTAACTTTAAGCCTTTAGCTTCTTCTAATTTAATCTTAATATCAAAATCTTGGCAGCTACCTACTCTCTCACATCTAGGAGATGCAATACCATCAGCACTAGCTAGCTTAACTTCTGTGTTCGGAATGAGAACAGGTGTACCCTGAGCCGTCATAACTACCAAGATTTTAACATTAAGATATCATATATTTGTAATAATCTGAACAATTAAAGTTAGTTAACAAAAAATAATTTTTGTTTCAAAAGTCATAAAAGCATTCGTCCTATTAGTATTTCTCGGCTCAATCTATCTCTAGACTTACACCTGAAACCTATCAACCTCGTAGTCTCCAAGGGGACTTATTAGCTTATAGCTAGAGGAATCTAATCTTGAAGTAGACTTCCCACTTAGATGCTTTCAGTGGTTATTCCTTCCGAACTTAGCTACTCGGCAGTGCCAGTAGGCCTGACAACCGATCCACCAGAGGTTCGTTCACTCCGGTCCTCTCGTACTAGGAGCAAATCTTCTCAAATTCCTAAGCGCCTATAGCAGATAGTGGCCAAACTGTCTCACGACGTTTTGAACCCAGCTCGCGTACCTCTTTAAATGGCGAACAGCCATACCCTTGGGACCTTCTCCAGCCCCAGGATGAGACGAGCCGACATCGAGGTGCCAAACTGCGTCGTCGATATGAACTCTTGGACGCAATCAGCCTGTTATCCCTAGGGTAACTTTTATCCGTTGAGCGACAACAATTCCATTCTTTATTGCCGGATCACTTTCACCCACTTTCGTGTCTGGTCGACTTGTAAGTCTTTCAGTCAAGCTAGCTTATGCGAATACACTATCAGTTCGATTTCCATCCGAACCTAGCTAACCATTGTGCGCCTCCGTTACTCTTTAGGAGGCAACCGCCCCAGTTAAACTACCCACCAAACACTGTCCCCGAATTACGGGTTAGAATTACATTTTAACAAGGGTGGTATCTCAAGGACAACTCCATGAAAACTAACGTCTCCACTTCATAGTTTCCCACCTATCCTGCACATATTAAAATATAACCCAATGCCAAGTTATAGTAAAGCTCCATAGGGTCTTTCCGTCTTGCTACAGGTAGTCGGCATTTTTACCGACATTGCAATTTCACCGAGTCCATGCTTGAGACAGTGCTCAGACCGTTATGCCGTTCGTGCGGGTCGGAACTTACCCGACAAGGAATTTCGCTACCTTAGGACCGTTATAGTTACGGCCGCCGTTCACCAGGGCTTAGTTTCATTGCTTGCACAAATCCACGTGACCTTCTGGCACTGGGCAGGCATCACCCCCTATACATCCTCTTACGAGTTTGCAGAGAGCTGTGTTTTTGGTAAACAGTCGCCTGAGCTCTTTAGCTGCGGCCAATATTCTAAATTAAAATATTGGCAGGTCTTATCCCGAAGTTACGACCGCTGTTTTGCCGAGTTCCTTAAGCATGGTTTTCTCGAACGCCTTAGTGTTCTCCACTAACCCACTAGTGTTAGTTTGCGGTACGGTTACACATAAGATAAGTTTAGAGGCTTTTCTCGACACCAGAATATAGTAGATCCCTTTAAAGAATTTACCGTGAGGCAAATCTTTAAATTAACTTAACTCATCCTTAAAAGATTACGGATTTACCTATAACCTAAGATTTGTTTTCATAACAGCATCCATCAGCTGTGATCTATATCCCGATGTGTCCCCCCATCACTCTTATGCATAGTTCAGGAATATTAACCTGATATCCATCAGCTTTGCCTTTCAGCTACACCTTAGGACCGACTAACCCTACGTCGATTGCCGTTGCGTAGGAAACCTTGGGTATTCGGCGATGAAAGTTTTCATTTCATTTACGTTACTTATATCAACATTTTCACTTCTGATACCTCCAGTTAGGGTCACCCCACACCTTCACGGCATACAGAACGCTCCGCTACCAGACATACAAAAAGTATGAATCTACATCTTCGGTTAATAACTTAGCCCCGTTGAATCTTCGGCGCAAGGTCGCTTGACCAGTGAGCTATTACGCACTCTTTAAATGAGTGGCTGCTTCTAAGCCAACATCCTGGTTGTCTCAGCAACCTCACATCCTTTTCCACTTAGTTATTAATTTGGGACCTTAGATAGTAGTCTGGACTGTTTTCCTCTTGACAATGGGACTTATCTCTCACTGTCCGACTCCTGGAATAGTTTTATGTGGTATTCGAAGTTTATCAGGGTTTACTAAGTCTTGCGACCCGCTAGCCCTATCAGAGCCCTACCCCCACATAATAATTAACCAAGGCTAGCCCTAAAGCTATTTCGCGGAGAACCAGCTATCTCTGAGTTCGATTAGCTTTTCACTCCTTCCCACAAGTCATCCAATGGACTTGCAGCTCCAAATGGTTCGGTCCTCCATAAAGTTTTACCCTTACTTCAACCTGCTCATGGGAAGCTCACCCAGTTTCGGGTCTAGTATGTATGACTAAACGCCCTATTCAGGCTCGCTTTCACTACGGCTACGAGTTTCACTCTCTTAACCTCGCCATACACACTAAGTCGTTGATCCCTTCTCCAAAAAGTACATGGTCACCCTAAGGCTCCCACTCATTGAAAGTATAAAGTTTCAGGGTCTATTTCACTCCCCTCCCGGGGTTCTTTTCACCTTTCCCTCATGGTACTAGTTCACTATCGGTCTTGAATACTATTTAGTTTTGGATAATGGTCTACCCAGCTTCAGACCAGGTTTCACGTGCCTGATCCTACTCGGGAGTTAAAATATACGATTTAAAATATCTTATAATACGAGGCTTACACTCTCTATGGCTGCACTTTCGCATTGCATTCTTTTAATATATTAAAGCATATTGAGTTTTATCAGGAAACTCATATATTAATCCCACAACCCCTACTGTACAACGACCTGCTCTTACATACAATAGGTTTGAACTCTTCCCATTTCGCTCGTCACTACTCAGGGAATCTCATATTTGATTTCTTGTCCGATGCTACTAAGATATTTCAATTCACATCGTGTCCGCTAAAATTATAGCAATAGTGATTACCACTATTAGGTTCCCCCATTCGGAAATCTTGGAGTAATAACGCATCTTATCAGCTCCTCCAAGCTTATCGCAGATTTGCACGTCCTTCATCGGATATTCAAGCCAAGGCATCCACTTTATACTGTAACTACTCTTACAACTTTCTATTACAATTATTATTTTTTTTGCTATTAACAATTTAATGTTAACTAACTTTAATTATTCAGATTATTTTAAAGAACAAATAAATGAAATTTTAGAAGAAAATAAAGAAAAAATTAAACTTAAGGATATATATAAGGAGATAGTCCATCCGCAGGTTCTCCTACGGATACCTTGTTACGACTTCAGCCCAGTCAAAAGTCCTACCATGGGCCCCCATATTACCTGAGGGACTTCCGATATTACTTTCTCCCATGCCGTGACGGGCGGTGAGTACAAGACCCAGGAACATATTCACCGTAACATGTCTGATTTACGATTACTAGCAATTCCAACTTCATGAGGGCGAGTTGCAGCCCTCAATCCGGACTGAGATGTATTTTTGAGATTTGCTCCACGTTACCGTATTGCTGCTCTTTGTATACACCATTGTATCATGTGTGTAGCCCCAGACGTAAAAGCCATGCTGATTTGACGTCATCCACACCTTCCTCCTAGTTAACCTAGGCAGTCTTGTTAGAAAATATAACTAACAACATGGGTTGCGCTCGTTAACGGACTTAACCGAACACCTCAAGGCACGAGCTGACGACAACCATGCAGCACCTGTCTTATAGCTCCCTTACGGGCACTCTCTTGTTTCCAAGAGATTCTATAGATGTCAAGTCTGGGTAAGGTTCCCCGTTTATTGTCGAATTAAACCACGTGATCCACTGCTTGTGTGGGTCCCCGTCTATTCCTTTGAGTTTTAGTCTTGCGACCGTACTCCTCAGGTGGATAACTTATCGCGTTAGCTTCAGCACTGAGGTCACCCCCAACACTAAGTTATCATCGTTTAGGGCGTGGACTACAAGGGTATCTAATCCTTTTCGCTCCCCACGCTTTCGTTTTTCAGCGTCAGTGTAGTTCCAGTAAGCTGCCTTCGCTTTTGGTGTTCTTCTAAGTATCTACGGATTGCACCCCTACACTTAGAATTCCGCTTACCTCTCCCTAACTCTAGTCTACCAGTTTAGAATACAAACACAAAGTTGAGCTTCGGTCTTTCATACCCTACTTAATAAACCACCTACAAACCCTTTACACCCAGTAATTCCGGATAACGCTTGAGACATACGTATTACCGCGGCTGCTGGCACGTATTTAGCCGTCCCTTATTCCTGGAGTACTATCATTATGCTCCTCCAGAAAAGAAGTTTACAATCGTTAGACCTTCATCCTTCACGCGGTGTCGCTCCATCAGGCTTGCGCCCATTGTGGAAGATTCCTCACTGCTGCCTCCCGTAAGAGTATGGACCGTGTCTCAGTTCCATTGTGGTTGATCATCCTCTCAGATCAACTACCCGTCATAGCCTTGGTGAGCTACTACCTCACCAACTAGCTGATAGGACGCAGGTTCCTCCTTTGGCAATAAATCTTTACTCTCTCGAGACTATCCGGTATTAATCAGAATTTCTTCTGGCTATCCCTGACCAAAGGGCAGATACCAACGCGTTACTCACCCGTTCGCCGCTTTCCATCTTGAGTAGCAAGCTACTCTCAATTTCTCGCTCGACTTGCATGTGTTAGGCGCACCGCTAGCGTTCATCCTGAGCTAGGATCAAACTCTTTTAAACTTAAATTTAATTTTGTTGTTTATCCGAGTTTAATCTTTCAAGATTTTCTTCTAAAATTTCAATTATTTTAATGAACAAGTTTTATTAATGTTTTTAAAGCTTCAATATTTTATAAAAAATTATCTAATTGTCAAAACTTTTTTTACTTTTTATTAATTAATGTTTTTTATTTATTAATTAACTTTTTAAAGTGGTGAAAGTATATTAACTATTACCTAATTGTCAAAACTTTTTTTACTTTTTATCAATTAATGTTTTTTATTTATTAATTAACTTTTTAAAGTGGTGAAAGTATATTAACTATTATCTAATTGTCAAAACTTTTTCTTACTTTTTATGGTGGGCCTGGTTGGAATTGAACCAACGGCCAATCGGTTATGAGCCGACTGCTCTAACCCCTGAGCTACAGGCCCATAATTCTTGGAAAAGCAAATGGCGGAAGGGATGGGATTCGAACCCACGAAACCTGTAATAGGTTTACTCCCTTAGCAGGGGAGCCCTTTCAGCCACTCAGGCACCCTTCCAAAATTTTTATTTTTTTTAATGGCGGAGAGATAGGGATTCGAACCCTAGATGACTTGCGCCATGCCGGTTTTCAAGACCGGTGCAATCGACCACTCTGCCATCTCTCCAAATAATAAAACTATTTTAATGTACAATTTTTTGTAACAATTTTTTATTTAATTTTTTAAGCCATAAATAAAAATGGCTCCCCCAGTTGGATTCGAACCAACGACCAAATGGTTAACAGCCATCTACTCTACCGCTGAGCTATAGGGGAATATTGTATTTGTTTTACTAAAAATTAAGAAGTAACATCATTGCATCTTTTTGATATTTTCTAACTTTAGCGAGAGAAATTCTATTTTTTTTTTATTAAATGTCAAAATTTTTTTAAACTTTTCAACTATTTAAATATTAAATATCTTTTTATTGCTTTAATTTAGGTAAAAAATTATATTTATTAATTAATTTACCATACAATATATTAAAAAGGTTGTATGGTAAATTAATTAAATATTTATTCTAGTATAATTTTTTAGTACAATATATTTTTAATATATCTAGTATTTAGCAAAAAATTATTAAATCATTTCTTCAATTCTATCCCAGTTTATTATTTCCCAGAAATTTTCTAAATACTTAGGTCTTGAATTTCTTGTGTCTATATAATAAGCATGTTCCCAAACATCACAAGTTAAAAGTGGTTTTTTTCATTCCATAGTTAATACTGTTTGTGCATTTGAAGTATTAATTATTTCTAATTTTCAAGAATTATCTAAAACAAGCCAAGTCCATCAAGATCAAAAATTTCATACTGATTGTTTTGTAAACTCTTGTTTAAAATTATTAAAATCTCAAAAATCTCTATTAATTAATTCTAATACTTTTACTCATGGTATTTTTGTTCAATTTTTAGTAAATCATAAAAAGTAAAATGTATGATTCCATATTTGTGCTGAATTATTAAATATTCATCCTGATGATTTTTTAATAATTTCCTCTAAAGACATGTTTTCAAACTCTGTATTTAATATCAAGTTATTTAAATTTGTTACATATGTTTGATGATGTTTCCCATAGTGATACTCTAAAGTTTCTTTTGAAATATATGGTTCTAGAGCATTTAATTCATAAGGCAATTGTGGTAATTTGTGTTCCATAGTTTTTATAGTTAAATGATAATATTTCTCATTATACTAAAATACTTTAAAAAATAAAGTTTATTTTTCATCCATAGTCCAAATTCAATCCCAATTAGAATCTGGTGGATTTTTTAAAAATATTTCACACCTATTTTTATATATTTTAGATGGCTCATCTCATAAACTTGAAAGTTTAGTAAATATTTCCAAAGATTTTTCAAAATCTCTTTTTTTATAAAGATTTATTCATTCCTCAAAATCTTTTATAATATTTTCTTTAAAAACTCATTCTTCTCAAATTTTTGATATAAGTTCATAAATATTAATTCAAATATTTTTTCATTTAACTCTAATTATATCAAGATATCTAAAAGTAAATAAATCTTTTGCATCTTGATAAATATTTTCTGAAACACAAATATTTGTATTATAAAATTTATTAACTCATTCAAGTCTTGAGGCTAAATTTACTGAATCTCAAAGTGCTGTAAATTCCATTTTTCTTCAAGTAGCTCATATATTTCATATAATTGCATTTCAAGTATGTAGTCACATTCTAACAGACAAAGTGTCTTTTTTTTCTTTTTCAAACTGATTATTTAATTCTTTTAATTTTATTTGTTGAAGTAAGGCAGAATTACATGCATCTATTACTCAAAACCTCTCAACAGTTCAAAAAGCTCACCACAATGCCATAATAGCATCTCATTCATATTTATTAATAAATCATTTATTGTCCATAATTATATGAGACATTTCTCATAAATATACTCTCAAAAAAGAAACTAATTCTTCTGGGGATAATTTTTCAGAAATTGTTGTAAATCAAGCTATGTCAGAAAAAAACATTGTTAGTTTTTTGTTTTCTCAAGATAAATTCACATCAGATGAAGAATAAAGTATTTCACGAGCTATATCACTTGATACATATGCAGATAATGCATCAGAAAGTAATCTCTTATTTTTGTCTTCATTTACATATTTTATAATTGATGAAACAAAAAATGATAAAAATAATATAGATACAAACTCAAATGGATAATTTGGAATTAAATATATTCAAGAATTTTTATATGATAATATAAAGACTATAATATATATAAAAAATATAATTAAAAATAAAAACAAAGCTCACAAAGAAATCCATCTTAAATTTACTCTCTTTAGAAAAAATACATTAAGATAAACTATAAAAAATATAAATAAAAATGAGATTAATTTTTCAATAAATTTATTAAAATAAATTATATAATTATCATTTAATATATTATTTATTACATTAGCATGAACATAAACTCATTTTGTTGTTTCTCATTTTCAAATTCACGGTAATAAAAAATCATCTTTAACTCATTCTGCAGTATATCAAACTAAAATAATTTTGTCTTTTAATTCATTTAAATCAAAATTTCAATTATATATATCGTAAAAAGAAAGTTTTTTAAATTTTTTAACATCTGTATAATTTATATAAAATTCTCAATTATTAACTGGAATTTTATGATTAAAGAAGTTATATACTCAATTACTATAAGAAATTTTTTCTTTTCATTTTAAATTATAAATAAAATCATAGTAATATTTTAAAATTGATAAAGAAAATGAATCAAATCTTTTTATATTTCACATATAATTTAAATCATAAAAAGGTTTGATTGAATAAACTTTTGATGTAAATTCATTAATAGTTGGTAAAAAATATCATGTTTTAGCAACTCAAGTGTTAAATAAATAGTATGGTAAAATAGCATCTTTGTTTTTAATATCAAATCATATAATTATATTTCAAAGCTCTTTAAATTTATTTGCTAGTTTTTTATCTGTTTCTTCATCTTTTCATTTATCTAAAAATAATATATCAAATCAAATAACTGCTGGAGATCATTTTTTTATATTTTCTAAAAAAGGTATATAATCTCACCTACCTATAGGAAATCATAATTTATTATATGTTTTGTCATCTATTTCAACAACTATTATATTTGGATTTACTTTTGAAGTTGTTCGATTTTTAAAAAAATATAAAAATTCTCAATTTATATTAAAAAATAATTGTTTTAATATTCAATAAGAGAAAAAGTATATCAAAATTGATACTATAAAAACTATTAAAAAATTTAATTTCTTTTTTTTCATAATTATTTAAAAAAATTTTTAATAAAATTAAGTGCATTATCAAGAAGTCAATTTACTTTTTCTTGTCATAAAGAATCAAGCGACCTAACAACTTGTTGCATATTTTCTAAATTAATATCTTCTCAATTTAAGAGTAAAATATCTTTTAGGAATTTTTCTTTATTTTCAGCTGGTAAAGAGAGTAAGTCTTTATATCTGTAAATGAAATTAGTTGTTTTTTCATATAAACTTTTATTATTATCTTTTAAGTTTTTTAAATCAAATAATAAATAATTCAATAAAGTTTCTTTTTGTTCTTCATCTGTAGTATTGTTTATTAAATTTTCTCTTGTATTTAACTTTAGGTTATATAAATCAGTATTTTCTCAATTTTCAAAATTAATATTTTGATTTAGAGTATTTAAATATGAAATTACTTTTTGTTTTTTTTCATCACTCAAATTTTTAAAAAATTTTTCAAACTCATTTTTTGGGTTTGTTTCTTTTAATATATTTAAAGTTTCTGATTTTAGAGTAAAGTTTTTGACTAGATTTAAAGGATTTGTATCATTTAATGAAGATATAAATTTTTCTCTTAATTGTTTTATATACTCTTTATCAAGCTTTTCATTTAATTCTTGAAATGAGGAATTGATTTTATTTAAGATATCTTCTAAAGAGAATGTTTTTATATTTAATTCTTTTCACTCAATAACATCAATACTTTTTCAATCTTTATTTGATACTTTTACTGTATGTTTATGAGATATTATATAATCGTTTTCATAACTTGCTTCAAATACAGTTCATCTAACTGCAGCTGATACTCATTTAATTTCTTGTTTAAAATATGATTCTCAAGAAAAAATTGATATAACATTTGACCAAGTTTTTCATTTTAATAACTCAAACGATATATTTATTTTAGATAAATCATCACTTGTAAAATTCTCTTTTATAAGCACTTTTGTATTTTCTCAAAGTCTTGTAATAGATTTATCTCACCATTCTATTACTGCTAGTGAATTTCCAAAAGTATTTACTACATCTCAAGATGAGATTTTTTGTTTTTTTTCAAGTTTTAAAATATTTGTATCTCAAGAAGATATAAGTTCTCACTTTCCTTCTAAAAGTAAAACATAAGATGATGTATCTCTTGAGTAAGAGCTAGATATAAAATAAAATTGAATTGAAAATAATGAAAAAATTAATAACACTATAAATATAAAAATCTTATTTTTTAAAAGTTTCATTTTTTGTTGAATAATCAAATAAAAATATATAATCTATTATAATAAATTTTAAAAATAAAACAAATTATGAAAAAACAACAATATGTTTTTTTAATACTTATAGCATTAATTTTGTATTTTTTATATTTAATTATTCAATATAAGTATAAAGAATACAAAATTAATGCTCATATTGAAGTAATAGAAAATACAAACTTAAAAATCGGTGAAAGTATAAAAGATAAAAAACTAAAATTAGATTATATAAATACTAAAGCATATAAAAATAAAGTTTTAAAAGAAGAACAATCTATGAAAAATAAATGAGAAGTAGTTATTTTTATAACTAATGAAGATAAATACAATAAATTTTCAAAAGATAATTTTATAACTGAGACTATAGCCCCAATAAAGGAAAAACAAGTTCAAGACAATATGGAAATATTTGAAAAGTGGATTTATTTTTTATTTAAAAAGGATATAAGATAAAAGATTTACCTTTTAAGGGTAAATCTTTTATTATAAATCAGAAAAATCATTTGGTAGATTGTCTACACTTCAAGCAGATGAATCATATGTAGGAGTAGAAGTTTTTCAAAATATTTTATCTCATAATACTTTTATTTCAGTAAATATTTTATCAGGAGATGAATATTTTGACACATCAAGTCCTAAAAGTCATGCAACTTTTGGAAAAACAAATATAGAAACTATTATTACTCAAAGTCCTATCAAAGCAAATCTAATAGAATTTATTGCTGGTTTTATTTTATCATCTTTTCACCCAGAAAGTATAAGTAAAACTCCTCACCATAAAATATACATTATTGAAAATATTCAAGCAAATAATACAATAATTGATATAGCAAATAAAATAAAGTCTCAAAACTCCATTCTTGAAGTAAACAAAGTTTGATTTGATGAAGCTAATACAGTTTCAATTAACATAAAAAAAATAACTAAAATAATAAATTATTATTTTAGTTATACATTTTTTTTTTTAAATTGCAAAAAAATTAATCTAAAACTTTTAAGTTAATTTTTTGATTTGTCTTACTTCAAACTATTTTTAATAATGATCTTATTGCTGATACTATATTTCCTCATTTTCAAATAACAACTCACATATCTTCTTTATTTACTTTTAAAGTAAGTAATACTCAAAGTTCATCAACTTGTTTATCAATAACAATATCTTCTTTGTTTTTTACTAAATTTTCAACAACAAATTTTAAAAATTCAACATCTTGCATATTTATATTATTTTAAAAAATAAAAGCTCCCTACATTTAGTAAGGAGATTATAAAGTTATATTATTTATTTTAATTAACTTTTCTACTCTTGGAGATAGTTGTGCTCCACAAGATAGGTATTTTTTTACAGCTTCTAAATTATTTATTTTAAACTCTTTAGAAATAGGGTTAAAAAATCCTAAAACTTCTTTAAATCAACTTTTAGTTGGTGCTGTATGTTCAGTCAATACAACTCTAAAAAAAGGTGAATTTTTCTTTCAAGCTCTTGCTAATCTTATTTTTAACATCTTTTAATATGTTTAAAAAAATAAAAACGGTGTTAATCGTTTAATTTATATCCAAAGACTACTCTTTCCTTTCAATATTTTTAACTATAATTAGTAAAATATTTGTTTAACGATATAAGTTATTCAACATTTTTTTTTGTAAATGGTGCCCGGGGCGGGAATCGAACCCGCACTCCAGATTTGGAACAGGATTTTAAGTCCTGCGTGTCTACCAATTCCACCACCCGGGCAAGTAGACTAGATTATAATTTATTTTTTAAAAATTACAATCTTTTAGTCTTTAATTTTTTATATAATACCTTTTTTCTTTAAGGTTCTTATTCAAGCTGCTGAAACTTTTATTCTGTAAACAAGTCAAGTTTCAGGGTCTTTTATATTTTTATAAAACAAATTTGGATAATATTTTCTTCTCATAGCTCTCATAGAGTGACTTCTTGTATTACCTACTCATGTTTTTTTTCAAGTTATTTCACATACTCTTGACATAATACTTTTTATTAATAATTAATTTTCTTAAATAGATTTAATTTCTACTCAAACCCCATTAGGAATATTTACATCTTGTAATAATTCTAAAGTTTTAGGAGTTGGTTGTGAAATATCAATAAGTCTTTTATGTCTTCTAATTTCAAATTGCTCTCTTGCATCTTTATTTACAAATGTAGATCTATTTAATGTAATTTTTTCAATTTTAGTAGGTAATGGTATTGGTCCAAGTACTATTGCACCTGAATCTTTTGCTACTAAAACTATTTTTTTCACAGCCTCATCAAGCAATCTATAATCAAAAGCTTTTACTAATATTCTCATTTTTGGGGTTTCTTTTTTTGCCATATATTTTAAATAACAATTTAATATAATTTAATAATTTTAATATAAATTAATTTATAAGAAGAAGGATTTCTTCTTCTTATTTTTAATCTAAATTAAGCATTAATTTTAGCTACTACTCAAGATCAAACAGTTCTTCCTCATTCTCTAATAGCAAATCTTAATCATTCAGTCATCGCTATAGGAGCTTGTAATTTAACAGTCATTTTAGTATTATCTCAAGGCATAACCATTTCTACTCATGCTGGTAATTCAATATCTCAAGTTACATCAGTAGTTCTGAAGTAAAATTGTGGTTTATATCATTTAAAGAAAGGAGTATGTCTTCCTCATTCATCTTTAGTTAAAACATAAACTTCAGCTTCAAAATTAGTATGAGGTTTAATAGAACCTGGTTTAGCTAAAACTTGTCCTCTTTCAACATCATCTCTTTCAATACCTCTTAATAATAGTCATGCATTATCTCAAGCTTGACCTTGATCAAGTGATTTGTGGAACATTTCTACTCAAGTTACAGTAGTTTTTCTAGTATCTCTAATACCTACTATTTCAATTTCATCTCAAACTTTTACAATTCAAGTTTCAATTTTTCAAGTAACTACAGTACCTCTACCTTTAATTGAAAATACATCTTCAACTGGCATTAGGAATGGTTTATCCAAATCTCTTTCTGGAACTGGAACCCAAGCTTCAATAGCATCAAATAAATCTAGAATACATTTAGCTTTACCTTCAAAATCTGTTGGATTTTCTAAAGCAGCAAGTCCAGATCATCTAATAATTGGAGTATCATCTCATGGAAAATCATATTTATTTAATAAATCTCTTATTTCCATTTCAACAAGCTCTAACATTTCCTCATCAGCTATATCACATTTATTCATAAATACAACTATATAAGGAACTCATACTTGTCTTGAAAGTAATATATGTTCTCTAGTTTGAGCCATAGGTCAATCAGTTCAAGCAACAACAAGTATTGCAGCATCCATTTGAGCAGCTCAAGTAATCATGTTTTTTACATAATCAGCATGTCAAGGACAGTCAACATGAGCATAGTGTCTATTAGCAGTTTCATATTCAACATGTGAAGTGTTAATAGTAATTCATCTTGCTTTTTCTTCTGGAGCATTGTCTATTGAAGCATAATCTTTTGCTTCTCAAGTTCCATATTTAGCATTTAAAACTGTAGCAATAGCTGCTGTAGTAGTAGTTTTACCATGGTCAACATGACCAATAGTACCAATATTTACATGTGGTTTAGATCTATCAAAAGCCATAATATAATATTTTAAAAAATAAAAATAAAATAATAGATAAAGTAAAGCTATTAAGCTTTATTTTTTCTCATTTTTTTAGTAATTAGTTTAACTGCTCTTCTTAATTTTCTATGAGCATGTCAAGTAAGTCTAGCCATAATTATATATTAATTAGTTTTAATTCAATATTTTTTTAATTTTTTTCATACAATTAAAAAAGCATTGCTTATCCATTTAGTATTTCATTCAAACTCTGCTCTCTTTTTCAAAGTTTCATAATGTTTTATTGCATTTCCAACCTTTGAAGTATTTTTTACCCTTTTATTATTAACGGCATAATTCATTCTTCTTGGTCTTTTTCAAAAACCTGTCATAAGCTTTTCATCAAAATATAAAAATCATTAAGATTTACCTTAATTTTGGTGGAGCATAACGGAGTCGAACCGTTGACCTCCTGCGTGCAAGGCAGGCGCTCTAGCCAACTGAGCTAATGCCCCAAAACATAATGGCGAGAATGACGAGACTCGAACTCGCGACCTCCGCAGTGACAGTGCGGCGCTCTAACCAACTGAGCTACACTCCCATTATTCATTATTTTTAGATGCTTTCTTAATGAAGCGAAAAGAATTATATAAAAAATATTATTAATTGCAAATTTTTTTTATAAAAAATGCTTTATATGTAATTTTTCTCTATAAGAAGCAAAAATCTAAGCTAGTTAAAAAATGGAAGTGTAAAATTATCTACTCTAAAGTCAATTAAATCTGATTTTTTTATTTCCTCTAAATCTTCTAGTCATATTTTTCAAAAATATAACTCTTTTAAATTTCATGAATTAAAAACAAAATTATTAATTTCTAAAAGTCAATTAATATAAATAATATCTTTTAGAAAAACATATTTTTTAGAAGTATTTTTTAATCATCTCTTTAGTCTAATTAAATAGTTACCAACTACCCTATAGTCATTATTATAATAATCTAAAAGCTCTTTAACAAAAAAATTATAATTATGGTTTAATGCAAAATCTATTAAATAATATCTTTCTGCAGAAGTGTAGTATTTTGAATATGTATTTTTTATAAATCTATTTTGATTATAAATAGCAAGTCACTCTTCTGTTTGTAAGTAATTTCAAGTTCAAGACTTAAAAATTTCATATTTTAATTTTTCTCAATTTAGCTTTCTCAAATAATGTGTTTCAACTTCATGTGCTATAACTGATCTAATTTCATTTTTTCAAACTTGCGATGTTTGTCTTACAAATAAATTATTTCATTTTATAGAAAATCTAGATCAAGTTTCTTTTTCAATAACTCACAAATTCATATTATAAATATGATTATATTTATTTATTTCATGCTTTATATTATCTATAGTCAAAAATTCTTTTTCTTTTTTTATTTTATCTCTTGTTTTTAAAATATCTAAAGAGTAATCAAGTCAAGGGTTTGTTATAGTTCAATAAAGTAGTTTATTATATTTATTTAATCATTCAATATCTTGTTTTTCAAAAGATGAAATAAATCATATTTTATTAAAAATTTCTTCTTTTTTCCTTTTATAAATATTTGAAAGTGGTATATCTGGAATTTCAATTTTTTCTATTTTTTTGAAAAACTCACTTAAATCAATACTAATTGGATTATATTCAAGTTGAGGAATATAGGTTCATTTTGATTCTATAAACTTAAGTCTTTCTGATAAAATATTTTTTGGTGTGATTATTTTTAAGATATTTAATTTTTTATCAACTGACATTATTTCTTTATCTATTTTTAGTAATTGGTCTTCATATGATTTTAAAATAACTATGTTTTTTTCTTTTAATATCGGATTTTTTAAATCTTTTGGTAATTCATTGTCTTTGTATTTAAATGGATCTATTAAAAAATGATATAATGCTTCTTTTCATAATATAATATGTGATGTATCAAGGCATTTAACATAAAATTTTATACTTCTTGATTCTCACAATATATTTATTTTCAATTTAACTATATCATTTTTAATTTTTTCTTGTGGATAATTTAATGTAGTAGTTAAATAATTAAAATCTATATAACTATTTGGTTTATTTGATTTAGTTTCTCAAATAGTTTTAAAAATATTATCATTATAGTGAATTTCAATATATTCTTTATTTCAAACAACCTTCTTTCAAGAAATATTTTTAATTTGTTCTTCTATATCTCATCAAAATAAATCTTTAGCAAGTCTAACTCATTTTTCTACAGAATTAACTTTTATATTTGAAACTTTTTTTAATCTCTCAAGTAAAGGGATTTTGTTTGCAACTTGTACTTCAAGTCCAGGACGAACATTCATTTCAAGCAAAAGAGGTCAAAAAGTGTCATCTAAAACTATATCACATCAAACATATCAAACATTTGTCACTTGTTGAACTTTGACAGCAAGTTTTAATATATCATCCCAATGAGGAATTTCAATTCATCTCACATCTCAAATTCAAGGAACTGATTTAATCATTTTTTTAAATTGAGTTATATATGTTATTTTTCAACTTCATATATCTATTCAAAGCCCACAAGCTCACATGTGTAAATTTGCTTTTCATTTTGAGTTTTTAGTTGGAACTCTAAGCATAGCAATAACAGGAACTGAGTTAAAAACAATAACTCTTATATCAGGAAGTCAATATTTTCAAAGTAATTCTATTGATTTATCTAAAGATAGTTTTCTTTCAAAAATAATTTTATCTCTAGATCAAGATAATGAAAAAAATCAATCAAGTATATCGCTTAAATGTTTTTTTAAATCTTTAATTGAAAAAACTTGATTATCATTTGAGATAAAATTTCATTTATCATCTTTTTTTATAAAAATAATAATTCATTTTCATCAATAACCTGCATTTGGTTTTACAACAAAAGGAAGAGGAAGAGAATTTAAATCAAAGTCTTCTAAGTCTTTATGTGTTTTTAAAACAGCTATACTTTCTGAAACTTTTACTCATTTTGAAGATAGAAACTCTTTTGTTTTAATTTTAGAATCTCGGAGTTTTTTAGACAATGAATCATTATATTCTCAAATATAATTAAGATTCCTTGCATTTTGTCATAAAATTCAATAGTTTTTTAAAAACCACATAAGATTAAAAATTATTTTAAAATAATAGTTTAATTATAGAAAAAAGCTTTTTTTTTGCAATTATTTTTAAAATATGGTAAAATTTAAATAAATATTAGTTACTTATTTAATAAAATATGACAATTGAAGTGAAAAATAATGATTTAGAAAATGTTGAAAAAGAAATAATTTCAACAAAAAATAATCTTGATAGATTAAAATATCAAAATAACAATCTACTTGATTCTCAAGTAAAAGAACTTGAAGATAAACTAAAAGAGCTTGAGATAAAAAAACAATCAATAATTTTAGAAACCCAAAAAAAGTTATGAACTCAAAAAATGGATTCAGAGCAAAAAGAAAATATTTGAGAAAAATTACAAAATTCTAATTTAGATTCAAAGCAAAAAAATCAAGTAAATGAAGCAATAAAATGAAATAATTTTGATTTTTCAAAAATAGAATCTGGAATAATTTGAATTATTTTAGCAATACTTGAAAGTTTTTGATTTTGATTTAAAAACTATGCTGAAATTGATAGTAAAACTTGAGAAGAAATAAAAAGTTCTAAAGTAAATTATGAAAAAATAACCTCAAAAGAAAAAAAAGAATTTGTAAAAGAAGCTTCCATATATGCAAAAGAAATTGAAAAAATTTATGGAATACCTTATGAAGTATCTATTGCTCAAGCTATTTTAGAATCATGATGGTGACAATCAAGTCTTGCTAAAAAATACTGAAATTATTTTGGAATAAAAGCTTTTGGAAATAAAGAATTTGTTACTATGTCAACTCAAGAAGAAGTGAATTGAAAAATGGTAACAATTAAAGATTGATTTAGAAAATTTAAAAATATGAAAGAATCTTTTTATTGATATGCTGAATTTTTAACTCAAAATCCAAGATATAAAAATGCTTTTGCCTATTGATATGATATAAACCCTAAACCTCCACACTATCCTCCAAGCTATAAATGACTTGATAGAGAAAAGTTTGCAAAAGAACTATCTAAAGCTTGATATGCAACTGATTCAAAATATGCCTCAAAAGTTATTTGACTTTGAGATAAAATTGAAGAAATAGCATAATTATTGTAAAATACAAAAAACTATGATAAAATAAAACAAATATAAATTAATTATAAAAATATGACAAATCCTGAAAAAAATAATTCTCCTAAAGAAACTCAACCAAACAATAATAATTTACCTATTTCTACTGAAGTTCAAAGCTCTCAAGAGTGAATAAATCTTTCTAAAAACACTAAAGAAAATTTAGATAAACTAAAAAAAGAGCTCGAAAACTGAAAAGTAACTCCTGAATTTATAAGATCTTTTCTAGAAGTATTACCAAAATTAGACCAAAGCAATAAAGCTTTTATTTTAGGTGGGGTTTTTTCATCTTTAAATAAAATGTGAATTTCTATAAAAGAAATTAAAAATTGACAAATTTCTTTGCAAAGGCCTAAAAATATGTTAATTGATTGAGAAAATCAAAAAGCAACTGATGATGAAATAGTTAATTTTGAAAATTTATTAAATAGTTGATTAAGAAATCAAAACTTTACTTTAAATGATTTACAAAATTCACTTCTTGCTAGAACTCTTCCATCTATGGATAAATTTAAACAAAATTCACTAGACAAATCTCTTTCAACAACTGATTATGCTATTTATTTACATAAAAAATATAATATTTCTTTTCAAAAAATTGACTGAAGTGATGACAATAAAAGTAAAACAAAAGAGTATTTTTCTCAAATACATTTTGAAGATGAAAATAAATATAAACAATTTAAAGCAACAATTTGAAATGCAATTAAAGAAAATCAAGCAGAGAAAGAATTTCTTTTATCCTTTTATGATAATCTTTATTATAATAAGTGAGAAAATATAGATGATAATAGCTTTGAAAGCATTTTAAAAACTTGAAAAGAAAATGAAGTCCAAATATTTCAAGAATTAAATCAGTTATCAACTGATGAAAAACTAGCGTTATGAATACACTCTAAAAATACTCAAGAAGAAATGGCAAGAAAATGGACTAATAATCCTATTGAAGCTATTACTGATAGTATAAAAAACGGATGACTTCATTTATGATTAATTTTTTGAATTATTTGAGCTATTTTTTGGTGAAAAAAATGATTTTTTTGATGAATTTTTGCCTGATTATGAATTGCATGATGATGATTAGAAGCTATTACAAGTATGTTTAATAAAGATAGAAAAAAATGAGAAAAACCTTCAGCTAGTTCAAATAGTGATAAACCAAGAAATAAAGGAGAAAGTAAAAATGAAAATGTTAATTTATATAAAAAATATGAATGAGTTGTTTCTTGAATATCTACAGATAGTAATGAAAAAAAAGATTATTTAGAAGTTTGGGAAACTCTATCAAAAAATGAAAGTTTAATGAACTCTAAGATTTTAGAAATTCCTATTAATTGAAGTACTGAAGAAAAAATGCAATTTTTTGTAAATAATTGTTGATTTTATTACTGATTTTTAATACATAATCAAGATAAAATAAAGGAAATATATGAAGCTATTTTAAATAAAAGAAAAAATAGTATTTGAGATTATAATGAAAATGAAACATTAAAAGAATATTTAGAGAGGACGAGTGGAAAAGAAGAAAAAGAAAAAAAAGATGACACTACTTCAGCTTGAAGTACAGTAAATAATGCAATTGATAATAATAATTCTTGAAATTGATTTTCTATTGAAAATTTAAAAAGAGAGTGATATAGTGATTTATACATACTATCAAGATGAATTGAATTATGATATACTTTTACAAAAACTCTTCCATCATGGGTAAAACCATCTTGAAGTATGTGAATAATTTGAAGTACTTGGTATGTTATAAAAACACCGTTAAGCATGCAAACATATAAATATCTAGCTAATACTTGAGGATATTTTATGACTTGATGATTACATAATTCAATGAATAATTGAAATTTAGGTAAAATAACTGAGGGTACTTGAAAATGATTAAATTGGTTATGAAAATGAGCTTGAAAAATTCTTTGAACAGAATTAATGATAGAAAAATCAAAATTAAATAAACATTTAGATAATTTAAAATTAAATCTAAGTTGAAATGAAGTTGAAATAAATAAATTAAATTCAAAAATACAAATACTTGAGAAATTAGAAACAGAAATGAAACGATGAAATATTTGAGAAGTTAAAAGATTATTAAGAGAATATAGAACTAATTTTGATTCTAACTTTAGATTAAAAAATAAATGACGAAAAGATGTTGAACTAAAAGCACATTTAGATAAATTTAAACTAGAAGAAGATAAAATTAATAAAATTAAATCAGATTTAGAAGCAAAAATTACAGAGTTAGAAAATAAATCAAAAACAGAAAAAGATCCAAAAAAAATTGAAAAATATAAAAAAGAGGTTGAAGAATTAGCAAAAAAATCAAATATTGAAATAGAAGAAATTAACAAAAAAGCTTGAATTTCTTTATCCAAACTAGATGAATGAACTATAAAAAGTATAGCTACTCAATCAAAATTTGTTGATAATATAGTAAAATTTAATTGATGAGCAGAAAAATTTTTAAATAAATTTAATTGAGTTTGATGAAAGGCTTTTATTTGAGTTGGTATAATTTCATTAATATATAATTGAAGAGAGTGACTATGAAGTATTTGGGATAATTGATTTTCAAATGAAAATAAAAATGATGCTATTGACCTTGGAATTTGATTTATTCCTATAATTTGATGATTACATGACTTAAAAATAGCTTGGGATTGAGAAGATTTAAATGATAGAAAATTAAGCTCTTGAGAAAGACTCACAAGAACTGCATTTTGAATAGTATGACTTATACCTTGAGCTTGAATATTAGCAAAATGAGTATTTAAATGAAGTGTTGCTGTATCAAAATGAGTTAATATAGCTATACAAACTACAAATATAGTTTGAAAATGACTAACATATTCTATGTTATGATTTTCTATAGCTACTGCTACTAAAGAAATAATTCTTGATTAATTAAATAACAAAAAAAATATGTCAGAAAAATTAACTATATCATCTGAAAGTGATTTAAGAAGCAATCTATGAATTGATGAAACTATTTCATTTGAAGTTTTTAAAAATCCAATAGAAGCTACTAAAGAAGAATTAAATAAACTAAAAGATGAAATATCTAAATTAACAGAATCTACTAGAAAAACTGAAATTATTAATGGATTTTTAAAAGAAAAACAAGAAACTGTAGACCAAACTAAAACAGATATTTGAAATTTATTAAAAACTGGAGGAGTTGCTTGAATTGCTTGATGACTTTTAAATAGCTTACAAGACACAATAAATGAAGACGATTGAAAGGAGTGAGTTGAGAAAGTTTTATCTTTATGAGAAAAACTAACTGCTTGGTGGGATAAAATTACTTTATCTTTTCAAAGTCTTATGTGGGAAAAATTTCCATCATTAGCCAAAATGTTTTGAATAGAAGACCCTAGTGAAAGATTAAAACAAGAAGCTAAAGAAAAAAAGCAAAAAGCAGAAGAAAACGCAAAAGAGCAAGAAAAAAAAGTAGCAGAAACTATAAAACCTTGATATAATTTTTATACAAAAATATATTTTAAACTATTTAAATGAAGCAATGAACTTGACTCAGATTTTAAAGTAGATAAAAATCTTGAGTGAGAAGTTGCAAGATGTGTTTTTGAACATACTAAATTTAAAGATTTAAAATATAATGAATTAAATTCAAATAATGCTCAAATTATATTAAAAAGTATTAAATGAAATTTAAAATTAGATAAACAATATAGTGATGAAGTTTTGTTAAAATATGTTAATTTAGTATTTAAAAGTATTTCATCTTGAGAAGAAACAACTAAAACTTGAACTTGGTTTAAAAGTGATAAAACTTGAAAAATAGAAAGATGAAACACATTTTTAAACAAACACTTTAAAAATATAAAACAAGAAAATCCATCTATGAGAGAATTGTTTTCTAACTTAAATAATTTATGAGATTTTGAATTATTTTGAGAAGATAGTCAATTTGATATAGATTCTTTAAAAGAATCTTTAAAATGAAAAACTCAATCATTATATGATTCTTGAGTAACTAATATTGCAAATTTAAAAGAAAGTGATTTTAGTAAATTAAAGTGATGATTAAGCAGTAAATTACAAAATTTATGAGATTTTCAATTAATTTCAAATAATATCTTAAAATCAAGTGATTCTCTTACATTAAATAACAATTTCGAAGCAAATTGAGTTGAAAATAATCCAAAAAATAAAGATGGTTTAGTGTCTGATTTTATAGGAGATAATGAAAAATGACTTATAAAATATTGAAATGATTTATATAACAATATACTAAAAAGTTGAAGTTTAATTGACTCAAGTAAAAATATAAAAAAAGAGGATTTAACTTTAAAAAAAGTATATGCTATGTATTTGATGACTTGATGAGAAACTAATTTAGAAAAATTATCTACTATGCAAAAATTAAACTTAACATTTAGTATAATGACTTCTCATTGAAATGCTTGAGATATATGAGCATGACTTTGAAATATGGTTGAAAAAATTATGAATAATGAAATAACTATAGATAGTGATGTAAAAAATCTACTTCTATCAATTTGAAGTGCTAGTATAAATATGATAAAAGATGCTTGAAAATTTATGTGAGAAATTGGTTGGTGATTTGCACAAAAACAACCTGTTTTAGCTACTTGAATATTAGTAATACTTTTAAAATTTCCATTTTTTGTTAAAAGACATTCTTTAATTTAAAAATTAAATAAAAAAATAAAAACAAATTTATTTATTAAATAAAAACTATGACTATAGAAAACAGTCCTAGATTAGAAAGTAATCCTACTTTTAAAAACCCTGAGGAATTACAAAATGAGGAAAAAAATAAAATTTTAAAATTAGTTTTAGAAAAATATTGAGTTGATTTAAAAGATTTTAAAAAAGATTTAAATGAATTTAATAATATGTTTTTAACATATCAAAGAACAAAGCCTTTAGAAGCTATTGAGTTAGATAAAAAAGCAGAAATTACTTATCAAAACTATTTAAAAGAACAAATAAATTCTTGAAATACTGAAAAAATTGTAAATATTGATAATTTAACTGCTTCAATAAATAATGAAAGATTAACTTCTTTAAAAAATGAGTTAGATAAACCATTAAATGAAGCTTTAAATAAGTATGATTTTTTAAATAACCAAAGTAAAGAATTTATAAAACTTGGATTTTTAAATTCTTTAGTAAAATCCCCTATAAATAAAATATGAGAATCTATTATTTGATGAGTTTGAAGTTTTATTTGAAATTTAGAAACCTGAAAATTAGATAATATTTTAGATAGTCTAAGTTCATCTCCTGTTGATTCTTGAAGAGTGTTGTCCATGAAAGAAGAGTTTATAAAACATTTAGGAACATATACTTCAAAACTTGATGAAATTAATCAAAAATTTTTAAAAGAAGATGGTTTAAAATGATTAACTAAAGATCAAAAACAAAATATTATTTCAAATATTGATTGGTTTAGAGATCCTTGATTAATAGAAAATTGACCTCAAAGTTTAGATATTTCAAAAATAGATTTTACAAAAACAACTAAAAATGAAGCTCCTTTAGATTCAGAAAAATTATCTAAATATTTAGTTTCATCAAGAGAAAAATTTGTTCAATTATGAAATAAATTAAATTTATGAGATAAGGCTTCAGATGCATTATATAATGTGTTATGAAATTCTGGAAAATTATCAGAAGTGTCACAAAAATTAGTTGATATTTTACTTAAAGTCCCTATTTTGTGAAAATTTTTAGCAATGTTTTTATGATTAAATTGAGATAATCCTTTTGAAGAATTAAAAGAAAATACTAAAAATTTTAAGATTTTAAAATGATTTAAAGATCTTTGAGTCAGTAAAGATGAGAAGTGAAATATAATTCCTTGAAGCGATATATTTAAAGAAACTGATTTAAGTCGATTAAATTTTAATAGTTTAAAAGATGAATTAAAAGAAATTAATTGATTTTTTAATACAAGTAATGAAAAAGATTATAAAAGTTTATGGATAAGTGCTTTTAGTGAAAATTGAATTTGAGAAACAGAACCAAAGTTAAAGCTAAAGATAGATAAAAAAATAGATGATAAAAAACTAACAACTCAAGACTTTAAAGAAATTTTAAAAACATGAATTGATGAGTTAAAAGAGCAAAAAGAAAAGAAATCTCAAGAAGATACACTTAAAAAAGCTAATGATGAAACTCAAAAAAAACAAAAAGAAATAGATGAAAATAATACTGCTCTTTCTACAAAACAATTAGCATTAAATATATTAAGACAAAATAAGGGAGACAATGGGAAAGATATTATTTCAAATATTTGAAATTTATGAGATTATAATGATTTTAAAAAAATAACTATATGAGAAATTTTAAACAATAATGATTTAGATAATTTACTAAAAACTAAAATTTGAGAAAGTGATTACCAAAAAATAAGTGAAGAAGTAAAAAATTGACTTAAAAAAAGTATTGAAATTGTTAAAGAATATTTAAATGGAAAATCAGTAAATACAAATATTTCATTAAAAGAGCTTTTAGAAAATAGTGAGTTTTTAAATTTTTTAAATGAAAAAAATAAATCTCTAAAAACTGATCTAACAAAATTGGAAAGTGAAAAAAAGTTTTTTTGAGAAAAAGAGAAAAAAATAGAGTTTTCTAAAAAAGTAGAAAGTATTTTAAATAATCTAACAACAAAAACAAGTTTAAAAGATTGAATAATAATAAAATGAGATAAAAAAATAAAATTTAATGATGATAAAAATGAACTACAAATCTGAGAAGAAAAATATAGTTTAAGTTTAAAAGATAAAAGTATAAAAATAAAAGATATTAAAATAGACCATGAAAATGTATATTTAGAATGACAAAAAAATATTTTTTCTTGAGAAGAAATACATAAAAAAGATTTGTTTATAAAATGAATTGGATTGCTTGTTCAAAATTGAGAATATAAAAATAATAAACTTGAAATTGTAAAAATTTAAAAAATAAATATAATAAAAACTATTAATTAATAATTAAATAAATATGTGATTTTTTGATACATTAAAAACAAATGCATTAAAAGCTAAAGATAAAGCAGTAGAATTAAAAAATAAATGAGTTGACTTTACTGCAAATCAAATTAGTAAATCTAGTTTAATGATAAAAGATACTACAGAACTTGAAGCTTTTATTTTAAAATCAGCAAATAAAACTATAACAAAAGAAGATTGAGAAGAAAAAACTTTTATTAAAAGAGTTATTGTTTTAGTGTGAGACTCTAAAGAAAACTTTTTAAAAGAAATTATGCTATCTATACCAGTTTTACTTACTAAATCTTTTTCTCAAAGTGTGCAATTAAAAATAATTGATAGTTTTGAGAAAAAAGTTGATTTAGAAAAATATAACTTAGAAAGTTTTCCTTGTCTAATTGTATTTGAAAATAAAGAAATTTATAAAATAATATCTTGAGAAGAAAATATAAAAAAAGTTGTAAACAGCCTAAGTTTAGATATAAATAAAGAAATAGAAGAAATTTAAAAATTAATTTTAATATTATGGAAATAATTGAAATTTTATATATAGTTTTAATATTTTTTACAGTTATAATTTGAAGTTTAATATCTATATTATTGTATAAATTATTAAAAATAATTTCAGTTATAACTGAAATTATTGAAGTATATAATGAAATAAAGCAAATAATTTCCTTTTATAATCAAATACCTAAAGTATTTTTTGAAAGTATTAAAAAAATATTTAAAAAATAAGCTCTTAAAAAAGAGCTTATTTTTTAAATATTTGATTTATTTTTTATAATATGGTAAAATAAATTGAAAAATTATATTTTAACAAACTATAATATGGTGTCATTATTAGATTTTTGAGATCAAATAAGCTTTACAACTGAAAATCCTATTTCTAAAAATGATTTATTAATTACAAAAATTAATAATTTATTAAAATGAGTATGAAATAATCAAGATATACAAAGTTATTTTAAAGCTAATTTTGGTAAAGAATTAGATAAAAATAATAAAAATGAACTATTAAAAGTATTTTCAGATTTATATTTTAAAAAATATCCTCAAACATTAACTAAATACTTAAAAGATTTAAACAAGCCTATTGATTTTAATTCAAGAAAAGAAATATATAAAACATTTAAAGATGATAACTATGTTTGAAGTGCAAGACAAAATATAGAACTACATAAATATTTAATTTGAAAATTTGAGTGAGAAAAAATATTACAAGAAGTTAAAATCACAAAAGAAACTCAAAGTAATTTATGAAAATTAGATTTAGATATTGAAAACTGAATTTGAAATATAGGTAATATAAAAAAAGAGAATAATAATAATAATAATGAAATACCAAATGAAGAAATATTATTAAATCCAGAAAAAATAAAATCAAAACCTTATAGAGTTAGCCCAAGATGAACAACAATGTGTTCTTTTACAGCAAGAAAAAATCTAGAAAATTTATGAATAAATGATTACATGCAGTGAAATGCTAAAGCACTAACAAGACAGTTAGAAAAAAATTGAGCTCCTAAGTTTAATGATTTTGATAGTATAAATAGCCACTTAAATAGAGAAGATTGAAATGTCTTTGATATTTACCCAAAAACTAAAAATTGACATAGATCAATATGCTTTGCAGGAAAATGAGCAAATTGAGAAAAAGAATTTTTTGTGCTTGACCCATATTATTCTTGATGAAAAAGCACTTCTCCAGTCCCCTTAAATGAATATATAAATAACAATAATTTTTGATGAATAGTTGTTAATACTCAAAACTATAATGTTTCAAATGAAAAATTTACTTAATTATAACTTAATTAATATTATGGAAAATATAAAAGAAAATAATTTATCTTCTATTGAAGATAAATTAAATAAATTAGATCAAAAATTAGAAAAATTAAACAATGAAAATTATAAATTCTCTTACGAAAAAGATAATAATTGATTATTTTATCCTAAAATAAATTGAGAAAAATTAGAAATACCATTTGAGAATTGAAAGGATTTAATAGAGGCTTTAGTATTTTTAGAGTATTTAATGAAATTTTATTTAAGTTTATGAAATAAATGAAAGCTCTATGTAAAGGAAGATATTTGGACTAAATGAGAGTTAGTTCCTGCTTTAGATATATATGTTGATGATAATAATATACTAATTCCTGATACTATGTTTTTAAGAGCAGAGACTATTACAAAAAAATTTAAAATAATAGATTCAAGAGATAAAATGATTGCTTGAGAAATTGCTGATTTTTTAAATAAAGTATTAAATATTTCAAAATAAACTTTGACAAAAATATTAAAAAGCATAAAATACCTATACTATAGGTATTTTTAAATTAAAAGAAAAAATTATGAAACAAAAACTTCCTGTGTATGGTATGCATTGTAAATCTTGTGAATTATTACTTGACTCAAAACTTAGTGAAATATCTTGAGTAAAAGTAAAAAAAGTATCATTTAAAGATAATTTTGTAGAATTTGAAATAGATGATTTAAAAAATTTAAATAGTGTTAGAAAAACTATTTCTTCTTTATGATATGATTTGGAAAAAAAGAAAGTTAAGAAAAATAATATTTTTGATTATATAATTATATTTTTAATATTTATAATTTTTTGAATAATTTATAAATTATTTTGAGATAATAATTTATTTAGTAGTTTTTGAAATATTGCAAATCCTAGTTTAATAATAGTTTTACTTATATGAGTTGTAGCATCTTTGTCAACATGTTTAGCTGTAACTTGATGAATTGTTATATGATTTTCGAAATATTTAGATAATTCTAAAGGGAATTTATCACATTTTTTTATACAAATAAAATTTCATATTTGAAGAATATTATGATTTGCTATTTGATGAGGAATTTTAGGGTTAATTTGATGAACATTGTGAAGTATAGTTATGTTAAATAAACTATTATTGTTAATAACTTGATGATTTATGCTTTATATGTGATTGCATTTATTACAAATCATCCCATCAATAAAATTTACTTTACCAAAATTTATTTGAAATAAAGTATTAAATATAAAAAACCCTGCTTTTGCTCCAATAGTATGAGCTTTAACTTTTTTCTTGCCTTGTTGATTTACTCAAAGCATGCAAATGTATGCTGTTAGTTCTTGATGATTTATATCTTGAGCTTTAATTATGGGAGCATTTGCACTATGAACTATGCCTGTTTTATTTTTAGTTGGATTTTGATCTAGCTATTTTAAAGATAAAAATATAAAATATATAAATATGGTTATGTGAGTAATTGTTATTTATTTTTGAATATTTATGCTTAGTTGACTTGCAAACCTAATTTCATTTAAAAAAACTCCTTCTCAAACAAATCAAAATATAGTAAATGAAAATATATCTTATGAACAAAAAACTATTTTACATAATTGATGGAGTTTGTGAGAAAAAGAAATTTATTTAAAAGCATGATGATACTATAAATTAAACATAATTCCAACAAAAAATTGAACTTGATGTATGAGTACTTTATTAATACCTTGAATTGATGAAACTCCACATAAAATAATAGCTTGAGAACCTATCTCTATACTTATAAATGATGCAAAACCTTGAAAATATAATATAGTTTGTTCAACTATGTGAATGAAACAATGAGAAATAATAATAAATTAAAATAGCAGTAGATTAAACTACTGCTATTTTTTAAAATATAAATAATAAAATACATAAAAACTATTTACTACTTTATAAAAATTTTTTCTAGGATTTAAAATAAATCTAAACATCCACTCGAGTTTTAAATCTTGAATAATTTTTGGAGCTCTTTTTTCCTCTCAAGCCCAAAAATCAAAAGTTCATCATTGTGAAAATGTAAGTAGTTTATATTTTTTAAGATATTCTATATGTCAAAGAGCCCATTTTTCTTGTTTTGGAGTTCAAAGTCAAAGTAAAAATATATTAATTTTGTCTTTATCTAAGTTTTTTAATTTTTCAAAATCAAAATCACTATATCAATTTTGTGCATAAAATACATCTAAATTGTATTTATCTTTTAAATAAATAATAGTTTTTTCTATTACTTCTTCTTTTGCTCAATAAAGTATTAAATTTATATCTTTAGGCTTTAAGCTAGAGATTAAAAATTCTCAAAAATCAGTTCAATTAAGATTGTGTAACTTTAACTTAAAATATTTTTCATAATACATTTTTAAAGCTATCCCATCTGGAAGTAAAAAATCACATTCTTTTAATGATTTAAAATAATTAGTATCTATATTTTTTCAAGATAAAATTCAGCATTTAATTAAATTTGCAAAATAAATATAATTTATAACTCAATATCATTTTTTTTTATAAAGCTCTAAAATATCATCTAAAGCCTTTTGCTTATTATTTTTATAGATTTTTTCAAGTATTGTCATTTTAGTTTTTTATTAATTTAATACATTTTAAAAAATCTTTTTATAAATCAAAACTTTTTTATATAATCAAACTTATGAAAAAACTAGAAAATAAAAAAGTAGCAATAATTTGCGATTGGTTAAAAGATTTTGGTTGAGCAGAAATAGTAATATCTCATTTAATGGAAATTTTTCCAGATGCAGATATTTTTTCATCTGTGTTTTTTATGGGTGAAAATAAAATTTTTCTAAATAAAAATATAAAAACTTCTTTTATACAAAAAATTCCTTTTTTAAATAAGTCTCATAAACTTGCTCTAACTTTAAGACCAATAGCTTTTGAATCATTTGATTTATCAAGTTATGATATAGTTATTTCATCTTCTTCTGCTGAAAGTAAATGAATTATAACAAAACCAAATACAATTCATTTTTCTTATTGTCATACTCCAACTAGGTATTTTTGGAGTCACTATCATGAGTATATAAATATGTTAGAGTTTTGATTTTTAAATCCTTTAGCAAAATATCTTATACCAAAAATAATTAATAAATTAAGGATTTGGGATTATATAGCTTCTCAAAGAGTTGATTATTTTATAGCAAATTCTCAAAATACAAAAAATAGAATTTTAAAATATTATAACAAAAATAGTGAAGTTATATATCCTTGAATTGATATAAAAAGCATTCCTTTTAGTGAAGAAAAATGAGATTATTATTTTTACAATTGAAGATGTGTTCCTTATAAAAAATTTGATTTAATAGTTGAAGCTTTTAATAAAAATTGAAAAAAAATAATTATTGAAACAAATACAGATAATAAACTTTATAGAAAATTAAAAAGTATTTCAAATTCAAATATTATATGGAAATTTAATCTTCCAAAAGATGAGCTAAATAACCTACTATCAAAAGCTAAATGATTTATTTTCCCAGTTGATGAAGACTTTTGACTTGCTCCAATATTTGCAATGGCTAGTTGAACTCCTGTTATTGCTTTAAAGAAATGATGAGCTTTAGAAACTATAATTGATTGAAAAACTTGAATATTTTTTGATAATCAAAATATAAGGCAATTAAATAATGCTTTAGAAAAATTTGAAACTATGGAGTTTGATGCAAAATATATAAGAAATTATTCTTTAAATTTTGATAAAAAAATATTTAAGCAAAAAATAGTTGATTTTATAGAAAATAAAATATAATACACCTACTATATAGGTATTTTAACTTTTAATAATAATTTATATGAAAAAATTATATGCAATTTTTGCTTTAGCTATAGTTGCTATGTGAAATGCAATTTATTTAACAATTTCTGCATTTAATTATGCATCTTGAGATAAATCATCTTTATTTTGTGATATAAATAATACTTTTTCTTGTAGTACATTATTTTCTTATGATTTTGCAACTATATTTTGATTACCATTTCCTGCTATAGCAATGATTGTATACCCAATACTTGCAATTTTAGCAATTGTTTGAGCTATATATAAATTAAAATGATTATTTAAAGTTATTTTAACTATTTCTATAATGTGAATAATGTTTAATTCATATATCATATACAATGAATTTCAAGTAATGGTTTTTTGTCCTGCATGTCTTTTTTGTACTGTTATTATTATAACTATTGCAATAATGAGTTATATATGAAATAAAGAAGAAAAGAGATTAAAATAATAGTTTAAAAAAATAGTATATAAAAAAACAAAGCAATTTTGCTTTGTTTTTTTATATACTATTTTTAATTATTTCTTCTATTTCTTTAGAAATATCTTTATTTTCAAGTAAAAATGATTTCACATTTTCTCTTCATTGTCACATTTTAGTATCTCAAAATGAGTAAAATGATCATGATTTTTTAATTATTTCAAGTTCACTTCAAATATCAACTATCTCTCAAACTTTTGAAATTCATTCATTATACATTACATCAAATTCTGCTTCTTTAAAAGGTGGAGCTATCTTGTTTTTAACTACTTTTACTCTAGTTCTATTTCAAGTATTTTCTTTATCTACTCAACTTCAAGATTCTATTTTGTCTTTTCTTCTTACTTCAAGTCTTTGAGATGCATAAAACTTTAGAGCATTTCATCATGTAGTAGTTTCTGGATTTCAAAACATAACTCATATTTTCATACGAATTTGATTAATAAAAATAACACTACATCAAGATTTTGCAATAGGTCAAGTTATTTTTCTTAAAGCTTGACTCATAAGTCTTGCTTGTAATCACATATGACTATCTCACATATCTCATTCTATTTCTGCTTTTGGTGTTAAAGCTGCAACTGAATCAACAACTATCAAATCAACAGCTCAAGATCTTACTAAAGCGTCTACTATTTCAAGTGCTTGTTCTCAATAATCTGGTTGAGAAATAATTAAATTATTTATATCAACTCATATTTTTCTAGCATATTCTGGATCAAGAGCATGTTCTGCATCAATAAAAGCACATACTCATCAAGATTTTTGAACTTCAGCAATTGCATGCAAAGTTAAAGTTGTCTTACCTGATGATTCTGGCCCGTATATTTCAATTATTCTTCATTTTGCATATCATCCTCAAAGTGCTAGATCTAAAGTTAATGATCATGATGAAGAAGTTTCAACATTCATTGATTCTTTTTCTCATAGTTTCATAACTGATCACTTTCAAAATTGTTTTTCTATCATTAAAAGAGCTTGATTTAATGCTTCTTGTTTATCCATATTTTTTTATTATTTAATAAAGTATACACTTAGTATATATACTATTTATATAAAATCAAATTTATTTTATTTTTTTATTGAATTTTATTTTTATAATTCTCTTTTATTCCCTCAAAAGTTCAAATTGATATATTTCATCAATTACATAAAGGGCAAATAAATTTGTATCAATTTGGATTTTTCCTAATTGCTTCTACTAATTTTTCACAATCTTTACAATAAAAAGAAATATCTCATCTTTCTAAAGAAAAATCTTCTCTTTTTTTAAATTCATCAATATTTACTAAATCTTTATAATTCATATATTTTTTTATTAAAATAAACTAAGTATTTCTTGTTTTTTACTTTCTATATTTATAATTTTTTTATTATATAATTCTAAAAACACCTTTAATGTAGCCTCTACATCGACAATAGCATCATGAGCTCAAATAAAATATTCTCAAAACAATTTTTTATATAATTCTCAAAGTTTTGGATATTTAAATCTTTCTCAATTTCACTTTAAAGCACAAAAATCAACTGTTGTTTTCATAGTACAAAAAACTTGCTTTGGTTTATATAAAAACTCTAAACCTAGTCTTTTTAGTTCTATTTTTAAAATATCTTCATCATACTCTATATTATGTCAAACAACAACATCAACTAAATTAATAATTTCCAAAAATTGTTTTATAAAATCCTTTATTATAGGCGAATTTTTTACATCAATATCATAAATATGGTGGACTAAACTTGCATCATAAGGTATTGGTATTTTTGGGTTAATAAATTGATTAATTCTTTTTATTTCAGTCCATTTTCAGTTATTTAACTCCCCATAAATTCAAGCAAATTGGACTATATGAGGTTGAACATCTAGTGAAGTATCTTTTTTATTTATAAATCAAGTTGTTTCTGTATCAAATACAAATATTTTCATTTTTATTTTTTCTTTTTTACTAAATTATTTACCTGTAAGTTTATTAGAAAAATAAAAAAAAGCAAACTAAATTTGCTTTTATAAACTATCTTTTAATGCATAATAATTTCTTCAAACTCTTGAAATTATAGATTTATTTTGTAAATTCATATAAATAGTTGTATTTTTAACTTTTCTAACTTTTAATACTTTATTTACAATTTCTTCAGTAGTCATTGGATCTTTATTTTTTTTAAGTATATCAACAATTACATCTAAAACTGTCCCTGGTTTATAAATTCCCCAATCTTTTAGTGCATATATTCATCTTCAAACAAGTACAAACTCTTGATTTCTAATTAATTCATTATGAACTGTATTAACTTTTACTTTTTCATCATTAATCTTTGAAATATTATTTGCAATAGAAACAAAATGCATTGGAATTTTTTCTTTTCTCAAAATATAAACTGCTTTATCTTTTAGCGTTTTTGGGTTTAGAATTTTCCATTTTTCAAGTCAAATAAGTGTTTCTTCTCAAAAAACAATATCTTCATATGATTCTAAAACATTATCAATAAAAGAGTTTTTTAATTCAGGTTTTTTTAAATTTATTTTCACCATTTCAAATAAATTTATTTTCTCCATTACATCTTTTTTCTTTTTTAAAATAGATATTGCTTCTTTATAAACTAAATCAATAGTTTTTTTTGAAATTTTTGGTAGATAAAAATATGTTCTAGTTCAAAGTTTTGGTTTTGATTTTACTATATCAAAATCTGATTGAATTATAGTTTCAATTATTGATGAATTTATATTTTCATCTAAATTATATCATTTTATAATTTTATTTATAAGTTTATCTCTAGTTAATAATCATCATTCTTCTTCAAGTAATTTTTTTGTAAATTCTTGAATTCCAACTAAAGTAGTTGCTTTAATAATTCTTCAAATTTTTTTAATTCAAGCATCTTCAATTTGCCTTACCCTTTCTCTTGTGATAGATGGAGAAAATGAATTTCATATATTTTGTAATGTTTCTTTTTCAGAGTAAAGTCAAACTCTTTTGGATATGACATCTTTTTCTTTTAAAGACAATGTTTTTAATACTTCTTCAAAAGTATTTATTATAGAATTTTTTGTAATATCTTTTATTTGCATATTTGTCATAGAAATAAGATTAAGAAAATATTATATAATGCTTTTTAAACAAAAGTCAAATGAATTTGTTTAAAAAATGTTAAAAAGGTAATTTCATATTGCTTTTATTTTTATTTTCAGTTTCTGAAATATTATCTCAAAAATTATCATCAATATAAATTGAGGTTTTTGTTTTTGAGTAAATATTTAAACTAACTCAAAAAAAAGATAAAATATATCAAACAATTGTAAGTGGTAGTCATTGTCATAAAATAATTCACTCTTTAAAAAATGATATATTTTCAATTATAAATATAGTGTTTATTGAAAATATTATTCAAAATAATATAAAAAATAATATTATATAATCATCTTTTACTTGTAAGTTTAAAAATATTTTTAAAGAATTTTTAAATTTTTTTGAAAAAATTAAAAATAAAATACTTAAATTAAGTAATAATAAAATATATCCTGTAATTCAAATTATCTGATGAAATCAGCTTCATATAAATTTTCAGTCTACTGCTAAAAACCAATTTAAAAACAATCATATAGTCGATAAAATAACTCATATAATTATTATTTTTAATGAATTTTTTATATTTAACCATTCAAATTTTAAAAAATATATTATATTTAATAAAAATTTTTTTGTTTTCCTATTTTTTGCACTTATTTTATAAGACATTTTTATTTAAAAATTATTTTTAAATTAAAGCTTTTTTACATAATTTTTGACAAAAGTAAAGTTTGTAGTTATTTACTTTTATTATATTTATTGTATAATATCTATTAATAAAATTATTATTTTGCAATTTGATTTTTTTAATTAAAATAAATTAAAATTATAAATTTATAAAACAAAATGAAGAAAGTAAATAATAAGTTTTTTGACCTAATATTGTTTTTTTTAAGTTTTTTATTTGCAATTTATAGAAGCTTATTATCTTTATTTAAAAAAAAATCTGCTATAAAAAAATCAGGTTTTTATGATAGCATTGATTATATTTTTAGAATTTGGCCTAATAACTTTTGGAAAGATATAAAATTTTACAAGATTTGATATTTTCTATGATGATTAATTAAATATATATTTTATAAAAAAAAATAATATGAAAAATAATAGTTGATTTACATTAATTGAAATACTTGTTTGAATTTTGATATTTATAATAGTGATATTATGATGATTCCAAGCGCTATCATCTCTTACTTTATGAAAAGTAAAATTAATTGAAAAAACAAATATAACAAAAGATATAACTTATTTTACAGAAAAACTTTTTGATGAAATAAAGGCTTGATGAACTATCGATTATGAAGAGTATTTTAATAGACTAGTTGTTTGAAATAACACTTCATCTTGATATTATATAAAAAATACTTGATTTTGAAATTTTTGAAGTTGATGAAGTGTTTGAAGTAATAGTTATTGAGATAATTATTACTATTGTAGAAGTAGTAATTGAACAAATATGTGAACTTGATGATGTTATAATAATAATTTTAATACTTATTCTAACTCAACTTTAACAAAACCACAAAGATACAATCAATATACTCTTCAGTTTGTAGATTATAATTCTGACCAAAATGCTGATTTGTGAGATGAAAATTGAGATGGGAAAATTACTTGAGATAAAGATGATGAACATCTTTGAGAATGACCTTTAGTTTTTACTTGATGAGAAAATATAAAAGAACTTTATTTAATTTCATGAGATTGAAAAAAAAGGACTTTATTTAGATGGAGATGGGAAGAAGATATGTGAAATAAACCACCAACAGCTACTTGTAATTCAACAGCTTTTTGATCTTGATGTATTTGAACTATTGAGATATTAAAACTAGAATGAAAAGATTGGTGAGTAAATCACAACAAGACTTCTTCTTGAGCATATGATTGATTAATTGACACTTGGATTATTGACCCTAATTATTGAACTTGAACTGAAGTAATTGCTTGAGCAACTAATTATAATTATTGGCAAAAATTATTTCCAGATACTATTTCTGTTTCTGATTTTAAAGTATATTTATATCCAAATATAAACTCAAAATATGGATGGAAAAACTTAACAAATTCAACTAATATAAACCCTTATGTAAAACTTTCTATAACACTAGAACCATCTTGGAAAAAAAGATCTCAAATGAAATGACCTCCTATAAAATATACTATAAATACAACTATTAATCTAACAGATTACTTTAGTAAATAATATAAAACTTATGAAAAAAAATAATTCTTGAATATCAATAGTAGTTTGAATGTGATTAACTTTATTAATTTCACTAGTTTCTTTTACTATTTTATCATACATAATGCCTTTTTTAAAAACAACTTCTTGAGTTGAAAATGCAACAAAATCTTACTATAATGCCTATGCTTGAGTTGAGAATTCTCTATACTTTATAAAAAATAGAAGCTCTTTAACTACTGAAACTTGAGCTATAATGCCAAATACAAAAACATGAACTAGTTATCAAACTTTTTCTTCTTGAAGTATAATCCCAACTCCTTGATTTTGAAATAGTGAATATAGTTCTTGATATAATATAATTTCCTTAACTTCTCCTATACAAACAGAAATTTGAAATAATTATATAACTAATTTTTCAAATCTAAATTTTGAGTTTAAAGTTCCTGCCTTTACTTGATGATCTTTAACTCTTAATTGAAGTAGTACTTTAAGTATAATAAATTGGATATTATCAAGTGAAAATAATAATCTCTATGCAAGTGGATCTCAAATAACAGTAGACAATATAAATAATAATAACTTTTGAAATATAGAAAATAAAAATTGACTTAATTTAAATACTGCAACAAATGAAACTTTTCAAACTTTTTATAACAATAATTGTGGAATATCAAAAAGTTGTTTATTAAAAATGGCTATTATAGATGATTTAACATTAACTAATTGAGAAAAAATTCCTTATTTAGAATATAAACTTAATTTTTGAAATAATAAGATCCCAGATAGATATACTCGTATAGATGCTTATTGAAAGTCTATTTGATATCAAAAATATCTTCAAGTTAAAATTCCTCAAGAAACAATAGACCGAGCATTTGACTTTACAGTATTTCAATAATAATTACAAATGAAAATATTTAACATAACAGAAAATGATTCAAATCAAAGACTTGATAAATTTTTAAAAAAATTATTTCCAAATGCCTCTTCATCGTTAATTTATAAATTTAATAGAAAAAATAAAATAAAAGTTAATAATAAAAAAGAAGATAATGAATATAAGTTACAAATAAAAGATGAAGTAAAAATTTATTTAAATGATAGTGAAATAGAGCTACTTTCTAAAGTAGAAAAAATAAATAATAATTTAGAAAAAACAAAATTTGATAGAAAAAATATAGTTTATGAAGACTCTGACTTAATTATAATAAACAAAGATGCTTGAATAAATGTTCATCCTTGAGATCATAAAACAAAAGAATCAAATATAATTTCTCAAGTTCAAGATTATTTATGAAATAAATTAAATAGTTTAACTTTTAAACCATCTTTAGTTCATAGAATCGATAGAGATACCTCTTGAATACTTATAATTGCAAAGAAAAAAGATATTTTAACTAAATTGACAAGTGACTTTAAAGAACATAAAAATATAAAAAAGTTTTATTATGCTATTGTTTTATGAAAACTACCTAAAAATAATTGAACTATAGATAAAAAAATTTTAAGAATTGAAAATGCAAAAGATGAAAATAAAGTAATTATTAGTGAAGATGGGCAAAAGGCAATAACTCACTATAAAGTATTAAATGAATTTGAAGTAAAAAGTTCAAGTAAAAATTTAATTTTTTCAGAACTAGAAGTAGAAATTGAAACATGAAGAATGCATCAAATAAGAGTTCATTTATCTAGCATTTGAAATCCTATATTGTGAGATAATAAATATTGAGATAAAGCACTAAATAGTTTTTTATCTAAAAATTATTTATTAAAAAGACAAGCTCTTCACTCTTGGAAGATACAATTTCACCATTATGGAAAACAAAAAAATTCAAGATTTGAAGCTAAAATAAAAGATGATTTAATTAATTTTTTAAAAAAAATAAAGTCTAAAATTTAGACTTTATTTTTTAGTTTTTAAATCAAACTATCTCAATATCAAATGTTAAATCTTTTCAAACAAGGAAGTTATTTAAATCAATTTTTACACTATCTTTCGTAACTTCTTTTATCTCAAATTCTCAATACATTGTTGGTAGTTTTGTTCAAACTTCTAGTTTATATCAAGCATCTTCAAATTGTTTTAATTCTTCTTTTTTAATTTCTTGAACTTTACTTGGGTCATATTCCCCGTAAGCATCTTTTGCTTTAATATTTAAAGTTTTTTTCTCTCATAATTTCATTCATAAAACTCAGGCATCAAATCAAGGAATCATTTTTCAAGCTCAAACTTCAAACTCTATTGGTTCTCATCTTGTGTATGAATTATCAAACTCTTTTCAATCAGCAGTTGTTTTTCAAATATAATTTACTTCTATTATATCTCAAGCTTTTACAATTCTATTTTTATCTGCTTCTTTCTTTAATTCAGCTTTAGCATTTAATTCTTTTTGAGCATCTTTCAAAGAAAATTTATATGGTTTTAAAGAAGTTCAATCAAATTTTACAATTTCTATTCAAATAATTTTTACTTCTTTTTCTGGTTTATCATCTGAAGTAGTTTTTGATTTTGAAATTTTTTCTACATTATCATATCAATTAACAACTTGTCCAAAAACTGTATGCTTTCAATTTAAAAATGAATTATTTGCTACATTTATAAAAAATTGGCTTCAATTTGTATTTGGTCAAGCATTTGCCATCGAAATACTTCAAGTTAAATTTTGTAAATTGTCTACAAATTCATCTTCAAATTCTTTACCATAAATACTTTGTCCTCACATTCAAGTTCCTTCTGGATCTCATCATTGTATCATAAAATCTTTTATAACTCTATGAAAAATTGTTTGATTATAATATCAAGTTTGAGCTAAAGCTAGGAAATTATTAACTGTTTTTGGAGCTTCATTTGGAAATAATTTTATTTCTATTTTTCAATTAGTTGTTGTTAAAATTACTCAAATATCATCTTTTTTAAATCATGAAGTTTGGTAAGTAGTATCTATAGTTTTCATATCATTAGTATTATTTGTAATTAATTTTGCTTTTAATTCATCATAAGTTAATTTTCATCAACAAACTTTTTCTTCTAATTTTCCATTTTCATCATATATAACATAGCTTGGAACATATTCACATTTATCTCAAGTAGTTTTTTCGTATGTTGTTGGTAGAGATAAGTCTTGTGGAATAATTAAATCTCAAGAAAATTTCTTTTGATCAGTATTTATAAGTTGCATATTTACTTGATCTTTAAAATCTCTGTAAAATTTATCTAAAACTGGGACTTCTGCTTTACAGTGAGGACACCATGAAGCTACAAATCATACATAAGTTTTTTTTCAGTTTGTTGTAACTTTTTGTATATCAATATTTGGATCACTTTGTGTTTTTGTTCCACAGCTTGTTAATCAAAATACTGCAAACAATAAAATCATTGTAAGTAATAATTTTTTCATATTTAGTATTTAAAAAATAATATATTTATTATAGAGAAATTTATTTTATTTCAATTTTTGTTTACAATTTTTAATTTACTTTTTTTAAATTTATACTTTTAATTTTTACTTTTTTTGTAAAAAACATAATTTTAAGTAAATAATTCAAAAAATCATTATCTCAATTAAAGTTTCTACAAGGCGATTTTATGCTTGTTAAATCCTCAACTATAAATAAAACTTTTTTATCTAAATCAAGAAATTTTTTCAAATCTTCAACTTTTATATTTTTTTCAAAAATTATTTTATACAAAACTCACTCTCTTTTTATATGTTTTATATTATATTTTGGACTTTCTAGTTTTATTTTAAGTAAATTAAATAAATTTTCACTTTCTTTTGGAATATTTTTATTAAAACTTGTAAAATCATTTATTAAATTTTCTAAATCATCTAAATCGCTTATAGTTTCAATTTCTTTATAAAATTCAAGCTTATCTAAATCATTTTCAAAAAAATTATCATCTAAAAATGCAGGAATATTTAAATCAATTAAAGTTTGTTGTTTTTTTTCAATTTCTTTTCAAGTTTCAAGAGATTGCTTTAATTCTTGCATTTTTTCTTCAAGCATTTTTAAATATACCGAAATTCAAACTTCTGATGTAAGTCAAGATTGATTTAATCCTAGAATATCTCCTCATCATCTTAATTCTAAATCTCTCATAGAAAGCTCAAATCATGCTCAAAGATAAGAATACTCAACTAAAGTTTGAAGTCTTTTAGCTCGATCTTCAGTTAAAAAGTCTCATTTATAAAGTAAATAACAAGTTCAAAGTTTGTCTTTTCTTCAAACTCTTCATCTTAATTGATGGATTTGACTTACTCAAAATTTATAAGCATCGTTTATAATAATTGTATTTACATTTGGAAAATCAATTCAATTTTCTATAACAGTTGAAGAAAGTAATATATCGTATTTTTTTTGTTTAAAACTTAATATCCTATTTTCAAGTTCATCTCAATTAAGCTGTCCGTGAGTTATAATTATTTTTTTATCTTTAAAAATATTTTGTAGTATTTTTTCCATATTTTCAATAGTTGAAACTCTATTATGAATAAAAAATACTTGTCCTCAAGAATCAAACTCTTTTTTACAAGCTTGAAATATAATATTTTCATCAAATTTTGAAACAAAAGTTTCAACTCATTTTCTATTTTCTGGAGGAGTTGGCAATATTGAAATATTTTTTATTCAAGATAATGCCATATTTAAACTTCTTGGGATTGGAGTTGCAGACATAGAAAGTAGGTCAATATTTTGTTTTAATTTTTTAATTTTTTCTTTATCATTAACTCAAAATTTATGTTCTTCATCTATAATTAAAAGTCATAAATCTTTATATTCTATTTTTTCACTAAGTAGTCTATGAGTTCAAATAATTAAATCTATATCTCAAGATTTTAATTTTTTTAAAATATTTTTTGCTTCACTACTTGTTTGAAATCTCGTTAAAAGCTCTATTTGTATAGGAAAAGCTGAAAATCTCTCAATTGCTTTTTGATAATGTTCATATGATAAAACTACTAAAGGAGAGATTAAAATTGATTGTTTTTTATTTAAAAAAGCATTGTAAATTGCATTAAAAGCAACTTCTGTTTTTCAAAATCAAACATCTCAAACAAGTACTCTTTCCATTGGAAAATCTTTTTCCATATCTATCATAATTTCATCAATTGCATTTATTTGTCAATCTGTATAAACATATTCAAAACTATGTTCAAATTCTCTCATTTTTTCTCTATTATAGACAAATGAAAATCATTTTTGTAGTTTTCTTTTTGCATATATTTCAAGTAATTCCATTGCTACAATTTGCACATCTTTTGAGACTTTTTCAAGTTTTTTTGTCCATTCTTTTGTCGACAATGATGTAAGTTTTGGATTTTCTTTTCAAATATATTTTGATACTCTTGAGGTTTCTGTTATAGGAACAAACAATTTATCATTATTTAAATAATCTATTTCTAAATATTCTTTTATATCTTTTCAAACTTCTTTTTTTATAATTCATTTAAAAACTCAAACTCAATGATCTATATGAACAACAAAATCATCTTGTTTTATAGATAAAAGTAGGTCAATATTTTGAGAAAGCGATTTTTTTAATCTTTTTTTGGTAAATATTTTAAATAAATTATCATCACATATATATATTTCTTTAGGTGTTTCAAATGACTTTAAAATATTTAAATTTGTTTCAAAAACTAAAGCATCTAAGTTATTATATTCTAAAAAGTTTTTAATATTTTTAATATTTTTTGTATAAATAGAAATTTTTTTACTCCCTTTTAAAATTTTTATAAAATCTTCAATATTATTTAAAAACAAGTCTTTTACTTCAAGTGAAGTTTGATTTAAATTTGGGTTTTTTAATATATCAAAAGAGGTTTTATTTTTAATTTTTTCTAATTTTTCAACTCAAGGAAGTATATCTATATTGTCTAAAATAATATGTTTTTCTCAAAACAAATCTAAAATTTCTGTATTAAAATCTTCATTTAAATCATAAAAATTTATAACTTTTTGATTTCAAAAAGTTATTTGTTCAAGTTTTTTAGAGTTTATTCAATTTTCTAAATATATATCTTCAACAACACTTCAAAAAAAACTAATAATTATAGTTTTATTTAAAGATTTATTTTTTATATGCAATGTATCTCAGAGTTTTTTATAACTAAAATCTTCTAAAAAATCTCAAAAATTATATCAAAATTCACTTAATTTTTTTATAATTTCATCAATTTCTATTTCTTGGTTTTTAGATATAGTAATTGAGTTTTTTGTTTCTATTTCCCAATTATTTGGAAGTTTTGTAAAAAATATATTATAATCAACTATATAATTTTCTAAATTATTTTTTATCGCATCAATAAAATCTCATAAAGTTTTTATTTCAACAATATGATTATTTAAACAACTTTGAATTAAAATATTTTTTTTTATATTATTATCCTTTGTAAAAATAATTGAATTTTTTAAATTATCTTTAATTAAAATATTTTTATAAAAAATATTTTGAGTGTTTAGATAGTGCATTTTATATTTTTTTAAAAAATTCAGTTTTTAAAACCATTTTTCCTGATTCAACTACTCACCCCTCATCAGTTAACTTTATATTTTTAAATTTATCTCCTCTTTTTATATCAGGTGCTCATTTTACTTTTAGGTCTTTTATTGCAATAATTGTATCTCAATTATTCAATATATTTCAATTAGCATCTTTTATTATTAATTCATCCATTTTTTAAAAGTTAATTATTATATAAAATTAGTATATTAAAAATTAATTATTTTTCAAAAAATTAACTTTTATTAATACTTGATTTATCATAAAAATTAATTAAATTATGTGTATATAATAATAAAAAACTTATGAATTTATTTTTAAATACTATTTCCAAAATTTGAAAAATTATTTTATTTGATAATGATAAAAATATTATTTTTTCTAAAGATATTGAAGTTTTATGAAATGAGTCAACATTGCTTATAAATCAACTTGATATTTTTTTAAAAGAAAATAATACTTTTTACTCAGACTTAGAAAATATTGTAGTTGTAAATTGACCTGGGAGTTTTACTTGAGTAAGAACAACAACTTTAATGGTAAATACAATTAATTTTGTAAATAAAAAAAATATCACTCCTATAAATTATTTTGAGTTATTTGATAATTATCCTATTATAAAAACTTCATCAAAAAGAGATAGTTTTGTAGTTTTTTCAAAAAATTGAGAAGTTTTGGTTATGTTAAATGATGAAATTGAAAAAAAACTTGAAAATATAAAATCATATTACTGAGATTTAAAAATTGATGGTAAAATAAATATTGAAGATATAGATTATGAAAAAATCATTAAAAATATAGTTTTAAAAAAAGAAGAGATAATAAAACCATTTTATGTAAAAAAACCTAGTATTTCTTAAAAAAATTTTATGAAATTAAAAGAAAATGAAAAAATTTTAGAAGTTTTTACTCCAAATTATTTTACAAAAATAATTTTATTTATCTATTTATTTATATCGATTTTAATTACATTAAGTATTTATTATTTATTTGATAATTATCAATTTATAGAAGTATTTTGTATTTTATCTATATTGCTTTTTATAGTTTGATTTTATTATTTATTTATATATTTTGAGTTAATGACTGTTGTTTTAACTAATTTTAAGATAATTTATGTTAAAAAAAATAATTTATTTGAATCAAAATACGAAAGTATAAATTACTCTGAAATAACTAAAATAAAAGCAAGTCAAAATGGTTTTTTAAAAAATTATTTTTGATATTGAGAAATAATTTTATTTTCAAAAGATAAAGAAATTATTTTAAAATATATAAATTTTCCGTTAGAAAATGCAAAAAAGATAAATACTTTTTTAAAATAATGAAAATATAACTTTTATTTTAGAAAAAATAAATATAATAATTTAAAATTTAAATGTTAAAACAATTTTATGCACAACTTAAGTTTAACTCAAATAATTGAAAATATTAAATCAAAAAAAACTACTCCAAAAGAGGTTTTTGATTTCTTTTTAGATAGAATAAATAAATATGATCCTGAAATAAAATCATTTAATTTTATAAATACTTCTTGACTACAAGAAGATATAAATTCTCCTCTAGCTTGAGTTCCTATCTCTATAAAAGATAATTATGCAGAAATTTGAATTCCAACTACTTGAGCATCAAATATATTAAGAGATTTCAAACCTCCTTATGATGCAACTGTTATTAAAAAATTAAAAGATGCTTGAATGTCAAGTATTTGAAAAGTAAATATGGATGAATTTGCTATGTGATCTACAACAACTACTTCAGCAATTCAAATAACAAAAAATCCGTGGTGAGAAAATAGAATTCCAGGTGGTTCTAGTTGATGAAGTGCAGCATCTGTTAGTGCTTGACTTGTTCCTGCTTCTTTATGAAGTGATACTTGATGAAGTATTAGACAACCAGCATCTATGTGTAATATAGTTTGATTTAAGCCTAGTTATTGAAGAAATTCAAGATATTGAATAATTCCTATGTGATCTAGTTTAGATTGTCCTTGAACTTTAACAAAAACTGTTAGAGATGCTTGATTATTGTATGAAATAATGAATTGATTTGATGAAAAAGAAGACACTTCTATTGATGGAAAAGATATAATAGATCAAAAAATTTGGGAAAGACAAGATTTAAAATGATTAAAAATTTGATTACCAAAAGAATATTTTGAAGAGTGAATTGATGAGTGAGTTAAAAAAACTATTTTGGAAGCTGTTGAAAAATTAAAAGAACTTTGAGCAGAAGTAAAAGAGATTTCTCTTCCTATGACTAAATATGCTATTGCAACTTATTATATATTAATGCCTGCTGAAGTTTCTACAAATTTAGCAAGAATTGATTGATTAAGATATTGAAATGCTTCAAATAAGCCATATTCTACTATGGATGAGTTTTATATAAATAATAGAACTGATTGATTTTGAGAAGAAGCTCAAAAAAGAATTATTTTATGAAGTTATGTTTTATCTGCTTGATTTTATGATGCTTATTATAAAAAAGCCTCTCAAGTTAGGACTTTGATTATAAAAGATTTCAAAAAAGCTTTTAGTGAAGTTGATGTAATAGTTTGACCTGTTTCTCCAAATGTAGCTTGGGAAATTGATGAAAAAATTGATGATCCTTTAAAACTATATTTATGAGATGCTTATACTGTTCCAGCATCACTTGCTTGATTACCTGCTATTTCAGTTCCAGCTTGATTTAGTGTTTCGAGTGACAATAAAAAAGAACTTTTACCTGTTTGACTTCAAATTATGGCTCCACATATGGAGGATCAAAAAGTTTTAGAAGTAGCTAATGTTTTTGAAAAACATACTAACTATTACAAAAAACAACCAAGTAAATTTTTATAAATTAATTTATTTTAGAGTGTATAATATTACAAGAGAAGAAGCTTCTTTAAAGTTAAATTTATCAACAAGAAGTATTGATAGATATATAAAATCTTGAAAATTAAGATCTAAAAAAGATTGAAAAATAGTTTATATTCACCAAGATGATATAGATAATTTTTTATGACTTTGAGAAAAAAAACAAGTAATTATAGAAGATAAAATTAATCTTATGGAAAACCAAACTATAAATGAAAAAAGTTTATCAAATAATAAAAATAATGATTTTTGAGTTATTTTTGATAAACTAAAGTTTGAAATAAAAATAAAAGATGATGAGATTAAAGAATTAAATAAACAAATTTGAAAGATGGAAGAAGTTGTAAAAAATTCTATTTCATTAATAGAATTTAAAAAAAATCAATTCTTACTTGAGGAGTCAAAAAATTCATTAACTTCAGATGTATCTAATTTAAAAAAAGAAATAGAATATAGTGAGAAAAAGTTAAAAGAAGAAAAAAAATTAACTTTAATACTTATAATAACAACTATAATATTATTTTTATGACTTGTTATTGTATTTTTAGTAAAGATTTAAAAAATCTTTTATTGTCCTCATAGTTTAGTGGAAGAACAATCCCCTCCTAAGGGATAAACACAAGTTCGATTCTTGTTGGGGATACCATATCATGATAAAAAAATTTTAGGTAAATTTAATACCATATTTTCCTTTATTTTAAGGGAATAATCACTGTTTAAAAAAAGTTCAACCTTTAATTTTTTTAAAATAGTGATTTTTTTAAATATATCTTCATTTTTGCTTATAAAATAGCCATTTCTTAAAAGTTCAACCCATTTTCTGATTAGGGTATTAATATTTTTACTATCATCTATAATACTTGATAATTTTTCTTCAAGTATTTTTTTCTGTTTCATATATGAAAGTATCATATTTCTATATGTATCATCATCTATAATTCCTGATATTAATTTCTCTGTTAAAACTTTCTTATAATCATCTATCTTTTTCAATTCATCATTTATAAAAAATTTTTCATTTTTTGTTTCATTTTTAGTAAAAAATTCTTTCTTTAATTCTTTTTCAAATATATTAATATTTTCTATATTAAAATTATAGTTTTCTTTAATATACTCTTCTATTTTTTTAAAAAGTTTATTTTGTGAAATATTTATTTTATTATCTATATGACTTAAATTTCTATAATAAATATACTTATCTCAATATTTATTTTTTGTTTCATAAGCAAGTAATTTTATACCATCAGCATTATATAAAAGTCATTTAAAAGGAGCATTATAATCTATTTTTTTAGTTCTTTTTATTTTTGGAGTAATATTATTAATTTCTTCAAATAATTGGCAAGATATTAATGGCTTATATCAAGGCATTTTAATTTCTGCTTCTCATAGTTTTCATTTTTGGATTCAAATATAAAATGTATTTTTTAATATTAAATCTATTCAACCAGTATTTTTATTATATCAATTACTTTTAAAATAATCTGAAATATCTCTTAAAAAAGCCCCTTCTTTTCTCATTTTAAAGGCATGCCTAACAAGTTCAGCCTCTTTATCTATTATGATTATATCTTTTTCTAATCTACCATTTTCATTAAAAAATTGGTGATTTTTATATCAAAAAGGAGCACTCCCCATTAATCTTCATTCCATAAAATATGTCTCCATCTTTTTTCTTGTATTTGATGACCTCATTTGATTATCAACTTTTGAAATTAAAAAAGAAATTCATAACATTAGAGCACTAAAAATATCTGCTCCATTAAAAAACTGCCCACTTTCAGCAGCATAAAATCACTTTATATGTGATTTATTTATTAATTCTGTGAAGTGAGCAGCATCAATAGTATTTCTACTAATTCTTGTTGGGTCATATGCTATAACATAATCATAATTTCATTTTTTACATAAAGATAACATTTGTTTGAATCCAGGTCTTTTTAATTCTTCTTTGGCACTTTTATGTTCCTCAATCAAAAAAGTGTCAATATTATTTTTTTCTGCTAATCTTAAACAATATTGCCTTTGTGTTTCAATTGATATTTGTTGTTTATCTTCTCTATCTGTTGATTTCCTTAAATAAACAATTGCTTTTTGTTTTTTAGTTTCCATAATTTAATTTTTAAAAATATTTAGAAAATCCTCTGATTCAATAGTTATTGTTTTATCTATTCATACAATAAATTTTATTCATAATCATCTTAATATATTTGCTTTTTCATCTTTTGGAGATTTTTTATATGTTCATGGTAGGTCTTTAAATAATTCTAAATAATTATTTATAATATCTTCATAATTAATTTTTGTATTTTCTTTTTCTTTTAATTTTTCTTTTAAGAATACAATATCTTCTTGAAATGATGATAATTTATTTATCATAATCTTTTTTAATTCTTCATTATCAAATCTTCAAATCTCAAAGATATTATCATCTATCTTTTTCTCTTTTAATAATATTTCTGATTTTATGTATTTAATTTCTGATTTTTGTTCTTCTATTAAAACTGAAATTTTTGATAAAAAACTTTCCTTTAAAATTATTAACATTTCATCTGATAAATTATAATTAATTATTTGTTTTTCCATCTCATCAAATAATTTTTGTTCTCATATATTTACCTTATAGTTATAATTTTTAGTTGATTGTCTATAATAGATTTTTCAAGTTTTATTACTTTTATATGGTTGTAATGCCTTTCAAAATACATCAAAAACCATTTTATCCAAATAATGACTATTTTGATTTTTTGATTTATTAATATTTGAAGTTCAGTGTTTCCTTTTATTTAATTTATTATATTCTTGAACTTTATAAAAAGTTTCAGGTCAAACTATTACCTCAAATCAAATATTCTTTATTGCTTTTTCTTCTCAATTAAATTCAAATATTCAAGTATATATTTGATGTGAAAGAATACCACCTATAAAATCTCAATCTTTATTATATCATTTTTTTATAAATTCATCTGCTATTTCTTTAAAAGAGCATCATTTTAATCTCATATTAAATGCTAATCTTACTAAAAGCATTTCTTCTGGAACTATATTAATAACATTTTTTGAGATATGTTTATATCAAAATGGAAATCTATGAGGCCATATTCAATTTGATTTATCAAGTTCTTGTCTATCTTTTACTGATTCAGATACTTCACTATTATCTTTTTTTGCTTGTGCTAAATCTATTTCTAAATTACTTACATTAATTTTACTATTAACATCATAATATCAATTTTTTGTTATTATAGCCTTATGTATCTTTTTTTCCTTTCCTTCAATAAGTTTTAAAAAAGATATCATATCATCACTATTCCTTGATATTCTACTTGGTTTCCACACAATTACATAATCACATTCATATTTATTAATTGCTTCTAACATTTTATTAAATTCTGGCCTTTGCTTTCATCATTGTTTAGCACTCTGGCTTTCATAAATAAATCATTCTGCTGGAATATCACAAATATTTCAATCTAATCAAATTACTTCAAGATTATGGTGTTTTTTTAATATTTTAATAACTGCCTTTGTTTGAAGTTCAAAACTTGCTTGTTGTTTATCTTTTCTATCTGTTGATTTTCTTAAATACACAAAACATGTTTCCATAAATATTGCTTATAAATTATAAAATATTGCTTAAAAAATTATTTACAAAATCAATTCACTTATTTATTTCTTTTTCTGAAATATTATTTTTATCTCATAATTTTAATATATCTTCTTTTATTTTTTCAATTTTTAGTTCTGGTGCTTTTCTTTTTGAACTTGCTATAAAATAATCAAAAAACTCACCTGTTTTTATAACTTTTTCTTTTTGTTCTTCATCTTCATTATCATCATATTTATTTACAACAAGAATTTTCTTTAATGAATTTATATCTGTTTGATTATCTACCTGAACTAATATTGGAGTTATAATAATTTGTTTTTTAATTTTATCATTTTCTTTTATTTCATAAACATCTACTGTTTTTCATTTCCATCTTTCATAAATATCAATAGTTCTTTTATAACTTTCAATTTTACTTGCTAATCTTTTTGTTTTTTCACTTGGTTCTTCTCAACCTGCTGGCTTTTGTTCTATTAAAAAATCTGATAATGATTTTAATTCTTTTTGTTTATAAAAAGAATTAATTATATAAAAATTCACATCAATATTATTTCAATTCTCATCAAATGTAATTTCTCTATATGTATATAAATCAACTCAAAAAAGAAAATGATAATAGATATACAATAAATCTTTTAAAATCATATTTGCTTTTATTTGATGAAACCAAAAATAATAAAAATCTATTTTTAATCAATTTATTATAAGTCATGGGTATTCTATATCATCTTTTTTATCATCAACATAATTATTAGAATTTATAACTAATTTATTGAGTAATAAATAATTATCTTCTGATTTTAAAAAATCATTATATTGAATTACTCATAAAGTTTTAAAACAAAAATCATAATTTTGTTTTATTCATTTCCTTTTATCAATTTCAGGAACATTAAAAATTAAATAATTTGTTTTTTGATTATTATTTGTCATAATTTAAAGTTTAAAAAATAAATTTAAACACATTTTTCTTATTATAATAAAAATGGCTTCAAACTCAACTCTTTAGATGTAAAAGGTGTGTTTTGGCTTATTACACAAATAACACACCTTTACACACCTAATGCCAAAATTGATTCTATATCTCTTTTTTTAATTTTTTTAATATTTTCAAAAAAATATATCTTTTCATTTCTATTGTTATTATCAACAATAAAAACTTCTTTTTCTTTTAAAAAATCATAAAGGGCTCTGGCTCTAATCTGAATAATTCAAAGTTTTATAAGGTTTCTGACTGATAAATTTTTATTTAATATCAAATCAACTATTTTATCTATCAAATCTGTTTTTTTATTTTCAATAGTTTTTTGAATTTCAAATTTTAGAGGACTTTTTGATATTAAAAATCAAGATTCCTTTATTTTTGTAGAGTTATAAAAGATAATACTATTTTTTAGTATCTTTTCTCACAAATAAACACTATTAAAAGTTATGTTGTTATATTTTATATCAAAATAGTTATTATATGTTTTTAAAATCAAATTTAATACATTTATAAAAGCATCAAAATTGTTATTTATAAAAGAAATATCTTCAATTCATAAATCTAATTCAATTATAACAAAATTTTTGATTTTATAACTACTTTTTAATAGTCCTTTTGTTTTATATAAAAATTTATTCAGTCATGAATGCCATAAAATTTTTTCTAATTCATTCATTGTATTTCATAACTTAAATCATAAATATCATTTTCTTTTTCCCTGATTTTTATATTTATTTGTTTCACTTGTAATTCAAGTTTTTTGATTTTTGTTTCATTTTCTGCTTCCTTTTCAAAATTCATTGATGCTTCAAGTTTCAATTTATCAATTTCATTTTCAACTTCCTCTTTTTTTATTTTCATAGTTTCAAGAGTAATATTCTCTTTTTCAAGTTGTCTATATTTTTTAATTTTTTCATCATTATATCATCTATTTTGTTGAAATGGTGGATCTTCTGGACCATCTCAACCAATAAATTTTAAAATAAAGAAAAAAGCAAACATTCATAAAATAATATATAAAACCATATCATTATCTACATTCATACCAACAATAATTAAAAAATAAATTAGTAATTTTTAAATATAAAAAAGAAATAAAAAAACAAGCAAAAAATAAACTTTTTTAAAAAATCTTTTTTGCTTGAAAAAATATAAACTTTTTCTATTTAAAATTTATTATTTTTTAATTTAAAATTATGATTTTAGAGACAAGGTTTAATATAGAAGTATTTAAAATAAATAATTATGCTGATTGATATAAGCATTTTTTATATTTTTTGATAAAATATTTTTTCAATAGTGAAAATTTTTCTGGAACTATAAAAAAACAAGATTATATAAAAAGATGAATAGAACTCTGATTTGAAAAAAGATTTTTAGAAAATGTTTATGATAAAGGAAAAAAAGATAATAAATTTTTGAAAATTAATTTTTATAAAAACTGAATTCATATCACTTTAAAAAGTCTTATAGATAAAGAACAAGCAAAAAATTTAATTGTTTATATAGAGAATGAACTTTTAGAAAGAATAAAAGATTTGAATGATTTTAGATATTTATGTTATATGATAGTGGCTTGTAGACCTTTAAAAACTGAAAATAATTTTAAACAAAGTGAATATTTCTATAAAAGTCCTTCAAGAACTATAAAAAGTATTTGAAGTAATTTTTGAAATATAGAAAAAGATGTAATGAGTAAAAGACTGAATGAAGCAAAAAAACATTTTCCTGATATTTTTAATATCACTTCAAGATATACAACTTATGAATATTATAACAAAAAATACATAATTCAAATTAGCAATTTATATAGCATAAAGCAAGTGATATATAAACTTATAAAAAATAAAGTGAAGCAAAAATCAAAATGAAAAGATTTTGAAAAAAGATTCTTTTATGTTGATACAAAATATATTAAAAGCCAAAATCAAGTATTTTGAAATTGGAAAAATGTAAATTGATTTTTGCCAAGTGAATGGTATGAAATTTTAGGAAAAAAAATAAAAGAGGAAGTTTTTAAATCATAACTTTCTCTTTTATTTGCCACCAATTTGACTTTAAAAATTTTTTAAATAAGATAAATAGGCTTACCAATTTAACTATTGCCCAAAAATGGGCTCCTTATTGTGTGTAAAGATGGAGAAAATAACCTTCCATCTTTAAAAATATACACAATATATTTCAATGTTAAGTGGGTAAGCGGGGTTATTTTCTCCACTATTTAAATACGAAAAAATAAAAAATTTTCAAGTGAATAAGTAGAGATAAATATGCTCTGCTTATTTTTTTATTGTTTAATTATTTTCATATGAAAAAGTTTTTTTCATTATTATTAACTATTCTTATAGTTTGAAATATGTTTATATACAATACTATAAATGCTGCTGGTATTGCTTTATCTGTTGATTATTCTAATTTTAATTGAGACCAAGAATTAAAAATTTCTTGAAGTATCAATAATAAAATTGATAATTTATTATTAAAAAATTTTAGTTGAGATTATTATAATCAATTTAATTTTTTAAAAACTTTAAATACAAAAGTTATTGCTTTGTCAAAAAAAGTTTCTGTAAAACAAAAACCAATTATGGATGAATTAAAAAATTATTTAAGTATAAAATGAGATTTTATCTATAAAAAAAGTATGGTTGATGATAATGAAAAAATAAAAGAATTAGATAATACTTTTAAAAAATCATTACAAACAAAATGAATTACAATAAATAAAGTTATTGAAAATATTGATAATATAAATATTATATCTATTTCAAATCAAAATAATAATTTTGAAAATTTAACAAAAGAAGATTTTGTAAAAATAGTAGATAAATTAATTGATGAGGTAAAAATCAATAAATATAAAACTTCTGATGAAATATTATTAGAATCCAAAGAAATAACAGTTGAAGATTTTAAAAAAATAAAAGATATTCTCCCTTCAAATTTAGTAATGAAAGATGAATTTAATAACCCTATTAGATGAGAAATAAAATATAGTAGTTTTAATAAAATGGACATAAATAGTAAATTAATAGAAATAATAAATCAAAAATTAGAAAGTTTTTGAAATATAACAAAAGATAAATTAAATTCTGAAGTTTTATTATGAATGGGAGATTTATATAATGTATTAGAAAATGATGATTTAATGAATAATTATCTATCAAGTATAAAAACTATTTGAAAAATAGGTCAAAAAGCAAAAATTCTTGAAGTAAAAGAAATAAAACAAAATAATATTTTAAAATCATACTTAATTAATTTTGAAAGTGATTATAATACAAAAATTAGTGATTATAATGATATTTTAGATTATTGAGATATTAAAGTATCTCATATATGATTAAATGTATTTATTGATAAAAATTGAAATATCAAACATTATTTAACAATTCCTACTAATAAATACATATATTTATGAAATGATAAATATAACAAAAAACAATATATAGTTGTAAATTTAATAAAAAAAGAAATTAGTTTTATAAAAGAAAATTGAAAAAACTTTGATATAACAAAATCAAATATCAATATTATTTTTGAAGATAATTATAAAATTGATAATAATAAATTAGATTTTTCCCTTGAAGATTTTAAAGAAATTTTAAATAAAAAAGTAGTAAAAATTAATATTGATTGAGAAAATATAACAAATTCTGAATTATTACAAAAATGAAGTATTTTAAATACTATAAAATAAATTTTATTTTTTAATTTTAAAAAAATGCTAATTTCAAATTATTACTATACATATACTGTTGATAATAACACATATGTATGATGAGATGCTAATATATCATCTTCTTCTAATTATGATACAATATTTGATGTTGAAATAATTAATATAAATAAAGAACTAAAAAACTATTGATTAATTGCTTTTTATAAAGAAAATACTATAAGAAATACTGATTATAAAAGAGTTTTTGAAATATTTATTTTAGTTGAAAATATTAATTATGAGGAACATTATTGTTGATTTGGCTCTGTAAATATAAAAAATGCTTAATTTCTTAACAAAAAAGTTTTATGAAAAATCTACTAATTTTAACTTTTATATTTTCAATGGTATTTTTAGCATCTTGCTCTCAACAAGAAAATATTGAAAATACAACAAATACTAATTTAGAACAAAATCTTCAAACTGAAATTGAAAATGAAAATGAAGAAATAACAAATACTGGAACTATTCAAGAAGAACAAGTAAAAGAAGTAAAAAAAACAAAAAGTATAGCACTTGAAAATTTTAATGTAGTTTTAAAAGAAGACTGAAAAACTATAAATAAATTAACAACCAGAGCAACAGGACAAAAAGAGTGTAAATGGGATAAAGAAATAGAAGAATTTTATGTTTATACAATTACAAATCAAAATCAAAATTATTGAATAGTAAAAAGAGAACAATATGTTTGTTGAGCACATTATACATGAATAACTTATTTTTGAATTGATTTAGAAAATAATACTGAATTAACTGAATTACCTATATGATGAGAAATAAAAACTGAATTAGAAAACAATATTTTAAAATTAATTATTTTATACCCTGAAACAATAGTTGATGTAGTGGAAGATGAGAGAATTGAAACTTCTAAAAAAGATATAATATCTAATTGATTTATACAAAAATGAAATGATTGGATAAAAACTATTGATTTAAAAAATATAATCAAACCTGAAATCAAAAAAGAAGAAAAAGTTGAAATAAAAAAAGTTGAAGAACCAAAACTTAATTCAAAATATTCTGATGCTAATTTGAAAAAAGATTGATATAAATTAAATAATTTATGAAATATAAAAGAATATTATAAAGAAGATTTAATACCTGAAAAAACTGATACTGATGGTATGCTAATTAGTAGATGATATTCAAGTTGGAAAACTATTTATATTGAATGAAATAAAGTTTTAGATTTTGAAGTAAATTATGATTGATGACAAAATTTAATAATCTGAAATGATGTTGTAGATTTAACACAATTTGAGTGAAGTCCTATACAGGCAATATTTTGATGAAATGGTCCAAAAATAATAATATCTGATTTAAATACTATAAAATTAGTAGATAAAGAAAATGGTATAAATAAAGTAATTTGGAGTAGATAATTTCTTTATATAATAAAGAAAACTTTAATATAAATTTTTAATTTTTAATTTTAAAAAAATATGAAAAAAATAATTAGTTTAATTGTTATTGCTATATTTGGAATAACTACAACATTTGCTTCTAATGAAACAAAAACAATATCAAGTGGAACAAAAAATATAAATAATATGACTTGTGATTATATTCAAGTTTGATATGATGATTATCATAATATGACTTTTGAAAATTGAATTGAAAAAGAAAGAAAAGTTGATTTAAATAAAGTAAAAATGTCAACAATTTTTTGATATGATTTTTATGAAGATACACAAAGATTTCAAGAATATTTAAATGGTATTCAAGAAAAATATAATTGAAATTCATATTCAATAGATATATTTATGGGAATTAAAACAGGTTGATCATTTTCTATTTATAAAGATGGTAAATATATTTATAATGCTTGAAATTCAAAATATGATAAAAATTGAAAATTTTGATTTGAATTTCTTGATTATGAAAGCAATTCATATTTTATATTTTCAAATTGTAAAGAAATTATAACAAATGCTTATCAAACAAATTTAAATAAAAGTTTAAAAAATACTTTTGATAAAATTAATGAAAAGTTTAAAAATGATGAGGAAAAGAGAAATGCTTTTTATGATAATTTGAACTCAAAAATAGAAAAATTATTAAAAACAAAACTTTCAACAAAAAATAAATTTATTGTTGAATATATTAAAAAAGCATCTCTATATTATAAGCAAAATGCTTATGAATATAATTGATTTAGTCCTATTGAAAATATAGGAAATACAGATTTTTTAAATTAAATAGTTTTTGCTTTAAAATAGATAAAAAAGATGAAAAGAAAATTACTTTTCATCTTTTTTTTGTAAAAAAAATATTTTTTGCTTGAAAAAAAGTTTGGAATTCACTATTTGATTTATGAAAGTTTAAAACCTGCTGATATATAGCACAATGAAAGAAATGTGGGTATTACATAAACTGGCAACCAAAGTATTAGCACAAATAATTATATTATAAGCAGTAATAAAAATATTTTATTTAAATAATATTTCTACATGAAGAAAATTATACAAAAAAAGTTATATGATACTGAAATATCAAAAGAGATATTAAAGATTTCAAATAAATTAGAAATAACAAATATAGGTTATTTTGAAGAAACTTTATACAAAACAGAAAGTGGAAAATATTTTATATATTGAAAATGATGACCTCAAAGTAAATTTTGAATAAATGAATGAAATATAACTTTTGCTTGAAGTGATATTTGGGTTGTAAATAAAGAAGATATTTTATTCTGGGTTGAATACAATTTTAAATACTTTTCACAAGAAAACATTGAAATAATTTTGGCTGAATTAAAACTAGAAATAAGTATTTGATAATTTTTTATAAAAGAAAATAAAAAATGCCTTGAAAAAAAGTTTGGAATTTAGCATTTAATATTTAGAAGATTTTTAAAATAGTGCTTTTTCTTTAAAAATAGCAGATTATAAAACAAAATCTTTTAAAAAATTTTATATTATTAATTTTAACAATTATGAAAACTTTAAATAAAGAAGAACTTATAAAACAATATATTGAAAAAAATGATTTAAAAAGTAATGAGATGTATTATGATTATTTTGATATAGCAAAATACAAATTAAAAGATAGTAAAAACCCATTAGATGATTTTATTAAAAAATTTTTAAATGATTATTTATTGATAAATTTTAACTTTAACACATATGAAGAATTAATTAATAATATAAAAGATTTTGATGTTTCACAAGTAGCAGGTTGGGAAGTTGATGATTTTTATAATAAACTAATGAGTTGTTATGAAGTGTTTGATGCTTGGTTAGATATAAATGAGAGAAATGAATTTAGTATAGTTGAGACTATTCAACAAGCACAAAATAATGCTTATTATGATTTATATGATGCTATTATGAGTGATTTCATGAAATTTTTAAATAAAAAAATAAAAAATGCCTTGAAAAAAAGTTTGGAATTCACTATTAAAAAATATGAAGATTTATAAAAAATGATTTAGTTTTAAAAATCATAATAATTTATAAATCTTCTACCCTAATACTTTATTTTTTAAAATAAAAGAATATGAAAGAAAAATTTAGCATCTATTGAAATGAAATAGATATAAAATATTCAAGCCCTGAAACTTGAATAAGTGAAGATTTTGATTTTTTGAAAAAACATTTTTATATGACTATATGAGTTCAAAAATTGTTTATTATAGAAAATGAAATTCAAAAAAGAGTTATAGCAACAAATATTATAAATAAAGTTTGTGAAAAAGCCAAAATTGAAGTATTAGACTATTTTTTAAAAATAGAAATAAATTGAAATGAAACATGGCTAATAGATAATTGAAATGATATTTGCTTGATGCTACCAGAGGAATACTAAAATATTTTATTTTATAACAAAAAAAATATGAGAAAATGATTAATAACAAATTTATCTTTATATAGAAATTTTTGATTACATTATGACTGAATAATAAAATTTCAAATATGAGATAAAATATATGAAAGTTCAAAACTTAATGATTTTATGAGAGATTATTGAAATAGATACAATAATTTAAGTGATATAAAAGGAAGTGATTTTAGAGTTTTAAGTCAATATAGACAATGAAATAGCATTGTTTTTGAAATAGAACTTATAAATAAGACTTTTAACCCAAATAAAGTTATTAGTTATTTATATTTTGAAGAATAGAGAAAATAAAGTAGATTTTTTTTGAAAATCTATATAATAATTTAATTTTTAATTTTAGAAAAATATGATTAAAAAATTATATTTAAAAAAAGGTAATATGTATGTTTTAAAAACACCAGTTGATTTTAATGGCTATACTATTTTGGCTATATGAGTTGATAAATATTGAAATCAATTAATTAGGGCAAAAAAATGAGATAAACAAAAATCATTTATAAATAATAATGATTATGATGTAATAATTGATAATTTCACTGATGATATAATTTTAAAAGAATTTATGGCAAATAAACATTGAAAAAAAATGTTGGAACATATTGAAAAAGTTTTTTCAAAATAAAAGAATAATTTAAATTATTCTTTTATTTTTTATTGAAAGTAGTTCAGTTTTTTATTGGACTTTTCAAGAAAAAAAAGTATATTCTTGTATATTTTTTTACTGATTAATATTTCTAAAAATGACTACTTGAAAATTTATCACTAATAAAGAAAAAGTTTTATCAGAAACTATTTCAAAAATACTTCCTACATCTGAAAAAATAGATTTTTTAGTAGGATTTTTTTATTTTTCAGGATTTTGAGAATTGTATAAATGATTAGAAGATAAAAAAATAAGAATCCTTGTTTGAATGGATATTGAATTAGAAATAAATAAAACATTAAAAGAAGTTTATAAACTACAAAATAATAATATAAATATAAAAAAAGAAGATTTTATAAATCAATTGAAAAATGCTTTTAATAGAACTGATATTTTTGATAATGAAAAAAGTATAGAATCTTTGAATTTATTTATATCAAAAATTGAAAATAATACATTAGAAATAAGAAAAACAAGAGAGCCAAACCATTCAAAAATGTATTTATTTTATGAAAATGAAATATCAAGTCATGGATGAGATAGACCTTGAACTTTAATTACTGGGTCAAGTAATTTTACTTATTCTTGATTAACTTGAAGACATGAATTAAATGCCAGATTTGATGATAAAGAAAGTTTTTTAGAATGAAAGGAAGTATTTGATGAATTATGGCTTGATTCTATTGAAATCACAAGTTGATGAGAAGAAGACCAAGTTGTAAAAATGTTTAAAGAGGAAACTTGGCTAAAAGTTCCAACACCATATTATTGCTATATTAGACTATTAAAAGAATATTTTTTAAATAATAAAAATAAATTTTTAGAAACCCCTGAAAGTTTAACTAATGGGGCTTTTACAGATTTAGAATATCAAATAAGAGCAATTGAAGATTGAGTAAAAACTATTGAAGAACATAATTGAGTTATAATATCAGATGTAGTTTGATTATGAAAATCAATAATTGGTTCAAGTTTAATATGAAATTTATGAAAAAAGGCAATTGTTATTTGCCCTCCACATTTAAAAAAACAATGGGAAGAATATTGAGAATTATTTAATTTAAATTTAAAAGTTTATACTTCTTGATTAATTGAAAATGCTTTAAATGATGATAATAATAGAAATCATAAAATAGATGTTATTTTGATAGATGAAGCACATAGATACAGGAATGATGACAATATAGATTATTGATATTTACACAGATTAACAAGAAATAAAAAAGTTATATTATTAACAGCAACACCTTTTAATAATGCTCCAAATGATATTTTTAATTTGATAAAATTATTTCAAATACCAAAAAAATCAACTATTGTTAGTTGAAGTGTTTTGACATTTGAATTTAGAAAACTTCAAAAAGAATATACTAAATTAAGAGATTTACAAAAGGAGTGAAAAATTGAAATAAAAGAATTAAATAAAAAATTAGAAAATATTTCAAAACAAATAAAAAGACTTATTGAGCCAGTTGTTATTAGAAGATCCAGAGTTGATTTAGAAAAAAATATAAAATTCAAAGAAGACCTAAAAAAGCAATGATATGAATATTCAAAAGTAATTCCACCAAAAACAATAGAATATGATTTATGAAATATTAAAGCATTATATATAAATACAATATTTGAACTATTAAGTCCAGATAAAGATAAAATGAAGGATAAAAGATTTTCATGTGCCAGATATGCTCCTTTAATGTATTTGAAAAAAGATAAATTATCAGAAGATAGTGAATATTATAAAACATTTATGAAAATTTATTGATATTCAATATTAAGAATTGAATGAAGACAACAAAACATGCCTTTATTTATAACAAGATTACTTGTTTCAAGATTTGAAAGTTCAATAATATGATTTAAAATAACATTAAAAAATATTTTAAAAAAATATAATCAATATGAAAAATGGTTGAATGCTTGAATAATACCTATTATTTGAAAATGAGTTTTACCAGAAGTAGAAGAACTTGATTTTGAAGAAATTGATACTTTTATTGATAAAGAAGATTTTGATTATGAAAAATTTAAAAATCTTGGTATTGAAGAAATAAATACATTATTAAAAAATAATAATTGATTTGCTATAAAACTTGAAGATATGGAAGATAATTTTATATCTAATTTTAATGATGATAAAAATTTTATTGAGAAATTAATAAAAGACTGGGATAAAATTGATTTTGACCCAAAATTTGAAAGTTTTTCAAAAGATATTATAGAAAGTTTAAATAAGAATCCTGAAAATAAATGAGAACCTAAAAGAAAAATTGTAGTTTTTTCACAATATTCAGATACTATTGATTTTTTATATAAAAATCTAAAAGAAAAATGATTAAAAGTTTTAATGGTGAATTGATGAAATAAAACTAAAACATTAGTTCAAGAATTAAAAGAAAATTTTGATGCTTGATATAAAGGTGAATTTAAAGATGATTATGATGTAGTTGTAGCAACAGATTCTATTTCAGAGTGATATAATCTTCATAGAGCATGAACTATCATAAATTATGATATTCCTTATAATCCAACTATTGTTATTCAAAGAGTTTGAAGAATAAATAGAATTAATAAAAAAGTATTTCAAAATTTATATATTTATAATTATTTTCCAAGTTTTGCTGGTGAAGAACTTATAAGAATTTCAAGCATTTCAAAATTAAAGATAAATATGATAAATGCTATTTTATGAAGTGATACAAAAATATTAGATGAAAATGAAACATTAGAATCATTTTTAAATAATATTTTAGAAAAAGATAATTTTGAAGAAGAGGAATCTTGGGAAACAAAATATGAAAACTTTTTATATGAATTAGATAAAAAAGAATTAATTGATTCTGATAAAATACCTGATAGAAGCAGAGTTAGAAGAGAAATAAAAAAACAAAATGATAAAGTTATAATATTTGCTAAAAAATGAAAAAACTTTGTTTTTAAAATAATAGATAAAAAAACTAATGAAATTGAAACTTTAAGTATTCAAGATGCTTTTGAAATATTTTATGCTGAAAAAGATGAAAAATGATTTCCTACAAGTAAAGAATTTTATAAATATTATACTGAATTAAAACAAAAACTATTTAAAACTGATAAAGATGAGAAAATTGAATCTTCAGTAGCAAGAGTTATAAAAACTTTACAAATACCCCCAGTGAGAAATGAATTATGAAGTGATTATCATAGATTATTATTAAAAATAATAAATGAACTTGATAGTTTACCAAAAGTTTATTTATCACTTTTAAGAGATATAAATAATGATAATTATAAAGAAAAAATAGACTTATTTAAAAGTGAAGTTCCCTTATCTTATTTAGAAAATATTTTAAAAGATTCTAATGAATATGATGGAAAAGAAGAGGAACTTATAATAAGTGAAGAATTTTAATCATAAAATATTTAAATTATGGATTTTCAAAAAAGTTATAACAGACAAGATTTTTTAAGATTTTTAAGAAATGATTTTTTAAAAGAAAAATTTTCAGAGCAAATTGAGGAAACTGATTTAGCAAAAAAAATAAATTCAAGATTTTTTAGCAAAATAACTAAATTATGAACTGCTCTTGATTTAGATAATTTAATTGTTTTAGAAATAGAACATAAATCAAAAAATGATGCCAGAATTGGTTTAACAAAAGATATATTTAAACTTTTAAGACAATATGAATTAGAATGAATTATAAGGCAACATGCTCTTGTAATTTTAACAAATCCTGATTCACCAGACCTATATAGATTGTCATTATTAACAACAACATATAATGACAAATTTGAAGAAAAACTTTCAAATCCTAAAAGATTTAGTTATTTACTTTGAGTTTGAGAAAAAGTAAAAACAGCAAATGATTTTTTATTTGAAAAATGAAATATTAAAGATTTTAATGATTTAGAAAATAGATTTAAAGTTGAAGTTGTAAGAGAAAACTTTTTTAATGATTATTTAAATCTTTATATAAGACTTTATAAATCAATTGTAGAAGCAAAAGATTTTCATGAATTACTTTTAAAAAATAATGTTGATGTTGTAAGTTTTACAAAAAATCTATTATGAAAAATAGTTTTTCTTTATTTTATTCAAAAGAAATGATGGTTTAAAAATAAAGAAACTTGAATTTGAGATAATTTATTTTTCAAAAATATTTGGGATGATTTCAATAATAAATGAGAAAAAAATAGTATAGAAAAGAAAAACTATTTTTATAATGACTATTTAGAATATATTTTTTATGAATGATTAAATATAGAAAATAGAGATAGTGATTTTTCTAAAAAGTTTTGATGGGAAATTCCTTATTTAAACTGATGACTTTTTAAAGAAGACTACCCTAATTGGAAAGAAAATATAGCAAAAATATCTAATGATGTTTTTTCAAATGAAAAAGAAAATTGAATATTAGATATTTTCAATCTTTATAACTTCACTATTGATGAAGATGATTTGTATGATAAAGAAGTTGCTATTGACCCTGAAATGCTTTGAAAAATCTTTGAAAAAATGATTTCAGTAGATAGTAAAAATATATGAAAAATAGTTGAAACTTATAATGAAAAATCATCTAAAAAAAGAGGTGAATTTATAACAATGGATATTGAAAATTGGAATGTATGAAATAATAATAAAAAATTATGAGCCTTTTATACCCCAAGAGAGATAGTTCATTATATGACAAAAGAAAGTTTGATAAATTATTTAATAAATAATTTAGATTGAAAAAAAGAAGATAAAGAAAAAAAGGTCAGAGATTTATTTGATTTTAAAGATAAATATTTAACTGATAATGATTTATCAATTGAAAAAATAAAAAATGACTTTGAAAATGTTTTAAGTATTGTATTAGATGTAAATAAAAAACTAAAAGAAGTAAAAATACTTGACCCAGCAATTGGTTCAGGTGCTTTTCCTATGTGAATTTTACATGAAATATCTACATTAAGATATTATATTTATGATGTTTTGATTAAAAATGTTTTATGACAAAAAGATTATAAAAATTCAATGTATGATATTAAAAAAGAAATTATAGAAAATAATATTTATTGAGTTGATATTGACCCAGGTGCTATTGATATAGCAAGATTAAGATTCTGGCTTTCTTTAATAGTTGATGAAGAAACACCGGAACCATTACCAAATTTTGAGTTTAAATTTGTTTGTGCTAATACTTTATTGCCTATTGAAAAAGAAGAAAAACAACTTGATATGGAATGATATATAAAAGATGAAGCAAAACTTGAAACATTAAAAAAATATAAATGAGAATATTTTAATATATCAGATAAAGAGAAAAAAGAAGCATTAAAAAATAGAATTAGAAATTATACAGCATTAAATAATCAACAAGAATTTTGATATATTCCATCAAAAAGAGCATTTCAATTTAATGAATTTTGAAGCAATTTTGATAATCCAAAACATTCACATTCATTTTTTGACCCATCACTTATGATGTCAGAATGAAGAGGTTTTGATATAGTAATTTGAAACCCTCCATATATAAGGCATGAAGATATAAAAGAATTAAAACCTTTATTAAAAGATTATTATACTACTTATTCTTGAACTTCAGATTTATATTGTTATTTTTATGAAAAATGATTTACTTTATTAAAACAATGATGAATTTTAAGTTATATTACATCAAATAAATTTTTAAAAGCAAAATATTGAGAAAATATTAGAAAGTTATTTAAAAATGAAACCATAATTAAAGATATAATTGATTTTTGATGATATAAAGTTTTTGATAATGCCACTGTTGATAGTATCATATTTCAATTTGAAAAGTGATTTAAACCTTCAAATAATTTTTGAGTTTTAGAAGTAAAAGAAAAATTTATAAACTTGAAATATTACTTTGATAAGGAAAAATTTGATGTAAAACAAGAAAACCTTTCAAATAATTCTTGGACTTTATGAAATAATAAAATTCTTGAATTAAAAGAAAAAATAGAAAAACAATGAATAAAATTAAAAGATTATTGTTGAGAACCAAAAGTTTGAATAAAAACTTGATTAAATAAAATATTAATTGTTGATAAAAATTTAAAAAATAAAATTATTTGAGATAATTATATTGAAGATAAAATTTTTAAAAAAGTGATTTTTTGAAAAAATATTACAAAATACTACTCAAATTTTAATAACTTTTTTCTAATATTTCCATATATATTTGATGATAATATTTGAGAATTAAAAAATATTGATTTAGATAATTTCCCAAATACAAAATCATATTTATTAAACTTTTATAATGATTTAAAAAATAGAGCCACTTTTAATAATTGAAAAAAAGAATGGTTTGAACTTCAACAAATTAATAAAAATATCAATTTTGATAGTTGATATATTACTTTCCCTGATATATGACAAAAACCTTCTTTTTCATATCAAAATGGGTATTCAGTAGATATGACATGATTCATAATTGATAAAGATGATAAATATTTATTATGATTATTAAATTCTAAACTTATTTATTTTTATTTTACATTAATTGCTTCTAAATTATGAAATAAATGATTTAGATTTAAAAATCAATTTATAAATCAACTTCCAATAAAACAAATTTCAATTGAGGAACAAAAAGAAATAATCTTTTTAGTTGATGAAATTTTGAAAATTACAAATACTGCTTGATATAACCCAAAAGATATTCCAGAAAAACAAAAAGAATTAGAAAATAAAATTGATAGAATTGTTTATGAATTGTATTGATTAGAAAAGGAAGATATTGATGTTATTGAGGAAAGTTTAGAAAAGTAATTTATATATTGAAAAACATTAAAAAATCAGTATAAATTCATTGATTTTTAATCAAAAAAATATGAAAAATTTATTTGAAAAATTAGGTATTGTTTTAGATAATGAAAATTTATTTGAAACAAACAAAAATTTATGGAAAAATAAAATTCCATTTCGTTATAAAAAATGATTAGAAAAAATAAAACCAAATTATTTTTATATTCAAGAAAATAAACCTGTTATTTTATTTTTTGATAATGAAATAAATACAGAAGTTTTTAGTAAAATATGGAATTTTTGATGAGTTCCTATTGTTTATGTGCTTAAAAAAGGAAGTTTAGAAATTTATAATTGATTTGATTTTGATACAAAAAATAAAACTTTTTCAAAAATTATAAATGAAGATATTTCTATTTTAGATTTAATTTCTTGAAAGAGTTTTAATTCATTAAATAAAAAGAATAATCAAGTTGATAAAGAACTTTTATCTAATTTGAGAGAAGTAATAAATATATTAGAAGAAAATTGATTAGAAAGGTCTTATTCACAAAGTTTAGTTTGAAGATTGTTATTTAGTAGATTTTTAATAGACAATGATATTTCTATTGATAAAAATTATTTTTCAGACCCTATTTCTTTTTTAACTCTTATTAATGATAAAACAAAATTATATAACTATTTTAGATATTTAAAAGATAACTTTAATTGAGATTTATTCCCTATAACAGATGAAGAAGAAAAATTAGTTCAAGCAAATCATTTAACTATTATTCATGATTTATTTTCTTGAAATAAGATAAATTGAAAATCTAATCAACAGTCATTATTTGATATTTATGATTTTAAAATCATACCAGTAGAATTGATAAGTGAAGTTTATGAGCAATTTATGTGAGATAAAAAACAAAAAAGTGATTGAGCATATTATACTCCATCTTTTTTAGTTGATTATATATTAGAAAAAAGTGTAAGACCTTATTTAGAAAGTAAAAATGAATGTAAAATATTTGACCCATCTTGTGGTTCTTGAATATTTTTAGTAGAAAGTTTTAGAATGCTTGTTGAAAAGAATTTGGATAAAGACTGAAAAATTGAAATAAAAAAATTAATAAACTTATTAGAAAACAATATTTTTTGAGTTGATAAGAATGAAATTGCTATTAATTTATCAATTTTTTCACTTTATTTAACTTTACTTGATTATGTGAATCCAAAAAATATTTGAAGTTTTAAATTTCCACATATAAAAAATGTAAATCTATTTGTATCTGATTTTTTTGATACAAAAGATATTTTCAATGAAAAAATAAAAGATATAAATTTTATTATATGAAATCCTCCTTGGTGAAGTGATAAAGAAAAAGATAGCCTACATATTCAATTTATAAATCAAATTAAAAAAGAAAAGAAAACTGAAATTATAAGTGATAAACAAATTTCACAATCATTTATTTTAAGATTAGAAGATTTTATAGATAAAAATACAAAAATATCTTTAATATTGCCAAGTTCTATATTATATAATTATAATGCTAATAATTTTAGAACTTATTTATTAAATACTTTTGCTGTAAATGAAGTTTTAGAATTATCACCAGTTAGAGATTATATTTTTACACATGCTAAAAAATCATCAATTGTTTTAACAATATCAAATTATAAAGAAGATAATAAAAATAATATAGTTATACATAAATCTATAAAACCAAATATATTTATAAAATTATTAAAGATTTTAGTAATTGAAAAAAATGATATAAAAGAAATTAAGCAAATATACTTTTTGGATAATCCTTTTCTTTGGAAAACATTATTATATTGAAATGTTTTTGATTTCTTTTTTATTAAAAGATTAAAAGATGACTTTGCTAATTTAAATAAAATTATTAAAGAAAATAATTTTGTTTGTTCTTGATGAATAAAAGAAAAAGATTGAAACAAAAAAATCAATATTGATAATTTTAAAAACTTTGATTTTTATGAGGAAGATAATGTAAAAAGATATATTTGAGATAAAAATAAAATAAATTTTTCAGAAGTATGATTTTTCCCAAAACAAAATGTTTTTGAATGACCTTTAATTTTGATTAATAAAAGCACTACACCTAATTTTGAAACAAAAGCATTTTACACAAAAGAAAATTCACTATTTAAATCAAGAACTTTTGGAATAAAAGGTGATAATAATAATGTTGATATATTAAAAAATATTACATGATTATTAAATTCAAGTTTATCTGCTTATTATTTACTATTAACAGACCCTCAAATTTGAATAGACAGAAATGAGGCATATACTAAAAGTAGGCTTGATTTACCAATATGTATTTCAAATATTTCTACTTTTGTAGATAAACTCCAAGAATTATATAAAAATATTAATAATGAAATTTTAACAAACAAAGAAAGTTTAGAAGAAGAAATTTATGTTTTAGAAAAAAAATTGAATGATACTATATTAGAATCTTTTTCTATATCAAATGAAGAAAAAGCACTTATTGATTATACAAAAGAAATAACAATTCCATTAATAAATAACAATCAAGAAATATTTAAACCTGTTGATAAAGATTATATAAAAGATTATGCTAATATATTCATTGATACTTTTTGAGAAATTTGGAATTGAGAAAATTCAAAATTCTTTGAAATAGATGTTTATTCAAATGATTATATTATATGAATGAATTTCAAAGTAGTAAATGAAAAAAGAAAAGAAATTATTAATTTTATTGAAGATAAAAATAATATTAATGAAATATTTGAAACATTTAAAATTTGAGAAAGCAAAATTACAAAAGATTTATATAAAATTAGAGATGTAAGATGATTTAATGAAAATTCATTTTATATTATAAAATTTAATCAAATAAAAAATTGGCATAAATGACTTGCTTATATTGATATTAATGAGTTTAGAGATGCTATGATGAAAAGTGGAACAAAAAAAATTAATAATAATTAATTATACTAAAAATGGATGCAACTATTTTTTCTTATGATACAGATATAGTATTTAATAATTTTAATAAAGTTTTAAAATTATTAGTTTTTTGTTATGAAAAAATGATTTCTGAAATATCTTTTAAATTAGATGAATTTGAGACATTTATAAGAAATATTTTAATAAAAAATTATTTACAAAACAAAGATTTTAAAGAAAAATTTTGAATAAAAAATTTAAGATTTTTATCAGAAGTTCAGGAAATTTGAGAAGATTATAAGACATTATGATTTATCGATATACAAGTTCATAATATTAACCCAAATGATTTATGAAATGAAAATGAATATTTTGCCTTTGAATGTAAGAGGTTAGATGGATATGCTACAAAAAATAAAGAATATATAAATAATTGAGTAAAAAGGTTTGAAAAAGGACAATATTCAAAAGAAATGAAAATTGCTTGAATGATATGATTTATTCAATGATATAAAAAATGAGAAAATATAAGTAATATTATAAATTTCTTTATTTCAAAAATTAGTTGATTATCTTTTTATGAAGTTGATACAACTTTTAAACATTCTTATCATTCAAATCATAAAAGAAATAAAAAATTATGAAATATTGATTTATACCACTTATTCTTTGATTTTACATAAAAATGAATAGTCTAAACTATTCATTTTTTGCTTCTAATTCAAATACAAAGTTATAGACTTCATCAATGTAGTCATAAACTTCAAAAAAATTTTCTTTAATGTAAGAAATCAACTTGATAAAATCAATATTATTTCTATAATGTTCAACACTATCCTGATTTGGGATACCATATTTAAAAAACAAAAATAATATATATTAAATATATTATCTAACAAAACTATAATAAAAACTTACTATATAAAATACTTAGTAAGTTTTTATTATTTTAAGAGTTTATTTTTACTTTAATATAAATACTTAAGTTAAGTAAAATATTTTTTATTATTTGGATTATGATGAGGGCATCATTGCCAGCAACAAGGTCTTTTTTTTCATTTTAGTATATCTCACTTTAATCTTATTATATGTTTTAATCTTGTTGATTCTTGTTTTGGGTATTCTACCCAACAAATCCATTCATTTCTCATAATAGGAGTGAGTAAATTCCATTTTTTTACTAAATTATCATCTGTAAGTATAGCATCTTTTATATCTGTTGATATCTCATGGATAATGCCTGGTAAAACTTTTTTGTACATAATTAACATTATTAAATATTTTTTTAGTTTGTTATATAGATTTTTTTATTTTTTAATAAATTTACTATTATAAACAGCTGTAACAACTTTTTCTGCCTGATTATAATAGTAATTTTCTTGTGCTTTTTGCCAAACTATTTCATAGTTATTTACTTTAGTTAAATAATCAATTTTTACTTCAAAAAATCAATTGTTTGATAAAAACAAAAGTATATAAAATGCCATTGCAAAACATCAAATAGCACTTAGTCAAAGATGAAAACGGATTTTTTCTTGTTTTTGTATAAAGTATTTACTCTTTAAATGATTTCAAAAAATAAAAAATAAAATTCAAATTCATAATATCCAAGATATTGAATAAAAAGTAATTAACAATAATCAAATAAGTAACACAAAATGTATTATATAAAATTTATAAGTATTTTGATTTTTATCAAAAGATTCATACTCTTTAAAAAAAGTAAATATTTTACAATACTCTAAATAATTTTTTGGCAAAATAAATAACATAAAATATTTAAAAGTATCATATGTTTTTTTGTTTAATGCAAGTTTTTGAGAAAAAATTTTTAAAATATATCATTTATAAATATCACTAAAAATATCATCTTCTATATATAAAATAATATTTCTAAATTGATTAAATCAGTCCATAAAAGCATAAGTTTCTTTTTTTGATTCATCATTTCTTAACTTAACTCTATAATTAACTCTATTTTCAAGCCAATTTTTTTCATCTATTTTTACTGATATTTCTTGATTAAATAATTCTACTTTAAAGTATTTCTCTCTTATTTTATTTCTTACATATCACCATAAATATCATCTTTTTTTAGTATCTTCTTCTTTTGAGATTTCTAAGTAAATTTTTAAATAAAAATCAAAATCTAATTTATCATTTCTCAATATATAATCTAAAATATCAAGTTTATTTTGTTCTAAAGTTTCTTTTTTAAAATTATTTATAGTGTCAAAATTAATTAAATTATCAATTAAAACTTCTTTAGAATAAGATAAATTATTATTTAAATTTAAATCAAAAAAGCTATAAAATAATTCTATATCATTTTTTGATTTTGATATATTTTTAGTATCAATTAATTGTTTAATAATTTCATTTCAAAATTTTCTTTCTTTTAGTAGTTTTAATTGAGAAAAATCAATATTTTTTTCTTTTAAAAAATTAAGTAATTTTTCATATTTTTTATACTTTTCTTCTTTTAATAATTCAATAATTATATCTTTTGAATTAACTTTTACTAAAGAATTTATTTTTTGGACAAGATGCTTAAAATCAGGATCTATTTTTGAATAACTTTCAAAATAAATATCTTCAAAAAAATATTTTGAATCTAAAATATATTTTAATTTATCTTTAGAAATAGGACTTACTCCTAAATTTTTTAATAATTGATGCTTTTTTGTATTATCATCAAAAGTTCAAATTGAAGTTTCTACATAATCTATTAGATTTTCTAAATGAATAAAAAAATTACTTTTTATTTTATTTATTTGAAATAAAAATGAAACTGGGTTTTTTGTTTCAAGAAGTACTTCAATATCTTTTTTTAAAGATATAAAATTATCTATATATCTATTTAGATTCTCATCTTTTGATGTATAATTTCCTATTTCTATACTTTCAAGTAATGATTTTATTTTTAATATATCATCACTTTGTAAGTTATTTTGTGTTTTTGTTTCTTCCATAGTATTTTTTTACTAAGTATTTGATTATATTTTACCATATTTAACTACAAAAAGTCAAAACTTTTTATTTAATTGATTTTACTTAAAAATTAATTATATTTTTATTTGAAATTATTATTTAATAATTAATCTTATTATGAATTATAAATTTTTAAAAAAATTAATAGTTTTTAAATAAAAAAACAAAACTTTTTTATTTATTAATTACTAAAAATATGCTACAAACTAATGATAAAATACTATTTGATTTAATTCAAAAAGAATTTAATAGACAACAAACAGAAATAGAGCTTATTGCTTCAGAAAATTATGTTTCAAAAGATGTACTTGAAGCAAATTGAACTATTTTAACAAACAAATACTCAGAATGATATCCAGGGAAAAGATATTATGCATGACAAGAATTTATTGACGAAATAGAAAATCTTGCAATTTCAAGAGCAAAAGAACTTTTTAAAGCAGAATATGTAAATGTGCAACCACTTTCTGGAAGTCCTGCAAATATGGCTTGTTATATGGCTGTATTAAATCCTTGAGATACAGTTTTATGATTATCTCTTGATCAATGATGACATTTGAGTCACGGACACCCAATGAATTTTTCAGGACTTTTATATAATATGGTTCCTTATTTTTTAGATAAAGAAACTGAAATTATAGACATGGATGAAGTTGAGAGAATTGCAACTGAAACAAAACCAAAAATGATTTTAGCTTGATTTTCAGCATATCCTAGAAACTTAGATTGGAAAAGATTTAGACAAATTGCAGACAAAGTTTGAGCTGTTTTAATGGCAGATATAGCACATATTGCATGACTAGTTGCAGGATGAGTTTTAGAAAATCCAATTCCTTATTGTGATATAGTTACAACAACAACTCACAAAACTTTAAGATGACCAAGATGAGCAATAATTATGTCTAAAGAAAAATATTGACCAGCAATTGCAAGAGCTGTTTTTCCTTGAATTCAATGATGACCTCATGAACACACTATTGCAGCTAAAGCAGTTGCTTTTAAAGAAGCTTTAGATCCAAGTTTTAAAGTTTATGTTAGACAAGTAGTAGACAATGCTAGGCATTTTGCCCAAAATCTTATGAAAAATTGATTTAAAATAGTATCAAATTGAACAGATAACCATCTAATTTTAATAGATGTTTTTAATAGTTTTTGAGTGACATGACAAGAAGCAGAAAAAACTCTAGAGCTTGTGGGGCTTTCTACAAATAAAAATATGATTCCTTATGATGAAAGAAAAGCACTTGATCCATCATGAATAAGAATTTGAACACGAGCTTTAACTACAAGAGGGATGTGTGAAAAAGAAATTGATATTATTTGAAGTGTGTTTTATAGATCAATCAAAGCTTTACAAGAAGCTAAATGATATAATTCTAAAGTAGATGATAAATCAAATTTAGAAGTTTTTGAAAATAAAGATTTTTTAGATAATCTAAATATATTAAAACAAGAAGTTTTAAAATTATGTGAAAAGTTTCCTATTTATAAGTAAAAAAATTATATGTATATTTTAGACAAAAATTTTAAAAATTTATTTAAAGACAAATTTCAAATCCTTATAGATGAAGCTAAAAAATCTACTTGTCTTCGTTCTAAATGTGGTAGTATAATTATAAATAATCAAGAGATAATATGATATTGATATAATTCTCCACCTTTAGATTTAGAATCTCAAAGAAGGTGTGAAAACCCAAAAATAATTTATAATAATAAAGTTACAGATAAAACTTGCTGTATACATGCTGAAGAAAGGGCTATTATAGATGCTTTAAAAAATAACTCAGATAAAATAAAAGATTCTAGATTGTATTTTATTCGTTTAGATGAAAATAATAATCCAAAATATTCACAAGAGCCATATTGTACTATATGTAGTAAACTAGCTTTAGATGTGTGAATAAAAGAATTTGTTTTATATAAAAAAGATTGATTTTATGTATATAAAACTCAAGAGTATAATGATTTATCTTTTAGCTATAATGATTAAAGCCATTATGATAGAAAAACTAATTTTAATATTTTTTGTATCAATCCTCCTATCAACTATTTTTGTCTATATTACAAAAAAGCTTTTTTATAAGCTAAAAATACTTGATAATCCAACAAAATATTGACATAAAAGAGATCCAATACCTCATAGTATGTGAGTTATTTTTGTAGTACTTTTTTTTATATTATCGTTTTTTTTAATAGAGCACACTCAAAAATTATACTTACTTTGGTGATTTTGATTGTTAATAACATTTGTAAGTTTTATAGATGATTTTTATTTTTTATCACCAAAATTAAGACTTTTAATTCAAATAATAATTGCTTGAATCATTTGAATTACTTCAATAAAAGTTGGATATATTTCAAATATTTTTTGATGAGTTATAGATTTAAATGAGTATTTTTTACAATTTTGAGATTTTAAAATATATTTAATTTCTTTTTTGTTCACTATTTTTTGGTATGTTTTTATATTTAATTCACTAAATTGGAGTGATTGAATTGTTTGAAATACAGCCTGAATATCAATAATATCTTTTTTTGTAATATTTTTACTTTGATTAAAGTTATACTTTTTAGATAATTATATTTGATGAAAGGAAAATGCTTTATTTATTATGAATTTATCAATTATTTTAATTTGAGTTTTAATACCTTTTTTTATTTGAAATATAAAAGAAAAATTTTTGATGTGAGATAGTTGAACGATGTTTTTATGATTTATTTTAGCAAGTTTAGCTATAATTTCAGGTGGAAAAATATGAAGTGTTTTAGTTGTATTTTGAATTTATGCAATAGATGCTTTGTATGTTATTTTTAAAAGAATATCTATTTGAAAAAACCCACTTTTGTGAGATAATTTACATATTCATTATAGACTCTTAGATGCTTGATTGTCTAAAATGCAAACACTCAGTATTATATATATTTTTTCATTTATTTTTTGAATTTGCTCATTATTTTTAGACAAATGATGAAAAATTATTTTACTTGTAATAATTACTTTTTTTGTTATATTTATACCACAAATTATTAAAAAATCTTTAAAAAATGAAAAAAAATAAATTTTGATTTACTTTAATTGAAATAATTGTTAGTTTATCTATTTTACTTACAATTTCAGTTTTTGCTATATCAAGTTTTTGAAATAACTTTGAAAAACAATCACTTTGAGAAGAATTACAGTTTTTTAAAGATAATTTAGATGAATTAGAAAAATGACTTTGAACTAAATATACTGACTATGAAGTAAAAATTTACCCTTGAAATAATTATTATTATACTACAAATAAAAATTATTTAACAAATTTTGTTGATATTTTATCTATAGACTCAAATACTTGAAGCTTTAAAATAAACACTTGAAGTCTAAATTCATATATTTATAAAGATAATATGTTTTTAAATGCTTTTACTTGAAGTTATAGTTATAGTATAGATATTTCACAAGTTTGAAGTTATAAAATAGAAAACTATTTTGATAATGAAAAAATAAATGATTTATTTATAAATAATTATATAAATATAAATAAACAAAAAAATATTGCATTAATCTCTATAAACAGCTCTCTTACTTGAATAATAATTAAAAACTCTCTTTGACAAAAAAGAGTTATTATAGACAATAATTGACAAATTATTTCTTGAGATATAAATTTAGTGTTTGAAGATGAAAAAGAAACACAAATCCCATTAATATTAAATAATAATTAAAAAATGAAAATAGCTTTTTTTTGAACACCTGAATTTGCAAAAAACATATTAAGTGATTTATTTTATAACTTTAAAGAGATTGAAATAAAGTTAGTTGTATCTCAACCAGATAAGCCAGTTTGAAGGAAAAAAGAAATTTTAAAAACTAAAACAGCTGAGTTTGCAACTTCAAATAATTTAGAACTTATGCAACCAGAAACACTAAAAAATAATATTGAATTTTTAAATAAATTAAAGTCATTAAACCTTGATTTTATCGTAGTTGTTGCATATTGAAAAATTATTCCACAAAATATTTTAGATATTCCAAAATACTCTTGTATTAATATTCATTGAAGTATTTTGCCAAATTATAGGTGAGCATCTCCTGTTCAAGAAAGTTTAAAAGCTTGAGATAAAAAAACTTGAATTACAATTATGTATATGAGTGATAAAATGGATGAGTGAGATATTTTACAAATAAAAGAAGTTGAAATTGATATAAAAGATAAATCTCAAGATATTTTTAAAAAATTTGAAAAAATTTGAGCTTGATTACTTGTTGATACTTTAAAAAAAGTTGTAAACAAAACTATAACTCCTATTAAACAAGACGATAAATTTGCTACTTATTGTAAGAAAATCGAAAAAAATGACTGAAAAATTGATTTTAAAAATAGTTCATCACTTGAGATTTATAATAAATTTAGGTCATACTCTCCTTGGCCTTGAATTTTTACTTATTATTTTGAGAAAAAACTTGATATTACAGATTGTTTTTTTGATGAAAGTATTGTAGAATTTGACAAAGATTTTTCTCCTTGAGATGTAGTTGAGATAGAATTTGATTCTAAAAAAAATATTGCAGTACTTTGTAAAACTTGAGTTTTAATAATAAATAAAGTAAAACTTGAATGAAAAAAAGAAATAAGTATATTTGATTTCATAAATTGAAATAAATATTTTTTAAATTATAACTTTAAATAATATGTTTAATATAGCCATAAATACTTTTAAAGAAATTGTTAGAAATAAGTTTTTATATCTTATTTTAGTATTTTGATTTTTATTTATAGTTTTTTCTATATCTCTTTGAAAATTAACTATTTGAGAAGATAGCAAGGTTATAACTGATTTTTGAATCGCAATGATTGAAATATTTTGACTTATTTGAGTTTTATTTGTTTGAAGTCAACTACTTTTTAAAGAAATTGAATGAAAAACAATATTTTTAATATTAAGTAAGCCAATTAAAAGATATGAATTTATTTTAGGAAAATTTTTATGATTTAGTTTAATTATTTTATTAATTACATTATTACAATCATTTTTATATCTATGAGTATTATTTTTCAATTGAATAACTATAGAGTGAATTATAATAATGTCTTTGATTTTTATATTATTTAAATTGTGGATTTTAATAGCTTTAGTTTTATTTTTATCAACTTTTATGTCAAATATATTGACTATAATAGTGTCAATACTGATTTACTTTACAAGTCATAGTTTTTCATTACTTCTTGACTTAGTAAATCAAGCTAAAATATTATTTTTAGAAGTTTTAGTTAGATTACTACAACTTCTTTTCCCTCCATTTGAGGCTTTAAATACAAAAGATTATATATGAAGTTTTTCTAAATTTAATACTAGTTTTTTTATAGAAAATACTCTATATTCTATTTTATATCTTGTATTAATACTATTTTTTACTATTTTAATATTTAATAGAAAAAAGTTTGAAAATTAATCCAAATGAGGAGTTCTACTCACTCCCTTTTTATGTAGATAAAAGAGTTTTAATTCCTAGAAATGATACTGAAATACTTGTAGATAAAGCTTTAAAAAATATTTTAGAAAGTGATTTATTAATAGATATTTGAACTTGAAGTTGAGCTATTGCTATTGCTATAAATAAAAATATCTCATTAAAAGAAACTTTTTGACTTGATATATCAAAAGAAGCTCTTGAAGTTGCTAAAATAAATTTAGAAATAAATAATTTGTCAAATAAAATTAAATTAGTAAATTCAGATTTACTTGAAGTCTTTTTAGAAAATAAAATAAAATTAAATAACAAAGATATTATTTTTACAGCTAATTTACCGTATATAAAAAATTGAGATTTTCAAAATATGGATAAAGAAGTTTTAGATTTAGAACCTCATATTGCTCTTTTTGGATGAGAAAAAACTTGATTTGAAATGTATGAAAAGTTAATTTGACAAATTATAAAATTAACAGAAAAATCAAATTTAAATAAAGTTATTTTATTTATAGAGATTTGATTTGATCAATATGATTATTCAAACCAATATTTATCTAATTTATGACTAAAATTTGAATATTTTAAAGATTTGAATAATATTTATAGAGTAATAAAAGTAATTTTTTAATTATAAAAAAATATGTGATTAGATGATTTTATTCCTAGTGAATCTTGACATACTTGACCACAATCCCAAGAAATATCAGAAAAATTTAAAGAATCAGTAAAAAAGTCAAGTGCTTGAATAAAAAGAGTTCAAAAAGATGAAAAAAAAGCAAGGAAATTTGATTTACTTCTTGCTTCATTTTTAGTTGAAATAGTAAAAAACCCAAAATATGATTTTTTGTTAAATAATTTATTTAAAACTATAAATTCTTGATTTAGTTCAAACTTTATTTTATGACTTATTTCATTGATTCACAAACCGATTAGTCAAAAAATAAGAGAATTATCTAAAAAAGAATTTAATAATTTTAATTATACAAAGACTTTTGATTCAATAGATTTTTATGATGAATTACTTGATAATGAATTAAAAAATAAAATAAATTATTGGATAGAAGATATAATTGATATAATTTCTTTAGAATACTCAAATATTCAAATAGAAACATTAAAAAATTTATTTAAAAATAAAGAAAGTTATTTTGAGATACTTGAATTATCTTGTTTAATTTTCCAATTTTTCTTTAAAGAGTTAAATATAAATATCACTTTAAAACAATCAAATTCATATATTGATTTTTTACTAAAAGAAGTTTATTTAAAAATAACTAATTTAGAGTTAGAAGAAGTTTAAAAAAATTTTGACTTTTATTAACTAATCAATAAAATTATGCCATCTATTTTTTAAAAATAGTAAATTATTTAGTTATTGAAAATTGATTATGGCACCACAAGGACCAGTCCCTTTAGAAAGGGTTAGAAATATATGAATATTTGCACATATTGATGCATGAAAAACAACTACTTCAGAAAGAATTTTATTTTATACTTGAAGAATTCACAAAATTTGAGAAACTCATAATTGAGAATGAACAATGGATTGGATGGCTCAAGAAAAAGAAAGATGAATCACTATTACATCAGCTGCTACAACAGCATTTTGGAAAGATAAACAAATAAATTTAATTGATACTCCAGGGCATGTGGACTTTACTATTGAAGTTGAAAGATCACTAAGAGTACTTGATGGATGAATTGCTGTTTTTGATGCATCTCAATGAGTAGAACCTCAATCAGAAACTGTTTGGAAACAAGCAGATAAATATTGAGTTTCAAGAATTGGTTTTGTAAATAAAATGGATAAAACAGGATGAGATTACTTTATGACAATAGAGTCAATAAAGAAAAAACTTGCTTGAAATAAAGTAATAGCTGCTCAATTACCTATTTGATCAGAATGAGATTTTATGTGAATTATTGACTTAGTTCAATTAAAAGCATTTACTTTTGAATGAGAACATGGTGAAAAAATAGTTGAAATTGAAATCCCAGCTGACTTAAAAGATAAAGCAAAAAGCATGAGAGCAGAGCTTATAGAAAAAGCTGCTGAACAAGATGAAAAATTAATGGAAAAATTCTTTGAAAACTGAGAATTAACTATTGATGAAATTAAATCATGAATTAGAGCTTGAGTTGTTTCAAATAACTTATATCCAATTTATTGTTGAACTGCACTACAAAATAAATGAGTTCAACTTGTAATTGATGCTGCTTGTGATTTTTTACCAAGCCCAGTTGATGTGAATGGATGAATGGTTGATGCTATGAATCCAGACAATAAAGAAGAAGTAAGAAAAATTCCTATGTGAGATAATTCTCCACTATGAGCTTTAGCATTTAAAATTGCTACTGACCCATTTGTTTGAAGAATTACTTATGTTAGAGTTTATTCTTGAGTATTAAGAGCTTGAACTTATGTATATAATCCTGTTTCTTGAGAAAAAGAAAGAATTTGAAGATTGCTTCAAATGCACTCAAATGAAAGAATTGAAATTGAAGAAATTAGATCAGGTCATATTTGAGCTGTAATTTGATTAAAAGATACTAGAACATGAGATACTCTTTGTGACTTAAATGATAAATTCTTAGTTGAATCAATGGAATTCCCAGAACCAGTAATTCATATATCTGTTGAACCAAAAACTAAAGCAGATCAAGAAAAAATGTGAATTGCTTTAGGTAAATTAGCTGAAGAAGATCCTTCATTTAGAGTTTCATCAAATCCAGAAACAAATCAAACAATTATTTCTTGAATGTGAGAATTACATTTAGATATCATTGTTGATAGAATGAAAAGAGAATTTAAAGTTGAATGTAATGTTTGAGCTCCTCAAGTTGCATATAGAGAAACTATTAAAAGTATTGCAAAAGATTCAGAAGTGAAATATGCTAAACAATCATGAGGTAGAGGTCAATTTGGACATGTTGTTATTACATTTGAACCATATACTGAAGCTGATAGTGATGATAAAGATGGAATTAAACTTACAAATAAATTTGTAAACAAAATAGTTGGTTGAGTTATACCAAAAGAATACATTCCATGAGTTGAAAAATGATTAAATGAATCTTATGCTAGATGATTCTTAGCTTGATACCCAATGGTAGACATAAAAGCTACTTTAACATTTGGTTCATACCATGATGTTGACTCATCAGAACTTGCATTTAAAATTGCAGCTTCTAAAGCATTTAAACAAGCATGTAAAAAAGCAAGTGCTACACTGCTTGAACCAATAATGAAAGTTGAAATTAACACTCCTGAAGAATACATGTGAGATGTTTTAGGACAAGTAAACTCAAAAAGATGAAGAATTGAAGAAATGGGACAAAGAGGTCAAGCAAAAATTATAACTGCATATATTCCTCTAGCTGAAATGTTTGGATATACTACAGAATTAAGATCAGCTTCTCAATGAAGAGCAACTTATGCTATGGAGTTCCACCACTATGATGATGTTCCAGCTAACTTAGCTACAAAAATCAGAGAAGAAAGATGATTTAAACTTGAAGATGATGAAGATTAATCATAAATTAATCACAAAAAAAGCTTTTAATGAAAATTAAAAGCTTTTTTATTACAAAAAATTTGCAAGAAATAAAAATATATGATAAAATAAAAACAAATTTAAAACATTTAATACATAAATTATGAAAAAAAATATATTTTTAACTACACTTATATTATCTTTATCATTTTTAAATTTATTTCAAGCAAATGCAGCTATTGAGGATTATAGCACACTTAGAGATATTGATAAATGAACTTTTAATGAATATAGATATTTAATGGTAAAAGAATACTTTAAATTAAAAGAAAATTTTGAAGTAAAATGAACTATAAGTAAATCAGTAGCAGATAAAATATTATCAAATGCAAAAGTTTGATACAACTATTTACCAGATAGTTTAAAAAATCAAAATTATTATAATGATTTAAAAATTGCTATTGAAAAATGACTTCAATCACCAAATAGTGAGGTAGCTTATGAAGAAATCATAAAAAAACTAGATGAATATATTGAAAAAGTTTTAATACAAAAAATAACTTGACTAGTTGAAGTATCTCCAAACACTTGAAATGCACCTCTAACAACAACTTTTAGATGAAAAGTTACAGATCCTAGTTGAACTATAATTCCTTCAAGTAATTATATATGGTGGTTTGATAATTGAGGAATTAAAAGAGTTATTTGAAGATGAGCTTCAATAAATTATACTTTTAGAGATGAGGGAAATTTTTCTGTATTTTTAGATGTAAAATCAAATCATAAAAATAATTGATGATATACAGATATATTACCTTTTTCATCTAGATGAGTTGTAGAAGTAAAAGAAAAAGTAGCTTCTATTATTATAAATATAAATTCTGTTTGATTAAGAGAAAATGATGAAATAAAATTTACTCCTGAAGAATCTAATTATTGATTAATATTTGATGCAACAAATTCAACTCCAACAGGAGGTGCTAAATTTAGAAAAACAGAATGGACTTTTTGAAATTGAGTATCAAGAACTAATGATTGATCTCCAAAAGTTGAAAGAGTTGTTTACTCTAAAGAGTGAAACTATCCAGTTGTATTAAAACTAACAACAAATGAATGAAAAACTATTGAAAGAAAATTTGTAATAGCAATTCATAAACCTATTGCAACTATTCAAGCAAATAAAGATGATTGATTTATTTGAGAGAAATTTGTATTTTCAGCAAGACCTTCTGTAAATGATAAAAATTTATCTTACTCTTGGAATATCATAGACATTTCAAATGATAAAATATTAACAACAAAAAATTGAAATGTATTAAATTATGATTTTAAAGAAAAGTGAAGATATAATATACAACTAAATGTAAAAGATGCTCAATGAAATAACGATACTGATACAAAAATAATTTATATAAACTCAAGAGCTCCTATTGCTGAATTTATTTATTCAATTCCTGATAGTTCAAAACCAAATAAAGTTTTATTTGATTGAAGTAGAAGTTATGATCCTGATTATAGCGATGATTGAAAACTAAAATATAATTGGATGATAAACTGAGAAAAAATTGAAATTGATTCAATAGATAGTAAGTGAGCTATTTGATATTATACTTTTGATAGTATTTGAGATCATAGTGTAACTTTAGAAGTAGTAGATCCAGACGATATGAGTAGTATAAAAACTCAAAAAGTAAAAATAAATTCAACTTTATCTTTAGAATTTGTCCCTATTCCTAGAGTAGCACAAAGAGATAGAGTGGTTAGGTTTTCTGTAATTTCTCCTAATGCAAAATATTTTGAATGGGATTTTTGAGATGGAACTCAAGAACAAACTACAAGTAATAAAATGAGTCATAGATATGAAAAAAGTTGAATGTTTAATGCAAAATTAACAGTAAAAGATAAAGATTGAAAATCTAATTTCCTAACAAAAACTGTTTATATATCTGAATCAGATAGTCCTTATGCTGCAATAAGTGTTGATTTATGATGAACTGATATTCCAAAATTTGAAAATACTGCTTGTAATAACTGAGCCTATATAGTTGATAAAGTAAAAACTATTAACTTTAAATCATGAGATAGTATAAATGTAGACTGATCAAATAATTGACTTTCATATACATGGAAAATATGAAATGATAAATATCTAACATCTAAAGATGCTAGTTATAAATTTTGAGAAAATTGATGTTTTCCTATTAAATTAACAGTTAAAAGTGATAAAAATTGAAAAACTCACTCTACTGAAACTTGGGTAAAAGTAGAAAATCTAAAACCTATTTTCTCTAGTATAGGTATAGCAGCTCAAAGCACTGAAACAGATCCAGTTATTATATCTGTATCTGCTTTATGAGCTCAAGACCCAGATTGAGTTATACAATCATATTTATGGTATTATTATACTGATTCAGATCCTTCTCCTCAAGATTTTAGGATGACATCTTTACCAAATACTACTTTTGTAATTCCAAAAATTACTTGAAATTATTATTTTGTAGTTGTTATGAGAGATAATAGTGATGCTAGAATTTCAAGTGAAGAAATTGACTCAAATAAATATTTTATTTCTCTTGCTTGAGATAATATAAATACTCCTTTAGCTGATTTAAAAGTTGATAAAAATAGTGTTTTAATATGAGAAGAAATAATATTTACAACTACTGTAAAAAATGTATTATGACAAGATATAACTAAAGATAGTGAATATGCTTGGGATTTCGATTGAGATTGATTTTATGATGAAGAAACTAAAACCCCAAATATAACTTATAAATTTGAAAAATCATGAACTTTTTATTCAAAACTTAGAATAAAATATAAATGAATGACAAATGTAAGAACTATAGAAATAAATGTTGCAAATATACTAACTCCTGACTTTAAATATTATTCTATTTGAAATACTTATGTATTTTTCAATACAAGTGCTTGAAAATATGATAAAGTAGTTTGGGATATGTGAGATTGAAATAAAATAGATAATCAAAATAACTTTACATATACTTACCAAGATAATAAGTCAAGTCATGAAGTTTCTTTGAAAATATCTGAGTGAACTAAAACAAAAACTAAAACTCAAGAAATAACAAAGGATTTAAAAGAGATGATGAAAGCAAAAAATTCTACTAATTTATATATGCTTTCAAATCAAAATATTGAAGATAACACTATTTCTTTAGATCAAGAACAAAAAGTATATATTTATTTACAAAAAAAAGATGAAGATTTAAATTATGCTATAGATAATGATATAAATATAGATAGTGATTTAAACTGAACAAAGGATGATGATATTGATAATAAATTATTACCTAGTTATGAAAATGCTTGAATTATTGAAGTTATATTAAATGATTCAAAAACTCAAACATTTAGAATTTATACAATATCTAAATCATGAGAAATAATTGATTCAACAGATATAAAAATAGAAAAAAAATATATAAAAAATGAAGAAATAAATATTGAATCTATCAAGTTTGACGGAATAACTGATGATGAAAAAGTAAAAGTAGAAAAATTAAAAACTTTTATCCAACAATTACCTCAAGAACATAGATTAAAATGAATGAAATATGTCCAAAAATTACAAGAAGAATGGTTTTATGACACTGAAAAAACTAAAGTAATTTTAGAGTTTGAATGATTTATTGATGAAATTTGAGTGTCAAATAAAGATGAAATTAATTCACTACTTGAATCGTTTTTGGTAAATTGAGCTCAAGATCAATCTTTAAGAAATATGGCTTATACTGTAGTTAAAAACCTTATACCTAAAGAAATTGTAGAATATGATAAAATCATAGAAAAATTAGATAATATAAAATCAAATCCAGACAAATTAGAACAAAATAAAGTATTATGAAAAGAAATACTTGAAATGATAAAAGACACTTCTTTGATATCAAATGAAGATAAATTAACTATAAAAACACAATTACAAGTATTTATTTATGGAGCAGTTGATAATATACCTAAAGAAATTGTAAATGAAGTTTCAAAAGAAGATTCTTCAAATAATAAGTTTATATGATTATTATCTTGAGTATCTAAAGTAATTTGATTAATATTTCTATGAGTTATTTTAATTATTATAGCTTTCTTTATATGGTTTAAATTATCAAATAAAAATAAAAATCAATGATTACAAGATTTTATAATTGAAAAAACATCTCATCAAACTTGAGATATATTAAATGAATCTAAAACTGAAGTTAAAGAACCTTTAAAAGTAGAAGAGAAAAAAGAGGATATTTTAGAAGCAAAAACTCCTGATTGGTTAAATTCTACAAATACAACTAAAGTAGAACAAGACCCATTGACAATAAAATCAACTCCTAAAGTGGAAGAAGAAAAAGTTCCTGATTGGTTAAGTTGAAATACTCAAAAAACTGAAATTAAAGAACCTTTAAAAACAAAAGAAGAAAAAGTTATAGAAAAAAAGGAGGTAGATTTAATTAAAGATAATGCATTAACTATAAATGAAGAAAATGATTCAAAAATAGATAAAGTAGAAATAGAAACAAAAATAGAAGAAGAAAAAGTTCCTGATTGGTTAAAATGAGTTATCTCAGAGGAAAAAATAATAAAAGAAGAAATTAAAGAAGAAAAAGAAGTTAAAAAGTCTACTCCAAAAAAAGAAAAAATAGTAGAAATAGATACTGAAGATTTAATTCAATTAGAAACAACTGATGATAAAATTCCTGATTGGTTAAAATCTACTACAGACAATAGTATAGCTACTATAGAAGAAGTAAAAGAAACAAAAGAAGATAAACCTAAAAAAACTCCAACAAAAACTAAAAAAGATAATAAAGAAGATATTGTAAAAAATAATTCAAATGAATTATGGGAAGATTGAATGGAAATTCCTGATTGGTTAAAATGAACTTGAGATGAAAATCAATCTACTGGTACAAATAATAATAAAACTAAAGATGATTGAAATTTTTGGACTTTAGATGAAGCTGATAAAAATAAATAAAAAAATGAGTTAATAACTCATTTTTTTTTAAAATTCCCAACTTCCCTTCATAGAACTTGATTGAGAATAATTTACAACTGTAGATTCAAAGAAATTTCATTTTTCTGAATTATTATCTTGTAATCTATCAAGATGTTTATAAGGATTTGTTATAACTTCTGGATACAATGGAGCAATTCAAAGTAAATTTAATCTACTATTTGCAAGCCATTTTGTATAGTTTTCAATATTTTCATGTGACATTCAAATAATATTTTTTCCTAAAATATGTTTTGACCATTCAATTTCTTGATTTACTGCTTCTCACATCATTTTTATAATAAGTTTTTCATCATACATTTTTGGAAATTCTTTTTTAATTTCTTTTAATAAATTTGCAAATATAGTAACATGTGTTAACTCATCTCTTCTAATATAATTTATCATACGATCAGAAGCAACCATTTTTGCTTGGTCTGCAAGTGTATCAAAAAATGCAAATCAATTATAAAAGTAAATTGATTCAAGTAAAAAGTTTGCAATAATTCACTTAAAGAAATTATCATCATTTGGATTATCAATAAAATCTTGATAAATTTGCCCTATAAACTGATTTCTTTTTAGTAAATGTTCATCAGTTCTCCAAAAATAATAAATATCTTCTCTATCATTTGAATCAACTATAGTTTCAAGCATTGTAGCATATGATTGAGAGTGAATTGCCTCTTGATATGCTTGAATTGATAAAATTAAATTTACTTCTGGTGCTGTAACATATTCATTAAAATTTGGTAAATTCATTGTTTGAATTGAATCAAGAAATATCAAAAATGATAAAATTCATTTATAAGCTCTTCTTTCTTCATCATTTAAAACTGTTTTAAATTGTATAGCATCCTCTCCTAATCCTGATACTTTTTCTGGAACCCAAAAATTTCAAATCATAACTTGATACATTGATTTAGCCCAAGAATATTTAGTAGAGTTTAAGTGAAATAATCAAGTTGCATTTCACTTTATAATAGTTCTATTTTCAACTAAATCATTTCCCTTAGGATTAAAAATAAGATTTTGTCTCATTAGTTCATTTGCATTCATAATATTAAAATTAATAAATAAAAATTAAGATTTAAAAGAAAAAAATATAAACTATCAACTACAACTTACACAATCATCTTTTATCTCAAGACTCATTGATCTAACATAATAAACTGTTTTTATTCATTGTTTATGAGCTTTTATATAATATTCATACATTTCTTTTGGAGATACTTTCATGGGATTTACTATCCATTCAAAAGATATTGCTTGATCAACCCATTTTTGAGCAACTGAAATCATATCAATTACATCGTTCATATTCATATTTACATATTCTTTATAATACCAAAAATTATCTTGATTTAAGTTTGGAGCAACAACTACTGATGGAGCAACTGAATTTGTTTCTACAAAGTATTTTTTATAAATAGGTAACATAGCTGCTGTAGTTCATATAACATTTGCTGTCGAAGTATTTGGAGCTGGTGATATATGATATCAAAATCTTACTCAATCTTTTTTGATATTTGAAAGTAAACTTTTCCAATCAAGAGAAGTTTTTGAATTTGTTTCAAACCATTTTTCATCTTTTCAAAGTAAAATTCATTTACTATACTCAGATCAATTAAATAATTCATATTTTCATCTTTCTAAAGCAAGTCAATTTGATGATTTAAATGTTTCGTAAGCAAAAGTTTCCATTAATTTATCAACAACTTCTCTTGCTTCTTTTGAATCATAAGCAAGTTTATTAACTGCTAAATATTCTGCAAGTCATAAAAATCAAAGTCAAACAGAACGATATTTTTTAGCTGTTAATTCTGCTTCCTTTATAGGATACATATTTAAATCTATAACATTGTCTAAAATTCTCATTGTTATAGAAGTTACATCTTTTATAGTTTTTTCATCATTTACTTTAGCAATATTTATTGATGCTAAATTACAAACTACTGAATCTCAAGGAGTGTATTTTATTGAAATAACTCAATCTTCTAAAGTTTCTTCAACAAATTTTGCTGGAGATGTGTTTTGTGCTATTTCAGTACAAAGTTGAGTTGAATAAATATTTCAAGCATGCTTATTTGGATTTAAATTATTTACTGTATCACGGAAAAAAACATATGGCATTCAAGTTTCTACAACTGTTTTTAAAAATTTTTTAAATAATTCTTTTGCATTTACAACTTCTTTTAATTTTATATTTGGATTTGCTTCACATTCTGTATAAAACTTTTCAAAATCTTTAGAAAAATGATCTTGTAGCTTTTTTCAAGTAGCATCTTCTACTTCTTTTGGATCAAATAAAGTCCAATTTTCATTATTTTCTACTCTTTGAATAAATAAATCTGGCATTGAAACTGATGGGAAAATATCAAAAGATTTCCTTCTAATATCTCAAGTTTCTGTTTGTAAGTCTAAAAAGTCAAAAATATCTCTATGCCAAGCATCTAAGGTTACAGATATTGCTCATGCTCTTGCCCCTAGTTGATTAACAGCAACAGCAGTATCATTTATAACTTTTATCCAAGGATTTACTCAACCAGATGATCAATAAACTCATCTAATTGAAGCTCATTTTGAACGAATATTTCATAAATAAACTCAAACTCATCATCAAAATTTTGATATTTGGGCCATATTTTCAATATTGTGATATATATTTCTTAAATCATCTCAAACATTTAATTTAAAACAACTTGATAATTGATGATAATTAGTTCTTGCATTTAATAAAGTTGGTGTTGGAAGAGAAATCATTGCATTTGAAGTGTATTCATATATTTTAAATGCTATTTCAAGTCTTTTTTCTTTTGGTTCAGGAATAGCTAAAAATAAAGCAGCTGACATATACATTTCTTGAGGAAGCTCTTTTATGATTTTATTTGGATTAAGTAAATATCTTTTTTTATACATCAAAGTTGTTGTATAATTATATGTAAAATCTGTATCTTTTTTTAATCTTTTTCAAGCTTCAAGTATATCATCTTCTGAATAATATTTATAAAAATCTTTATAATATAGTCACAATTTTATATATTCATCAAATAAAGCTTTATAGCTTTTAGGTTTATAAATATCATTTATTTTTAAATTTCTATTATTTGTTGCCTCTTTATACAAATCAATTGTTAAAAGTCTTCAAGCAATAAATTGCCAAGAAGTATTTTCAACAGATATCAAATCTATAGCTGATTTAATCATCATTTTTAAAATATCTTTTGTTTTTATTCATTCAACTAAATATTTATTTAATGAGTTTTCAAGCTCTTCAAAAGTACAAATCCTAGCAAGTCAAAAAGAAACTCTTTTATAGGTATTTTTAACTTTTTCTCTATCATAAAATTCTTTTTTTCAAGTTGACTTTGTAATTTCAAGTTTATTTTGTTTTATTTTTTCGTCAATTACCTCTTTTTCTAAATTCCTTTCATCAATTCTTTTTTGTCTATAGATAATGTATTTTTTAGCTATATCAAAAAATCAATTTTCCATTAAGTTTTTCTCAACAATATCTTGAATTTCCTCAATTTGAAAAATTTTTTGACTATCTGATGCAAAAGATATCTCTTCAAGTTCTTCAACTATATGATCTACTATATTATCAATAAATGATAAATCAATTTTTCAAGCATTTTGCGAGGCTTTTTCAATAGCTCTTTCTATTCTAGTTCTATCAAAAACTATCAAATCTCACTCTCTATTTTTAATGTATTTTATTTTCATTTTGCTTTAAAATTTAAAAAATAAAAAAAGGTATAAAAAATAATTTTCTTATACCTTTTATATTAATGATTTTTAAAATATTGCTACAATTTTTAGAACAATAATGTTAATAAAATGTGAGTTTAGCTTTATTAAGATAAAAATAAAAGATTATCTTTATAAAAAATAGTTTTTAACAATTTTATTTTATTTGTTAAAAACTAGAGTTTTTTAATTTATAAAATCCACTTTAAGGTTAGATAAGAGTTTTTTGTATTCCTTTATAATAAGGTTTTAAAAAGTTCCAATAGGTTTTTGAAAAAAAATATTCTCAGCAACGCTATTTAATAAGCAACTTTTTATTTAATTTTTCGTGTAAGGAAAAAATTAATCAAATCAAACACCATTAAAATAGATTTACATATTTTATTATATACATTTTTTTTATTTTTCAAGTAGTAAAAACCCTAGTTTTAAAACTAGGGTTTTTATATATTTCAAGAAAGTTTTTGAAATCTTTCTTTTTTAGAAATTCTTGCTATTTTAACTAATTCTAAATTTCTATTTAATACTTTTTTAGTATTTCGTTTATTTTCTTTAACCATAAATTATTTAAATTAAATAATAAAGTAGTTAAAGCATAAACTATTTTAAAACAATTGTCAAGATTATTTTATTATATAATTAGATTCTGGAATTACAAGTATTTCTCAAAGTGTTGTTTCAAGTCATTTTCTTTTTAGTTTATAAACTACATATTTTCAAAAATCACTATACTCTAAATAATATAAATCTCATATTATCTCTACTTTTCAATCTTTGTAAACTTTAAAAATAGGTGTTTTCTTGCTATCTTCACTATCATAAACAAACAAATCTCAAGCATTATATTTAACTCAAAGTGGTATTAATTGAGATCTATATTTAGAATTGTTATTTTGTTTATAGTAAATTCAAGTTTTATTTTTAAATTGTCATTCAACAACTTCTACAAAATCATTTAATATTTGAACTTGTCCTGCATTTGGAGTTATTAAATATTCATAATAAATTTCTTTTCATTCTTTAGATATAATTATTTTAGGGTATGCTTCTTTATTTAATTTACTATTTGAAGGAAGTATATCTATTTTTAATTTATTTGTGATTTTTGATAAATCTGACATATTTATTTTTCAAGTAGTTTCATCAATGCTAAATAACTTACCTCAAGACATTGTTATATCAAGTCAACTTATTCAAGATGATGTATTAAATAAAAATTTTCATCCATCTATTGTTTTTACTCAAAATTCATTATTTACTCATTTTATTCTATCTAAATTAGATCATCTTAATCTATAAAAGTCAATAGGTTGATTTAATAAGTTTTCATTTAATCTTCAAGAAATAGCATTATTTTTTATATTTTCTATTTGAGGAATTGGAGAATAAACTACAAAATTTATCTTTTTTCATCAAATATTTCAATTATCATCCACTACATAAAGCATAATATCTTTATTTATAAGAGTATCAAAAGATCAAATATCAAAATAAATTTTATTTCACTCTTTATTTATTTTAAAATTATCTTTTGGCATTTTATAAGCAAAATCTCTATCATTAAAATTATTTCAATCTCAATTAGAATCTTTTTCTAAATCAAAATCTATAAATATATCTTTTATAGTATTATTTCAACTATTTTCATAAATACTATCTGTAAAATCAAATAATTTCTTTTGATAAACTGGGAGTTTTATTAAGTTAAAATTAACTTCTGGTAGTTTGTTATCTGATTCTTTTTGTGGAGAAAGAAGTATTTGATTTCAATAGCTTGAAAAAATATTATTTTTAAAGCTTCTAATTTTTGCATAATAATAATCATTTTCTATCTTACTTCTTACAAAATAATCTTTTGCCTTATTTCATAAATCATATAATTTGTAATAATTTGTAGTAGTAAAATCAATTAATGCTTCACTATTATCATAGTATTTTATATCTATATGAGTCCCGTTTAAAGTTTTTTCATTTTCTTTTAACTCTATTTTACTTCAAGGAAGTAGTGGTTTTTTTATAAAACTTGCTATTTGATTTCAAGTAAGAGTTACATAATCGTCTTTTTCTATATATAATTCTCCACCCGATATTCAAGTAATAACAATATCGTCTTTAAATTCTATATTTGAAAGTGCATTTATAGTAACTTCTCTTCCTTTTAATTCTTTATCTTTTTCTTTATATAAATAATATCTAAGTTTTGTTGTATTATTTGCTGAATATATTTTTGTTTTAGCATTTATTGTAACAAGTATATTGTTTGAAATATCTTCATTTAAAGATTTTAAATTTTTTGTTGTTAAAATAACTCAAGCTAAGTTTGAAATATTATTTATATAGGCTAAATTTTTTCTAAATATAATATCATCTCTTGAAGTTTTTTCCATATCACGAGTTATATCATCAATAGAAACAAATCAATCTATAATATATTTTTTAATATTTTTAGGTATATAATCACTACTAAATCAATTAATTAAACTGTCAAACTTATCAATTATTTTGAAAAATTCTATTCTATAATTTGATTTAAAAGAATCTTTAAATCATATATTTATATAACTACTATCACTAATTCACTCTTCAAATCAATTAACTCGTGAGATAAATTTATTATTATTTAAGAAAGTATTGTTTGATTTAGTTAAAGTAATAGGATTTCAAGTATAATAAGATTTATTTATTTTTTTAGTTTTTAAATTTTGTTTTAAATAAATCTCATCTCACATCATATATACTAAATCTTCATCTCAATCTTTATCAAAATCTGATTTTTTTACAACTTCATATCAAGATAATTCATCTAAATAATCTATTAAATAATAACTAATTTTTTTATTTAAAAACTCTTCTACTATATACATTCATCTATAAACATATGATGAGCTTCAAGAATTTGCTATACTACAAGCTTGTTTTTCTGTAGTTGAAACATTTGTTTTAGTCGCACTATTATCTGCAAGTAATTTATTTGAATTTATTTCTATATGAGAGTATGCAAGTTTTGATTTTTCTAAATCATTATTAAAGTGATTTAATCAAGTTTTTACTTGAGCTAAAACTTCTTTTGCATCATTTCTAATGCTACTTCCTTCTTGATCTTCCTTATATAGATTTACTACACTATCTTGAGCTTTTTGTTTATAAATCTCTAATCTGGAATTATAATCATTAAAATTAGTTTTATAGTCAACTAAAATATTATTTTTAGATTTTAATAAATCATTATTTTTTAATTTATTTAACAAATCATTGTTTTTTACCTTTTCTTCTTGTAAAATTGATTTTACTTCATTAAATTTATCTTCATTATTTTTTGATAAATCTTTAATTAATTCATCTTCTTTTGTAAATTTATAATTTAAAGCTTCATTCCAAACTCAAACTATTTTTTCATTATCAATATTTGAAAGTTGTTTTTGAATTTCTTTTTTAAATTCATCATTTGTTAATTCTATTTTTGAATTTACTTCTATAGAATTATGAATTTTCAATATTCATTTAGATAATTTATAAGCAAAATCAAATAAACTAATTTTTGAATTATTATAACTTACTCAAGAGTTAACATCTCAATTTTTATCTATTTTAACATCAATATTTTCTGGTAATTCTCATCTATAATCTAAATCTCAAATACCTATATTTAAAGTATTTGCTATATTATTTCAAAAACTATTTATAGGCATTGTCATTTGTCTAGCCATTTCAACTAAGAAATCTACTTCTAAATCTAAATTAACATAAGTTGTAACTTTTATAGCATCTACAAATGGAAATGAAAACTCTGGTAATGACATATCTAAGAAATCAATTCATAAATACCCTGTTCTTTCTGTTATAAATGCTATTTGATCTCAAGCTCTCCACTCTGGAACAAATGGTGAAGTTTTTAATATACACATCACTTTTGTAATAATTTTTAATATATTTAAAAATGCTTCTATAGCAGAAAGTAGTTTTGGTAATTTTGGTGGTGGTGGTAAATTTGGTAATTCAACTGTTGGCAATGATGGTAATTCAGGTAATGTTGGTAAAATAAATTCAGGAAGTAGTGGAATTGACGGTAATTTAAGTCAAAGTCAAGGAGAATTAGGTAAATATAAATTTGGTAAAGTTGGTAATACTATTGGCCTTAAATTAAATTCAAATTCAGGCAATCAAACAACTAAGTCAACTCTTATATTATGTAAATCAAGATAAATATCAGGCCATTTAGGAAATCTAATAACAGGTATTTTAGGCAATACCATTGAAATAAGTTTCCATATAAAGTATTGTAAATCATATCTTTCATTTTTACATTGATGACATTCAGCATCATAATCAATAAATACATCTACAAGTAATTGCCAAGATTTTAAAATAGCTTTTATTAAAACATATAATTCAACCCATGCCTTAAATCTTTTTCAATTTTCTCAAATCCATCATCAAGTTATTTTTGAAATTGTTTCTAAATTACATAAAATTTGTTCTATCCAAACATCTTTTATTTTTAGTATCTTATAAACATCTTGAGGGATATTTTTATAAGATTTTAATATTTCTATATTTCTATCTATTGAAGAAATTAAACTTTGAGCATTTAAAATATTTTTACACTCTGCAGAAGAAGATGCTTCTACACAATTATAATTTTCTAAATTCCATTCTTTTTTTGCTCTATTTATTTCTTCTTGCCATTGTAATTTTGTTGCTTCAAAATCATCTATAGTTTTTTCTATAGTTTCAAGATCAACCCAAGGAATATTAATATTTACTTTTTGACTTTCAATTTTTACAATAGGCATATTTGATAAAAATTCATATGCTCGCTTTATTCATCAAATAGATTTATTTTCTCAAATATTTTTTTGTGCTTTAAGTTTTTGTAATTCAAGTTCATTTAACATACAATCACTAGAATTTTCATCACAATTTAAATTAGAATTTATAGTTTCTAAATTATTTATTTTTTCATCTATTTGATTTTGTTTATCTATTGCTTTTTGTTCTCAAGAAGAGTATTTTTGTTTTAAATTATCTAAGAAATTATTAAAGTTTATATCAAAAACTCAATTAAAATCAGGTAAAATAATATACAATGTTGGAAAGTCTGTAAGTTTGTTTGCTATTTCTTCTATTTGTCTTGTTACCCATTCCATTACAAAGTCAGGAAATGGAGAAATTCTTTGCATATTTATATTTACAACATCTCAAAAATTACCATTTTTTAAAGCTCAAAAATCAACATCTACTGATAAATTTTCATCTCCTTGTCATCAAATATTTAACAAAGGATCATTTGGCAAATTCCACCTTTGAGTTGGTCAAGAAGCTACTGTTGTTAAAATATCTTTTAATCTATCATCAAGTCCTGGTTTTTTATATCATGAATTTTTATAGTTTAAATAATCTCATCAATCTTGTCCTAAATATGGTTTCTTATCTTGTTTCTTACTACAATTTCAGTTTATAATATCTCACTGTCACATATTATAAATCTCTCAATCAGATCAATCATCTTTACATCATAAGAGCGGAGTTGCTGCAACTACACAATTTCCCCCAGGAACAAATGGATGTAATCAAGGAGGATTTGAATATCAAGCTACTATTGGAGGAGCTCAAAAACAAACAGCTATTCAAATGGCTCAAGTTAAGGTAGGTGTAACAAAAACTCTTATAAAGTTTGTAGGAGATAGAGTTCATAAATATCATCAAGCTCAAAGACCAAAACATCAAGGTAAATTAACTCAAGGAGGCCATGGCATGGGAACACAAGAAGTTCCAACTCTCTTCCAATTCATAGCTGAAAATATAGGTAATCACTCTCAAACATGTAATCAATCTCAAATAGGTAGTCAAAATAAAGTTGGGTCATTTCATGGTGCTAAAGGCGCCCAGTTTATAGGTGATGATATACATCAACCTCATCCAAATCAGCAAGAAAGTCATGCAAGTATTGTATCTACATCTACAAGTATGTCATCAACATTATTATTTATTTTATCTAAATTATTCATAAAATCATCCTCATCATCTCTTGATACATCAGAGTTTACTTTATCTAAATTTTCTTGAGCATAATCTTTTAATTTATCTATATTTCATCAACTTCATGAGTTCATTAAATCATCTATATAATCAGGAATTCAATTTTTATTTAAATCAACTGAATTTTGTTCCAAATCTCAAGGTAAATCTCACTCACAAGTTGGAGTTTTTATAGTTTTTTCATAATCTCTTACTGCAATAGATTTGTATAATAAATATTCTTGTCCACAATTTTCATTTTTATCTTTAAAAATTATATCTCAATGCGGAGTTGTTGTATCAAATATTCAAGCATCTATAAATCAATACTCAAAGTAATTTGTATCAAGTGATATATTTAAAGTAAGAGTTTCTCAAGGGCTTAAATTTAAACTTTTTAAGTTTTTTCATTCATAATACGAATCAAATAAAAATGTATACTCACTACTTGGTGAAGTTTCTAAATTTATATCTTTACTATCTATTTCTTTTCATCATATATTTAAAGTATATTTAGAGTTTTTAGTTATTTGAAATACATCATATATTTTTTCTGCAATTGCTAGATTTTTAATTTCTTTATTGCTATTGTTTATAATTTTTAGAGAAAAATTAGCAATATCTCATCATTTTAATATTCCCTGATTTTTATCTGTATAAGTTTTCTCTATTAAAATCTTTTCATACTCTGCATATTCAGACTTTAAAAAAGTTGTTAAATCATTTGAAGCTTGAGTTCAAGTAAATGAAACTTTATTTTCATTTCAATTTTGAGAATTAACTAAATCTTTAATTCAAGAGGTTGTATCTTGAATTCCTGATTCTATTCACTCTACTCAAGAGCTTAAATCTAATTTGACATCCTTAGCCCCTCAAGAAAATGTTTTTATTACATCGTTTACTGATTTTTCTTGTTCCTTTAATCAATTCTCCATTTCAGGAGTCATAATAGAATCAGGTAATATTATTTTATTTCAATTTTCATCAGTAATATTATTTTTATTACTCTTTTTTCAAAAAGGAGTATAATTCATTTGAGTAAAGACTAGTTTATCAAGCAAATTTTCATTTATTTTTCCTTCACTTTTTGAAGTAGAAGATAAATTATTTTTATTTTTTTCAAGTTCTTCAAGAAGTTTTTTTCATTCATCTATATTTGATTGTCAATTATTTTCTTTTATTTGATACAATCAATCATAATAAATTGCTCCTAAATCTTTTCTTTTTTCTCAATTTAAAGTAATTCAAAGTCAGTTTCAAACTAGTTTTTTTTGAAATTTTCAAGCAGTGTTAGTTCAATAAAATATATAGATATTTCATTCATCATCTAAAATAACTAGATCCATTTTTCAGTCTAAATCCATATCAAATCAAACTATTTGATTTATTTTTCAAGATATTTTTATATCAGTTTCTATTCTATCAAATTTTTTATCTTTATTTGATAATAAAACTACTTTTTTATCTTTATTTAAAACTACAATATCTTCATATCAATCTCCAAAAAAGTCTCATGTAATTATTGGTGATTTAGAATTTATATCAGCAACATAAGCTAGATTTCATCTATTATCAAAATCTCAAAAAACATCTCTTCATTCAAGTAATTCTATATATCATCCTCTTTTTAATACTGCAACATCTTCATTTTCATCTTTATTATAATCAAATATATTATAAGCCATATTATCATTGTCTTTTGATATCAAATATCAAATAGTAGAATCATATTTTCTAGTAGATGGAGTTCAAGGTAATTTTTTAGGAATTTTTTTAAGAGAAATAACAGGATCTCAAATATTTATTAATCAAAAACTCATAAAGTCTTTAGTTGCTTGTCAAATAGATTTTCAAGCAGCAAATGAAAGCAATATTTTATTATCTTCTTTCCATCAAACTCAATCTTTTTGGTCAAATTTTTCATATCAAAATTCAAAAAATGTTCAAAATTTATTTACATTTTTTGAAGTAGAAGCAAATGGATCATTATAAACTATACTATATCAAATAGCATCTTTTGTAGATCATCCAAAATAATTTTCTTTATAAAAATAATCTCTTCAATCTAAATAAACTACAACTCATCAATTTATTTGTGATTCTTTTATAGCATCTATTTGGCTTAAATTTCTTGTAATTTTTAAATTATTTGGGGTATTTATAACTAAATTTCAAATGATTTGTCATCATGATTTTAAATTTAAAGAAAGTCAAATTGTATCATTTTTATTTAATTCAAAACTTACATCATTTGATTTTATAATTTTTCAATTTTGTTTTATTTGAAATACACTACTTCAATCTTTAGTAAATAAATTTAATCAATTAATTTCATCTGCTTTTGATATATAGTTTGAATTATTTGTTTTTAAAAAAACTGTAGTTTTATCTTTTGCAAAACAATCCTCAATTTTTTGACTAGAACATTTATCTATTAATAAAACATTTTTTAAATTATATAAAACTTTTCAAACAAAGCTTCAAAATGTATTATTTTGAAAATCAATTTCAATATTTCAACTAGGATTTATTGTAAAATCTCATGATATATCCTGAGTAATATCAGTATTTGATATGTTTTGTTTTAAATTTCAATTAGGAGAAATATTTAAAACTTCTAAATAATTTTTTATATCTGGTAATAAAGAAGTAACTCAAAGACTTCTATTATTTTTATCAAAAATTAATGAATTTGCTAGATTATCTTTTATTGTAATGTCTCAATAATTAGATCAAAGTAGTGTAGTATATATAGAATTATAATAATTTCAGTTTATTTTTTCTTTATTCCAAAAATAAAATGTTTCTATCTTTCAAAAGTTTTCTCAAACTCAATTAACTGTTAATTTATCATTTCAACTTCAAATTTCTATTTTATTATTTGATAAACTAGGAGTAGAAGATACTTTAAAATAAGCAGTTCATGGTAAATTTGTTGCATTTATTTTAAATTCTGTTTTTCATTTTACTACCTTTTTTGAACTAATATCTCAAGAAATAATGCCTTTATATTTTTCTAAAATATCTAAATTTAATACTGTTTCATCATCATTCCATAAAGTATTTCAATATCTATCTTTTATTTCAGCATATAAAGTAGAGTATGAATTAGTTGTTGCTTCAAGTTTTGACTTTGATAAAGTTAGATTTAGTCTTAATCATACATCTGGTAGTATTTTTACTTCTTTATAAACAGAGTTTTTTACTCATTCTATTTTAAATTCTAAAATAACTTTTTCTCAAGCTGTTTTTTTTGTTTTAAAACTTCAAGTTCAAGTCCCATTATTAACTGTTATATAATTTTGATTTGATGAAACAAAATTATTATTTGTTACAAAATAAGCTCTTGAATTAAATAATGCTTTTTCATTTGTAGATTTAACTTTTAATGTGTAATCATAATTATTATCTCAAACTTTTAATCAAGCAGGCACTTCTAAATCAAAATATACTTTATTTACAACAAAAATAGGTAGAGTTTTTTTTGATACAACTTTTTCTCAATACTTTAAGCTAAATGTTATATTACTATCTCAAGGAATATTTGTTGATTTTAATCTAAATGCTTTGTATCAATCATAAACTTTAAATATTTCTTTATTTTTACCATTTTCAAAAGTAACAGAGTTTCAATTAATTTCAGCTTCTACAGTGTATAAATCTCATATAGTAGGGTTTTTATATTTATCATACATTGCAAAGACATTTGTTGTTACAACTCATCATCTTTCAATTAAATTAGTTGATAATGAAACATCTATATCATTTGCAATATCTGGAGTTATTGTAATAAATTTATTAACTACAAAATTTGTTTTATCTTTTATCTCTATTTTATAAACTCATGCATCTTTTATACTTCAAATTGGGAAAATACTATTTATAGAGTTTATAGACAATGTATCTATAATTTTTTTGTTTTCATCATTAAAAATATTTACTTTCAATGGATATTTTATAGGAATTTTATTTCAATTTTTATCTGTATTTGATAGTGTAATTAATAGTTTTTCTGTTGAATTAGATAAAGAATTTAAAGAGTCTAATTTATCTTTTTGAAGCGAAAAATAACTTTCATCCATCATAAAAATATTTTGACTAGCAGAAACTTTAACATCATTTGATGATTCAATTTCAAGCTTATTTAAACTATTATTAAATAATTTATAATTAGTTACAAAAAATAGATCTCATCTTATTTCAAAACTTATTTCTTCTTCTTTTGTTGAAATAATTTTATTATTTGATGATTTTAAAGTTAAAGTTGCTTTAATTTTAATATTTGCTTCTTTTGTTTTTGAAGAAAAATTAAATTTAAATAGTCACTTATTCATTTTTGATGTTATATCAGAAAATCATAAATATTTTTTAGCTTCTTCCCTTGACTTTTCATCTTTTTTTGCTTCATTTTTTAAGTCAAAAATAACTTGTTTATTATTTGAGTTAAATTCTTTTTTTGAATCTAGCGGAATTTCAAGTTTTGAAAGTTCAAATTTTATACTTGAATAATTATCACTATTAATAATATCTCAAGATCAATTTGTAATTTTTGCTTCTAAAAATCAAGTTTTATTAAATGGATATTTTGTAGAATCAGAACTAAATAATAATTTTCAATTTTTTATTTCATTTTCAAGTAAATCTGGAATTCAGTTTTTATTTAAATCTGTTGTATTTATTGGATTATCTCAAGAATTATTTCATCAACAAACAGTGCAAACTCAAAGTTCTGATTCAAGCATTTCTTTATAAAAATCCATTGACGATACTCAACAATTTCACTCACTAATTTTTATTTTTGGAGGTAACATATCTTTTAACCAACACATAACTGCTGGGATCCATTGCCAAATAGGGACTCATTCAGGTGGGGCACATTTAAACAAAGGTCAATCATTACCTTGATCTTTTATGCTTAATAAATAATTATTTAAATCTTGATTTGCTTTAAATATATCTAAATAAGGATTTTCTCACTTATCTTCTGGGTCCATTTTAATATACATATTTTTAGGATCTCAAGGAGCTCATAAATATGATATTTCATATTGTTTTTTATTTTTAGGTAAATAAAAACTATCTCATCTCAAACTTTGATCAGATAAATAATTATCAAACACAAATGCATATTTTGCAGATACTGATGATAAATTATTCCAAGCTAAAGATAAAGCAAGTGTATCAATATAACTTAAAGTTATTTTATCTCACATTAAGTTAAGCTCTTTAGAAGGTTTCTTTAATAATTCTTTATATAAATCTACTGATGCTGTAGGATAATTTCAAGTTTTTAGTAAATTATAGATTTGTAAATCAACTCAAGTTAATTTAGAAGGATTTTTCTCAGTTATTAAGTTATTAATTTCAAGCGATTTTAAATCAAGACTTTCTTTTAGGGTGTTTTTTATATTTTCTAAATTTAATTTAGATGATGTTTGAGTATTTTTTAGTCTAAATAAATAAGGATAATTTATTTTTGCATAAGTATCATCTGCAGCTATAAAGTCAATATATCTATCTTTATCTATAGGAAGGTTTGGAGATAGCATATATTTTGTTTGATTATAAATATCATCTATAGTTGGATATTTATGTTCAATATAAGATGATATTTTTTTAAAGTCATATATATAACTTCAAGAAGCTCATCATTCACCACATATTGGAGTTTTACTTTTTACAACCTGTCAATTTAATTTTAATATTATTTCATCACAACCTGTTTGTCAAGGAGAAGTTAAATTTGTATATAATTCTTGAAAATTAGAATTTAGGGAATATTTAATATTTTTAGTACTACAATTCCAGTTTATAGCTGGATTTCAATTTATAGGTACACTATATTGTCGTTCTCCATCCCAAAAAGTTTGTAATCAATTTTGTGAACCTCATCATTTTTTTGTTAAAATTAAATTATTTAAATAACATAGATTTGGATTTGGAGTTTTTGTAGCATCATCTACTTTAAGTCATCATAATATATCAAATAATGGAGTAATGGCATTTGAAGTATCTTTAAATTTTAGTTTATAAATATTTAAATTTGAATTTTGATTTGTAGTATTTGTAGCATTTGTAGTATCATAAACTACATCTAAATTTACTGGTGAATTTCATCACCAATATCATATAGTCTCTCGTTTTTTACATAAATTTATATCTGGTTCTATATTATTTATATTAAATGCTCTATTAGCTTCAATTAATTGTCAAGAATTAGCAGTAGATCATCTATAAAAACTACAATCTAATGCATTATTTATATCTCTAGCTTGTTTTCAATATAAAAAATTTGTATAAATATCTTTATTAATATCAAATTCATTTGGAATTGCAATATTTCTTGAAAATCATTTTTTTACTACATCGTCTATAACTTTTTCTAAGTCTGTATTTACATTTTTTATAGATTTTTCAGATAATTTATCTAAATTTGAAATAAGAGTTGGTATTAAATCTACATTTACAACTGATGATCAAGAATTGTATCTTCAAGCATTGTGAACATTTTTTCTCATTTCTCATAATGAATCTGCATTAAATATTTCTAAAAATTGTTTTGTTGTGCTTTTTATAATATGTCTTAATTGCACATCTGGGATATTTAGTGTTGTTGGTCGTCAAATTAAAGATCAAATATTAGCTTGATCTCATAGTATACTTTTAACATCTCAAATAAAATCTCATTGAGCATTTGTATAATCTTTTTTTAATTTTTCTGTTAATTCTTTAGAAAATCTATTATAAGTTAAATCCTCTAAATTATTTAAATAATTTTCATATGCTTTATAGTCAACTAATTTTAAGGCTTTTGATTCTCTAATTTGATCATAATAAAATACATATGGTTCATAACTATTTAATAAGTCTTCATCTTGTTTTCAATTTGTAATTCATTTATTATTTTGAAATAATCAAGTTCAATTATAATAATCATTGTTTTTTGAGAAATAATCATTAATTTCTTTTATATCTTCTTCTTCATCTCAAGAATTTGGAGATATAAATCAATGCCATATTTCTGCTTTTGGAGTTTTATAAACATCTTTATTTATTATATAAGACTTTTGTTCCTCATCATAAATATATAATTTATCTTCAAAATCAACATAAGGAAATATAGTTTTTTCTAAAGAACCTCAATTATTAACAACTGGTAAAGCTAGGTCTCAAATAAATATACTTCAAATAAGTTTTGAATTTCAAGAAAGTCATAAAAGTCAATTATATCATTCAAAATATAGTTTTTCATTTATAGATGAAATATTAAAAGGATGAGTGTTTTTAGGAACAGGAATAATAATAGTTTTTGTATTTTCTAAAGTTTTTTGTATGTTTTTTGCATAAGTTTCAACACTATTTTTTATACTTGGGTAAATTTCTTCTTCTACTATCAAAGAAACTAAATTGTATTTAGTTTCATCTGCAGCAAATAAATTATTTACAAGTGAAAAAAAGGAGTTTTGTATAGTAAAAGAAAATAAAATAGAAAAAATAAGTAAATAAGAAACAAATTTTTGAAATCTAGTGTAATTTAACATATTAGAACAATTTAAAAATATTTTTATAGTATTTTAACACATTTTTTGTTTTTTTCAAAAAATAATTTTTAGTTAATTAAAAAAGAGAGAAAATAAAATTATTTTCTCTCTTTTAATAGTCTTCTAATTTAAAATCTATATTATTAATATCCCAAATTTTACCAGAATATTTGTTATATATTTCCTTAGAAATCATTTTTGTTTCTAAAAGTATGTCTAGTAATTTTTTATCTTTATATATTGGATTATTTTTTTGGTCTTCTAAAACTAAATTTAAAGATTCTTTAGTTAATATTTTATCTCTAACAAGCTGTTCTCAAACCCTTAATTTTCTATTGGTATTTTCTAAAAATTCTAAAAATTTTTCTTGTGTTATAAATCATAAGTCAACAGCAATTTCTCAAAATCATTTATCAATTTTTTTGTTTTTATTAACAATATCTATATTTCTAATTTGCCTATATTGATCTAAATTAATATACTCTAACAATAAGAGTGTTTCTCAAATCATCAATTTAATTCAGTGTTTTACTAAAAAATTAAATAATACTTTTCTATTTTCAATTTTTCAATTCCTAACAAGAATTTCTCAAATACGGAGCTTAATTCAAACTCTTTCAAATTCAACTTGAGAATTTAATGCATTTTCTAATGATTCTTGATCTATAAATCACTCTTCAATTAATAATTTTCAAATATTTTTCTTCATAAAATATTAATTATAATTATATTATTTTTATTTAATATAATATTATCATAATATAACTATTATTGCAAATTTTACAATAAATACTAATATTTTTAATTTTTAAGTAATAAAAAATGACTTCTATTACTAGAAATCATTTTTTAATTTAAGGTTTTTATTAATAAGTAAATGATGAACTACCTCTAGGTCCTATATTTCAATTATTACCAATTGCTACATATCAAGTATATACTCATCTTGGAGCTCAATCAGTACTAAATCATGAAAGTGCAAACCCATAACTTGTTTGAACCCATCCAGGAGCAGGCATTTTTACCCAATTACCTCTATTTGAACATTTACTACTTCATGGTATATCCATACAAGTCCAAGTATTTGAAGGATTATCTGTATATACTGATCAAACTAGAGAGTTTCAAGATATCATCAATGAAATAGTAGGAGTATTAGATGTAGTACTTCATCAATTATTTACATTATCTCGTGGAACAACATTGAAACTATATCTTCTAACTTGAGTATCTTTTACAACTCAATTTTGTCATACTGATAGATATGCTGTATATTTTCAAGTAGGATAATTAGAAGTTATTTTGAAATTTGATAATGTAAATGTATTTCAATTTAATACCCAGTCTGAATTTTTTATAAGTTGAGTATAATTAGATCAATTAGAACAACTGTTAGGTGTATTAGGAGTTTCCATACAAACATAATAACTATCATTATATCAAGCTGTTGTTATAGTTCACTTTAAATTATCTCAAACTTTAAATTGTTGACTTGAAAATCTAATATCTCATTGACTTACACAACGTTTTCAGTTCCATAAATTTCACATATCACAATACCAAGTACAACTTTTCCAAACTTCTGAAACTTGATCAGCATCTGATAAAGAGTATTTACTTTTCCATACAGTATTTTTACCAGGCACATCTTGATATCAAACATAATGTATAGATCAAACTTCTGCATATGTAGGAACTGATCATGTACATCAATATCTTTCATTCATTTTATCTTGAGGTTCCCAAGATCAAGAAGGATAAGTTTGTAATGCCTCTCTATCTGCTTGAGATAATCAAGTTGATCATCATCAGCTTGAACTAGAAGAGCTACTGCTAGATGATGGGGGATTTACACTTGATCATCATCAGCTTGAGCTAGAAGAGCTACTACTAGATGATGGAGGATTTACACTTGATCATCATCAGCTTGAACTAGAAGAATTACTACTAGATGATGGAGGATTTGTGTTTTGTGTATTTCATCAACAATTTCATAATAATTCACAAAAGAAATTATCTATATCTTTGTTATTTTCAACTTCTGTTTGAATCTTTAATATTCAAGTGTTTAAATATTCAAGCATTTGAGATATAGTATTGTTTGATTTATATTTTACACCCAAAGTTTCAATTTGTTTTTTAACTTGAGTTAATAATGCTTTATATTTAGTATCATCATTAATTTCTTTTCTAATTGATACAACCTTATCTAAAAAAACATCTAATTTATCTTGATTTGGGACAGTTTTTATAGAATTATTAATAGTTGTAGAAGTTCAAGTTATGCTTACACTACATAAAGAAGATGACGAACATATAAAATAATTATATTTATTTTGATTCAAGAAACAATCACTTCTTTTATAGCTAGTAAACTCTTGATTATATTTTTCTTTTACCTGATTACATTCTTGTAATGATGTATAATTATCAGATAATATATTTCAGTCTTTTGTTTGTTTATCAAGTTCAGTTTGTGTTATACTTGATGCTAGTACATTAGTTGTTCAAACAATTAAGATTAATTGAGCAGCTAATAACAATATTTTTTTCATAATATATAAGTAAATAAATAAATTTTATAAAAAATATTTTAATTGTTGTTTTATCATAAAAATAAAATTATATAATAAATAATTAGCTATCACAGTCTATAGTATTTTTATTAACTTGTCAAATTTTTTTATAATATAAAAAAATTTATTAGCTAAATATCTTTTTTACAGTAATAATAAGCCTTTTTATCATATGATACATTTGGAGTTGGGGGATTTGAAGAATGGAAACTTGAAAATATTGTATTTAATGATGCACCACCACAATCTTCTGTAAGATTTACTCCTGGAGGATATGTTGATGGGTAACAGCTTCTAGATGCAACTTCAGTCCTATAGTTTACTTGGTTTGCAGCAAATACACTCCATAAAGGATATGATGTATTACCTGGAGGAGCTCACATAAATTTAGTTCAGAAATTATTTAAACAATCATAATAAGCATTATTAAAAAAATTTTTTCACCTAAGTCATGAATAACAACTAGTTCAATATAGAGTCATTCAAGAAGGACAATTAGCAGTACAACTAGGACTAGAATAATTTCAATTAAATGTATATCAACCACTATTACAGCTTCAAGCATTGTTAGTTGTTGAATCTAAACTTAATACTCATGCATTACATGAATATGTAAACTTAGCTGATGTAACTCAAGCAGATGGACTTGCTCAAAATGCTCTATTTGAACTTGTTATTGTAACCAAACTTCAATGTGATAAACTTTGTGATCATAAAGTATATGTCAATCAAG
>JACFNZ010000004.1 GCA_019454605.1 Candidatus Altimarinota bacterium
ATATACTTGATGAAAAATGGGTGGATGATTATTTACTTGAAGTATCAAAAGTAAGAGAAATGCCTATTGAAAATCTTGATTGATATAAACAAAGTTATATGTATTTTTTAAATAGTATGGATGAAAATGCAAAAATAGAATTTGCAAAAAATATGACATTTTTATCTTCTGGAGTTTTAATAGGAGCTTTAGCAGATGCAAAAATAGATGCTTGTCCTATGTTTTGATTTGATAAAAAATCATATGATGAGATTTTATGATTAGATAAAGAATGATTTACTACAGAGTTTATAATTGCTATTTGATATAGACATGCAGATGATGAATATCAAAATTATAAAAAAGTAAGATTTTCAAAAGATGTTTTAGTGAAAAAATTTTAAAGAAAAACTTGCAAATTTTTGCAAGTTTTTTTTTCATTAGTAAATGAGTTTTAAAAATCTTCTAAATTAATATCATCTACATAAATTGATTCAAAGTTTTTTCAAACTTTATTTAACATAAAATCAATATCCTCTCAAGAGTATTTTTCTTTTAATGCTAAAAATATTTTATCTTCTATTATTTTATAATTTTTTGAACCATACAAAACTTCAATTTTTGCTTCAAAATAAGCACTCAGTATATCAGCCATTTTTGCAAGTTTTCAATTTTTGTTAGAAAATGGATCAAGCATTAAAGGAATTATTTTTTGTTTATAATCATTACTTATATGACAAAATAAAGCATCTTCCATCATAGCATACTCAACTTTTTCAAGTATTTCTTCAAAACCAGGAACTCATTTTTTAGTTGGAGTGATTATATCTCAAGTAATAGCTTCAGGTATATCATGATAAAGAGTTTTTTTCAAACTTTCCACTTTATCAAAAGATGAATTTTTTTCAAAAGATAATAAAACATAGTTTATAAATGTAATTATTACAAGATGAGACATTACAGAAATAGGAAATTTTCTGCTTTGTTGGTTCCATCTCATACAATAACTAAGTCTTCTTAATTGTTCTAAATAATTATAATAATGCTTATTTGAAAGTATTTCATCAATTGATGAAATTTCTTTTGATAAATTTTCAAGAGATAAATTTATTTCTTGAAGTGGTTTTTTGTATATATAATCAAATATTTTTGCATTTACTTCTGCTTCAAAAAGTCAAGCAATTTTTTTTGATGCATTTATAATTAAATCTTCTTTTTTATGATTTTTGTCATTTATAGTATTTTTAATATCTTTCTTTAAATTCTCTGGAGCATCAAAAGAAAGTATGTATGATAGAGATTTATTTTCAAGTTTTTCAAATATTTCTTTATCAAATTTTTTGATTTGATTTTTAGTTCAAGTATTTATATCAGACAAAATAGTGGTTGAAAAAAGTGAAAAAATCATTTTTTTGATTATATACTCTTCATCTAAATCTCATCATTCTAAATGCACTATAAATAAAGCAATATGTATAGCAAATCAAGTATTATCAAGGATACTTACTTCTTCTATTTTTGGATAATTATTCCATCTTTTGGTTAAAAGTCATTTTGTGAGTAAGTTTTTTAGTATAGTTGAAATCATATATTTTGTTTATTTTTAATAAATCCATAGTTTATGAAAAAAGAAGTTTTTTGCAAAAATATAGTAAAAAATATCATTTTTTTGATTTTTAAAACATATATAGTATAATAGATAAAGTATAATAGATAAAGTATAAAAATAAAACATAAAAAATTAAATGCAAAATAAATTAAATAGTAAAAATAGCTATAGTATTCAACTTGAAAATCCAACAAAAATTCAAGAAGAAATAACTTTAAATGCTCAAAAAATAAATTCTATATTGAAGTCTACAAAATATCAAATATTTAATTATCTAGAAAAAATAGAAAAATATGAACCTTGATTTAAATATAATAAATATACTCTAAATTATTTATTTGAAAAATATCCAAATATAACTTTAGAAGAATTTAGTTCTATATTTTTAAACAATACATATAATAAAGTTATTTTAATGTGTGATAAAGAAATATTTACTATACTTGATTTAAATAATATAAATCCTTGAGATGATTTAATAGAGCATATTATGGATAAAATATCTTTAACAAATGATGAATTAAATAATAAAATTGCTTGAAAAATAGATTTTTTAACCTTTCCTAATTTATCAACTTTAGATACGGCTCAATCTTATTTTTATGAAAAAATGACAAAATTACTACCAAATACTAAAATAATATTTGGTGATCAAAAAGAAATTAAAAGTAAATTTTGACAAAATCAACTAGATTGTGATAGTGTTTGATTTATAGATTTATTATGAAATTGAAATTTTAACACTTGCCTATTAAAGATATTAAAAACTAATCCAAATGATCAAAAATTAGATGAATTAAATAAATTATTTGAAAATATTGATAAAGATATTTTTATATGATGAAGTACTACAGCTATCCCTTTTAATCTTCCTGGTAGATTATATTCAATAATTATGCCAAAAATTCCAAATAATTGAAATAAAAAATTAAATTTATTAGAAAATTGATTATTAATAAATAGTATGTGATATTTAAATTCAGCTTATTATACTCAAAAAGTAGTAGCTGCATTTGTATCTTGAAGTCATAATATATGAGAACCCTTAAATGCTTGAAAATTAACAGTAGTAAATAATGAAATAGAAAATAGATTTAATCACAATTGGTTGATATCATATTTTTGAGAAAAAGTTTGATTACTTCATTATACTATATGAAATGAAGTTCAAATACAAAAGGAAGTAGATGAATTTTTAAATATTCCAAGAGAAGAAATAAATAAAAGAAATGATGAATTTCAAAAAATGTATAAAGAAAAAATAGAAAATTTTATAAATTGATTACTTTATTTGTTTTTAAAAAAATCTTTTAAAGAAAAAATAAACTAAATTGCTCTACCAATAAAAAATTAGGAATAAAAAAAAATCAAAAAACACTTTTTAAAAAGTGTTTTTTGATTTTTTTTTATTATTTATATAATGAATTTATACTTTTTAATTTATTATATGTCTGAAAAATCAAAAAAAGATAGTGAAGAAATAAAAAAAATTGAAATACTAAATGATATAGAAAAAACAGATGAGGAAAACAATATAGATATTTCATCTATTTTTTTGCTACAAAAAACTAAGGTTTTAAAAAGTATATTTAAAAAAAATACTCTTGATTTAAAAACTGACTTAAAAAAATATGTTTTTTGTAGTATTTATCCAAAAATAAAGTTATTAAAACTTTATAGACCTATAAATATTGATATAAAAAAAATAAAAAAACATAAACCCCTTATTTTATCTTATTATTTACCTAAAAAAGATGAAACTACTCTTGATTTTTTAGAAGTAAATAATAATAAAGAGTATTTTGATATAATTAAACCAACAAAAAAAATATTTGATTTTAAAAAATTAAAAAATCTTAGATTCCCTTTTTTAAAAGCTTTGTTTAGTTTAATATTTTTATTTATTTTTTTGGCTTGATACTGAATTTGAATTAAATTTTATATAGAAAATACTTTTTTAAAACTATCAAATATTGATTTTAAAAATACAAATAATTTAGTAAAAGAAATTCCTTTAGTTAGTAGTGATTTAAAAAATATAAATATATTGATTTTACCTATAAAATGACTAAATTTAATTATAAATAATGATTCAATAAATAATTTATCAAATATAATAAATTGAACTTTAAGTATAATAAATACAGCAAACTCTTGAGTTAAAATCTATGTTTGACTTGATGAGATAGTTAAAAATAAATGAATTGAAAATATTATGTTTTCTCAATTTATTGAAAATATCACACCAATTTTATCTTCAATGAAGCAAAATTTAGAGATTTGAGTAAATGATTTTTCTAAAGTAAAAAGCTTTTCATCTAAAGAACTTGATGAAAAATTAAATAAATATAAAAATATATTATCTCAAATAAAATTAAATTTTGATAAAATATATTTAAACTTAGATGTAATAAAAGATATTTTATGACACAATGAGAAAAAAACTTATTTTGTTATTTTTCAAAATAATGATGAAATAAGACCAACTTGATGATTTATGTGAAGTGTTTGAATTATTGAAGTTTTTAGATGACAAGTTATAAAATTTGAAAATAAAGATATTTATGCAATAGAGTGGGATTTAAAAGATTTTGCTTCAAAATCCTGAGTTGCTTTTGAAGAAATATCTCCAAAATGACTTAATAAAATAACTCCTACTTTTGGACTTAGAGATGCTAACTATTTCCCAGATATAAAAGAAAGTAGTTTAAAAATAAAATCATTTTTAGATAAATCACCAAAGTATAAAATCGATTGAATTGTTTATATAAATCAAAATATTATTAAAGATATATTAAAACTTACTTGACCTATATATTTTGATGATTTAAAAAAAGAAATAAATGATGAAAATTTTTCTTTAATATTTTCTACTTTAGTTGAAGCAAAACTAACAAAAACTCACACTCTTTCAACTCCAAAACAAATATTATTTGATTTTTCAAAAATTTTTTTAGATAAATTAAAAAAAGATAAAGATTATAAAAAATATTTAGATCTAGCTTTTGAAAGTATAGATAAAAAAGATATAATTTTTTACTTATTTGATGAAAAAAATAATGACTTTTTAACTTCATTGTGACTTGAAAAAAAATATGACTATTCTAATTATTTAGACTTTAATTATCCTGTTTTTACTTCAATATCTTGAAATAAATCAGATAGGTATATGAAAAGAGATTTTGTAAAAGATGTAAATATATGAAATGATTGTAGTATAAATACAACTTTTACTATAAATCAAAGACACAATTTTACTTTAAATGATGAAGTTTTAGTAAAAACTCTGCTTTATGAAAATAATTTAACAAATAAAGTTGATGTTTCAAATATTTTAGATATTCAATGAAGGGGATTAAATAAACAATTTGTGAGAGTTTTAATTCCTAAAGATGCTATAATTCAAGATAGTTGAAAATATTTTGTAGAAAATAAACCAAATTATAAAGAAGTTTCTTTTTATTTAGAAACATTTCCATCTTTAAACTCTAGTTTTTCTTTTAATTATTCTATTTTAAATAATTCTTGTAAAAATTATAATTATTTATTACAAAAACAACCTTGAATTTCAAATTATTGACTAGAATTTAGAAAAAATTGAATTTTAGAAAACTCTTTATATAATGAAAATGATTTTATTTATAATAATTAAAAATGTCTTTTAAAAGCCACATATCACTTGATAATCCATTAAGATTACTTTATCATCGTTTTAGAGCAATTATTGCTTCATTTATTTACTGATTTCCTTCAAGAAATATGGTAATTATTTGAATTACTTGAACTAATTGAAAAACAACAACTACAAATCTAGTAGCTAGATGATTAAAATCAACTTGAAAAAAAGTTTTTATGTTTTCTACAATAAATTATTTTATTTGAGATAAAGAATATAGAAATGATACAAAAATGACTTCTCCAGATCCATTTTTACTTCAAAGTTTATTAAAAGAAGCAAAAAATGCATGATGTGAGATAGCTGTTATTGAAACTTCAAGTCACTCAATAACTATGAGTAGAAATTGGGGAATTGATTATGATATTGCACTTTTAACAAATGTAACTCAAGATCACCTAGATTTACACCATACTATGGATAATTATGTGAGAACTAAGTTAAAATTATTTAAAAATTTAATTTGATCAAAAAGAAAACCTTGAATAAAAAAAACAGCCATAATAAATATTGATAGTGATTATAAAGAATTATTTTTAAACGAAACTTATGATGTATTATCAACTTATTGATTTGATCACAATGCCAACTTAAGAGCTACAAATATAATAAATGATATTTCATGAGTAACTTTTGATGTAAAAATCCCAGGAGAAACATTAAAAATAAAAACAAAACTATTTTGAAAACATAATATATATAATATACTTTGAACTATTTGAGTATTTTTATCACTTTGATTAAAAGAAAAAGATATAGAAAAAGCTATTAAAGAAGTTGATGTGATTCCTTGAAGACTTGAGGAAATTAGAAATTATGAATGATTTAAAGTTTTTGTTGATTATGCACATACTCAAGATGCTTTAGAAAATGTGTTAAATACTTTAAAAAATATAACTTGAATAAATAGAATTATAACAGTTTTTTGAGCTACTTGAGATAGAGATAGAAGTAAAAGACCTTTGATGTGAGAAGTTGTTTCAAGGTTGTCTGATTATGTAGTTTTAACTCAAGATGATGATTATTCAGAGAAAACTCAAGATATTATGAAAGATATTTTACCTTGAATAGAAAGAAAAGAATGAAATGATTTTTGGATAATTCCAGATAGAGAAACAGCTATTAGAACAGCTTTGTTGCAAGCTCAAAAAGACGATGCTATTTTGATAGCTTGAAAATGAGACGAACATGTTATGATGACAAACTCTTGACCTATTCCATACAATGACAAAGAAATTGTATTAAAGATACTAAAAGAAATTGATGATAATAAAATAATAAAATAATAAAATAATTATGAAAATTTTAAGAGATAAATACTTGGATGAATATAATAAAAAAGTTATTGATATTAACAAAAAAATTAATAATTTTTTATTATTTTCTAAAGATTTTAATTTTGATTATTTAATAGAAGCATCAAGTGTTTATTCATCAAATATTGAGTGAAACACTATAAATTTAAATTCATTTATGAATTATAAAATACAAGAAAAAAAAATAAAAACTAAAGATATTGAAGAAATTGAAAATTTGATAAAGGCATATAATTTTGCTTGAGATAATTTATTAAATCAAGAAAATTTTTTAAAAGCTCATTATATTGCTTCAAAAACATTATTAATAAATTCGAAAAGGTGAGTTTATAGAGGTGATAAAGTTTGAGTTTTTTGAAAAAATTGACTTATTTATATGGCAATTGAACCAGAACTTGTAAAAGAAAACATGCAAAATTTGTTTGATGATATAAATTTTTTACTAAATTCTAAATTATCAAACCAAGAAATATTTTATTATGCTTCATTTATACACCTTACTTTTGTGCATATTCATCCCTTTGCTGATTGAAATTGAAGATGTGCAAGACTTTTAGAAAAATGGTTTATAGTTTCAAAGTTATGAAAAGATTTTTGGAAATTGCAATCTGAAAAATTTTATAAAGAAAATAGAGAAAAATATTATGAAAATATAAATTTATGAGTAAATTATTATGAATTAAATTATGACAATTCACTTAATTTTTTATATATGTTAAAAGAAAGTTTAGATAATTAACTATTTTATTTATTATGACACTTTACCTAAAATACCGTCCTATTGATTTTGAAAGTTTAGTTTGACAAGATTTTATAAAAAATACTTTAAAAGAAGCTATAAAAAAAGATAAGTTAATTTGAGCTTATTTATTTTGTTGACCTAGAGGAACTTGAAAAACTTCAACTGCAAGAATATTTGCAAAAGCAATAAATTGTTTAGATTTAATAAATTGAAATCCTTGTTTAAAATGTAAGGTTTGTGAAGGTTTTTTAGAAAATAGTTTAGTTGATATTATTGAAATAGATGCTGCAAGTAATACTTGAGTTGATAATATAAGAGAAATAATTGAAAAAGCTGTTTTTTCTCCAACATTTTGTAAATATAAAGTTTATATAATTGATGAAGTTCATATGTTATCAAAATGAGCTTTTAATGCTTTACTTAAAATACTTGAAGAACCACCTAAACATTTAAAATTTATTTTAGCAACTACAGAAAAACATAAAATTCCAGAAACAATACTTTCTCGTTGTCAAATATATGACTTTAAGTCTATAAATTCAATTGATTTAACAAATAGATTAAAATTTATTGCAAAAAATGAAAATATTTTAGTAGATGAAAAATCTCTAGAATTTATTGTAAAACAAGCTAAATGATGACTTAGAAATGCAATATCATTATTTGAACAATTAATTGTTAATGATGAGATAAAATACGATACTATCATAAATAATTATTGAATCCCAACAAGTGATATTATTTCAAATTTTTATACTAAAATTATAAATAATGATAATTCTGTAATAAATGATTTTGACTCTATATCAAATGATTTTAATTTGCAATTATTTTTTAAAGAATTACTTTTTTACATAAAAGATATTTTACTTGAAAATTTAAATAATAAAGAGGTTTTAGACAAAAATATATTTATTCTTGAAACTCTATCAAAAGCATTTTATGATTCAAAAAACTCATTTGATGAAAAAACTATATTTTTAATTTGATTATTAAAGTGCATTGAATTAAAAGAGGTTAAAAAAGATATTAATAAAGAAACAAAAATAAAAGAAGTTGAAGAAAAAACAATAAATACAATAAAACCTAAAGAAGAAAATTTAACAGATAATGATTTATTTGATATTTTTTGAGAAGAAGAAAGTCAAGTAGAAGATAAAATTGAAGAAAAAGAAGTAAAAAACTCATCATTTGATCAAGAAAAACTAATAAATGAAGTAAAAAATCTTTGATGAAAATGAGCTTTAACTATGTCTTTAAGAGGATCATCTTTTAATTTTGATTTTAAAAAATTAACTATTTTTACAAAAACAAAAATGAGTTTAAAACAAATTTCATCAAATGATAATATTGCTTTAATTACATCTGCTATGGAAAAAATATGATTTTTAAATATTAATATAGAAGTAAAATAATGTTTGCTATTATTTCTCCATTTTCTAGAAGTTTTGATGATATATGATTTACTTACAAAATACCAACTAGTTTAATTAGCACTTTAACTATTTGAATGGTTGTAGAAGTTCCTTTTTGAGATAAAAAAACTTTTTGAGTAGTGTTAAATATCGTAAATGAAACTAATTTTGATAAATCTAAAATAAAAGAGATTTTAAATATTTATTCTCTAGATATTTTTTTGTTAAATTATCAAATAGAGTTGTTAAAATGGATATCATATAATTATTTTTGTTTAATTCATCAATCATTAAATCTATTTTTTCCCAAAAATTTAGTTTGAAAAATCACAAAAAATAAATTTGAGTTTAAAAAAGAAGAAAAAAAATTTAATTATAACTTTAATTACACTAAAACTTTATCACAAAAACAATTAGAAATTTATAATAAAATAATAAAAAGTAATAATAATAAATTTTTACTTTATTGAGTAACTTGAAGTGGAAAAACTGAAATTTATATAAATTTAATAAAATATTATTTAGATAGGGGAGAGCAAAGTTTACTTTTAGTTCCAGAAATAATTTTAACAAACCAGATATTTGAAAGAATTAAAAAGGTATTTTGAGATGAAGTTATAATTATAAATTCGTCTATTTCTGAAAGTAAAAAAACTATTTATTATGAAAATATTTTAAAAAATAATGTAAAAATAATTATAGGAACAAGAAGTAGTTTATTTTATCCTTATAATAATTTAGGAATAATAATTATTGATGAAGAACATGATAATAGTTATATTTCTGATATTTCACCAAGATACGATGCTATAGAAGTTGCAATTGAAATTTCAAAACTAAAAAATATAAAATTATTACTTTGATCTTGAACTCCAAAAATAAACCATATGTATAGATGAATAGTAAAAAAAGAATTTGAAGTATTAAATTTACTTTTATGATATGAAAAATAAGCCTTTAAAGGCTTATTTTCTATTTTTGATATATAATATTTTAAGTAATTTAGTTAGTAGTCAATCATAATTTCAAACTACATCTTTATTTAAATTATTGTTTACAAATGTATTTCATTCTAGAGTAGTATTATTTGAAACTCAGTTATATAGTATTCAGTGAAGTCTTATATCTCTTAGAGAATAATTATTATAAGTGATATTTATATTGTCATTTCAAAATCTAGTTTTGTAATTATGGTATTTATTGTTATTAAAATAATCCCATTTTGCTTTTGAAAAATTTATAAAATCTAAAACTTGATCTTGTAATTCTATAGTTCCAATTTCTCAAGGAGTATAATACTTGCTTGTAATTTGAAATAATCAATATCAATTTGCAGGATTTGACATATTACAATTTGTTTCAATTGACCAAGTAGCCATAATTAATGGAGTAGGGAAGTTATATCTTTTTCAATAAACATCTAATATATCAAAATATTTAAAACAATTATCTGGAATTTTTGTATTTGTTTGTATATCTTTTCAATATTTATTATAAAAATCCATTTCAAAATCATAATTATCGTGTTTTGGAGTATTTATTATACTATCTTGCTCTAATTTCTTTAATTTATTATTTACTGAATTTCTAAAATATTTTTTAACTTCATTTAGAATTTGCCAATTTTTAGAATTTCTTTTTACTTTTTTTTGTGCTTTTTCAAGTAAAGTAATTTTTCATTCTAAATAATTAATATTTTTAGAATTTTCTAGTTCTATAACTTTATTTTCAAGTTTTTTTAACGATTCTTTTTCTTTTTTTGTAAAGTTATAAGCAAAAGTATTTCAAGTTATAAAAATAATTGATAATATTAAAATAAAAATTTTTCTCATAAAATTAAAATTAAAAAATAAAATTAGTTTTGAGCTTTCCAATCTTTTTCATCATATAAAAGTTTTAATTGTTTTAATATTTCTCCACCTGTATCAGGGATAACTACTTGAGAATTTTTTATTAAGACTTCTTTATTATTTATTAATGTATCTAGAACTTTTTTATTGTATGAGTTTAGTATATTATAATAATTTAAAAATTTATCTATAAATACTATATAAGTCTGAGCATTTGTATTTTTTTGTTTTATATCTAGATAAACATCTATATTATTTTTTGTTTCTTTTTCATTTAAGTTTCAAAAATCATCTCATATTTTTTGCTTTATATTTTCAATTTCCTTAGAAGTTGTTTCAAAAGCTTTTTTTAACTCTTGTTTTTGAGTATTTAGTTTTGAAGCATTTGCAATTCAGTTTTTATATCTATATTCAAGTTGAGCTATAAAAGAATTTAATGCAAATTCTCTATCATTTGAAGAGGCAAGTAGTCATCTAATATCTGTTTTTAAAATATTAAAATATTCTCCTAAAAACATCATATTTGCAGAGATTAATTTATCTTTAGCAATTTTTTGATTTGATAATATATATCAAACTTCAACTATATCTTTATATGTATTTATATTGCTATCTTGAGTTTGTTTATGCCTAGTTCAAATATTTGTAGATATAGCTACTCATATATTTCAAATTATATTTAAATCATTTGAAGTAAATTTTTCTTTATTTGAATTTTTTGAAGAAAATCAATCTTGAGCACCACTTAAAAAATATCAAAAATAATTTATTATTAAAAAAAATACTCATGTAAGCATTAAAACCTTTATAAGATTTCAAGTTATATTTTTATTCATATATTTCAAAAATATTTTAAATTTTAGTTATTTATATATATTTTTTTTGTTTTAGCAAGAAAAACTTTTTAAAATAAATAAATTTGAATTTAGTTATTTTATAATTATAATTTATTTAGATATTTTAATATATCTTTTTATATCTTAATTATGAAATTATGGAAATAAAATTACAAATACAAGCTACTGATGAATCAAGATCAGCTGTTGAAAGATTAGCTAGAGAAAACCTTGATAAGAAATTAAAAAGTTATTTAAATAAATTTGATAGAGAAGATGTTGTTTGAAATATATCTATAAAAATAGATAAAGATAAAAAATGACTTTTTGTATGAAAATTACAAATATCAATTGACTGACATAACTATTATTATGAAAGAGAAGATTATAAAAATTTAGACGATTTAGTAAATAATTTATTTGATCACTTTAAATTAGATTTATCATCTAAATAAAAAAACCTTTTTTAAAAAAGGTTTTTTTATTATTTATATATTTATACTACTTTTAAATTTCTTTCAAAAAAACTATCTCTTGAATTTATTTTTTCAGTTATGGGAAGTATATTATTAACTCAAGTAGCAAAATCTTCTCAAAAATAGTTTAAATATCAATTATATGCAAATAATTGATAATCTTTTTTTGATAAAAGTCATGTTTTATCTTTTTTAAAAACAAAATTATAAACACTTACATCTCAAGCTTTTTTAAAATCTCATTTTTCCATCCAATAAGAAAAATAAGGATTATTTAATGCCTTTGTAATTTCATCATTTGTAGTTAATCAAATTTCAACAAATAAATTAGCTAGATATTGGGAAGCTTGAATATTTTTATTTGAAAAAGAAATATTTTCTTTATCCATATTTTTTACTATATAATCAAAAAATAATGATTTTAAAGACTCTTTGTCAATTATACTTATTTTATTTAAAGGAGTTTGCAATATATCTTTAATTTTTTCTGGTGTTTGAATTAATCATTCTTTTACTAGATTTTCTAAGTTCTTAATTCCATTTTTTATATTTTTCTTTTTTTGTAAATCATCACTTCATGGGAATAAAATTATTTCTGCCATATTTTATAATTAGAAAATATTTTTTTGAAAATATATATTTTATAATTATTTAAAAATATAAGTCAAATTTTTTAAAATAATTGAAAAATAAAATTAATTTATATAATTATATAAATTAATCTATTTAATTAACTAAATTTTTATGAAAATTTGAATTGTATGACTCCCAAATGTATGAAAATCTACTTTATTTAATGCTTTAACAAAAAATTATAGTGCAGATGCACAGAATTTTCCATTTTGTACTATTGAACCAAATATTTGAATAGTAAATGTAAATGATAAAAGATTAGAGCAAATTAGGAAGGCTGTTAATGGGCAAAAAATTATCCCAGCAACTTGTGAATTTATTGATATTGCAGGTATTGTAGAATGAGCTTCAAAGTGAGAATGACTTTGAAATAAATTTTTAGCAAATATTAGAGAAGCAAATGCTATTTTACAAGTAGTTAGAATTTTTAAAAATGATGATATAATCCATGTTTCTTGAAAAATTGACCCCAAAAGAGATATAGAAGTTATTAATTCAGAGCTTATTTTAGCAGATATTGAAACTTTAAATAGAAGATTAATTGATAATTCTAGAAAAGCTAAATCGTCAAAAGAAGCACTTGAAGCACAAAATATTTACCAAAGAGTTTTTCAGGATTTAAATAATTGAAAACTTGCTTGAAGTGTTATAAAAGATGAAGAGCAAGAATTTTTTAAAGATTTACACTTACTTACAAATAAAAAATTTGTTTATGCAGCAAATGTATCAGAAGATATGATGGATTTAGATGAAAGTAAATTACAAGAAATACTTTGAGTTTCAGTAGATACAAAAGTAGTTCCTATATGTGCAAAACTTGAATCAGATATGATAGAAATGACAGAAGGTGAAAGAGAAGATTTTTTAAATGAAATGTGACTTATAACAACTTGACTTGATGACTTAATTAAAGCAAGTTATGATGCTTTATGATTACAATATTATTTTACTGCTTGAGAAAAAGAAGTAAGAGCTTGGACTATTTCAGTTTGAGCAACAGCTCCAGAAGCAGCTTGAGTTATACATACTGATTTTGAAAAATGATTTATCAAAGCAGATGTAGTGAATTGGAAAGATTTAGTTGATTTTTGATGATGGGTTTGAGCAAGAGAAAAAGCTCGTGTTAGACTTGAATGAAAAGATTATATAGTAAAAGATGGTGATATAATGTTATTTAAGTTTAGTAATTAAATAAAAAACTATTTTTAAAATAGTTTTTTATTTTTTTACTTGATTTCTTGTTTTTTCTTTATATAATCTCATTTGTTAGCACTACTCCTTGAATGTGTCATGAAAAGTATGGGGTAGGGCATTTTTGTGTTTTAATTTTTTAAAACATATTTAGTTTTTAACTTTGATTTTAAAAATGCAAAAAGAAGTAACTGCAAAATCAAAAGAAGTTTGAAGTTTGTATGAAATAGCTTGAAGACATTATTTCAATGATGACACATCTGTTGCTTGAGTTCCAGAATTGCTTGAAGTGCAACTAGATTCTTATAGAACTTTTTTAGAAAAAGGTATAGATGAAGCATTTAGGGATGTTTTTCCTATTTCTGATTTTTCTTGAGAAAGAATTGATATTTATTATAAATGATTTTTTTTAGAAGAGCCAAAATACGATGCTGAAACTTGTAAGAAAAAAAACCTAAACTATGAAGCTCCACTAAAAGTGCAACTTGAAATGTTAAATAAAGAAACTTGAGAAATAAAATCTCAAGATGTTTATCTATGATGAGTTCCTTTAATGACAAATACAGCTTCTTTTATAATAAACTGAATTGAAAGAGTTATAGTATCACAAATTATTAGATCAACTTGAATATTTTTTACTTCAGGTGAAGAATGATTTGCTTTAAAAATTATTCCAGCTAAATGATCTTGGTTTGAAATAGATATAGAAAAAAAATGAATTATAAATGTAAAAATAGATAAAAAAAGAAAATTACCTATTTCAGTTTTATTAAGAGCTTTTTGACTTGAATCAAATGCTGAAATACTTGATACATTTAAAGATTTAGGAGAAGAGGTTATTTGAAATAATTTTGGACCAACTTTAGAAAAAGATAAAACAAAAAATAAACTAGAAGCGCTACATACTATTTACAAAGTTTTAAGGCCAGGTGATTTAGCTACTGATGAAAGAGTTTGAGAGTTATTTAAAACAACATTTTTAGATGAAAAAAGATTTGATTTATGAGAAATAGCTAGAATGAAAATAGCAAAAAAACTTTGAATAAAAACTAAATATACTGATGAAACTGGTAAATTTTTGTCACTAGAAGAACTTATAAAATCACTTAAATATTTTTTAAATTTAAGATCTTGAATTGACTGATATCAAGTTGATGATATAGATCATTTAGAAAATAGAAGAGTTAGGGCTGTTTGAGAATTAGTTCAAGATAAAATTAAAGTTTGACTTGCAAGAATGGAAAGAATTGCAAAAGATAGAATGACTATAGTAGAACTTGAAGATGCAACACCAGGTACTTTTATAAATTCAAGACCATTTGTTGCTATAATAAAAGAGTTTTTCTCAACTTCACAACTTTCTCAATTCATGGATCAAACAAATCCACTTTCAGAAATGGCTCATAAAAGAAGAATTTCAGCTTTATGACCAGGTTGATTGACAAGAGAAAGAGCATCTTTTGAAGTTCGTGATGTTCATCCAACTCAATACTGAAGAATTTGTCCTATTGCAACTCCAGAAGGACCAAATATATGACTTGTATTGCATTTAGCTTCATACTCTAAAGTAGATAAATATTGATTTATTTTAACACCTTTTAGAAAAGTATTACATATAGCTAAAAATAACTGAAAAGATTTAATAAATAAAATAGCATTAGATGATATTTTGTGAGATGATTGAACTATCTTAGTTAAAGATAAAGAATATATTAGTGAAAAAGATGCTTTAAAGATTTTAGAAAAATCAACAAAAAAAGAAATAGAAGTTAGATGATATTTAACTTGAGATTTTGATTACTTTGATGCTCATCAAGAAAGAGTTTTAGTTATTGCTGAAGCTAATTCTTTAATAGATGAATTTTGAAATTTTACAAAAACTAGACTTTGAACAAGACATAATTCTGAACCAACACTATCTTATGTTAGACAAGTAACACATATAGATGTTTCTCCAAAACAAATAATGTCAGTTGATTCATCTTTATTGCCATTTTTAGAGCATGACGATGCTACAAGAGCTGAAATGGGGACAAACATGATGAGACAAGCTGTTCCTTTAGTAAGACCTGAAAGTCCTTATGTTTGAACTTGAATGGAAAGAATAGTTTGAGAATGAACTGGATATGTTATAAAAGCTTTAGAAGATGGAGAAGTTATTTGAGTTGATGCTAAACATATAACTATTTTATATAAATCATGAGAAAAAATAACTTATGAATTAAGAACTTATAAAAGATCTAATCATGATGAATTAATTCACCAAAGACCAAAAGTTTCAACATGACAAAAATTTAAAAAAGATACTATTTTAGCAGATTGACAATCAATTGATAATTGAGAACTTGCAATTTGAAAAAATTTAAAAGTTGCTTATATGCCTTGGAATTGATATAATTATGAAGATGCTATTATTATATCTTCAAAACTTATGGAAGATGATGTGTTTACATCAATTCATATAAAAGAATACTCTCTTGATGTTAGAGAAACAAAACTTGGGCCTGAACAAACTACAGATGACATACCAAATGTGTCGGTTGCGAAGTTAAAAGATTTAGATTCAGATTGAATTATTAGAATTTGAGCTTATGTAGAATGATGAGATATACTTGTTTGAAAAATTACCCCAAAATGAGAACAAGAATTATCACCAGAAGAAAGACTTTTAAGAGCAATATTTTGAGATAAATCAAAAGATGTTAAAGATTCGTCTTTAAGACTTCCATCATGACAATGATGAAAAGTTATTGATGTTCAAATTTTAAAAAAAGAATTATGAGATAATTTACCATCTTGAGCTTTTGAACAAATAAAAGTTTATATAGCACAAACAAGAAAAATAGAAGTTTGAGATAAAATGGCTTGAAGACACTGAAATAAATGAATAGTTTCAAGAATTGTTCCAGTTGAAGATATGCCATTTATGGAAGATTGAACTCCAGTTGATATTATTTTAAATCCACTTTGAGTAGTTTCTCGTATGAATATATGACAAATTCTTGAAACACATGCTTGATATGCTTGAAAAAAACTTTGAATTAAAATAGCAACTCCTATTTTAAATTGATTATCAATAGAACAAATATCTACTTTAATGAAAAAAGCTTGATTATCAGAAGATGGTAAAGTTCAATTATTCGACTGAATGACTTGAGAAGCATTTAAAGAAAAAACAACAGTTTGAGTTAAATATATGTTAAAACTTCATCACTTAGTTGAAGATAAAATACATGCAAGATCTGTATGACCATATTCGATGGTAACTCAACAACCACTTTGAGGTAAAGCACAAAATGGATGACAAAGATTTTGAGAAATGGAAGTGTGGGCACTTGAAGCATATGCTGCATCAAATATATTACAAGAAATGATTACTATTAAATCAGATGATGTTGCAGGTAGAACACAAGCTTATGAAGCTATTGTAAAATGATTAACTATTAAAAAACCAAATATACCAGAATCATTTAATGTTTTAATTAAAGAATTACAAGCTCTTGCTTTAAATATAGAATTACTTGACAAAGAAGAGTTAGAAGAAAAACAAAATTCTATTAGAACTAGATATGAAGAAGTTTTAAAACTTGAATGAACAGCAGATCTAGATTTCTCTAAAGAAGAAAATGAGTAAATAAATTAGAAATTAGAAGTTAGAAATTATAAATTATAGGTAATAATTTTTTAAAAACTAACTTCTTAAATAGAAATTTCTAATTCATAATTTATAATTCCTAATTAATAAAAAAATATGTTTGATAAAAATCTTGATAATTTCTTAAATGATAAGATTACAGATTTTTCTGAAATTTGAAAAAATATTTGAAAAACAGATATTACAAAATGAAAAAATCTTGATAATTTAGCTTGAATTTCACTATCTATTTCAAGTCCAGAACAAATTAGAGCATTATCTTATTGAAAAGTTTTGATTTCTGAAACTATAAACTATAGAACTCAAAGACCAGAAAGAGGTTGACTGTTTTGTGAGCAAATTTTTGGTCCTAGAAAAAACTATGAATGTGCTTGTTGAAAGTATAAAAGAATAAGATATAAATGAGTTGTTTGTGAAAGATGTTGAGTTGAAGTAACAAAATCATCTGTTAGAAGAGAAAGAATGGCTCATATAGACTTATTTACTCCAGTTGCTCATATTTGGTTTTTGAAATCAGTTCCTAGTAGAATAGGGTTATTACTTGATTTACCTGTAAAAAAATTAGAACAAGTAGTTTATTTTGCATCATATATAATTACTGATGTATACCAAGACCAATTAAAAGAAACTACTAAAAATTTAGAAGATACTTATAAAGTGTCAAAAGCTGAAATGCAAAAAGAATTACAAAAAGAACTTAATGAATTAAGAATTAAAAAAGAAGAAGGAAGTATAAAAGAAAAAGAATATAAAAACTTAGAAGCTACTTTATTAAAAAAAGTTGATGATTTAACTCTAGAGTTTGAAGAATTGAGATCAAAATTAAAAATGCTTGTTGTTTGAGATGTTATTTGAGAACTTGATTATAGAATTTTAAAAGAAAAATTCCCACATGTATTTAATTGATGAACTTGAGCTGAGTATTTAAAAGTATTATTACAAAGAATTGATTTAGAACAATTTATTAAAGTTGAACAAGATGAATTAAAAAAAGCAAGTCAATTAAAAAAGAAAAAAATCTTACAAAAAATTAAATTAGCATCAAATTTATTAAAATCTGGGCAAAAACCTGAATGGTTTATTTTAGAAGCACTTCCAATTATACCACCAGATTTAAGACCAATGATTCAACTTGATGGTTGAAGATTTGCTTCATCAGATTTAAATGACTTATATAGAAGGGTTATTAATAGAAATAACAGACTTAAAAAACTTATGGAACTATGAGCTCCAGATGTTATTTTAAAAAATGAAAAAAGAATGCTTCAAGAATCAGTTGATATGTTAATTTCTTGAGAAACAAGAACTAATAGATCTGGATTTGTTTCAGCAAATAAAAAAACTCTAAAATCTCTAACTGAAATACTAAAATGAAAACAATGAAGATTTAGACAAAATCTACTTTGAAAAAGAGTTGATTATTCTGGAAGATCTGTAATAGTTGTTGGTCCAAAATTAAAAATAGATGAATGTTGACTACCAAAACAAATGGCATTGACATTGTTTAAACCTTTTGTTATTTGAAAATTAATTGAAGATTGAGTTGTTTACAATATAAAACATGCAGAAAAATTTATTGAAGATCAAGGAAAAACCGTTTGGGATGCACTAGATGAAGTTATTGAAGGAAAATATGTATTATTAAACAGAGCTCCAACTCTTCATAGGCTTTCAATACAAGCATTTAGACCTATATTAATTGACTGAAAAGCTATACAATTACATCCTTTAACTTGTACTGCTTTCAATGCTGACTTTGACTGAGATCAAATGGCAGTTCATTTGCCGATTACTTCTGCTGCGCAAAAAGAAGCAAGAGAATTAATGGTTACATCAAAAAACTTGTTATCTCCAGCATCATGAGAGCCAATAGTAGCACCTTCTCAAGATATGATTTTAGGTTGTTATTATTTAACACAAATTAAAGACAATTGAGTTTGAACATGACAAGTTTTTGCATCAAAAGAAGATTTAGAACAAGCATATGATGCTTCTTGAGTTGATTTAAGATCTTTAGTTAAAGTAAGAATTAATTGAGAAATTATTGATACAACTTACTGAAGAATACTTTTCAATGAAATAGTTCCAGCTTGATTGCCTTTTGTAAATGAAGTATTAAAAAAATGAGTTATTAAAAAAGTATTAGCAGATAGTTTTGAAAAATTATGACAAGAAGTTACAGCAACTTTTGTAGATAATATTAAAAATTTTGGTTATAAATATGCAACACTTTCATGACTTTCAATTTCTGCTTTTGATATGCATTCTCCTGAAAACAAAAAAGATTTATTGAAAGAAGCTGATGATAAAGTAAAATTTATCCAAAAGAAATATTGGAATTGATATTTAACTGAAAATGAAAAATATTCACAATCAATTTCTATTTGGGCAGAAGTTAAGAAAGTTATAGAATGAGAATTAAAAACTTTATTTGATAAAGAAAATCATATATTTAACTTTATTGATTCAGGAGCTAGATGAAATTGGTGAAACTTAACTCAATTATGTTGAATGAAATGACTTGTATCATCAACTTCATGAGCTACAATAGAATTACCAATTAAATCAACTCTAAAAGAATGATTCTCAACTTTGGAATACTTTATTGCAACTCATGGTTGAAGAAAATGAAAATCAGATACTGCCTTAAAAACAGCTCAATCAGGTTACTTAACAAGAAGACTTGTTGATGCCGCTCAAAATATAATTGTTAAAGAAGAGGATTGTAAAACTTTAAATTATAAAGAAGTTTCAAAAGAAGATTTAAAATGAAATTTTGATGAAAAATTTGAAGATAAAATTTATTGAAAAACTATTGCTACAGATGTAAAAGTAGATAATAAAGTTTTAATAAAAGCACAAACTACTATAGATAAAAACACTTTAGATATTATTATAAAAAATAATATAAGTAAATTAAATATAAGATCTATTTTAACTTGTGATAGTGAATGATGAGTTTGTAAAAAATGTTATTGACTTGATTTATGATTAAATAAAGTAGTAGAATACTGAACTCCAGTTTGAGTAATAGCAGCTCAATCTATTTGAGAACCTTGAACTCAATTGACAATGAGAACTTTCCACTCAGGATGAGTAGCACAAGCAGGTTGAGATATGACTCAATGACTTGCTAGAGTTGAAGAATTATTTGAAGCAAGAATTCCTAAGAATTCTGCAATTATTTCAAATTTAGAATGAGTTGTTGAAATAATACCAGGAGAAAAAGTTTCTATTGTAAAAATTACAGCTTCTTCTCTAAAAGAAGATGAATATTATTTCCCAGCTGACTATGAAGTGTTGGTTAAAGAATGAGCTTTGATAAAAGAAAAACAAGTACTTGCAAAATCTAAAAAAGATAAATCAAAAGTTGTTTCAACTTATGCTTGAATTGCAAAAAAAGTAGATAATTGAATGATAATTGTTAAAGATGAAATTTATAGAACTTCTAGTTTTGAAATAGAAAATATATACACTCCTTTAGTTAAATCTTGAGATAGAGTAGTTTTATGACAAAAAATTACAGAATGACATATAAATCTAGCTTCATTAAAAGAAATTGCTTGAATTTTAAAAACTCAAGAATATATAGTTAATGAAATTAAATCAATTTATGCATCTCAATGACAAACAGTTAACTCAAAACATATTGAATTAATTGTTAGACAAATGTTTTCTAGAGTAAGAGTTTTAGATAAATGAGATTCAGAATTTTTCCCTTGAGATATAGTTGATATCATTAGATTAAAATGAGAAAATGATAGATTATTAAAAGAGAAAAAAACAACTGCTATAGCAGAAAGATTACTTTTGTGAATAACAAAAATTTCTCTATATACTGATTCATGGTTATCAGCTGCATCTTTCCAAGAAACAGTTAGAGTTTTAGTAGAATGATGAGTAAGTTGAAGAATTGATAAATTAAAAGAATTAAAAGAAAATGTAATTATTTGAAGATTAATTCCTGCTTGAAAACAATATAGAAAAATTAACAATATGTTACTTGATACTGATACTTTTGAAGCTGAAAATGATACTCAAGAATATTTTGATAGATCTGAAGAAAAAAATGAAATAGCTGTAGATGTTGATATCTGAATAGAAGTTGATTTAGATAATAGAGAAGAAACATATGAAGTAGATACACTAGATTGATTTGTAATTGAAGGTGAAGAAGAAGATGTTATTTAATTTAAAAGCTAAAAACTAAATTTAATTTAGTTTTTAGTTTTTTTTGACAAATAAAAAATATACTTATAATAAAAATACATTATTTAAATAAAAGCATTTTAAGTGGCTATCACCCACAAGCTGGAGGAAGAAAGTATTTTTTTAAAATATTATTAGACCCTCTCGGAGTTTTTTAAAAAAAACTTTAGTTAACAAAAATAAAATTAAGTACAATCTTTGGTGGTACCTTTCAATTATTAATTGAACCAAAGCACAAAAATATTTTTTTGTGCTTTTTATTTGTTATAAAATTTATTATGAATAATAAAGAAATTTATGAGAATTATCTAAAAAAAATAAAAGAATTTTTAGAAAAAGATGATTTTGAAAGCCTTGATTATATTTTAGAATACATATATACATCTTGAACTCCTGATGAAATTTTAGATGAAATAGATGATATATTGCAAGAAGTGACTTTGTATTTAGAGTTTAAAGAAGATGATTATAAACAAACAGCTTTAGAGTTTATTAGTGAGTATGAATAATTTATTTTTATAATTTAAAAAAAATGTTTAAAGAAGTAAACCCAAAACAATCATTTCCAAAACTAGAAAAAGAAATTATAAATTTTTGGAAAGAGAACGATACTTTTAAAAAATCAATTTCCTCAAGGGAATGATGAGAGATTTTTAATTTTTATGACTGACCTCCTTTTGCAACCTGAACACCACACTATTGACATATACTTGCTTGAACGATAAAAGATGTTATCCCAAGATATCAAACAATGCTGTGAAAAAAAGTTGATAGAAAATTTTGATGGGATTGTCATTGACTACCAATAGAAAATATAGTAGAAAAAAAATTACAAATATCTTGAAAAGATGATATTGAAAAAAAGATTTGAGTTTATGATTTTAATGAAAATTGTAGAGCAAATGTTTTTTGATATGTAGATGAGTGGAAAAAAACAGTAGAAAGAATGTGAAGATGGGTAGATATGGAAGATGATTATAAAACTATGGATAATTGATTTATGGAATCAGTTTGGTGGGTTTTTAAAACTATTTATGATAAATGATTGATTTATGAATGAAATAAAATAGTGCCTTATTGTCCTAGATGTACTACTCCTTTGTCAAATTTTGAAGTAAATCAATGATATAAAGATAAACAAAGTAAAACAGTTACTGTTAAATTTAAAGTAAAATGAAGTGAAAGTAAATATATTTTAGCTTGGACTACAACTCCTTGGACTTTATATTCAAATTTATGACTTGCAGTTTGAGAAGATATCTTATACAGTGAAGTTTTAGATAATAAAACTTGAGAAACTTATATACTTGCAAGTGAAAAAATAAAAGATTATTATAAAGTAGAAAGTGATTATAAAATAGTTAGAGAATATAAATGAAATTGTCTTGTATGAATAGAGTATGAGCCATTATTTAATGATTTTGTAGTTCAATTAAAAGATTTAAATCTTGATTTTTGAACAAATATAAAACTTTGACAAAATTCATATAAAGTAGTTTTATGACATCATGTATCAACTGAAACTTGAACTTGAATAGTTCATATTGCTCCTGCTTACGGGGAAGATGATTTTGTTATTTGAGAAAAAGAGGGATTATGATTTGTTGCACATATAGATGATAGAGGAAGAACTTTTAATTTACTTACAAATAATGATATATTTGTATTTGATTTTAATGACCTTGTAATTGAAGAATTAAAAAAACTAAAATTAAGTGTAAATATCTCTACAATAAATCACTCATATCCTCATTGTTGGAGATGCGATACTCCATTAATTTATAGATGAATTAGTGCTTGGTATGTTGCTGTTGAAAAAATCAGAGATAAAATGATTGAAAATAATAAAAAAATTAATTGGAATCCAGAAGAAATAAAAACTTGAAGATTTTGAAAATGGGTTGAAAATGCTCGTGATTGGAATATATCAAGAAATAGATATTGGTGAAGTGCAATTCCTGTTTGGCAAAGTGAAGATAAAAAAGAAGAAATTTGTATTTGAAGTATAAAAGAACTTTATGAATTAAATCTTGATTTTTGACAAATTTATAAAAAAGAAGAAAAGTATTTTTATACTAAAACAAATAAAGAAATAGACTTACATAAACACTTTGTTGATGAAATTTTGATTAAAAATCCAAAAACTTGAAATACCTTAAAAAGAATTCCTGAAGTTCTTGATTGTTGGTTTGAATCAGGAGCTATGCCTTATGCTTCAGTTCATTATCCTTTTGAAAATACAGATAACTTTAAATTTCCTTGAGATTTTATTTCAGAATGACTTGATCAAACAAGATGATGGTTTTATACATTGCTTATTTTAGGGACTGCACTTTTTGATAATACACCATTTTTAAATTGTGTTGTAAGTTGAATAATTTTGGCTTCAGATTGAAAAAAGATGTCAAAATCTTTAAAAAACTATACTGATCCAAATATTTTGATGGATAAATATGGAGCTGATGCCATGAGGTTTTACTTAATGAATTCCCCAGTTGTTGAGGCTCAAGATTTAAGATTTAGTGATGCATGAGTTGAAGAAGTTATTAAAAAAGTTATTTTACCACTTTGGAATACATATAGTTTTTTTACAACTTATGCAAATATTGACAATTTTACTCCAAATAAATGAAATATTTATTATATAAGACATGGTCAAACAGATAATAATAAAAATTGAATAGTTAATTGAGGAGATGATGATATTGACTTAAATCAAACTTGAATAGATGAAACTATTTCTTTAGCAAAATCATTAGCATCTTCTTGAATAAAATTTGATGTAATTATTTCATCTCCTATGAAAAGAACTGTTCATACAGCAAATTTAATTAAAAATCATCTTAATTATGATGTTGAAATAGTTGAAAATGAAGCATTTAGAGAACAATTATTTTGAGAATTTAAATGAATGTCTCATGAGGAGATTAAGCAAAAATATTGATGTAAAACAGATAGGGAATTGACAGTTGTTTATAGAAATAATAAACTTGAATGAATTTTAGATTTTTCAAAAAAAGTTATTGATTGATATAAAAGCTTAGAAGAAAAATATGCTTGAAAAAATATTTTAATAATATCTCATTGAGGTGTTTTTAGACCTATAAATCAATACTTAAATGACTTGACTTTAGAACAAGCATTTTATGAAGTGCCTTGAGTTAAAAACTCTAAATTATACAAATTACCAAATTATAAAAAATCAAATTTACTTGATAAATGGATTATTTGAGAATTAAATTTACTAACTTGAAATGTATCAAATGCTTTAGATAATTATAAATTAAATCATGCAACAAGAGATATAATAAAATTTATGGATAATTTGACAAATTGGTATGTAAGAAGATCAAGAAAAAGATTTTGGTGAGAAGAAATGACTAAAGATAAAAAAGAAGCTTATGAAACTTTATATGAAGTTTTAGTTGAAGTTTCAAAAATTATTGCTCCATATATGCCATTTATCTCAGAAAAAATTTATAAAGAATTAACTAAAAATGAGTCAGTTCATTTAGAATTATTTTCAAATAAAAATCCTTGATTTATTTTTGATGATTTAATAAAAAATACTTCAGTAGTTCAAGAAATAATTGCTTTATGATTTCAAGCAAGAGCAAATGCAAAAATAAGAGTAAGACAACCTTTAAAATATATAAAAATTACTCAAAAATTAGATACATATTTTGAAGATATTATAAAAGATGAATTAAATGTAAAAGAAATATTAAATTTCAAAGAAAATGAAATCCCATCTCAAATATGTAAGCCAAATGCAAAACTTATTTGACCAAAGTTTTGACAAAATGTTAAATTTATTATTTCACAAGCAAAGCAAGGAAACTTTAAATTACTTGATAATTGAAATGTTTTAGTTTGAGAATTTGAATTATTGAAAGAAGAGTTTGAACTTGAATTTGTAGTAAATTGAGAATTAGATAATACTTTAGAATTAATTGAAAGTTCTAATTGAAAAATAGTTTCTTTATCTACAGAAATAAATGATGAATTATTGCTTGAATGATATGCCAGAGATATTGTAAGACATATTCAAGAGTCAAGAAAAGAAGCTGATTATAAAGTAGATGATAGAATTGTTGTTTGATTAACTTCAGAAAATCCTATACTAAAAGATATTTTAAATAAATTTTGAAGTTATATAGAAAAAGAAACTTTATCAAAAATAGACACTTTAGATAATTTTGATTTAGAAAAAGAGCTAGAAGTTGAAGATTTAAAAATTTCTTTAAGATTAAAAAGATAGTTTTGAAAAAAATAATTTTTCTCTATAATACTATACATAATTTATAAATAATTAAAAAAAATGTTTAAAAGAATAATTTTATTTTTACTTACAAATATTGCAGTTATTGCTGTTTTAAGTATTGTTATTTTTATAGTTGAAAGAGTAACTTGAATAAGTATAAGTTGATATTCAAGTAGTTATGTATCAATATTTTTATATGCATTAATTGTTTGATTTACTTGATCATTTATATCTCTTTTAATTTCTAGATGGACAGCAAAAAAAGCTTATGGAGTAGTTTTGGTTGATATAAATAATATAAAAAACTTTAATCCTAAAATGGGAAAAGTCTTTCAAACAGTAAAAATACTAGCTGACCAAAATCATATAGTTATGCCTGAAGTTTGAATTTATGAAAGTAATGATCCAAATGCTTTTGCAACTTGACCATCTAAAAATAAATCATTAATTGCTGTTTCTAGTGGATTACTTGATTTAATGAATGAAAATGAAATTGATGGAGTTATAGGTCATGAAATGGCTCATATACTTAACTGAGATATGGTTACTATGACTTTATTGCAATGAGTTTTAAATACTTTTGTTATTTTTATTTCAAGAGTTTTAGCAAATATATTTAACAATATAACTGATTGAAAATTTTGAAATTTATGATACTTTTTAGTTAGTTTAGTTTTGGAAATATTATTTTGAATTTTAGCATCTTTAATAGCAATGTCATTTTCAAGATATAGAGAATTTAGAGCAGATGAGGGAAGTGCTAGATTTTTATGAAAAGACAAAATGATTGCTTGATTAAGAGCTTTACAAAAAATGCAAAATATAGCTTCTTGAGATGATGAAAAATTAGCAACTATGAAAATCTCTACAAAAAAAAGATTTGGGATTTTAAGATATTTTTCATCTCATCCTGATTTAGAAGATAGAATTTTAAGACTTGAAAATTTAAGTATATAAAAAAAGTGGGATTTCCCACTTTTTTAAATTCTATATTCACTATAACTTATTTTATTTTTGTTAATTGTGTCTCTAATCATTTTTTCATTATTGTTTAATTTTGATTTTCAAGATTTTACTTCTAAGAAAATAACTTCTTTTAGTTCTCAAGCAGATAATCAGTCAAAAATTATATAATCAATTCATTTTCAAACAAATATCATATCACGAGTAGCATATGGGAAGTTTGGTAAAAAGGGAAGTACTTTTTCATAAACTTCTCAAAGTATAACTTGCTTTGATTTTTTTATAGATAATTCTCTTTCTTTTTTTAACTCTTTATATTTAATTATTTTTCATATTATTATTCATATAAAAAGTCATATAAAAAGTCAAAAAATTAATATAAATATTTCTTTAAATTCCATATTTTTTAATAATTATTTTTTCTTTGAAAAATTCTCAACAGCACTTGAGGTAATTGTTTCATTTGGTATTAAAACTATGTGTCAAGCTTCTAGTTTTAATCTTAAATAAATAAATCATATATCAATAACTTCTCATTCAAAAGTAGATATTTTTATTTTATCTCAAATTTCAAAAGGTCTATTTATTAATACATTTATAGCTCAAAAAATATTTGCAACAGTTTTTTGACTAGCTAAAGCTAAAGCAAGTCAACCTATTCAAGCTCAAGCAAGTAAAGCTTTTACATCATATCATAAATTTGAAATAATTGTAATAATTCAAAAAATCCAAACTATAGTTTTTAAAACTTTATTTAGTATAGGAAGCATATGAGTTGAAATTGATTTTTTGGTAGAATTTTTACTTAATTTTTGAAATAGAAAATTTAAAAAGCTATTTATTAGTATAATTATAGCAAAAACTAGAGAAATATTGTATATTTTTTCTAAAGAAATATATTCATTTATTAAAGTATTTATTTCACTTAATCAAAAAAGTCATTTATTTAAAATATATAAACTTCAAATAATTAAAATCCAAATAATTATATAAAAATATTTTTTCATAAAATTTAAAATAAAAAAGTAATATTTTTATATTACTTTTTTATTTTATTAATCAAGTTTTTTAAGCATAAACTTTTTTAACTTCATCAAGATTTGCAATATTTTGATTAAATCTTACAAGATTTGTTAAAGTATTAAATTTGTCTTTGAAAAACATTTGTGCCCAAGTATTTATTACATAAGCATATAAATCTGCAATAGTAAGAGAATCTCAAACTAAATAATTTTTTTCTCAAAGTATATCATTTAAATAACTTAAATTTTTAAAAGCTCTATTTATTCAAGCCTCTTTTACATCATTTAATGCTTTTTCATCTGTAGAAATAGTAAAAGCACCTGGAGCAAAGATAGGAGCAAAACTTGTATGTATATCTGCTTAAAGTAAAGATAACATTGAATCTAGTTTATATTCATCATAACTTTTTCCATCAAATAAATTACCAAATTTTTTTCTTAAAAGGTATTTTGCTATTGCTGGAAGTTGAGTTAAAACAACAGATTCTCATAATTGGCTATCTATTAAAGCTGGAACTGCTCATTTTGGATTTATTTTTTTATAGTTTTCATCACCAAAAGTAACTTCTATTTTTTCATATGGTAATCAAAGTCTTTCAAGTAGTATATTTATTGCCGTAGCACAAGCTCAAGTGTGAGTGTATAATGTAATCATATTTTTAAATAATTAAGAAATAAAGACTATAATTAGTATAGTAAATACTAGTATAGTCTTTATTATTTTTTAATCAAGAAAAAATTCAGATTATTTTAATAATTAATAAAATTATCCTCTAAACTATTTTTTCAAAAAACCTCATCTAAATCAAAATCTTTAAAATCCTTTGGAGTTTCTATTTTTATATCATTTGAATAAACTCTTTTTGCATCATTTACAAAAGATATTTTTAATAATTTTTTATTTAAATTATTTATATCAAAATAAAAGTTTAAATTATTTTTTAATTCAGTTTGGTCTATAATTAGATTAAAATCTCAGTTATATTTTTCACCTTCAGTTGTATTATTTATAGAATTATAGAAATTGTCTTCTATAAAATAGTTTAATTTTAAATCAAATAATTTTTCACTAACTTTTCATTTTCAATTTATTTTTCATCCAAAATAATTATCTGAGTATGTATTTGAATTATTAAAATCATAATTAAATATAAAATCTCATTTATTATAATTAAAAATTCATTTTAAAAATACATTTTTTTCTTTTCCATCAATTGAAACTCAAGCAGTTAAGATATTTAATTGATCTAAAGAATTATTTTCTAAAGTATTTCAAGATATTTTAACTCAATAAATATTTTTTAAATAATATTTATCTTCATCATAAGAATAACTATATGTATCTTTATCGTAAAAATAACTGTATTCTTTTATTGTATAAAATCAGTTTAATTTATTATTTTCTAATTTTATTTTTCAAGAAATTTCACTAAATTTTAACTCTGAATTAAAATCTTTAAATTTATTATTTAAGTCAAGGTTTCAATTAAAATTAAAAAAACTTTTTCATTTTTCTAATCTTAAATCTATATTTAATAACTTCTTTGATTCATAGTTTAAAGTAAATCATTCATTTTTAAATTCTTTTTTAGTTGGGGATATATTTATTGAAACTCAAGTAATTTCATCTTTAAAATCAAGTGTTATATTTACTTTTGTATCATTTTTATTTGAGATAAAAGATAATTTATTTGTATCTCATAAAGTTAGTGATAATTCTCAAGATTTTAAAAACCTTTTTACAAAACTTTTATAAATACTATCACTACAATCAGTTGGAGTATACCAGCTATTTGAAGCTCAAAATGAGTTTTGAATTTCAAAATAATTATTACAAAAATCCCTTGTTGGAATAAGTAAAAAGCTATCTCAAACTTTTGAATAAGGAGTTAAGAGAGGTTTTTTTGTAAGTTTTTCTACTTTTGCAAGAGAGTTATTTAAATCAAAAGATTTAATAGTGTTTAAAATCTCTTTTGATAAATCATCACTAGGTAATTTAACATATTTGTTATCTTTAAAAATATCTTTTAATTTTAATAATATTTCTTCAATATTTTCATCATTTACTGAAAAATTAAAATCTTTTAATAAAGCATAAATTTCTCCATCTTTAGAAATTAAAGATGCAAAAGTAGTTAAATCTAAGCTAAATCAACTAGAGTAAGTTGAATTATAGTTTGATTTTATTTTAAAAATTCAAGAGCTTTCACTATCAAAAATATTTGATTTTACTTTGTAATTATCAAGAGATAAATTAAAATTACCACTTCAAAAATATTCATGGTCAAAAGATAAATCTATTTTTGAATTTCAGTTTTCTTCATATTTTGATAAATCTTTTAATTTAGAAGTTAAAGTTTCTAAATAAGTTTTTGAAGTATCAAATATATTTCATTGAAGTTTTAAAACTTCTTGTTCTACTTTTTTAATTTCTTCTCAAGAAGGTTTTACACTATTTGATGCATTTGCATTTAAAAAAGTAAAATTTCATAATACAATTAAACTACTAAGTATTATGGAAATAGTTTTTTTAGATTTATTCATTTTAAATAAATTAAAAAATAAAAAAAATAAAAGTGTTTTTAAAAAACAAGTAGTATTTTAATACATATTTAATAAAAAACAAGTATTAAAATATATTTTTTTGCAATAAACAATATCTTAGGTTAAAAAAATTGTAAAATTTGTAAAAATAAGAAAATAAAATATACTTTTAAAAAATATTACCTAAATATAAACATATAAAAATATGCAACTTATATCATTAAGATTATTAAATTATCGTAGATTTAAAAAAGAAGAAATTTTTTTTAAAGAGGATTTTACCTTAATTTTTTGAAAAAATTGAGCTTGAAAATCATCAATTTTTGATGCTATTTGATTTGCTTTGTTTGGACCTAAATGAAATAATTTTATAAGAGAAAATAAAGAAACAGAAAAGTCATTTTTTATAAAAGATAGAAGTCCTTCAAAAATAGAGCTTATTTTTCAATATTGATTAAAAGAATATAAAATTGTTAGAGTTATTGATGCTTGAGTAAAAAAACTTTGAGATAATTTCATTAAAGAAGATAAAGATATTTTGATTTGAGAAAATCTAGAAATTATTTGATGAGATGAAATAACTTTAGAAATAGAAAAAATTATTTGAGTTTCAAAAGATACTTTTTTAAAGTCAGTTTTTACAGCTCAGAAAGATTTAGAAGTGCTTTCTTGAAACTTGCAAGAAAGAAAAAATTTAATAAATAAAATACTTTGACTTGATAAGATAGAAAATCTTATAAAAAAGTTAAAAGATGAAGAAAAACTTAAAAAAACTCATCTTGAAATATATAATAAAAAACTTGAAAATATAGATGAGGATTGACTAAAAAATTCACAAAAAGAAATTCTTTTAGAAAAAGAGTTAATTGAAGATAATTTAAAAACTCAAAAAAAAGATCTAGATATTTTTACAAAAGATTTTGAAAAATTAAAAATATCTTATTTAGATATTGATAAAAAAAGAATTAGTTTTTTAGAAAATTCTAAAGAAATTGAAAAACTAGAATCAAATATAAATATTTTTTTAAATGATATAGAATCTAAAAAAAATGAATTAAAAGCTATTTGAGAAAAAGAGAATTATTTAAAAGAAAATGAATTTTTATTAAAAGAAGAAGAAAAATTAGAAAAAAGTTTTTTAAAACTTCAAAATGATTTTATAATTTTTCAAAATTTAGAGAAATTAGAGGTTGAACTAAAAAGTCTATTAAAAGAAGAAAATATATTAAAATTAAAACAAAAAGATTTTGATATCTGAAATATATTAAAAAATATTGAAGAATTAAAAATTAAATTACAAAAAAAAGAACTTGAAGAAAAAGATATTTTTTTAAAAAATAGTGAATTTAAAGCACAACTGGATCAAATCACAATTGAATGAAAAAATATAAAAGATAATTTAATAAATATAGAAAAACTATCTAATCAAGCTCATTGTCCTACATGTACTCAACCTCTTTGAGGTTTCTCTGAAAAACTTATAAAAAAATTAAAAGAAGATTTAGAAAAAACAAGAGAAAACTACCAAAAAGTAAATATAGTTTTTTTAAAAAATGAAGAATTAAAAACTATAATTCAAAAAGAAATTCTAGAATTTAAAAAATTAATTGAAATAGAAGAAAAAAATCAAAATGAAGTATTAAAAAATACATTGATTTTAGAAAACTTAGAAAAAAATATAATTAATATTAAGGATAAAATAAAAGATATTTGAGAAGTAAATTTTGATGAAAAAATATTTTTAAATACAAAAAAAGAACTTGAAGAGATTAAAGTGAAAACTAAAAATTATTTAAAGATTTCTTGAGAAGTTTCAAAAAAAGAAGATTTAGAAAAAAAATTAAAAGAAAATATAGAAAGTATTTGAGTATTTAAAAATACTATAAATCTAAAAAAAGATTTTATAGTAAAACTTGATTTTAAAAATGATGAATTTGAAGAAATAAAAAGAAATTATTTTAATCAATTTGAAACTCAAAAATTAAAAAATGAGGAAATATTAATACTTGAAAAACAAAATTCAAAAAAAGAATTTGAATTAAAAGAAATAGAAAATAAATTAAATGAGATAAAAGATATTTTAAAAAATATAAAAGATTTTATAGGTGAGTTAAATATTTTAATAGTAAAACAAGATGTTTTAAAACAATATATTTTATATTTACTAAATTATTTAAAACCGTATATTGAAGATTTGGCATCAAATTATTTTTCTTTAATTACAAATTGAAAATATTTAAATATTTCTTTAGATTGAGAGTATAATATACTAATAGACTGAAAAAAAATATGAATTTATTCAGGTTGAGAAAAAGATTTAGCAAATTTATGTTTTAGGCTTGCTTTATGACAAAACCTTTCAACTTCAAAATCAAATCCCATAAATTTTTTAGTCTTAGATGAAATTTTAGCCTCACAAGATAAAGAAAGACAGCAAAATATTATTTTTAATTTACTTAAATTAAAACAAAAATTCTCTCAAATACTTCTTGTTTCTCATATAGAAGAATCAAAGGAACTTGTTGAATCTCTAATTGAGATTAAAAAAATAAATACTGATGAAAGTAGAGTTTTTGTATATTAAAAAGGATAAGTTTTAAAAACTTATCCTTTTTAACTAACTACATCTTTAATTTTTTTAGGTATAAAACTTTCAACACTTCTTCAAGCTTTAGCTCTTTTAAAATGAAAATCATATTTTTTATACAATATATCATTGTTTAAAAAATTAGCTCAAAGCATTGTCCAAACTCTGTATGTTTTTTTAGGAGTTAAAGTATGCCAAAAGTTTGTGTATAATTCTTGACTACCTTCTAAAAAATCTTCTAAATCATTTGCCCAATAATCTTCATTGTATTCTCAGTGTTTTCAAATTTCCTCTTCAAATCACATACTTCAAAAAGAAAAATAATAGTTTCTTTCAAAGTAATTTAACGAGTTTCAATATCTTATTTTAACTACATATTTTGAATTTTTGCTGTTTAAAATAGCATTTTTTAAATTATCTTCACTATTTCATAAATAATATGGTAAAAATTTAGAATTAAGCATTTTTAATATTTTTTGTTCTTGTGCTTTGTAATTTCAAGGTCTTTCATCAAGAGGTCAAGAAATATATTTCATAAAAAAATCAGTATTTAAATCAGTTTTAGGATTGTTTATAGAAAAATTATTTAAAAAATAAATATTTTCTCATATTTCAATATTTCAATTTTTAATTAAATGAGTTTTTCCTGGAGTAAAAGGAATTGTTTTAAAATTTCTTTGATATTTTTTAGCAATTTTTGTTTCTATTAAAGCTTCTTCTTCAAGTTTTAAAATTCTTAATTTTAAACTTTCTTCATTTGGATGCACAATTCATTGTCAAATAAGTCATTTTAAAAAATAGGGAAGTTCTTGTATGTCAGAGCAGTTTGGAAAATCTTCTTCAAATCTATAATAATTATATTCTATTTCTTCACTTCTTTCTTCTTTATAGCTTTTTTCAATTTCAATTCTTTGTTTAGTACTATTACTTCAAATAATTTTAAAATTTCAAGGTAATTCATTTCTTGTACTTAAATATAAAGCACTTTCATAATTTTTTTGAGTAAATAAATCATAAAGTAAATTAATTGACTCTTCATTTTCAGGAGGAACAGTATCTACATCAGTATATAAAAGCTCTTTATCATTTGAAATAGCAAGAGTCATTACATCATCTTCATTTGTTAAATAATCATTTTGAAAAATAATTCAAGTTATATCAATTCATTTAAAATTAAAAGTTTTGTTGTTTTTTAGTATTTCAATTTTTTGTTTTGGTAAATACTTTTTAAATATAGGAATTAAAAACTCCATAGTTTCAGGAATAAGTAAAGTTGGTCTTGGAATGATATTTTTATAAATTTCAGTTAAGATGTAAGGATCAAGATGATCTGAATGAGAATGACTTAAAAATATGACATCAATTTTTAATTTGCTATAATCAATTTCAAGTGTTGGATATCTTTTCATCATATCTCAAAAAACATAATCAGAGAGCCAACTATCACATAAAATATTTATTTTTTCTCAATTATTATTTTCTATTTCAACCAAAAATTCAGAGTGTCATAAGTAATGTATTTTCATTTTTTTTACTAATTTTTTAAAATATTTTTTATTATATTAAAATTTTATAATTTTACAAAATTTGATTTTTAATCTAAAAAAATATAATTAATTTTATAATAAAAAACTTTTTAAAAATGAAAAATTACACACTTGTTGATTTAACAAAAGATTATTCAAAATATAGTAAATATTTATCAAATACACTTTTAACTCAAATAAATGAGAATTTAAAAGACAATAAAAAAATTATTTTATATATAAATAAAAGATGAGCTTATGATTTGTCTATTTGTCAAGAATGTAGTTATATAAAAAAGTGTAGTAGATGTGATATTTCAATGAGTGTTCATAAAAAACCACCAAAATATATTTGTCATCATTGTTTTTTCCAAGAAGATATTTTATTAAAATGTGATAAATGTAATTGAAATAATTTAGTTTTTGTTTGAGTTTGAACAGAGCAAATTGAAGAAGTTTTAAAAAATATCTTCCCAAAAATAAATATTTTTAGAATGGATAGTGATAATTTAAAAAATAATACACTAAAAAAAGAAGCTTTAAATAATTTAAATAATGCAAATATAATTATTTGAACTAAAATGATTACAACTTGATTTGATTTTAGAAATATATGACTTATTTGAATTATTTTACTTGAACAAGAATTACAAATTCCTTTTTATGATACTGAAGAAAAAATATATCAAAATACAAAACAATTACTTTGAAGATGATGAAGACTTTGAGAAAAAACTCAATTTTTAATTCAAACTTTTTCTCCTCAAAATGAAATTATTTTAGACATAATAAATCTAAATTATAATGATTTTTTAAATAAAACTTTAAAAGAAAGAAAATTTTTTAAATATCCACCTTTTTTAGAATTAGCTACTTTAAGATATAAAAATAAAGATAAAAATACTTCAATAGATTTTATTAAAAATTTAAAAAATAAATTAGATACTTTAAATAATTGAGAATTTGAAATACTTTTGATAGATGTACCAATAAAAAGAGATAATCAATTTTTTACAAAAATCATTATAAAATGAGAAAATATAAAATGATTTTTACAAAATATAAAAAAAGATATTTTTCAAAATAAAGATTTAGTAGTTATTTTTGATTAATTTTATTTGTGTTTTATAAAAAAAAAATATACTAAAAATGATTTTATAATTATTTTTTAATATATTTTTTATGGTGTGATACTTAATAAAATTATTATTTTTAGTAATTTTTTCATTTTATGTAATTTTTATTTATTATTTTTGATTTGATTTTCATAAAGAATCATTTGTTTGATATACTCCTTATGTTATTTCAATAGCTATTTTTTATTTTTTGTATAAATGATATAATTATATATTAAATAAAGATAAAATAACTTTTACTCCTATAAAAATATTTTTATATTTTTTGATTCAACTTTTTATTTTATCAATACTTGCTTTTACTTTGCCTTGAGCTAGTTGATGAGCTTGAATTGGTTTATTTTTTAATATAATTATATATTTAATTATCCCAATAATTTTTTCATATACTTTTTTATCTACTTGAAGATTTTTATTATCAAAAATAGAATGATTTAAACTAGAATCAAGTATTTTTCAATTTTTATCATCATTATGAGTATGATTTTTTGTTTTTATAACATTATTATCAATATTTTGATTTTTAGGATTTTATAATATATGGGTAGTTATTTTAATTACATTATGATTAAATACACTATCTTATAAAGAATTATTATATTTTTTAAATAATACTTTAAAATTTGAATTTACTTTAGATGATCATGATTTTTCAAATAATTCAAAAAATATATTACAAAAAATAAATTTTTATTTAATTTCAACAGAAATTTTATTTATAATAATTTCATTTTTATTATCAGTAAATCTAATTAATGCCTTTAGACCAATGCCTATTTGATGGGATGATTTATGAGTTTATATGAATTATCCAAACTTAATGGCTGCTAAAGAAAGTATTTTATATATGTGAGGACTTTATATTTGGCAAGTTTTTACTTGAATTTGATATATGGTTTGACCAGGAACACAAAGCTTTTTTTTAAATAATTTAGGAGGAATTTTTTCTGTAATAGTTATAGTTTTGTCAATAATTGATTTATTTAAAAGTGATAAAAAAACTTTTGTAAATATACCAATACTACTTTCTTGAGTTTATTTAGCTATGCCAATGACTATTTTTGAACAAGCAAAAGATCAAAAACTAGATCCAGGATTATTATTTATTTCAATAATAGTTTTATATATGGTTTACTATATTTTTAGTAAATATATATGATATGAAACAACAAAAAAACTTTGAGATACAACATTAACTGTAGATACAAATTCATCTTGAGAAGAGATAAAAGTAGTTTATGATAAAAAAACAAAAAACTGATTTATATCATATTTTTCAAATTATAAATTACTTTGAGAAGATATTTTTGAAAAAAAATCTTATTTAATTTATTTATTTGTTATTTGAATTTTAGCTTGACTTGCTTTTTGAATAAAAGTAACATCACTTTTACTTATTTCTTGAATAATTTGATTAATTTTTTACTCAAAACTTTGAGTAGCTTGATTTTTTTCTTATATATCACTTTATATTGCAATATTTACAAAAGCATGACTTTGGTCAATGATGAATGTAATCTACCCAAAAGACAATATATGATTAATTAACAATATATTTTATATTTGAGTTTTAGTTTCAATAATTTTATTTTTATATGCTGTAAATAAATATACTTTAAAAGCATTTAAAAAAACTATTATTATACTTTGATTATTTTTATTTTGAATTTTAGCTTGAATTTCTCCTTGGTTTGTTAAAAATATTTATGAAGCAAAAAATGTTTCTATAAACTCAATGTTATCTTGAAAATCAGATAGTTTTTTAATTGATTATAATAAAATATATTCAAAAAATGAGCTTGAAAATATAAATAAAAACTTTCAAAATACTTGATTATCAACTTCTTGAACTATTGCAAATGAAGATTGGTGAAGATATTTTTGATATGAAAAATGAGTAAATAATTACTTAAAACTTCCATACAATCTAACTATGCAAGTAAATCAAAGAGGGGAGTTTACAGATATAACATATATATTTTTAGCACTAATTCCTTTGGTATTATTTATTTCTTATAAATGATTTTTTGGGCTTATAGGGACATTTATATATTTATCTTTTGTATCTTTATTTTACTTTAATTCTTGAGTAAATAGCTATTTGACAAAATTATTTGAATGATTTGAATTGCCTGTTTGATATATAATAGTATTTATATTTTTCTTAATACCATTTTTATGGCTTATTTACAATTTAAAAAAAGATAAATTTTCACAATTATTTAAATTAAATTTAGTATTTTGATTTTTTTATGTATTTTTGTGGGTTATATCAGCATTTTGAGTTGTTTGGTATGGAATAGTTATGTATTATTCTATATTATATGCTTTTTGAATATGAATGTATTATTTATCTTCATATGATGAAGTGTTAGAATTTAAAGACAAATTTTTTAGATTTTTTTGAAGTGTTGTAGTATTTATAATTATTTCAACTTACTTTTTTGCTTCATCATTTCCTCATTGATTTACAAATTTAAAACAAGCATCTTATTTAAATTTTAAAGCCTGACAAGAATGAGCATATACTGCTATTTTTGAATCACATCCTGATTATTTTGATGTACTTGTTGAGCTAAACTTAAATAAAGAAGCAAGAGATAAAATAACTCAAGATATTTTTAAAAATATAAAAAATACTACTTTAAAAGATATTTTAAAAAATAATAAAATTAATTCTTTAATTGAATTAAATAAAGCATTGAGAGAAATTTCAAAACTTGATAATAATAAAAATCAAATATCTTGAATGAGTTTGATTAAAAAAGAGGTAAAAGATATAAGAAATAATATTTATAAATTAGTTTTATATCCATCAAAAGACTATAAAAATAATGATTGAATTTATAGAATATGAACTTTTTTAAAATATTTTATAGCATCTAATAATAACAGACTTTTAGAAGATAGTTTGGTTTTTGAATTTATAAAATATTTTTATGATGAAAGAAATGTAAATGTTTGAGTTGAAAGGTTAAAACAAATGTGAGTTAATTATTTTTTAGTTGACTTAAATGCAGCAACTATAGATAAAGACCCAAGTCATAATTTAACTACTAGATATGAAAAATTATTAAAAACATTTACATCAGAAAAACTTGAATTAATTCAAACTGATAGTATTTGTCTAAAACTTGCTTTAGAGGATTATAAAAAGTCATCTAAATCAGAAGATGATTTAAAAGAATACATTACCACTGCTTGAGTTAATTATGAAAGCTATACTTGATCTTGAGAAGTAATAAATAGATGAACAAAACAACTAGAGTGTTATCAAAAAATACTTAATTATATGCAAAAAGAATGAAAAATTAATGAAAAAAATTATTCATATTTAATTCCATTTGTTAAATATTTAAATGAAAATAAGATTTCAAAAGAAGAAGATTTAGTAAATTTCTTTAGAAATTATATTTGAGCTTGATGGATGGTATTGTTTAGAATTAAATAAAAAAAGTTAGATATTTTATATATCTAACTTTTTAAAATTTTGAAATTTTATTTTTTTATTTATAATATTACAAAGGTATAAAAATATCATATAACTTTCTTAAATGCTTGAATTAGAAACTCGTAATTATATAGACAAAAAGCTACAAAAAGCTTGATTTAACCTAAACTCAAATCAAGTTGTTTTTGAACTTCCAATAAATCAAAACTGACTTCAATTTTTTGCTGATTATGCTATCTTAGACTCAGATAATTCAGTTATTGCAATTATTGAAGCAAAAAGATATGAAAGATCAGCAAAAGACTGACAATTTCAAGCTTTAGAATATGCTCAAATATTAGAATCAAAACAAGATTTTAGACCTTTTATATTTCTTTGCAATGGTAGGGAAATATTTTTTTATAATTCTTCAAAGTCTGAATCTCCAAGACTCGTAAAAACATTTTTTAGTATTTCAGATTTAAGAAAATTAAAAGAACTTCAAAAAATTCAAGTTTCACCAACAAGTATAAAAATTGATGAAAATATTTCAGGAAGACACTACCAAAGAGAAGCTATCAAAAAAGTTGCTGAATGAATTGAAGACAAAAAAAGAGAATTTTTACTTGTTATGGCAACCGGAACAGGAAAAACAAGAACTGCTATGTGACTTATTGATGTGATGCTCAGATCAAAACAAGCTCAAAAAGTACTTTTTTTAACTGATAGAACAGCTTTAAGAGACCAAGCTTTTGATGATTGATTTTCAGTGTATTTCAAATCAACTCCAAAAACTAAAATTGAAACTGGAAAAACAGATGAAAATGCAAGACTTTTTTCTGCTACTTATCAAACAATGATTAATTATTTAGATGATTTTTCAAGTTGATTTTTTGATTTAATTATTATTGATGAAGTACATAGAAGTATTTATGGAGAGTGGAAAAATATTTTAGACCATTTTGACTCAATAAAAGTTTGACTTACTGCAACTCCTTTAAGATATGTAGATAAAAGTACTTATCAAGCTTTTTGATGTCAAGATGAAGACCCAACTTATTTTTACTGATATGATGAAGCAGTTGCAGAAAAATTTTTAGTTCCTTACAATGTTTTAATAGCAAGAACAAAGTTTCAAATTCAATGAATAAAAGGACTGGAGTTACCAAAAGAAGTTTTAGAACAATTAAAAAAAGAGTGAAAAGACCCAGAAGAGTATAACTTTGAATGAAGTGAAATAGGGAAAAAAATTGACAATAAAGATACAAATAGAGCCGTTATAAAAGAGTTTATGCAAGAGTCATACAAACTTGAAGATGGACTTCCTGGGAAAACAATTATTTTTGCAATGAATCAAAAACATGCAGAGCATTTACAAGAAACTTTTGAGGAAATGTATCCAAATCTTGAACATTTTTCAGTTGTTATTACATCAAATATAGAAAGACATGATGAACTTTTAAAAGAATTTAAAAAACTAAAAACAGGGAAAAAATTTAGAGTAGCAATTTCTGTTGATATGCTTGATACTTGAGTGGATGTCCCTGAAATAGTGAATTTAGTTTTTGCAAGAAAAGTATTTTCTGAAAGTAAATTTTGGCAAATGATAGGGAGATGAACAAGACTTTGTCAGGATTTATTTGGAAAATGAAACCATAAAAAAGATTTTTTAATCATTGATTTTGCACTTAATTTTGATGAAACTCATATTTTTAATCCACCAAATATTCAAACACTTCCTTTAAATCAAAGATATTATGAAGCAAAAATTGAGTTACTAAAACTTTTTGTAAATAGAAATGATAAAAAAAGTTTTGAAAAAACTAAAAAAGAGATTTTTCATATGATAAAAAGTTTAAAAGAAAATGATGAAATATTTCTCAAAAGAGATCTCATAAAAAGTATTTTAGATGAAAATATTCTCAATAATATTGCATTAAATCCTTATGAAGAGCTTTATAAACTCTCTTTAGTGATGAAATTTTATGATGAAAAAAGTTTAGATGAAATAAGGTTTTTACTTAAATGAGAAAATTTAAAAATTGCAATACTCAAAAATGAAAATATAGAAAAACTTCAAAATTCTCTTGCAAGTGATATAAATGCACTACAAGCAAACAATCATTTAGAAGTTATTTTTGAAAAAAAAGAATTTATCAAAAATGCATTAACTCCTGATTTTTGGCAAGAATTAAGCACCCAAAAAATTGAAGATATTCAAAAAGAGTTAAGTAGTATCATATGATACAAAAAACCAAACCAAAAAGAAATACTTATTACTGACTTAAAAGATGAGATTATTGAAAGAAGATGGATAGCATATGGAGAGTGAAAACAAATGGAATCAGATAAATATTGGCAAGTATTTGTTGATCAAATAGAGTATTTTGCAAAATCATCAAAAGCTTTACAAAAAATCAAAAATGATGAAGTTTTGTATAAAGAAGATTTAGAAGAGCTAGAAAAACTTTTCAAACAATCAGAGTACAATATAACAGTTTTAAATCTCAGAAGAACTCTCTCAAGACCAACTATTGATTTTGTATCATTTATCAAATTTGCTTTATGAAAGACTTCTTTGCCAGATTTTGAAGAGGAAGTAGAAAAAGTATTTGAAGAATATTTACTAAAAAATAATTTTTCAAGTAATCAAATCAGGTTTTTACAGATTGTAAAGTCACTTATTATCACAAAAAAACATATCACTTTTGAAGATTTTTATAGTGATACTTTTGAAAAATCATTTGGGATGTTAGCTTTTGATAGATTGTTTAAGGAGAAAGAGCAGGAGAAAGTGATAGAGTTGGTGGAGAGGTTTAGTTTGGTTTAAATATTTTGAAATGCTCAAGAAGTATAATATTTCTGCTTCTATGAGCAGAAAGTCTTCTCCTTGGGAGAATGGAAGTCAGGAATCTTTTTATTGAAAATTTAAGTTTGAATTATGAGACTTAAATAGATTTAAATCTATGGCTGAGGTAATAGAGGCAATACATTTACATATCTATTATTACAATAATTTTAGAATTCATACTACTCTAAAAATGGCTCCTGCAAAATTTGCTAAATTACACTCATAATTCTCCTTTTTTGTTAAGATATTTCGTGTCCAGTTTTTTGGGAGCTTGACAGATAAAGATTGCTTATTAGTAATACAAAGTGACGAAATCAAATATTTTTATAAAAACAATTAATATGCAAACAATCCAACTAACCCAAATCATCCAACCAATAAACTTATCAGTAAAACCTTTTTCATGAGAAAGGTTTTATATTGCGACTTGAGCATTGGAATGAGAACAAATAAATTTTGAATCTGCTGAAAAAGTAACTTTTGAAAATAAACCTTCAAGAGCAAATCAAGAAGTACAAGTTTGAGATGTTATTTTTGCAAAAATGCAAAACACAAAAAAAACTTTACTCATAACAGAAAAAGAAAAAGATTTTATTTATTCTTCATGATTTTTTGTATTAAGACATTGAAAAGAAATTTTGAGTTGATTTTTAAAACATTTTTTAAATTCAGCGAGTTTTTTAGAGCAAAAAGATAAAAATTGTACTTGAGCAACTCAAAGAGCTTTGACTTTGGAATGATTGCAAAAAATCCAAATCCCCCTCCCACCACTTTCACATCAAAAACAAATCATCCAAAAACTTGATACTCTTACAAATCTCATAAATTTAAGAAAGTTATCAATTGATAAAACTGAAAAATTGACGAAGTCAATTTTCATAGAAATGTTTTGAGATCCTATGATAAATGATAAAGGTTGGGAAGTAAGTACTTTATGAAAATCGTGTTATTTTATTAAAGACTGACCTCATAAATCTTTAAATTACATTGAAAAATGAATTCCTTTTGTTTCAGTTAATAATATTATTAAGTGATTTTGGGATTTTTGAAATGTAAAATTTATATCACAAGAAGATTATAATTTTTATTCAAAAAGATGTAAACCAGAATTTTGAGATATTTTGTATACAAAAGGCTGAACAACTTGATTCGCAAAATATGTTGATTTGAAAATAGATTTTTTGAATTGGGTACATTTAGCTGTTTTGAAATTTGATAAAAATATTTTAAATTGAAGATTTCTTGAGAGTATTTTGAATACAAATTATTGTTATAAACAATCTCAGAAATATACTAGATGAATTGCAAATAGAGACTTAGTTTTATGACAAATGGCATTAATTAAAATTTTTCTTCCTCCTATCTCTCTCCAAAATAAATTTGCTTCTATTGTAGAAAAAAACGAAGAAAATATTAAAAAACAAAAAGAAAGTTTGAGGAAGTTGGAAGAACTTTATGCAAGTGTAATGCAGGAGAGTTTTAGCTAACCCCTCCTAACCTCCCCTTGTCAGGGGAGGGATAATAAAAATTTTCACTTATCAAGGGGGGAATAATAAAAAACTTCCCCCTGATAAGGGGGATTGAGGGGGTTACTAAAATATTTTAATTTTAAAATCTTCATTATGCAAGATAAATATATTTCATATGATACAAGACTAAAAACAAGAGCAAGAGAATTAAGAAAAAATCAAACTCCAGCAGAAAATTATATTTGGCAAAAAATACTTAGAAATAAACAATTTTTTTGATATAAATTTACTCGTCAAAAAATGCTTTGATTTTTTATAGCAGATTTTTACTGTAGTGAATTAAAACTTGTCATCGAAATAGATGGAGATACTCATTTTTCAGATGAAGCAATTGTATATGATGAAGAAAGAACTTTAGAATTAAATAAATTATGACTTCAAGTTATCAGATATACCAATAAAGAAATTTTAGAAAATATTGAATGAGTGTATGAAAATTTAAAAAATAAATTACATAACTTGCAAAAATCATAAAACAACTTGCATTTAAAAAATAAAAAACTATAATTTCCTCATTAAATAAGTAAAGAATAACTTGCATTTTAAATAATTATGTTGCAATATGACAAATAATTTATACCAAATATTTGATTTCATTCAATCAAAAAGTAAAGTCCCATATTCTGAAATTCTCAAACAATTCACTACTATTGCTGAAACAACGATTACCAGAAATCTAGCTAAGCTTCAAAAAGAGTGAAAAATATTAAAAACAAAAGTTTGAAAAAATACTTTTTATGAAATTGCTTGAAAAGATTTTATAATAGAATATTTCAATAAACCATTTTTTGAAAGAGAAGCAAAAATCTATAATTTTGATTTTTTAGCAAACTATATTCCAAATAAAACTAGTTTTTTATGAGAAAAATATCAAATTCTTAAAACTCAGTATTTAGATAAAAATATTTTATCAAGTTATGATTATAAACAAAACCTAAGAGCGATAGAAAATTTACTGATAGATTTAAGTTTCTCATCATCAAAACTTGAATGAAACACTTATAGTTATCTTGATACTGAAATACTTATCAAATATAACAATTCAGCTCAATGAAAAACACAAGTAGAAACTCAAATGATTCTCAATCATAAAAATGCTATAAAATATATCATTGATAATAAAAAAGAAATAAAACTGTCTAAACAAGATTTTCAAAATATTCATATATTACTCTGAAAATGACTTCTTACAGAAAATTATCTATGAAAAATAAGAAGTTCTGAAGTAACTATTTGAGGTTCAGCTTATACTCCACTTGATAATCACTTTCAACTTGAAGAACAATTTCAAATATTTTTAACCAAATTAAATGAAATAAAAAATCCTTTTGAACAATCACTTTTTATACTTGTTTTTATTCCATATTTTCAAATATTTATTGATATAAACAAAAGAACTTCTCGTATTTCAAGTAATATTCCACTCATAAAGAACTGACTTATTCCGTTTAGTTTCTTGCAAATAACGGATAGAGATTATATAAATGCTATTTTAGCTATTTATGAACTAAACGATGTAAGCCTGATGAGAGATTTATTTGTAGAAAATTATTTACTCAATATGAAAAGATATTCTTAATTTTTTAACTAAAAACCTATGCTCACTCAAGAACTAAAATCAAAAATAGATAAACTTTGGAACATTTTTTGGCGATGAGGTATTTCAGATCCACTTACTGCAATAGAACAGATAAATTATTTGATATTTTTTAAAAGAATTGATGATATTGATAAACAAAATATTGTAAAAGCTTCCAGAGTAAAAAGTTTTGAATATAAATCTATTTTTGAGTGAAGCTACACACTAAATGGACAAACTTATGATAAACAAAATTTTCGTTGGTCGCATTTTATAGAACTTCCATCTGATGAAATGTTTGTATTTGTAAAAGATATTGTTTTTCCTTTCATAAAAAATTTAGATAGAAGTGAGTATGCTGATAGTTTATCAGATGCTGTTTTTATGATTCCAAATGCTTCACTTTTAGTAACAGCAGTTTCTATTATAGAAGATTTGGAGATTACAAAGCAAAATGAAGATACTGCATGAGATATTTATGAATATCTTTTAAATGAAATATCATCTGCAGGAAAGTGATGAGCTTTTAGAACACCAAGACATATTATTGAAATGATTATTCAAATAATAAACCCAACAAAAAACGATAAAATCTGTGATCCAGCTTGTGGAACTTGAGGTTTTTTAATCAATACTTATAAACATATTATTAAAGAAAATACTTCAAAAAATGGAAGTTTTGAAGATAATTTTTGAACTCATTATACAGCTGATCAATTTTCAAATGAGGATTGGAATCGTATAAAAACAAATACTCTTTTTTGATATGATTTTTCTACAAAAATGGTAAGAGTTGGGATGATGAACTCTATACTACATGGAATTACAACTCCAAATATTACTTATACAGATACTTTATGAAAATTTTTTGATCACAAAGAATCTTTTGATGTGATTTTAGCAAATCCTCCTTTTAAATGAAGTATTTTAAAAAATAATATTCATCCAGAATTTCAAGTAGAAACAACAAAAACTGAATTATTATTTTTAGAACTTATTTATGATAAACTGTTTGTTTGAGGGAAATGCTGAGTAATTATTCCTGATTGAGTTTTATTTTGAAGTTCAAATGCTCATAAAAAAATAAGAGAAATGATTGTAGAAAAATGTTCTTTAAAAGCTGTTATTTCATTGCCAAGTTGAGTTTTTAAACCTTATGCTTGAGTTTCAACTGCTATCTTAATCTTTACAAAATGAGATATTACAAACAAAGTTTGGTTTTATGATTTGCAATCAGACTGATTTTCACTTGATGATAAAAGAAATAAAATAGAAGAAAATGATATTCCAGATTGTATAAAAAATTATAAAGAAATAGTTTTGCAAAGAAAATTTGATGCAAAACCAGAAAAAAATGATAAATGGTTTTTTGTCACAAAAGAAGAAATTGTAAAAAATAAATATGATTTATCTATTTCAAAATATAAAAAAATCGAGTATGTAAAAGTTGAATATGAAAAACCAGAAGTTTTAATTTCAGATATTAGAAAACTTGAAAAAGAGATAAAAGAGGGAATTGATGAACTTGAAAAAATGCTTTAAAAAAATACTTACTAAAATTTAGTAAGTATTTTTTTATTTTCTCCCTCTTTTTAATTCAATAATTACATCTCTTAATTCTGCAGCTAGTTCATAATCCATATTTGAAGCTGCAACTCACATTTCAAACTCTAGTTTTTTTAATTCTTTTTCTAAATCTTTTTCTGATATTAAAGCATAATCTTTGTTTTTTGTTTTAATTCAAATTTCTTTTATCTCACTATAAACAGTTGTTGGAGTTATATTGTGTTTTATATTATAATTATTTTGCATGTTTCTTCTATAATTTGTTAAATTTATAGCTTGTTTCATCGCATTTGAAACAAAAACTTTATCTTGAGTAAAATACTTTCATTCATCAAATTTGAAAAGAGGAACTTTATTTCAATTTTCATCAAATAAATAATCAGTTGGTAAAATATTTTTATTATTTCATAAAGTAAAAATATTTTCTTGTTTATCCCATTTTATTTTTTCTCATTTAAATGTATTTACTTCTTCACTATACATATAAACTTTTCATTTACTATTTCTTGCAGCTCTTCAAATAATTTGAATCAAAGCAGAAGTACTTCTTAAAAATCATTGTTTATCTGCATCTAAAATAGCAATTTTAGTAACTTCTGGCAAATCAAGTCATTCTCTAAGTAAATTTACTCAAACAATTACATCTATTTTTCAAATTCTTAAATCTCTTAATATATCAATTCTATCAAGAGTTTCAATTTCACTATGTAAATATCTTACTTTAATCCCATTTTCAAGTAAATAATCAGTTAATTCTTCTGAAGACCTTTTTGTTAGAGTAGTTATAAGCATTTTTTCATTATTTTTAACACACTCATTTATGTTTTTTAAAACATCATCAACCATATAATTCATAGTTTTTAATTCTATAAATGGGTCTAGTAGTCAAGTTGGTCTAATTACAAGAGGAACAATTCTATTTTCTTCATTATCTACCCAAGCTCAATCGATTATTGGATTAAATTCAAAAAATTTATCTGGGGTAGTTGAGGATTTTTCAATATCATATTTTCAAGGAGTTGCTGACACAAGCACCATTTGAGGGATTTTTGCTTCAAATTCTTCAAATCTTAAAGGTCTATGATCAAGTGCTGAAGGTAATCTAAATCAATGATTTACTAAATTTTCTTTTCTTGCTCTATCTCAAGCATACATTCATCATATTTGAGAAATTGTCATATGTGATTCATCAACAAAACACAAAAAATCATCTCCAAAATAATCAATTAATGTATATGGAGGTTCTCAAGTCTTTCTTCCATCTAAGTATTTTGAATAATTTTCAATTCAGTTTACATATCAAACTTCTTGCATCATTTCTATATCATATTCTACTTTTGTTTTAAGTCTTTCGTATTTTAAAACATCTCAAATCTCTTTAAAATATGAAAGTCTTTCTTCTAATTCACTTTTTATTAAAGGAACTATTTTTTTTATTTGTTCTTTTGTTGTAACAGTGTGTTTAGCTGGAAATATTTCAATTTCTTGTAATATTTCATAAACTTCTCAAGTTAAATAATTTCTTCTTGTAATTCTATCAATTTCATCTCAAAAAAATTCAATTGAATAAACAGTTTCCATACTTGATCAATATATTTCAAGTAAATCTCACATAACTTGAAACATTCAGGGCTTAAAATCTGCTCAAGCTCTTTTGTATTGAAGTAAAATAAGAGTTTTAAGTAAAACCTCTATACTATAAATTTCTCAAACTTTTAACTTAAAAATAGCATCCTCATAAGCTCTAATATCTCAAACTCAATAAATACAAGAAACAGAAGCAACAATTATTACATCTTTTCTTCTAATCAAATCCTGAGTTGCTGCATGACGAAGTCTATCAATTTCTTCATTTATAGTTGCTTCTTTTTCAATATAAGTATCTGTTTTTACAGCATATGCTTCTGGTTGGTAATAATCATAATAAGACACAAAATAATGCACTCGAGCATCTGGGAAAAAATCCTTAAATTCAAGTGCTAATTGAGCTGCTAAAGTTTTATTATGAGCAATAATCAAAGTTGGTTTTTGTATTTTTTCTATAATATTTGCCATTACAAAAGTTTTTCAACTTCAAGTAACTCACCATAATGTTTGAAATTTATTTTTATTATTTATATATTTTGTTATTTTTTCAATTGCATTTGGTTGGTCTCAGGTTGGAGAATATTTTGATTTTAGTTTAAACATTTTTTTTATTTTTTAAATTTGTAAAACAATAAAAATTATTATAGTAAAATATATACCTAAAAGCAAGTAATTTGCTTTTTTAAAAATATACTATATATTTTATAGTAATTTTAATTTTTAATTTATAAAAAAATGGACTATTTTGAAGAAAGTTTAAAAAAACATAAAGAATATTCTTGAAAACTAGAAACAATTTCTAAAGTTCCCTTAAAAACTAGAGAGGATTTATCTACTTATTATTCTCCTTGAGTTGCATGACCTTGCTTAGAAATAGCAAAAGATAAAAAAAAGGTAAATGATTATACACTAAAATCAAATACTATTGCAGTTATTAGTGATGGAACAGCAGTTTTATGACTTTGAGATATATGACCAGAAGCTTCTTTACCTGTTATGGAATGAAAAGCTATTTTATTTAAAGAGTTTTGAGGAATAAATGCTTTTCCAATTATTTTAAATACAAAAGATACAAAAGAAATTATTGAGACAATAAAACATATTGCACCAACTTTTTGATGAATAAATTTAGAAGATATTTCATCTCCTAGGTGTTTTGAAATAGAAGAAACTTTAAAAAAAGAACTTGATATACCTGTTTTTCATGATGATCAACACTGAACAGCAATTGTTACACTTGCTTGAATAATAAATGCATTAAAAATTACAAAAAAAGATAAAAAAGATGTAAAAGTGCTTATAAATTGAGTTTGAGCTGCTTGAGTTGCAATTACTAAATTGCTTCATCTTTACTGAATAAAAGATATAGTTGTAGTTGATAGTAAATGAACTATTTATGCTTGAAGATGAAATTTAAATGTAGAAAAAGAAATGCTTACAAATATCACAAATACAGCATGTATTTTAAATCCAGAAAGTAAACATTGTATCAAATGATGATTAAAAGAGGCAATTGTTTGAAGAGATATATTTATTTGAGTATCAGCTCCTTGAGTTTTAACAAAAGAAATGGTAAAATCAATGAATAAAGACCCAATTATTTTTGCTATGGCAAACCCAATCCCTGAAATTATGCCAGAAGATGCTTATGAAGCTTGAGCTAAAATAGTAGCTACTTGAAGATCTGATTATCCAAATCAATTAAATAATGTTCTTATTTTCCCTTGAATATTTAAATGAGCTTTACAAAATAAAGTTCCTAAAATAACAGATGCAATGAAAATAAAAGCTTCTGAAAACCTTGCAAATATGATTAAAAATCCAACTTTTGATAAAATAATTCCATCTCCATTTGATATTTGAGTTGCAGATGAAGTTGCTAAAGCTGTGGTTTAAAAAAAGTTTATTTTATAATAAACTTTTTTTAAAACTATTAAATAGTAATTACTCATAAAATAAATCTAACTATTACAAATGATAGCCACATTAGAAGTATTCATAAAGCTACTGATATAATAATTTTTTTTCCACCTGATGCTTTTTCTTCATCTCAAGCAGAAGTAAGTATTTTAAATCAAGCATAAATTATATATAAAACAGCAATTATTGTTATAAATGTAAGTAAATATACAACTATATCTTGTATATAAGTAGAAGCATCTTTATTTGTTTCAATTCAATCAATTCATCTTTTTACAACTTCAGTTCATTCATCTAAAGAACAATCATCTCATCTACAATAAATTATTGAAGAATTATCATCAAATAATCAAGCAAAAATTGTATTTTGAGTTAAGTAAAAAGAACTTAGTATAAAAAGTAATATTAAAAATATTTTTTTCATTTATTTTTATAATTAGAAATTATTTTTTTATATTATATATAAATTTTATTTTTTTGGAAATTAATCTTTATTAAAAATATATGTAAAATAAAAATATCAAAATATTATGTATAAAAATACAAAAAACATCATTGAAAAACTTAAAAATATATCAAATAATCAATGTAGTATAAATGATAAGAAAAATCAAATAAAAAGTATTTTTATATAATTTTTATTATAATTATCTTGATATTTTAAATACATTTTAGAAAAAAAGTATGCAAAAATAGAGCTACATAATATATGTAAAAAAACAGAAAAAATATTTCTTAAAAAATAAGTTGAGATTAATTCTTTTCAAAATCAGAAATTATCATAAATAGATTTAAAAAATAATATATTTTCAGTAAATGAAAATCATAAAGCAATAAAAATTGCATAAATTATTCAATTTTTATTGCCAGAAATAATTAAATTTTTATCATAAGAAAAAAATAAAAACTTTGATAATTCTTCGATTATTCAAATTATTAAATAATAAAATATAACAAGCTTTAGCGAATTAAAAGCTATATCTCAAAAAGTTATATTTAAATCTTTTTCTAATGGAGTTGTAAAGAGAGTAAATATATTAAATATATCGTTTAATATATAAAATAATATAGAAATAAATACAAAAAATAAAGAAAAAATTAAAAATCTTTTTAAAAATATTATAAACTTTTGTTTAGTGTAGGGGGGAGAGTAAAATAAAAAAAATGGAATTAATGAAAAAATTACTAGTATTGAAATAAATGATAATATTACATTTAACAAAGAAAAGTTACTTATTTGAGCAAATATATTTAATATATTAAAAGAAAACTCTTTAGATATATCTCATAAATATAATACAGGAATTACTGACAATCATCATCAAAAAAGCCCTAAAAAAAATCTTTTTTTATTTAATGAATCATTGTCAATATATCAAAAAAAATACCCCCAAAGTGATATTGGTATAAATGATATCAAAATAATAATAAATATATATATTATGTTGAACATATAAATTAATCTTTATAAATTTTATAATTTCAAAACTTTACATAATTATTTTCACTATTATTTTTTTTCTTTTTTGTAAATATAGCACTTGCACTAATCATGCTTATTCAAAAAAATAATAATATAAATCGTAAAATATATGCTATAATAGCAGGCCAAATAATAATAATTATTCAAGAAAGTATTAATATAATTCAGATTTGTAACATATCTAGTTTATTGGTTAAAAATTATTTTTCTATTTTAATTAAAGCTCAAAGTTTTTGTAATTTATCTAAAAAGTTCTCATATCATCTTTCTATATATTCAAATTTTGAAATAGAAGTTTCTCAAGATGCTATCATTCAAGCAATAACCATTGAAGCTCAAGCTCTTAAATCCCAAGAAGTAACTAAGGCTCACTTTAAATCCATTTTTCCAAATATTAAAGCTTCATGTGGGTTTAAAATAGCTGTATGTCATCACATTTTATCAAGTTCGACTAAAAAGTTTAATCTTCATTCAAAAAGTATTTCGTGTATTTTTGAAGTTCAATCCATTTGAGTCATCAAAACTCAAAAAGGAGATCATAAGTCTGTTGGAAATCAAGGAAAAATATTAGTTTGTATATCAACTTTTTTTAATTTGGTTGCTCTAAATACTCTTAAAGTATCATTTCAAAGATTTTCTAATTTTACTCAAGCTTGTTTTAATTTTTCTATAAAAATATATAAATCATCAATTCTTGCATTTTTTATGTCTATATAATCTTTAGCACATAAAGCTCAAATAATCATAAAAGTTCATGACTCGATATAATCAGAAATAACTTCATGCTCTATATTTGTATTTAATTTTTCAACTCCTGAAACTATTATTTTATGATTATATCTTATTTTTATATCTGCTCAAGATGCTCTTAAAAATTTTATTAAATCCATAACATGTGGTTCTATAGCTGAAAGTTCAATAGTAGTTATTCCAGGTCTTAAAACATTTGCAACTATCAAATTTTCAGTTGAAGTTACTCAAAATCCGGCATTTATTGTTATATCTCAAGATATTTTATTTCAAGTAATACTTATTCTATCTTCATTTTCTATATAATCATATCAAATTGATTTTAATCAATTTAAATGAGAATCAATAGGTCTTTTTCATATATTACATCAACCTGGAAAGGGGATTTCAATATTTCAAAAATAATGAAGTATTGGGCTTAAAAGTAGTATAGAAGCTCTTATTTTTTTTATCATTTCAGAATTTAGATTTTTTATATCTAAATTTGTTGTATCAAGATTTAAAATATTTTCATCAAAACTATAAGTAACTCAAAGAGTTTTTATTATTTCTAAAAATGTTAATACATCTCAAATTTTAGGAATATTTTTTAACTTTACTTTTCATCTTAAAAGCAAAGTAGATGCTAATATAGGTAGAGCTGCATTTTTTGATCCACTAATTTTTACTTCTCAAGATAGATTTCTTGAATTTTTTACTTTATACATTTTTTGTTTTTTAATTAATTATTTTTAACATATTAATTATTTTTTAAATTTATCAAAAATATTTTAAATAATTGACAAAAAATTGATATTTATAAAAATATTATATAATTTGATTAATATTATTTTTAAACACATAAAATATGTTAAATTTTAGAAAAATATTTGAATTTTTATTTAAATCCTTTGATATTTCTTGAGATACAAAACTAATTGAAAAATTAGAACTTGACTGAGTTAGATTTTTAATGATTGTAAAAAGACATTGGATTTATTGAATAATTCATTCTTGGAGAGTTTTATTTGTTTTAGTTATAGCATTTATAAATTCTTATTTATTGTTATTTTGAAGTAGTGATTGACATACGTTACTTTGAAGTATTATATGAATTTTCTTACTTTTAAATGTATTTTATTGGACTTTTATAATTATAACTTATTTAATTAATTTTTATAAAATAGTTTGAAGTAAACCTGTTATTACCGATATTTATACAGCTATAAAAAAATCAAGAGAAAGTGATGAAATATTTACAAAATTTTTTAATCAAACACTTTTTTTATTAATTTTGCTTTTTTGAATAACTATTTTCACATCATTTACAGCAATTTCTGAATTTATTATTTGATGAACAACTAATTTTTGAGTTTGAGTTATAAATGCAATACTTTTAATAGTTCAACTAGGTCTTTTTTATTCATATTTATTAAATATGATTAATCTAGAAATGGATTTTAATATAGTTATTTGAGAAAAAATATATTTTTTTAATCAAAGATGAGTTTTGTGAGATAGTCAAAATATGAATGCTAATAAAATTAAAACTATGAATACAAAATATGCTTGACTTATAGGATCATTTTTTAATTATTGAGAAATAATTATCTTATCAGAAGGAGATAATTGAGACAAAACTTGAGAAATGAGAATGGCTTATATTTGAGATCCAACTGGTAGTGTAAAAAATATACAAAAAGTTTTAAATAATGAACTCGTTACCTTAGAAAAAGATACTAATTTAGTATTTAAAAAAATAAAATTAGAAATAAAAATCAATGACTTAAATTCAGAAGAAAATATAAAAAAGTTAAGAGATTATTTAAAAAATAACGAAGAAAATATAAAAAAAATGTTTGAATCATGAAGTAGTGAAACTCAAAATGAAGTGAAAGAACTTTATAGTTTAATTTGATAAAATGCTAAAACTTTTAAAATATTTATTTATAATTTTTATCTTAATATCTATTTTTTGATATTATAAATATTCTAGTTTAGAAAACAGATTTTTAAATGAAAATAAAAATATTGAAGTGATATCTTGAGATACTTTAACAAATGTTTTAGTAAATCAGTTTTGATATAATAAGATATTTTTAAAAATTTATTTTAAAATAAATAAAGATAAAAGTATAAATATTCAAGCTTGAAACTATAGTTTTAGCTCTTGAGAAAATATAAATGATATTATAAAAACTTTTACTAAATGAACTAAAGCTTTAGAAGAAAAAATAACTATTTTAGAATGATGGAATATTTATGATATAGATGAATATCTAACATCACTAAATTTAATAGAAAAATGAACTTTTATTTCTAAAGCAAAAAATATAGATGAATTTAAAAGTGAATATACTTTTTTAAATTGATTTATTTCTTTAGAGTGATTTTTATACCCAGATACTTATTTTGTAAACAAAAATACATTTATTTTGGATGATTTTATAAAACAAATGCTAAAAAATTTTAAACAAAAAGTATTTGTAAATTTGCTATATACTTTAGATGAAGATAATTTAAAAGAAGTTATGATACTTTCATCAATAGTTGAAAAAGAAGAAAAAAATGATTTAGAGAGGCCAACTGTTGCTTGAATATTAAAAAAAAGATTAAAAAATAATTGGATGATTTGAGCAGATATTACAGCTTGTTATGCTTTTGAAATAACATCAAAAGAGTGTCAAAAAAACTTAGTAAGATATATTTATGAAAAAAATGATTATAACACTAGAACGATGACTTGATTGCCAAAAACTCCTATAAATAATCCTAGTATTTCATCAATAGAGGCAGTTTTAAATAGTGATAATAATACTCCATATTGGTATTATCTACATGATAATAATTGAAAAATACACTATTGAAAGACAAATGAGGAACATATACAAAATAAAAACAATTATTTAAAGTAATTTTTCATAATTTACCCAAATTATAGCATCAAGATGAAGGAGTGGAATATCTAGTTTATAGGAAATATTTTTATAAAAATCATTGATAGTTAAATTTTTATCATTATTGTATATTTCATAAATTTTTGTAAGTCTTGAATCAATAGGAATACTTATTTCTTTTGGAAACTCTATAAATTTATCAAAATATATTCTAGCTCAATATCAAAACATTTTTACTCAAAAAACAATTGTTTTTTGAGTGTTTTTTTGCTTCATTACTTTTGCTAAATCATTATTTAATAAAAACATATTTTCATAATATTTTTCTTGATTTTTTATAAAAGTATCTAAAAAAGGTTTTAATTTATTTAACCTATTTATTTTTGTTTCTACAAATCTTTTATTTCATTTAGATGCTTTGATAAAAATGCTTAATTTTTCAATTAATTCATCAATATTATTAATTTCATTTATTATAAAATAATTACAAAATTCTTCCCAATATCTTTCTCAAGTACTTGATAATTGATAACAAATAATTGAATTTGCTAAAATTAAAGACAAATAAAAATCTTTATTTTTTATATTAAAATAAAGATTTTTTAAATAAATAAATTGTAAATCTTTTTCTTCTATTTCTTTAAAATTTGAGTTTAAATTTTTTAATTTTGAAAAAATATCCATTATTTTTTATAACTAAGTAAATCTTTTTGCTTTAATAATTGAGTTTCAAGTATTATTGCAAGTTCATTTTTTAAAGTTTCTTTTGTTTTAGGTCAAAAAACTCAAGCTCAAGCTTCGTTTTTTGAATTTATTAAGTTATTTTTTAATTGATAATTTATTAAAGCATTTTTTGTTGGTTCTCAAAACTTTGCAGTATCTTTTACTTTAAAAAATCACAAAGTTTTTAAAGTTTTTTGTAAATTTCTTACATTTTCTCAAACATCTCATAATTTTGGAGATCCTATTTGATTAAAATGATTTTCTATTTTATTATCAACAGTTTTTTTAATAAAAGCTAGTTCTTTTTGTATTTTTTGTTCTTTTTCTTTTGCTATAGCATAATCTTTATTTAATTGATTCAATGATTTTGCTCAAAAGTATCAAGCTTCAGTAGAATTTTTATCTTTTATAATTTTTGAATTAACTTGGTATGAGATTAATTCATTTTTTATATTTTCATATTTTCAATTAATTTCTCCTGTGTAAAGTCACATTTCTTTAAAAATATTTTGTAGTTTTTTTACTTCATTTTCATTTGGATTTTCTTTATCTATATTTAAAGATGAGATTAATTTATTTTTAACTTCTTCTTTTTCTTGTTTAATATCATTTAAAGTAATTTCTTTTACTTCATATTTTGTTAAAATATTTAAAGGAGCAGGTAATGCATCAATATTTATTGAAACAGGAGTTTCTTTATCTGCTAGAACATATCAAGAAAGCTCTTTTTTTCAAAAACTTAAAGCTCTTGCTAATCATTCATCTCCATATCACATCCATATATCAAGTCTATCGTATTTATATCATCTTGTTTCATTTGGGTCTGTTGAAACAATAGCTCATCATCTATCAGAAACTTCAACAATTCAAATTCAATCAAGATGTATTTTTGTTCAAAAAGGATAATTTTTAGGTGCAGCTATCATTCAAGGATAAACTGCTTTTCCTGAAGCTCATCTAATTCAATTTCAGTTTAGTTTTTTATCTGCTTCATAACTTCATTTGAAGTAATATTTTTGATTAGGTAGAGGAGAGTAGTATGCTGAAACTATAAATTTATTATTTAAAGCATATATTTCATTAGATGCTTGAACAGTTTCAAATGTTAAAAATGATAAGTTTAAAAATAAAATATTAAAAGTAATTATATATGAAATGATTTTTTTCACTTGTATTTTTTATATGATAAAGTAATAAATTTAATCTTTTTTTGCAATTGTTTTTTTGCTTATTTTAGATAAATTTATCTCCTTTTTTATAAAAATGTTTACTTATTATACTAAAAAAAAATATTTATCAAGTTTTATTTTTTCTCTTGATAAATATTTTTTTATAAATAAGATAAAAATATCTTTTTATTTGGGATTAGCCAAATGGTAAGGCAAGAGACTCTGAATCTCTCATTTATAGGTTCAAATCCTATATCCCAAGCCAATTACAAACTTTTTAAATTAATTTCATTTTTTAGTTTTTTTATAAAATCATCAAAAGATAAATTTTCTTGAGTTTTTCTTCTTACATCTCTTAAAGAAATTGAGTTATTTTTTACTTCTTCTTCTCATAAAACTATTAAATAATTATTTTTTTCTATTTCTCAATTTCTAATTTTTTTAGAAAAACTATCACTACTATCATCAACAGAAACTAAAATTCCTTCTTTTTTTAATAAATCTTTTAATTTATAAGCATCATCATAAAAATTTGGAGCAACAGGAACTATACATACTTGTCTTGGAGATAACCATAAAGGAAATGCTCATGCAAAATGTTCAATTAATATTCACATAAATCTTTCTAAACTTCCTGAAATTGCTCTATGAATTACAACAGGTTTTTCATCAACTCACTCTTCATTTTTAAATGATAATTCAAACCTATTTGGTAAATTAAAATCACATTGAATAGTTGCAAGTTGCCATTCTCTACCAATACAATCTTTAAACATAAAATCAAGTTTTGGTCAGTAAAATGCAGCTTCTCACTCTACTTTTTTATATGGTAATTTATTCGCAATAGCAGCTTCTTCTAAAGCTCATTCTGCTTGTTGCCAAACTTCATCTGAACCTAAGTATTTTGATTTATCTTCTCATCTAACAGACAATGAAACCCAATAATCGTTTATAAGTCACATAGTTGTATAAAACTCTTTTATAATATCAGTTATTAATTTTACTTCGTCTTTTATTTGAGATACTCTACAAAATAAATGTCAATCATCTTGAGTTATAGATCTAACTCTTGTTAAACCTGATAATTGCCCGGTTTTTTCATCTCTATAAACTGTTGCAGGTTCAAAATACCTAACAGGCATATCTCTATAACTAAACTGATTATCTCAAAAAATTTGCATATGATGAGGACAATTCATAGGTTTTAGATGAAATTTTTCCTTTGAAGTTCATCCATGAACTACAAACATATCTTCTAAATAATGTCCAGCATGACCTGAAGTAATGTATAAATCTTCTTTTGCTAGATGTGGAGTCCAAACCCTCTCATATCAATGATTTTTATGTAATTCCCATAAATAATCTTCAATTGCTTTTCTAACAATCATTCAAGCAGGTTGTATTAAAGGAAGTCAAGCTCAAACTTTTTCTGATAAAGTAAATAATTTTAATTTTTTTCATAAAATTCTATGATCTCTTTTTTTAGCTTCTTCAATCATTTTTAAATGACTATCAAGTTCTTCTTTTGTATCAAAAGCAAGTCAATAAATACGAGTAAGCATTTTATTATTGCTATCTCATTTCCAATAAGCTCAAGCTATTTTTTCTAGTTTTACAGCATTTGGATCAAGTTTATTTGAATTGTCAACATGAGGTCATTCACATAAATCAATGAAAGTTTGTTCATCTTTTTGATTTTTATTTTCATAAAATGATATTTCAATTGAGCTTCAATATTTATCAAATAAATCATTTACATGTTCTATTTTATAATCCTCTTTAATATCTTTTAATATTTTAATTGCTTCATCTTTTGAGAATTTTTCTCAATTTTCATTTTTATCAATTCTAATAAATCTTTGATTTTGTTTGATTAATTGTTTTAAGTTTTTTTCAATGTTTTTTAAATCTTCTTCTCAAATAATTATATCTCAAAAATCAAAATCATAATAAAATCAAGTATCAGTATCTGGTCAAAAAGCAAGTTTTACTTCTTTTGAGTAAATATTTTTTACAGCTTGAGCTAGTAAGTGGGCATAAGAATGTCTTTTTGTTTCAATAGGGAAGTCCATATTTTTGTTAGTTAATAAATAAAAAAACTTCTTTTAAAAGAAGTTTTTTAAAAAATTTTATTTTACCAAATAAAACTAAAAAAGTTCTTTTTCTAGAAGTTTATAGTTTTTGGGGTTACAAGTTGTGCGAAGTCCATCATAAATGTCTTTGGTAAAAAAAATAACTAAAAATATATTATTGAAAAAAAATAATTTGTCAAAATTTGATTTTTTTTATCTAAAAACTAATTAATTAAATTATTTACTATAAACAAACTTTCTGATCTTGATATATTTTTATTTGGTTGAAAATAACGAGTTTTTCAAAAATAATCATCCCAAGTTTTATTTTTTAATATATTTTTTGATAATATTTTTCTATTTGCTGGTAAGTCTCTAAAATCCATAAAGTCGTTTCAAGAATATTTATCTAAATCGATATATTTTCAAATTAATTCAAAAAACTCTATTCTTGTAAAATAATTATATTTATCATTATCTTCTTTTAATAATCAAACTATTTTCTCTAAATACCTATTTTTACAGTCATTATTAGAACAGTTTTGCAATTTATAATTTAGATAATTTTTAATTAAATTAATTCAATCTTCTCTATTTAAATCATTTGTTGGTAGAAAATATCAATTATTTATTCAAGTTATCCATCATTTTTGAGAAATATTAACAATATCTTGATAATAAGGAGTTGATACAAGTAAATCTTTTGGCAGTATTCAATTTAATTGTTTATTTGAAACAACTTCATTTTTTGAATTTAAAATTAAAATTTCATTTAATCAATTTTTTGTTAATTTATAATTTATTAAAATTAATCATAAAAATGCATCTTTTGAAGAAAATTTTACTTCAGTTTTTAATTGTTCTTCGCTACAATCTTTATTAAAAGTATAGTTTAATAATTTTTGATTTGGAACTTTTTTAATACAAAACTTTACAGAATTATCTTTTGATTTTAGTGTATAATCTCAAGAAAAATTAAATCAAATTATATTTACTCAAGCTCAATCTTTAAAATAAAAAGCTCATTTTTTTACTTCTGATAATACATTATTTGTATTTAATAAAAAATTTGTTTTTTTAGGGATTATAGCTTTTTTAGTATCAAAACTTGCAAAGTGTAGTGTTTTAAAAAATGTTTCTCATATATAAATTGAAATACTTGCTTTTCAAGATATTTTTGGAGTTACTAAAAAATCTCTAAATCAATTATCTATTTGTAAAATTCAAGTTGGGAAAATTGATAATCTCTTAGTATCATACTTAAAATTCATATCTCAAGGAAAGCTTCAATTGAAAGGTTTTTTAGTTCTTTTATCAATTACAGATATTCTAAAAGTTCAAGATTTTCATAACTCTATATTTCCTCATACATTAAGTATTTTAACATCTACTTGATAATATTTTAAAAATTCTTCTATTTCTCTTTTTAATATTTCTTCTCTAGATAAAAGTCAGTTTTGAGAAATATTTTCTCCTTTAGGTTTATCTATATTTCCTCATCATTTAATTACTGCTCAATTTGTTTCTAAAAATAATAATGGGTCTATAGTATTATTATCTAGTGATTGAAAACATATGTTTGAATTTACTATTTTATCATAATTTTTTTCAGGACAATTAGACCAATACCAAGGCCCTCTTCAAGAAACTGCTAAATCTATTTGAAAATGAAGATGATTTCAAGTACTATTTCAAGTTGATCAAACTTCTCATATTTTTTGATTTGTTTTTACTATATCTCATACTTTTACAAGTATTTTATGCAAATGAGCATAATTTGAATAAATTTTTTTTCAATTTATAGTATGTTCTATTTTTATAACATTTCACCAACCTCAATTATTAAATTCAGCATAAACTACTTTTCAGTCAGTCATTGCATAAACTGGTGTTTTTTTTGCTGTTGCTATATCAACTCACTGATGTCATCAATTTCCTACATCCCATCAATAATTATAAGTTGATCACCATAAAATAGTATAAACTCTTCTAAATAAACTATAATCATTTTTATTTTTAGAATAATCTGTAGTCTTTAAAATAGGTAATGACATCTTACAATCATTTGATAATGTATCAAAATCTTGAAACCTACAGTCTACTTTACTCATTTCTTGTATAGGATAGACTAATTCTTGAGCATATAAATTAGTTGGAAGCATAAAAAATAACAATAAAAAAAATCACTTTCTCATCTCTTAAAATTAAATTATTAAATTAAAAATTAACCTTAAGTTTAGTGATTTTTTTTATTAATCAAAATTTATTTTACATAAAATCAATATCTTTTGATTTTTCTTTTTTTAAACTTTCTTTACTAAATAAAAGTAGTTCTTTTCTCATTTTTACCATACTAAATACAAAAAAACAAAATATAAATAATCAAAATATGATAAAAAATAAATTAAATCAAAATATTTTTACTATTAATGCTCAAAATAATATTCAAATAACATTAGCTCAATTTAATATAATTTTTAAAGGAGCTCGTGAAATAGTTGAGTCAATTTCTTTTAAGTTAAACTTTTTAGCATATTCTTCATCATAAAGTCAAGAAAAAAAAGATTGTGCAAGAGGCATGGTTGCAGCATATCATATACTATTTATAACTCAAAAAAGTAAAACAAAATACAATTTATCTGTAATTCAAAAAAGTATTAAAGATATTGCTGAAAGTATATTTCAAAATATAATTACTTTAAAAACTCATATTTTTTTAGATAAATTAATAAAAAATTTTTGAGAAGCAAATGCAGGTATTATAAGTAGTCACAGTAATACATATCAAGTAAATAATCATTTTGTTTGTTTAACTACAAATTCATCTGAATTTAATCAAATAATTTTTTTTAAAAATTCTATTAGATAAGTAGCAACAAAAGTATCCCAAAATCAATAAATCATTATCAAACACAAAAACCATAATATAAAAATATTTCTTGGTATTTTAGTTAAAATAACATAAAAAGTATTAAAAGATTTTATTGACGATTCATACACTTCTTTAAAATTAATTTGTTTTTTAATCTCAATAGGTTTTAATAAAATTATTTTTGAAGTTCTAGATAACTCTATTAATTTTTTTGTATTAATTTGTCATATTATTTCATCTTTTTTAGAAAGTAAGTCATTTTTTAAAACATCAAGTTTTATTTTTTTTATTTCTCAAAACTCTAATGTTTTTTCTTTATTATCAAAATATTTTAAAATAAAAAATAAAAATCAGATTAAAATTACTATAAATAATAAAATAGCTATTTTTATATTAAAAGAAAGTAATATTCATGAAAAAATAAGTCATATCATTGCTCATCATCAATTATATATATTATATTTTGATAATATACTAGCATATTCAGAAGGTGTAGAATTATTAAATATATATGATAAAATAGTTACATCAAATGATTCTTTGATAATTCAATAAAAAATAGATGCTCAAATTAGAAGTATGATATTTAAAGAACTATTTAAAAAAACTAGTCAAAAAGAAGCTGTTTTTTCTAAAAGTCCATTTCATCCTGGTAGAAAGGACGATATATCTTCAAAATAAATAAATTTTAAAAATATTAAACAAGCTATAATCATAAAAGATGCTCCTATTATTATAAAATTTTTTGGTTTAATATATTTTTGCAATGTTCAAATAGGTATATCTAAAACTAAAGCTGTTAAATTTCAAATTCATAAAAATATACCTACTAGAAGTATTGATTCAAGTAATAATCAAAAGAAAAATACAATTGTAAAATGAAATAATATCCAAGCAAATCAAATAAATACTCAAGTATTATACATATTATTTAACCTTACTTGATTTTCACTACTTTCAAGTGTAACAAAGTTTGTCATAATTTTTTAACCTAATTTTAAACTTGTAATAATTATACCTTATTTTTCATTTTTTTGCAATAAAAAAATTAAGATAAACTTAATTTCTTTATATTCAAATTCAATCTCTTAAATAATTTATATCATATAATAAATTTTTATCTTTTTTTAACATCACTTCAAGTTTATTACAACTATATAAAACAGAAGCATGATTTCTTCAAGAAAATATATTTCAAATTCTTTCATATGTATAATGTAATTTAGTTTTTAATAAATACATAGCTACTTGACGAGGAATCATAAATTCTTTTTTTCTATTTTCTCATAATATTCATTCTTTTTCAATTCAAAAATGCTTTGAAACAGCATCTATGATATCTTCATAACTCCTTATAGTAGTTTTTTTTATACTTTTTGTTTCTCAAAGTAAATCATCTGTTATTGAAAGTTTTTTTAATTTTTTTGCAACTCTATCAAGAGTTGGTGTTAAATAATGTAATTCATACTCAGCAATTAATTGATTTAATATTCATTCAATTTCTCTAATACTATCTGTTACATTTGCTGCTATAAATTCAGCCACATCTTGAGGGATTAAAAATTCTCTTGCACGAGCTTTTTCTTGCAAAATAGCAAGACGAGTTTCAAAATCTGGTTTTGAAATATCAACTATAATTCACCATTCAAATCTAGATCTTAATCTAGGTTCTAATTCTGATAAATCTTTTGGTGGTTTATCTCATGAAATAATTATTTGTTTTGAATTATCATATAAGATATTAAATATATTATATAATTCATTTTGTGTTTGTTCTTTTTTTTGTAAGAATTGAACATCATCAATAATTAAAACATCAACTTCAGCATATTTTTGTCTTAATCTTTCAACTCATTTTTTCTTAACTGCAGTTACATATTCTGTAATAAATGTATCTGTAGTCATATATCTAACAACTTTATCTTTAAATTTTTTTAAAATTGCATTTCAAGTTCATTGTAATAAATGTGTTTTTCAAAGTCATACTTCTCAATAAATATATAAAGGGTTGTATGATTTTCAAGGATTTCTAACAACTGCTTCACAAGCAGAAAATGGTAATTGGTTTGAGGGTCAAACAATAAAACTATCTAAAGAATATCTTAAATTAACTGTTTTATTTGTATCGTCTGCTTTTAGTGGAGTTTTTGAATTTGTAAAATTTGGTTGAGTAATTCATTTTTTTTGATTTTTTGAATAATCTTTTATAAATTCTCTACAATCAATAACTTCTTTATTTGTTGGATTTTCAATATTAAAATCAACAACTAATTCTATTTTTTCTATTTGAGGTAAAATCTCTTTTGTAGATTTTAGTATTAAATCATAAAATTTAGCATCTAAATTTCATTTCATAAATTCTGAAAAAACTCAAAAAACAACTTTTCTATCAGTTATTTCAATTATAGAAATCATTCTAAAATAAACTAAAAAATCTCATTTTTTTATATTTTTTAAAATCTTTCCTAAAATTTCACTTAATACTTCAAAATTATTCATAATTTTATATAAAAATCAAAATTTACAATTAATATTAAATAAAAAATTTGCTTTATTTATATTTAAATTAAAATTATAGAAAAATAATAATAAGTCAAACTTTAATTTTTACTTGACAGTTATTATTGTTTAAATTTTTTATACAAAAAAGAACTCTTTACTTTTAGCTAACTAATAAGAAATAAAATGAATTTTTTAACAAAATATTTTAATATTATTTTTATAAGTTTAATTGCTTTATTTATTATAGTTTTTGTAAATTATAAAATAGATAAAGTTTATAATATTTGAAATTCTATTATTTTTTCATATCCAACAAAAATACTTGATTTTGCTTGAGAAAAATTACCTAATTTTCAAACAAATTATTTAATTAAAGAAAGGTTTGATAAAGAATTTTTAAATACTTCATATAATTTATATCAATTTTTATTATATATAAAAAGACTTCCTTTATATATGCCTTTTATTGAAGAACAATTAGAAAAAAATAATATACCAAATGACTTTAAATATCTTCCCATAGCTGAAAGCGCTTTAAGAAATGATGTTGTTTCAAGTGCTTGAGCTAGTTGAATTTGGCAATTTATGCCCGATACAGCAAAAGAGTATTGATTAATTGTAAATAATGAAATAGATGAAAGATATAATTTCAAAAAATCAACTATAGCGGCTATGAAATATTTAAATCATATTCATGATGTTTTATGAAATTGGACTTTGGTTGCTGCTTGATACAATATGTGACAAAATTGAATTAAAAATGCTTTAATTAAGCAAAATGTAGATAATTATTATGATTTATATTTAAATGAAGAAACTTCAAGATATATATTTCGTATACTTGCAATAAAGTATGTATTAAAAGATTATGAATTAAAAAAAGACAAAATAAATCAATTAATTTGATGACAATATCAAAAACCAAATATAACAACTATTAAAGTCTGAAAAATAGATGATTTAAAAAAGCGGGCTTTAGAAAATTGATATGATTACCAAATCATAAAAAACTTAAATATGTGGATATTAAAAGACTACTTGCCTAATTGAGAATGGGAAATAGATTTAATTAAATAATAAAAATTATCTAAAAAATTTAAACCAAATAGTTTTTAATGCAATATTTATAGCATTTGATGATTTTTGTCATTTTGAAATACTATAATCACTATAAATTATATCAACAGGGACTTCTTTAAATTTAATATTTTTTTGTGCAATTATATCAATAATCTCAGAAGCATGTCCCATTCCATCTATTGAGATAGATAATTTATCTAAAACTTCTTTTTTAAAAACTCTATATCAATTATGACTATCTGTTAGTTTTAAATTACTTATAAAATAAGTAAATAAGATTCAAAGTTTTAATATAACTTTTCTTGATAAAGTTATATTTGTTTGTGTTTTTTGTATAAACCTAGATCACAAAACTATTTCTAAATCTTTGTCTTTTTTAAATTCAGTTAAAAATTTTTCTAAATCTTTTAATTGATGCTGCCCGTCAGCATCATAAGTACAAACAAATTTATTTTTTCAATATCTTCTAATATACTCAAATCAAGTTTCTAATGCACCTCATTGTCATATATTTTTATAATGATGTAATACAACTATTTCATCTTCAAATTCTTTTAAAACTTCTCTTGAATTGTCTTTTGATCAATCGTTAACTACTATAATATTTTTTTCTCATGAGTTTATTAAATTTAAAATAGTATTTTTTATAACTTTTTCTTCATTATAAGATGCTATAACAAAAGTTATTTCTCAATTTAATTCTAATTTTTTACTATTTTGTAAAGCAATTTCTCTAATAAGCTTTGTTAAATCTTCTTTTGTTGATTCTATTTTATTTAAAAGTAATATAACAAAATAAAGTAAAAATATTATTGAAGCATAAACAAGTAAATCAGCTCATCTTTGAAGTCAAAAAAACATTCAAAATCTATTTAAAATTCAAGGAAAAAATGAAAATATTGGCAAAAATACTCAAACTGATATAAATACTAAAAAGTGAAGTGCATTAAATTTCTTTTTTTTAGCAATATCTAAAGATATCAAAAGTAAAATTATCCCAGAAATTACAAAAAATATTTGAAGTAAATTCATCTTTAAAAAATTATTTTTATAAATTATTTTTAATATATTAATTTGTTTTAAAAAATCAAAAAAACTTTTGCTTTGACAAAAGTTTCTTAATATCACTCTTTAAATCCTTTATATTCTTTTCATCTTGTTGGGTGATTATAATATCAAATATTTCAATATACTCAAAATGCTATTTCAGGGCTTCAATATCTATCTTTTATATATCTAAGCATTCAAACAGCTTCGTTTAATGGATCTCAAATTCCACTTCTTCCATCTGGATAATATTTATCAACATTTGATAAAAGTAATTGTCAAAGTCAAGAGGCTGTCGATGTTACTCAAGTAGGATTATTCTTATTAGATGAAGTTGCTTTTTGTTTAAATGATTCAGGAGTTTCATTTTTTATAGTATAATTAAGCCTTCAAACAACCCCATTTGATTCCTTTGATAAAATTTTATGTAATTCTCAAGACTTTGCCCATTCTTGTGGCATTCAAGCTGATTGACAAGCTGCTGTAAAGAGTATTACCGCTTCTTTACTTCAAGGCCTAAATATCTTATTTTTTAAACATTCATTTATTTCTTCTTTTGATATTCAATCAATATTTATATTTTCAGGATTTATAGGTCATCATCATAAAGATGGATTATTTATCCTTTTATAAGTTTTTAATTTATTAATATCATATCAAAATTCTTTTCAAATACTCTCAATTTTTGCTGGATTTATATTATTTATCAAATATCAAGCAAAGCTTGAACTAATTTTTCAATCATTATCTATAGCAATTTCATCTTTGTAATCCTCTTTAAAGTTATTTTGAATTTTTGCAATATTTGTTAATTCAACTTCTATATCTTCCTTTTTATAATCATTTTTATTTATGAATTTATCTCAAATTAAAGAAATTATAAATTTTGGATCATATCATTTTTTAATTGATTCTATTGCTAAAGTTTCATTTGGAGTTCAGATAAATTCTTTTGATTTAGAGTTAACTTGATCATTTAAAGCTTTTAATTCTTCTTCACTTCAGAATTTTATAATATTTATTTGAGTTTTTTCATGAATTAATAGTCTTTTTCAATCTTGTGAAAAAAACTCTCAATTTAATCAATTTCTTTGATACTGAATTCAAGATGATTCAACTTCTCTAATATTATCACTTAAAACTTGTCAAGCTGTTGTGTTAATATATAACTCTCTGTTAAATTTTCAGTCAAAAGTAAATGTAAATTCAAGATTTTTAACTCAATTTTCTCCTACATCTTTTGACTCAATATTTCAAGCAGTAATAAATCTTAATCTTTCATTTGGAGGAGTATTTAGAAATTCTCTTGATGATACTACTGACATATTTTTTAATTCAGCTTCATTTAATTTATTAGTTTTTAATAATTCTAAAGATCTTAGTAGAGTATCTTTTTTTTCTTGTAATTCTCAAAGTTCTTGTTTTAGTTTTATAACTCTCTCATTTATATTATAAGCATCTTTATCTTGAAATTCTGAAATTGATACATTTTGCTCCATTTTTGTTTCTAAAATATCTCTTCTTGATCAAACTACTTTTGTTCAAGCCTCAACTATTTCAAGTTCTTTTTCTATTTTTTCTATATCTTGTTGTAATTTTTCAAATTCCTTTTTTTGTTCTAGAGATAAATGAGATAAATCAGGTTTTATTTGAGGATTTTGTAGAGCTTGTAGCTCATTTTGTTTTTGTATTTCTGACATATTTTATTAGTTAAATATTAATTATATCTATCAAGTAATGCTATATTTTCTTCATAAAGTTCTTTTGAAATTAATTCTTTTTTAAATAAATTATCCAAACTATCTTTCATAGTTATCATTCAAGATTCTTTTCAAGTTTCCATAGCATTTGATATTTGATGAGTTTGATTTTTTCTAATCATATTTGCTACAGGAGTTGTGTTAATTAAAACCTCTATTGCTGGAACTCTTTGATTTCAATCTTTAGTTTTTAATAATTGTTGCCATACAACTCAAAGTAAACTTTCTGATAATTGTTGTCTAACTATTTCTTTTTCATCTCAAGGGAACATATCAATTATTCTTGCAATAGTTCTTGCAGCACCTGAGGTATGTAAAGTAGCAAAAACTAAATTTCAAGTTTCAGCAGCTCTTAAAGCAAGTCTAAAAGTTTCTAAATCTCTCATTTCTCAAATCATAATTACATCAGGAGCTTGTCTTAGAGCATATTTTAATCAATTATCAAATGATAAAGTATGAGTTCAAACTTCTCTTTGTTCAATAATTGATTTTTGATTTTGATAAACAAATTCAATAGGATCTTCTACTGTAATAATATGTTTTGACATATTATTATTTATTTCTCTTATTAAAGATGCTAAAGTAGTTGATTTACCACTTCAAACTGCTCAAGTTATTAAAACAAGTCCATTTTTTTTATAAGTAAATGATTTTAAAATTTCTGGTAATTCCAATGACTCAAAACTAGGTACATTTGTTTTAATTGGCCTAAAAACAAGTGAATATCAATCTTTTTGAACAAAAGCATTTACTCTAAATCTTGAAAATCATTTTAATTCTATTGAAAAATCAAGTTCTAAATTTTTTAAAAATTCATCCTTTTGATTTTCTGACATAATTGATAAAACTAATTTTCTTGAATCTTCTTTTGAAATAATTTCCAAATCATCTAAAAAATATATTTCTCAATAAATTTTTAAACTAGGTTTAGATCATCAATTTATAATTATATCTGATGCATTTTTTTCAAGAGCTAATTTTAGTATATCTGCTATTTGCATATTTTATTTTTTAGTTAATATTTTTTCAAGCCAAAATTTTACTTTCATAATATTTTCATCAATATCCCTTAATTCTAATCTATTATTATCATCAAAAGTATTGTTTATTGCATTTGAAGATTTAATAAAAACTAATTGTTGTAATTCTTCTGAAAAAAAATCTTTATTTCAATATCTTGTATATCTTTTTTCTTCTATTTCATCTCAATCTATTAGTGAGTTTGGATGATTTTGCATAAATATTTTTATATAATCAGGATATTCTTGTCATCTTTTTTCTCAAATAAGAATATATCATCTCTCTTTATAGTTTGATAAGATTCTTTTTTCTTGAGATGACAGTCATAAAAAATTTTCAATAGGAATTATTTTTTGCTCTCAATTTTCCATATAAACTATTTCTACTTCTCAATTTTCGATTTTTAGAGTTGAATCTGAATAATCAATATAAGTGTGATTATTACTTAAGTTTGTTATAGAATCTTTTTTTAATTCTCATTTAATGGGATATAATTTAGAATTTAACATAAAAAAAATTAATAAATAAATCTTGTTTTATAATAACATATTAATACAAAAAAATCAAATTTTTATATAAAGGGAAAAATAACTTGACTTATTAAATAATAAATTTATAAAAGTAGTATTATTATTTAATAAAATATTACTTTTATGATACAAAATTTTGAAGAAAAAAATTATAATCTAAATACATTTGAAATAATGAAATCACCTGAAAGAAAACTTCCTATACATTCTATATTATATTCTATGACAGAAACTCAAAAACTTAATATAGAGGATGATTTAATTAGTATTGAATTTTTAACTAAAGAGCAAATAAAGGAAATACAGGAGAATTTATTATTCGATAGAGAAATAGAAAAAATTTGATATAAAACTAGAGAGAGTGTTTATAAATATATATAGTTTCAAACAAAAAACTTTTGACAAACTATTTTAGTTATAATATACTATAAAAGAATTTATTTTGTAAAAAATTTTAGCTTATGAAAAGAAAAAAATTAACCAATTTAATAAAAACAATTTTATATTATAATAAATAAGAAATATGAAAAGAATAAATAAAGTATTGTTAAGTGTATGAATATTATTACTACCAATATTATCATATGCGTCTTGAGTAATATCAATTACTCAAATAGAATTGGATAAACAATTAAAGGAATGAAATATATTATCAGATTGATTTACTACAATATGAGAATGTAGTCAAACAAAAGATAAATATAATATGGAGTTTACAAGTTATAAAAGAAGTGATTGTTTTTTAAATGATTGAAATTATAAGTATTTTATATGTCAATTAAATAAAGCATGTAATGTAAGTACATATTCTGATAATACAAATGAATTAAATACAAATACGGCAACATCAGTACCTAATAAAGATAAATTAGATATATTTTTAAATAAGATTAAAGATATGCAAAAAGAGTTTAGTGATAAAAATAAATATAAAGATCTTTTGGTAAAGTTAGAAAGTCAATTAAAAGTATTGTGAGATAAATATAAAACAGATGAAACTATTTGAAAGATGGTATGATACTTATGAGTATGAATTCAAGATATTAAATCAAAATTAGTAACAAGTAGTAATGTAGATGATTTCTTTTGTGAACTACTTGGGAATTGTGGAAATACTAACATAAATAACAATACAAATACTAACATAAATAACAATACAAATACTAATACAAGTGTAAATACTAATACTAACATTAACACAAATACTACTACACCAACACCTGAGAAACAAGAATGTGTATGAACACCACCACCTACATGAGCTTGAGTAGTAGTAAGATGATATAGTAACATAACAGCTTGACCAGAATGAAATACATGGAGTTATTGAAATTGATGAAGATGTAGTTGGACATGTGGGGCATGATATGCAGTTAATTGAAGTAAAACATCTTGTGTAGCAAAACAAGCATGAGAATGATTAACAGTTAATGTCTATGATTATGATTCAAAACAACCAATATCATGAGTTAGTATAGATATAAAATATTCTTTATGAATGAGTGTTGGTAGTTTGTGAACTTATCAAACAAATTGAGCTTGAACTACAAATGAATTATTTTTAATCTCACCATTATGACAAACTTGAAAGATAATTCAAGTGACAAAATCATGATATAATATCATATCAGCAGATTGATGTAAAGCAAGAATTACAAGTTGATATTCATTTTGTGATTGAGTAAATTTAGATAGTAGTGTAGTTAATATTTATATTAAACAAAATAATGTCTCATCATGAAATTATTCTTTAAGTGTTTGAAATAGTTTAGGTTCATTATGAACTTCGGCTTGTGCTAATAAAGATTTTTACTTTGTAACTGACTGAGTAAGTAAATCAAATCCTCCAAAACGATGTGCAAAATTACGATCAAATACTAGTTGATGTACTCAACCATCTGAATTTAGAGATTATTTGCCTACAGAATGGAATACTCCATCTAGAATTGTTAGTAGGGGAACAGCAAATGAATTTCCAATAGCAGCTTATCAATTATTTTTCTTATTTTGAGATAAAATAGTTCAAGCTTGAGGAACAGTAGCATTAACACAATGTAATTAATATTTTGATTACTTTTAAAAATAGTTTATTTATTAAAATAAACTATTTTTTTGATTTTTTATAAATAAAAACTATTATAAATAAAAGCTTACTAATTAATTAAATTTTTTAATGATATATATAATTTTATTTATTATTTTATTACTAATTATTTTTAATTTATTTTTAATGAATTTAAATAATAAAGTTTTAAAATTAGAAAAAATAATTACTCTACTCTTTGAAAAAAGAACTAATTTAGTCCCATCATTATATGAAATAACAAAAAAGTATTTAAATAAACATGATGAAATTTTTGAAGAAATCTTAAAACTAAGAAAAAAAGAATTTAATAATTATAATGAAAACTTTTTAATTAAAATACATAATGAAACATTAATACATCATGAATTAAATTTCATTTTTAAAGTATCTTTAAAACACTTAAAAATACAAAAAGATGAAAGGTTTTTATTAATTAGAGATTTATTTTTAGATAATAGTTTTTTAATTTGAGAAAAAATAAAGCTATATAAAAATCATATAAATTTTTTAAACAAATTAATTTATTTAAAAAATTATACTATAATATGATATTTTTTAAATATAGACCATAAAAAAGAGATATAAAAAAACTTTATCAATTTTGATAAAGTTTTTTTATATCTCTTTTTTTATTAAGCTTTTCTTCTAATATACATAGCTCAAAGTCCTAAAGTTAAAGCAAGTATTACTACTATTATTTCTTTTGGTCATGTTTGAGGTAATTTTTCAGCATTTGAAGATGCTGTTTCAACAGAAACTCAAGAGTTAGTTAAATTTCAAGTTGAGGTAGTTGTCTCAGTTGTAACAGTAGCTGCATTTAGCTCATTATTTTCAGTAGTTGGTTCTTTATTAACTTCATTGTTCATATTTACTTCATTTCCTGGTGTCATAACTTCGTTTAAAGTTCATGAATTATCTACAGTTGAGAAAGTATTTGGAGTAGTGAAGTTTAACATTCAATCAACTCAATTTTCAATAGTTTTTCAATCTTTATCAGAGACAAATACTACAGTTAAATTATATTCAGTATTAGGCATTAAGTCCTCAACAGTTTTAATACTTAATGAATTAGGTGAACTTAAAGTAATTCAAGTTAAAGCTACTTCTTTAGTATCATCTGATTTAGGAGTTAATAAAAAGTCAAATAATGAAGTATCTTCAAGTAGGGTATTATTAAAAATTACATTTAATGTATTTTTATCAGTTACTTTAACTTCAGTTAAACTAAAGTTATCAGCTGCATAAGTTGTAATAGAACTTAATGCTATAGCAATAAAACTTGCTAAAATTTTTTTTGTTTTCATATTTTTATAAAAAATAAATAAAATAAACTTGTAAAATATTGTAATTTTGATAAGATATTTTTTAAATTACTCCTTGAGTATAACACAGATTTTATATTTTTGCAAATTTTTTATGAAAAAAAATTTTTCTTGATTTAGTTTAATGGAATTATTGATAGTTATAGCTATAATATGAATAGTTGTTACTTGACTTAGTAGAGTTAGTTTTAATAAACAAATAGATAATCAAAAAGCACAAGCTTTTTCAAATAGTATTTATACAAATATAGAAACAACAAGAAATATAGCATTACTTTGAAAATGATTTTGATCAGGAGCTACTTTTTTTTATCCAGAAAAAATAATTTTAAATATAAATACTATAAATAACACTATATCATGAAGTTATTTAAAATCTTGAATTACATATAATTTACCTAATTTTTTAGTAGAATTTCCTGATAAGCATGCACTTATTAAAAAACTTACTTTTAAAAATTTAGATGAAACTAATTCTAGCACTTGACAAGCTGTTTGAATAGAATTTATTTGAAATACTATTACTCTTAGTTGAGCTAGTATAAATCAAAAAATACTTGAAATAGAAACTGACTATAAATGATTTAAAAATATTATAAAAATAAATTCAACAACTTGAGTTATGGAAAAAGTTAAAGTTAATTAATTTAATTTTAACTTTTTTTTATTAAGTAAATAAAATATTATTCAAAAATATAAAGTAAATAAACTTCAGTAAACAAATATATCTAAATATTTTCATATAGAGAAATTATTTAAAATATAATTTCATAAAAATAATCATAAAATAGAAAAACTTGCAACTAAAATAATATAAAAATAATCAATTTCAAACTTTATTATTTTTCTAGAGTAATAAAATAATATTAAAAACAATAAAATTTGGCTAATCAAAGTTATAATAGCAGATCAATAAAAACTATATTTTGGTATTAATAAAAAGTTTCAAATTATATTCACTAAAGTAATTGCTAAATTTATATAAACTAAAGTTTTTTCTTTTTTTGATGATATAAAAATATAGTTAAATAATGATGATAAAAAAGAAAAAAGTAAAACAAAAGCTGTTATTTTTAATACATCATAAGAAGTATAAATATGTATGGTTTTATCTAAATAATCGGGAGTAGCTAGTATTGAAATAATTTTTTTTCAAAATATTATAAACATTATTGCAATAAACATTCAAAAAGAAAATAAAAATCTAAAACTATGCTCTAATATGTTTTTAGAAGTATTTATATCTTTTTCTTCAAATGATTTTGATAAACTAGGTAAAATGCTATTTAAAAAAAATAATCAAATAACCATCAAAACCTCAACTATTTTCATAGGCAGTGAGTACAGTGCTATACTTATATCAGCTTTGTTAATACTTTCAATTATTGATAAAATTATTATATCTACTTTGAAATAAATAGTACTTAAAAAAATAGCAATTCAGTTTGGAATTGATAAAAAAAATATTTTTTTTATATAATCTAAATCAAATAAAAATCTTATTTTTACAAATTTATTGACATAGTATAAATTTAATAAAAAGTTTAGTAAAACTCCAATAAGTCAACTAATCATTATTAAAATAAAAGCTAGATTAAAATTAAAAGTTTCATTTTTTGGGAATAATATAAAAATAACTCAAAATATTAAAAGTAAATTAGCTATTTTTCAAATAGTAGATGAAAATAAAGAAAACTCTATTTTCATAAAAGACTGCATTAATGACAATACTGAAGAATTAAGTAAACTAATAACTGAAAACCCTCAAACTATAAATATCGATAATAACATTAAATTTGAATTATATCAAGGTATAAAATAAGCAATTATAATTGATAAAAGTATTATTAATAATCAAAAAAATAATCTTAAAGTCATTATATTTCAAATAATATAAGATGCATTTTTTTGATCTTTTGATATTTCTCTAATAGTTACAGCATAAAGTCATAAATCAGCTAAAAATGTAAAAATAGAGAGATAATTATATATTTTATTGTATTGTCAATACATTTCTTGACTAAAATATTTTGTTAAAGATGATATTAAAAAAATAGCAATAATTGAAGTTAATGCTTTTGATAAAACTTGAGAAAAAGTATTTGATGCAATTTTTTTTAGCATTATTAATTGAAAAAAAATAAATTTTCTCTATAGTATAAAAAAACTTAAAAAAGTAAAAAAAATATTATGATAAAAAAGCTTATTTATATATTTTCTTCATTATTTTTATGATTGTCAATTTTTTTATGATATAATTATTATTTAAAAAATGAAAATCAAAAGATAGAAGAGCAAAAAAAACTTGAAGAAAATAAAAAAATCATTAGTGATGAAATACAAAAAAACCAAGATATAAAACAAAAGATTTTAGATAGTAAAGTGCAAGATCTATCTTTAGATGACTTAACTACACATAATGAAAAAAATATAATTACTCCAACTAAAGAAGAACTTGATACAGCTTCAAAAGTTGAAATAATTAAAAAAAGATTTGCTTTAAAGTGAACTTTAACAAGATGAGATGATTATTTTGACTCAAAACAACCAATTTTAGCTTTAAATGAATATTTAAAAGCTTACAGACAAAGTCCTTGAGATAGTCAAATTATAAAAAAAATAGCACTAACTTATTTTGAATTAAAGAGATTTAAAAACGCAAATAATAACTTTAAGGAGGTTAAAGATATATTAACCCAAGAAGAAAAAGATAAATATATTTTAAGTTTGTTTTATGATTTAAATATGAAATCTAAAGAAGAAATAAAAAAATTTTCTCTAGAATTAAAAAGTTTAAATTTATCAAAAGATGATTTATTTTATTATACAAACTCTGTTATTTGTAGTATAAATTTTCATGATTGTAAAGTAAATTATGAAGAATATTTTAAAAATAACTTAGAAATAACAAATCAAAAATTATTATCTATTAAAAATGCAATAAACGATTATAATAATTTACTTATAAATGAACTTTATTACAAAAACACACTAATTATTTGAAGCTTATTTAAAGAAAAACTCTATCCTATTACAAATAAATTATCACTTGATATATTAAAAGAAAAACCAGATTATATGCCGTTACTACTTATAGTTTGAAAAGGGTATTATGACTTATGAGATTTAGAAAACTCTAAGAAATATTTAGAAAAATACTACTCTCTTGATCCAAAAAATATAGAAATAACTTATATGTTATGAGAAATTTCTTTTTTATTAAAAGATTATTTAACTAGTAGTTTGTATTTAAATTCTGCTTTAAAAAATTGATATACTCCAAAAATAGATTTACAAAGAAAACTTGCATATAATTATTATATATCTTGAGATAGAAGGTCTATGTTAAATGTATTTTGAACTTTAATTGAAGTTGATGATAGTTGATCTACAGTTGATGATTTTTCTTTATGAATTTATTATGCAATTTTAGAAAAAAGAACAAAAACAGCTATTTTATGGGCAGAAAAATGACTAAAAAAATTTAATAATACTCCTTGATTTGAAATATTTTATTGATATTTATGATGGATAAATAGGGAAGAGGAGAATTTAGAAGAAGCAGAAAAATACTTAAGAAAATGATTAAAAATAGATTGAAAAAATCCATTAATTTTATTAAATATGTGATATTTAGAATCAAGTTTAGAAAAATACCCACTTGCTTTAGTTTATTTTAAAAAAACTATTTCAATAAATTGAGAATGAGAATTTTGAGAATTAGCATCTAAAGAAATTGAGTTTGTAGAAAAAAAGTTAAAAGATAGAAAATAAAATTGACATCTAGTTATAAATAAGTTAAACTATAATTATAAAATATATTATAATATAATTCATAGTATTTATGAAATTACAACAAATAAAAAAGAGAAAAATATATGCGTTTACCTTAGTAGAGCTAATAATAGTAATAACAATATTAGCAATACTAGCCACAATATGATTTATAAGTTTTAAGAATTATATTATTGAATCAAGAGATGCCAATAGAGTAACTACACTTAAAAATATACAAAAATGATTAGTATTATCTGAAATAAGATTAGGAAAATATCTTAATCCAGATGATTATGTAACTATTAATAGTTGAAGTATTATTTATATTAAACAATGAAAGATATGATCTAAAATATCTAATACAATATCTTTAAATAGAGAAGTTACTGATCCTAAAGATTATACAAGCTATATTTATAATGTATCTTGAGATAATAAAAAATATCAAATAGGAACATTTTTAGAAAAAAATGATGATTTATATTTTTCTTATATTTCTAAAACATTTGCTTTAGAAAATATAAATAGATATTTGTATACACTTTGAGATGATCTTTGAATATTTGTAAAGAAAGACTCTAATACTCCTTTAATAAAAACAGAATCTTTTACATGAGTTGATTTATGATCTAACTCTCCTATAGATAATTATACTATTTATTTTTCTAATACTTGAAGTATTACAAGTAATAGTTGATCTGAAATAATAGATGCTTTAAATAATTCTATGAATTTTTGAGATATTAATGAAAATAATTGAAATAATCAATCATCATCACCATATTTATCTAATAAATTATATAATAAATGAGAAAGTTTTACTTTTGATAATTTAACATGGTATGTTTCAAATAATAAAAATGTAGCTTATACTAAAGCTTTAACTTGAGAATTAACTAAAAATGACAATATTTTAGTTTTTCAAAACTGAACGGGACAATTAATAAAATGAGATTCAGCATTTATACTACAAACTGTAAATGTTTGAGCAACAATACCTTTTATATATTGAACTACATATTCAAATTGAAAAAAATGGAATGAATTAAATGTATACTCTAATGATAAAGATTCAAGAAAACAATTATATTTAGATGATAAAGTAATTCTTTGAGATATATTTCAGTGGTGAAGAAATGATCCTGTTACTATATTAAATTCAACTTGAACTTTATATACTGGAACTTGATTTGCAACTTGAGGTATAAATTTAAGTTCAACACCATGGGGTGATTGGTTTATTTTAAATCCAAATTGAGCATGAGGATATGTATATAGTTGGTTAAAAAAACAAATTTCATCTACAGACCCATTTTGGAATGAGTGACCTTGTGATAATGGTTATATAATTCCAACTTGATGAGCTAATTGAGATTGGATAAAAATTATGAATCTAGCTAAAGATAGCCCCTATAATACCTGACTAGAATTAATGAAATTACAAGAATATTTACTTATTCCTATGGCCTGATATCGTCAATATGATACAGATACTATCTGATATTTTTGACAATGATATTATGCTAACCTATGGGCTTCTTCTCCTTCAAATTCATATGCACATTATATATCTATGAATAGAGTTTGAGGAACTATAGGTATGTCATTTATAAATCACTCTTCTATTAGTAATGGATTTAATGTTCGTTGTATGAAAAAATAATATTTATTTAAAATACTTTATCACATATCAATAATAATTTTTTATTAATTCTGGGAAATAAAATATATTATCTTTAAATCAATTTTTATCATTAATTCAAACTATATAAACTTCTTTATTTTCTTTATTATATCATATAAATTTATATACTAAAACATCAGTTTGGGAATTATTTTTTACAACTATAGCATAATCAAAATCATTTATTGCAAATAAGTAAGGCATACTTTGGTTATCAATACTTCATGAAATAGATAAAAATCAAGAACTACTTTTTATTTCTCATTTAACACTGGAAATATATTGTAGGTCTTTTTTTGAATTAAAAATATCTTTATCAAATTTATATATTTCTATTTCTCAATTTAAATTATTTAATTCTCATTTAATTTTTAATCAACTATCTATACTTCAAATACTTAGAGGAGTATTTTGATAAAAAGAGTTATTATTTGAGTTAAGAGAAATAGTTTCTTTTAATTCATCATTTAAAAAAAGGATAGTTTTTTCTTCTAGTGGTGGAATAATTCATATCAAATATTTTCTTGAAAAATCATCATTATCATATAAGATAGAATTTGTTGTAACTAATGAATTAATTCATCAAGTATAAAAACTTGCTTTAAAATCATCGTTATCTCCTAAATCATCAATATCATCTTTTATATCAACTATTTCTCATCATTCACAAGTAGGGATTTTTTTAAATTGATAGTCTAAAAGACCTCAAGAACATGAGGTTAAATCTTTTTGTAATCAATCAGTGTTAGTTATAGTATGAAATTTTGAAGTTATATTTTTTGTATTTGTATATTTTTGATATCATTTCAAATTTTGTGATTGAGAATCAATAAACCTTAAATCTAAGTTAGTTATATTATATATTATAAGACTAAAAAGTCATAATATAAAAATAATTATAATAACTAAAACTAAAAAAAATCATTCATTTTTAATATTTTTATCCATATTTTAATAAATCAAAGAAAATTTAAAAGTTTTATATTTAGGATTTTTTATAATATCCTTAAACTCAAGTCATACAAAATCATTGTATTTTTCAAAAGATAATACAAAATCTAATTTTATCATATTAGGGTTTTGTATATCATAAATTCAAAATTTTATTAGATTTATATTACTAAAGTATTGAATTTTTTCTTTAGGTATAGAAGTTAAAAAAGTATTAATATTACTTTCTATACTTGATATATCGCTTTGATTTAAACTTAAAAAAAATGGGTGATAAATACTGTAATTATTTATATCTCAAATAATTACTTTTTCATTAGTTAGATCATAAGTTCACCATAAAAATCAATTAGTTTTATCTTTATTTGTTAAAACTACTATAGAAAATCACTTAGTTGATTCTGGAAATATATTTCAATCTAGTTTTAATATACTATAATCATCTAAACTTTCTTTAAAATAATTTTCAAAGGACTCTACATCTAAAAAAGTTTTTGATTTAAAGGTTATATTTTTAAGTCAGTTTCATATAGCTTCAAAATAAATAAATAATCAAGAACTAATTATTATAACTATACTAACACTTACAAGTAATTCTATTAAGGTAAATCATTTATTTGGTCAAATATGAAGTTTTTTCATAATCATAATAACTAGTAACTATTTTGTATGTAGTATATGTAATTCACTCAATCTCATCTATAGATAAGATTTCAATACTTTGTTTTGTTGGTAATTTTTCTAAACTTGAGAAAAATCAAGCATCTTGTATATTATCTATAGGGTTATTACTAATAGATATACTGTTTATTCAATTACTTTTTAAATAAAATAAACTTCAAGTTTGTAGTTTTGGTAGATCTATAGTATCAACTATATTAAAAATATATTTATTAAAATAACTACTTAAAATACTTTTTTGCACTATATCATCTCTATTTTTTAAAAAAAAATAACTAGAATAAATACTAACTCAAGTAATCATAAGTAAAATAACACCTATAATCACTTCAGTTATAGAAAATCAAAACTTATCTTTTTTCATAAAATTAATTTTCTACACATAGTAAAGGAGCAGTAGTTCGACAATTATAAGTAGAATAATAATAGAACATATAAAGATTAGCTGGATTTCAAACAGCATCTATTCATGTATAATTCAAATATCAATAGTATCAAGCTCATCAAGATGCTAGAGTCCAGTTAGTACAATTACTACTACTGTAATTTTTACCACTTGTTTCATTATTTGACCAATACATAGCGGTTGAAGAAACTATAGATTTATCTTCATATGTTAAATTATTGTATGTTAAAAAATCTCATGCATTTTTTCTGTTACTTACTTGATAAAAACCAGGTAATCAAGAGGTGAAAATTGGTTGTCATCATAGATTTGTGTATAAGTATTTTGTATTATCTAAAGTATAACGATCAACAAAATTAGAAGTAGAATCACTTATAAATGCTTTCCAATTACCTCATAAAGATGCTCAATTTGCTACACTTTGACACTTTGCATCTGCTCAAGCAACTCATCATAGGTTTCAATTATATGTAGCTTTTGTTAAAAATACTCTTTTTGTTCAAGTTGCTCACCCAATTCATAAAAACTTTGCAATAGCTTCTAGCGATTGAGTATTTCTATTAAACACTCATCAAACAGTTGTTAAAATAGGACTACTTAGTGATTGATTTCAAGTATCGTTTGGGTTTGTAGATAATCATTGAAATGCTTGAACTCATAAAAGAGCTGCAATTCATCATAACATGATTATAAATCAAGTTAGAAAATTTTTTGCTAAAAATTGTAAAATATATTTTATATTTTTCATAAATAATAATTTAAAAAATAAAAAGTTAATAATTAAAGTTTATATATCATCACATCTCAGATGTAGCATATCACTCCATGTTTCAATCATTTTTTAGTTTTACTCCATCAAGTTTTATCCATCAAAGTAGTTCACTTAAAGCATATCAAGTCAGTTCTCAAGTAGTTTTATCTCTTATAATACTAGCTCAACAACTTTCATCAAAACACATCCATCAAGCAATTTCACTATTTGCCATTCATTCTACTAATAATCAGTAAGTATCTATATATAGTTTTATCCATCAAAAATTTTCACTTAAAACATATTTTGTAAATGGGACTGACCATCAATCAGCTCTTGCTTTTAGACTTATATCATATGTATAATTTTTATCTGCTATTGTTTGATTTGCAAGTTGCAAAGAAGCTATAACTCTATTATAAAAAGTAACTCCTATATCTCATCTATAATACAAAGTAACCATACAATCACTATTTTTAGAAACTATAAATCAATATCATATATTACTTCAATTAGGAGTTTGGAGACAAGTATTATTTTTCCAAGTTATATTTATAGTTGAGTTATTTTGTAAATCAAGTCATGATCATGGCTCATTCCAACTAGATGCATTATCTACATCTCAAGATATTTGATTTATAACTTTTGTATCAAAATTGTAATTTTTAGTATTTCAAAAATTATCTAAATAATTTGTGTTTAATCAATTAAATCAGATCTTAAAATAAGCATCTTGAGTATTTGAATTTGATATAGTATAACTAAGACTTTTCCAATATCAATAATCAAGTCAACCAAATCATCATATACGATGAGATGTTCAAAAATTGTTTTGTCATATATCATCTGATGGTTCAAGTGCTTGTTTTCAAGTTCAAGTCATAGTAATAGTTAATGGATTTGAATTAAATCCACTTGATTTCATATAAAGGGGAGTTGCTGTTGTATATGTAGTAGAAGACCAAGTTGATAGAGAATCTGTATTAAAAACTTGAAAATATCAAACTATTTGTGAATTTTCTGAAACTGATGAATCTCATCTTGCATGAAGAGTAAAAAAACAAGTTGTCTTTCACTTTACTTCATAATTTCAAGTAGAAGAATTATAAATACATCAAACTCAAGGCTTCCAAAACAAATTATTAGCTATTTGTTCATTTCAAAAATCTAAAATAGTTAATAGGTTTGAATTATCAAAACTTGCATTTGCTGGGTTTATAAAAGATAAGGAATTACTTTTAAGTCAAAGCTTTATTTTAAATTTTGCTCTTCAATCTGAAGAATTAGTTATTTTATATTGTAGAATTTTTTCTGTTCAATAGTATTTATCTGTTATACGAGTTGAGGTTCAAAAATTGTTATTAGATCAATCTAAAGGAGATCAATTAGTTCATACATATGTTATTACTACATCATTGGCTGTACAAACTACATTTCAACTTTCACAATTATCTACATTTGGATCACTACTAGGAGGTTGTCAAGATGGATCTCACCCTCAAGTATCTCATCATCAAGGTAAACTTGGATTTGGAATAGTTGAAAAACTATAAGTTATACTAGGTATACAATTACTTCACTCACAAGCTTCTACATACCAATAATAGGTTGTTGAGTATCGTAAATTACTATAAGTATAAGTTGTTTGAGTAGTATTTTGGTCAATTAATGTAGGAGTTTGATTTCAAAGATATAAATTATATCTAATATTATTTCAACTAACTGGATACCAAGATAATTGTCAATTTAGTGGTAAGTTATAAGCTCAATTTTGAGGTGTTGCTAGTTTTGGAGCATTTACATTTAATTTACATCAAAGCTCTCAACCTCATTTTACTACATATCAATTACTACATCAAGTCCATTTACATTGATTATCAAATACAGCTCAAGCTCATATATTAGCACAATTATAATTATAGCTATTTTCAGGTTTTAAAGTTCAAGTTTTTCAATCACATGTTTTATACTTCCATCATATTTGAGAATTTAATGAATTTCAATTCATATATTCTACATCATTTTCTCAATTATAATATGTATATCAATTGTTTAGTATTCATGTACAACTAAGATAATTTATAGTTGGGGATTTATTTTCAACAAGTGAAATAGATGCTAAAATATCAGGTAAATTAGTTCATAAAGCAACAACTTTTCAATTCATATCATAAGCTAAATTATATGATTGTCAGTTTAAAATTACTTTTGATTTATTTGAATTTCAACTTCAATCAAATCAATTTATATCAAAAATTAGTGCATTTTCTGGAACTGCATATAAAATTCAAGGTAATATTGATTTATCTACAGGCATAAAATTTCACTCTACATATGCTGTGAGATTATTTTCTACATCATCAGCATAAGCTACTTTAGTAAAAGGAATATAGCTTATTAAGTTTTGTTTATTTTCTAAGGTTGCTGTAATTTGATAGCTTGTTTTATCTCTTGTAAGAGAATAAAGGTAAGGTAATTTAGTTTTTGGGTCTAATAAAACTTTAGGCATTCAAACTTTTCAAGCAAGAAATTCATTAAAATAAGTTTGATTAGCTATAATCTCTCAAGAACCTGTTATTTGTGTAGTTTGAGCTCATCATTCTCAATCAGGATATAAATAAGAATGGTTTCTTCTATAATCATCTAGATACATTTTTATAGATTGTATATCTGTAATTCTTTTAGAATCATTAGCATCTTTTATATATCATAAAAAACTATATATTCATATAGATGATAGTATTGTAATAATACTTATTACTACTATAAGCTCAATAAGTGTAAATCAGTATTTTTTGTGTTTCATAATTTTAAATTTATATAAAATATATAAATATTATAATTTAATATTTTATTAAATCAAATTATTATATATTTTATTTGTAGCCTTTTAAATAAAGATTCAAGCAAAAGAATCCCATCATTTAATTAACATTTCTATAGTTACATAAGCAATTATTATAAGTCAAATCCAAGAAATAAAAGGGTATTGATGAAGTTTTTTTGCTATATAATTAGATGCAAAAGCCATCAAAAGTATAGAAATTGCAAGTCAAATTATTAAAGTAAGCATATGTCAATTGCTAGCTCAAGCAACAGCTAAAACATTATCTAAACTCATTGATACATCAGCTAAAATAATTGTAATAATTGCTTGTTTAAATCAAGAAGATCATTTTTTAATATCATTATTTTGTTTATTTTTTATAATTAAATCTAAAGCAAATTTATAAACTACATATGCAAGTAATAATCATCAAATAAATTGTAATCAAGGAACTGAAAGTAAATATATTGCAATTAAAGCAAATCAAACTCTTAGTAAAGTAGCTCAAAATATTCACCAAAAAATAGCTTTTTTTCTATAGTGGGGATCTAAATCTTTTGTAGCCATTCATATAACAATAGCATTATCTCAACTCATAACAATATCAATAATTATTATATTAAGTAAAGCAAGTGCTCAAGAAATAGTAAAAAAATGCATAAATTCATTTAGTAAATTTTCCATAATTATTTTTTAAAACATTTAAATAAGTATTTTTCTTCTCAAACTTCTATATACTTTTGCTTATAACAAAGCCAATTATTTAAGTCTAAGTCTATAAAAGTATCACAATTATATTTTCAAGTTATAAAAGTCAAATACAATTTAGTAATTAAGTTTTTCTCAATTCATTTTTTTAATATTCAAGCTCATCATATTAAAAAAATATTTTCTATATTATTATCTTTTAGAGCTTCATCTATAGCATCTTCTACTTTCTTAAAACTTAAAGTATTTTCTTTATTTATTGAAATAGTATTTGATATAATATAATTTTGTCTACCAAAAAAAGGACGAAATTTCTCAGGAATTGATTCCCAAGTTTTTCTTCACATTATTAATGCATTTTGTTTGTTTTTATCTTTTGTCTGTAAAGTAATTTCTTTAAAATTTTTTAAATCAGATTTCCAAGGTATATCTCAATTTTTTCAAATTCAAAACTCTTCATCAATAGCAAAAATGGCAATAATATCTTTCATATTTTTTAAAATTAAACAGCAATAGGAGCTTTTATAGCATCATAACTTTCATAGTTTAAAAGTTCAAAATCATTTATGTCAAAAGAAAATATATCTTTTTTTAAAGGATTTATTTTTAAAATAGGTAATTTTTTAGGAGTTCTTGAAAGTTGTAATTTAACTTGATCAAAATGATTTGAGTAAATATGTGCATCTCAAAAAGTATGAACAAAATCTCAAAGCTCTAAATCACAAACTTGAGCTACCATCATTGTTAATATAGCATAAGAAGCTATGTTAAAAGGAACTCATAGAAAACTATCTGCAGATCTTTGGTATAATTGACAAGAAAGTTTATTGTTTGAAACATAAAATTGAAATAAAGTATGACAAGGAGGAAGACCAGATTTTGCCATTTCTTCTATTTCTTCAGGATTCCAAGCTGAAACAATTATTCTTCTACTATCTGGGTTATTTTTTATTTGATTTATAATATTTGATATTTGATCAACTCAACCAAAATCTCTCCATTGTTTTCAATAAACAGGTCATAATTCTCAATATTTTTTAGCAAATCCTTCATCATTTTTTATATTTTCTATAAATTCATTTAATTTTTCTTGCCACTCAATAGAATATTTAGGAAAATCTTTTTCTAAATTATTTAATTTTAAATAAGCTTGAAAAGGCCATTCATTCCAAATTTTTACTCAATTATCTACTAAAAACTTTATATTTGTATCACCTGATAAAAACCATAAAAGTTCTAAAATAATTCATCTTAAAAACATTTTTTTAGTAGTTAATAAAGGGAATCATTTAGATAAATCAAATCTCATTTGGTATCAAAAAACTGATTTTGTTCAGATTCAAGTTCTATCTGTTTTTAAAACTCAATCTTCCATAATATATTCTAAAAATTCAAGGTATTGTTTCATTTTATTTTAATTAAAGGTATATGAAAAAATAAAGTCTTTTAAAAAGACTTTATTTTAAATTATTTAATAAGTGTAGTTTTACAACAAGCAACATAAATGAGTTTTTATCAGATAATTTTTTTGTTAAAGCATTATCAATTCTTGAAATTACAATAATTAATTTATCTTTATAAGTATTTGGGAAGGCATTTTTTAATTTTTGCACTATTTTATCAAGTTGGTCATTATACTTTTTATCACTCATTTTTTTATATTTATATTGAGATAATTCTTTTTTAACATAAAATATTTCTAAATTATTTTCTAAATTAAATATTTTAGTGTCAATTGAACTATTTTGTAATAATTTATATTTTGCAATATCTGATTTAAAAGTTGTTATTTCTCATCTAATGTATTTAAAATCATTTGATTTTGAGATTTTATCATTTAACCTATCAAATCTTATGTCAATAGCATCTCAAGCAAGTAGTGCATTTTTTGCTTCTAAAGTTGCTTGATCTAGTTTTTCTCTTAATCTTGCAAGTAAGTCATCTCTATATCAAGGATAATTTTCATTGTAAAATTTAACCATTTCATTTTCAAGTCTAATTTTTACATTTTCATAAGTATTTGAAGTATTTCAAGTTCAAATTAGAATTAATATTTTTTGATTTATATCTCATAATTTAATTGCTATACTTTTTACTTCTTCTATAGCTCAAGAACTTGATTGTACTTCTTTTGCTTTTAGTTTTCAATCAGCATCATAAAATTTATTTTTTGCATTATTGTATCTTGTAAGTAAAGAATCCATATCATCTCAACTATAAATAATTCAATAACTATCATTTATTTTTATAGCAAGAGAGTTCTCAAAATTTTGTAATAATATATCAATTAATCTATTTATATCTCAAGCATAACTAGATAATGATTTATTTGCTTCTAAATTTCAATCTCTAATTTCAACTAAAATTGATTTTAATAAATTAACATAATATTTTTGTCTTTCTTCACTAAATAAAGTTAAATCTCAAGCAAAAGATAAATAAGTTTGTTTAAAATTATTATAATTTTTTTCAAAATCTTTTTGTATTGAAAATAAATTATTGTAATTACTTTCAAAGTTTTTTAAACTATCAATAGTTGATTTATTTGAATCATAAGCTTGTTTTAAAGTATTTTTATAACTATCTAATCCTGAAGTATATTTATTATTTAAAGTTGTAATTTTTAAGTTAAAAGTATCTTTTAAATTAGTATAATTAGAGTTAATTACATTTATACTATTATCTAAAGTTGCTTTTTGATTTTCATTTATTGTAGTATAATTTAATGTTATATTATTTTTTATAGAACTTAGTGAGTTTAATTCAGTTAAAGTTTTATCACTTATTTCTTTATTTAATAAATTTACATCATTTGTTAAATCTGTTTTAAAGTTTGAAGAAATTTTTCATAAAGAAACTAGGTAATCAATAGTTTTTGTATCATATCACATAGAAACAAAACTTGAATCAAAGTTATTTGATAAAACTAAAGCTTTTTGTTCTAGATCTTTAGATGAATTATTTTTTAAATTTGTTAAATTATTTTCTAAACTTGTTATTTTAGAAAGTAGGTCAGATTTATTATCAGCAAAAGTTATATTAAAACTAGCAGATAATAATGTAATCATTAAACTAAAGGCAAATCATTTTTTTATATTTATCATAAAAATAATATTTAAAAATTAAATTACTCACAAGAGTTTTGTAAATTTTCTTGTTTTATTGATTTTTGTTTTATACATAATACTTTTTTTTGAAATTTTTCAAATAATTTTACTCAATTAGTTAAATGATCAAGCATATTTGGGACTTCTTGGTCATAAATATTTTTAATTCATTTATTAAAAGTAGTCAATTGTAAAGAAGGATTATAAAAATCTTTGTATTTTATATTATATCCATCTTTTATATTTTCTTCTAATCTATCAGAAATTAAAGAAAGTTGAGTTGGCATATAATAATTAAATATTTCAAGGTATTTTTTTTGTCATTCAACACTACTAAAATATTTCATTAAATCTTGAGCTGTTTGATAATTTGTAGTATTTTTATTAATTACAAAGGTATTATAGTTTACCAAAATATTTCAACTATTTTCTTTTAATGTAGGAAAAGTTGAAGCTCTTAAAAAAGTTTTACTAAATCATTTTTTTTCTATTTTATCAAGTAATCTTGGGTATCAAATAATTATTTGAACATCTCAAGCACTAAAAGCATCTAAATTATTTTTATTATTTGCAACTAGATCAGAAAATAAAGTATCATATTTATTATCTAGATTTTCATCTCAATACCTTACATAACTTGAAATAGCAGATTTTGCATCTTTTGATGTTATTTTTTCAAGACTTGAAGGTCATTCAAGCATTAAAAATTGAGTAATTATATCAGATGAAGAGTCAACTGTTGACCCATTTCAAATTCAAATAGTTATTTTTCAAGAATCATTTCTTAAGTTTGTTACAATTTCATTTATATTTGCCCATGTTGAAAGGTTTTTTCACTTAACATCTCTAAAATTATAAAAAAGTCATAAGTTTTCATATCACATAGGAACTCAAATAAGAAACTCAACTTCTTTATCATCTACTTTAGTTTTTTTAATCAAATCATTTGAAAAAACAATATCATAATTTTTTCTAAAGTCATCAGGGGAAATAACACTTGGGTCTATTCAAGAAATTTGTTTATCAAATATCTCACTATCTTGGTTGTTTATCAAGAAAATATCTGGAGAATTTCATTGTAAAAAAGATGATATTAAAGTATTATAATACTCTTCATAATTAGAAAAAGAAACTATATTGAAATTGGTATTTTTATAGTTTGGGTTTTTTGATTTAAAATCATTTAAAAAATTATTAAATCCGTCTTTACTATCTTGCAAAATCCAAATAGTAAAATCTCAAGTTTTTGAAGCATTTTTATTTTTATTTACTTCTCAAGTTTTTGATAAAAGTAAAAATATTGATACTAAAAATACTACAATTATTATTCAAATTATTAAAAAAACTATTTTATTTTTATTCATGGGGTGGGGTTTTATAAAATTAAATATCACTAAGTAAATGCAAATGTATGTGCATAACCTCTTGTCATCATAAAGCTCATACATTAAAATGTAATCGATATCAAGCATCTATATTTAAATCCTTTGCTATTTTTTTAGCAACTAAAAACATATCTGCTATCAAATCTTTATCATTAATTGTTAAATCATTTATAGTTGGAATTTCTTTTTTTGGAATTATTAAAAGATGAGTTTTTGCTTTAGGATTTATATCTTTTATAACAATTAAATTATCTTGTTCATAAACTATTTCACTTTTAATTTCTCTTGAAATAATTTTTGTAAATATTGAAGACATTTTAAAAAAATTAGTAATAAGATTTCAACATATTTATATTTTCTTTTATTGATATATCATCGTTATAATATCAATTTTTAAATATAAAAAATATTGCTAGAATTGTAAAAAACAATAAAAAAACAAAAGTTAATTTATTTAATATTAAAATATTTGAAGACAAATTTAAAAAATTATCATTATTTAGCTTTTTTAAAATAAAAAACACCCAAATAAAAGTTGCAAAAAATATAAATATTCAAAATATTAACATAAAATTTTACTTTTTATAAAAATTAGTATACTACTTTAGTATTTTTACTAAAAATTAGTATATTTTTTTATTATTTTTTTGCAAATTTTAAAAAAGTAGAGTATTATACTTATATATTTTTTATTTTTTAAACATATTTTTTATGGCAGAGATAAAACAAAACAACACAACATTTTATTTATCAGATGAAATTCAAGCAGAATTTCCAGAATTAATCAAACTTATTTTAGCAACAGAAAGTATGGATGATGAAGAAAGACAATATTGGTTTGATATAATGCCTTCAATGAACGATACTCAAATAGATAGATTATTTAATATCCTAGAAACAGAAAAAAAGAAGCTAGAAGAACTTGAATTAAAATATCAAGAAGAAATAAAATCATTAAATGAAAGGCATTTAATAGAATGGCAAGAATTTCAATCTCGTGATGCTAAGAAAAAAATTGCTGAAGCTGAAAGTAAAGATAAAGATGAAGATCCAGATGATGTTTTAAATATGTTAAATAGTTTATAAAAAAACCTTTTTTTAAAAAGGTTTTTTTATTTAAATCAACTCAGATATGATTTTATCAGTCAATGTTATATAATTATCATTTATTTTTATATAATCATTATTTTTTTCTAAAATTTTTTTATCTAAAAAATAATTTAATTTTTCTTTATCTAATTTATCAAATAAATCTTTATTAATTCAATTTATTCTAAATCAAAACATAATTTTTTCTAAAAATAAATCATTTTCATTTAAATTTTCTTTATACAAAAACTCTTTTTTATAGTATCATAAAAAATCATCTTTATAAGCATATCTTGTATTATTTAAAAAACTATGGCTTCAAAGTCAAAATCAAACCATCTCACTATGATTCCAATAAGCTTTATTATGTTTGCATTCAAATCATTTTTTTGAAAAATTTGATAATTCATATCTAAAAAAACCTAACTTTTCTAAATAATTTTTTATATCTAAATATTCTCTTAGATAATAGTTTTCTTCTATTCATATACTTTTCCAATTATTTGGATATTTTATTTTTTCAAATTTAGCATTTTCATCTAAATCAACCTGATAATAATCTTCTAACATATAAACAGATATGTGAGTTAAATAATTATAATTTTTTAATACAAAATCAATATCTTTTTTTGTTTCTCAAATTTCAACAAAAGGAAGTCAAATAATAAAATCACAAGATATATTTTTTATATTACTTTCTTTTAATATTTCTAGTGCTTTTAGTGTTACACTACTTCATTCTCTATTTATTTCCTTTAAAGATTTATCATTTAATGTTTGGATTCAAAAACTTATTCTATTTATTCATAATTTTTCCCATGATTTTAAATTTTCTAAATTAATATTTTTAGGTGTAGTTTCAAGAGTTACTTCAATATCTTTTTTAAATCAAAACTTATTTTTTAAATTATCAATAATATTTTTTAAATCATCATAAGTTAAAATACTTGGAGTTCATCATCAAAAATAAATAGAATCTAATTTTTCTATTTTTTTATCATAAGAATTTATATCAAAAATTAAATGAGCTAAATATTTTTTAACAAGTATTTTATCAATACTTCAAACAGAAGCAAACCTACAATATTTGCATTTACTTTCACAAAAGGGGATATGTATATAACTAAACATTTTTTAATAATTTTTAAGTATTATTCTAGTATAGATATTTATTTCTATAATAATAAAAAAAACTAGTAAAATATATTGACAAAAATAAATATTATGTATAGTATATTTTGACTAATATTAAAATTATTTTTTAATTATGATTAATAAAATAGATATATCACCTACTAAGCCATCATATACAGATTATTTTAAATATTTTTGTCAAAAGTTATGATTAAACTTTTGACAAGCTATTATGTGAGAAGAGAGAATTGATTCTTGGAAAGATTTATTTTCAATATTTTCTGGTATAATAAAAACATATAATTATAAACAAAAATTAAATAAAGAAAATTTTTTAGAAAATAAAGGGAAGTTTGAAAATACATTATTTTTAGTTTGAACAAATTTCATAGTTTGATATATAAAATATATTAAAGATTCACTTAACATATTAAAAGAATCTAAAATGAATATATATACTTCAGAGAAAATATTAGATCTAGATGAAGAATTAGATGAATTATTAATAATAATACAAGAAAAAAATTTAATTAATGATTGGAAATGAGTAAGAGATTATATTGATACTTTTCAAGAAAGATTAGATGAAATACATTTAGAAGTTCAAAAATTTAATAAAGAAAGTAAGCAATATCAAAAAGAAAAAGAAATACAAGAATTAAAAGAAAAATCAATCAAAGATTTAAAAATTAAATCATGGAATAAATTACTAAGTAATAAAAACTTATCTAATCAACAACTTTATCAAATTCAACAACATTTATTACCAGAAAATAGTTTAAAAGATACAACAAAAGATATTATAGATAATATTTGAACTAAAACTAAAGGAGTTATATATTGAATTAATAAATTAAATTTAGAAGATAATAGAATATTAAATGCTATAAAGTCAGTTCAAGATAGAGAGAAAGATAATTTTAATAATTTTTCTCGACAATTAAGAAATGATTTACATTTAAAGTATTGAAAAGCTTCTAATGATGAATTATATTTTAATTCTTTAAAAGAAGTTGTTGAAGAATCAAATGAAGGTGATTTAATCTCTCTAAATATAATTTGATATGAATATTTTAATATAGAAGGTATTAAAAAATTAGAAAACTCAAAATATCACAAACGAAAAGTAGAGTTTAAAAAATTATGAGAAGATAAAGTAAATAATATAGACTTAATTTTAGATACATCAAAAGTTATAGCTTGACAACAAGCTAAAGTCTGAATTGCTTTTTGAAATAAAATATCAAAAATAGAATTTTTAAACATAAATAAAATAACAAATATATGAGTAAAAATTAAAAAAGAAGAAAAAAAACCTAATTTTAAAAATACATCTGATTTTAAAAACAATATTTTTAGAAAAACTAAAAATTATTTTATTAATAAATACAATAATATATTTAAAAAAACAGCTTAATATTTTAAAAAAACTATATGCAAAATACTAATACTTTTAATAATTATTCTAATTTTAATAGTAAATCTAATTTTATTCCCGTTCCTGAACCTATAAAAAAAACTATAGATTTTTTTGGTAAAAAAATTTCATCTATAGTTTGATGATTTAAAGAAGCCTTTCAAGATAAACCTAAAAGTATTACTTTTAAATCTTTTTTTTCATGAAATATTCAAACAAATAATCAAGATAATAGTTTTTCTTGATTAAAGATTAAAAATATAAAAGATGAAATAAAAATCAATTGATTAAATACAGCAAATTTTAAAAAATCAACTTTTAGGTTAACAACTTCAGATTTTAATATTCCAAATAAATCAAATTTTTATGATTACAATTGAAAATACATAGATACTTTTAAAAAATGAGTTAATATTTTATCGTCTGTTTGAAAAGAAATTTATTTTTTATGAGATGAGGCTTTTTTGTATATTGATTGACATAATAATACAAAAGATTGAAATAAGACTTTAGAACCTTGATATTTAAGAGCATCATGGCTTGATACATATATCATAACTGAAAAAGAAAGAGAGAGAAAATTAAAAGAGAAACAAAATAATTCATATAATTCATATAAGTTTCAAAATACTAATAATATTAAAATAAATAATTATAGAAAACAAAATAATCAAGAAAAAATAAATCAAGATATTTATTCTAATTCACAATGAGGTTTATTTTCTTGATATAAATGATTAGATGGGAATGAATTACCAGAATATATAATAAAGGCTGTTGCTATAAATTATTTTTGAAAAGAGTTTAAAGTAAAATTAGAAGAAGATATTAATAAAACTGATAGTCAAATATCTACTATAAGAGATATTATAATAAATAATAGATTAAAAAATAAAACTTATCCTCCAAATATAGATTATATTTCTATACAAAAAGAGAAAATTTGAAAAAAACACAAATTAAAAGTATTATCTCAAGCTATAGATGATGCTTATAGTTCAAAAAATAATGAAATAAATCCAGAAATTGAAAAATTAATAATATCAATAAAAAAAACTAAAGAATGGGATAAAATCCTAGATAGATCTACAAAAATTTCAAAAAGGTTAAAAAAAACTAATAAATTTAAAAATGCTAAATAAACACTTGGAATTAAAAAATAATTTTATTTATTTTAAAATAATTTTTGATTATAATATATTTGATGCTAAACAAAAAAATGATTGGAAAAATTTTTTATTAGATATATGATTTAATGAAGATGATTTTTTAATTTATAAAAATAT
>JACFNZ010000005.1 GCA_019454605.1 Candidatus Altimarinota bacterium
TGAAATACTTTTGATAGAATTACAAAACAAGTAAATTTAATTTCAAATTGGCAACAACAAGCAAAGGATTGAATGAAGTCTTGGCAAGATGCTATTGCAATGCTTGATTGAACTATAGATACAAGAAGGGAAGAGAGAATTGAAAGAGAATTGCTTGAAAAAGAATTAAAAAGTCAATGAACAAGTTTACATCAATCAGATGCTATGCTAAGTAATTTAGATAAATATAATGAAAGTTGATGATACTCTGAAGGGAATAATTTTATAACAAATAGTTTTGATTATTTGAAAAATTCAGTAAAATCTCAAGTAGATAGTTTTAAAGAGAGTATTTTAGAAAATTTTAAAAAATCTTCTAAAAAAGAAGTTCCAATAGATAATTTTTCAAATGTAGAGGAAAATATAAATATATCTAAAATAATAGAAGAACAAGTTTCTTCTATGTATAATAAAGAATTACCTTTTGCTAATATTCAAGATGATACAAATTTATGACTTGAATGAAGAATGATTGAACTTCATTATGATTTAAATCAAGCAATTTGAAATTTAGACTCAACTATAAAAGTATCACAAAAAGTTTGTAATGACCAATGAAAATGACTTTGAGTTTGTGAATAAATATACTTTCCCCCAGTAAAATATTTTTTAAAAAATAAACCATGACAAGAGTAAAAAAAGAAGTTTTAATTAAAAATGCTAAAGAAATAAGTGTAATGAAAGAATTAGCACTAGTTCATAAAGAAGTTTTTGAAGAAATAAAAAAAATGGTGAAACCATGAACAAGTGCAATGGAAGTAAATAAATTATGTGAAGATATTTGTAATAAATACAATGTATTATGCTGATTTAAATGAGTTTATAATTTCCCTTGAAATATTTGTATAAGTATAAATGATTGTGTAGTACATGGGATTCCTACAAAAAATATGATTTTTCAAGAAGGGGATGTGGTAAAATTTGACTTTTGAGTTAAAGATAAAAGACATGGACTTAATACAGACCGAGCATTCTCTATGATTATTTGAGATCCTTTAAAAGATTTAGAAAAAGTAAAATTTTTAAAAGTAGTTGAAGAGGCTATGTATAAATGAATTGCAAAAGCAATAGCTTGAAATAGAGTTTGAGATATATGACATGCTATACAAACACATGTCGAAAGTCATGGTTATCATATAATTAAAGATTTAACTTGACACTCTATATGATATAATTTACATGAAAAACCATATATTCCAAATTTTTGACAAGCTTGAAAATGAGAAATATTAAAAGAAAATATGACTTTAGCAATTGAACCAATAGTTTGACTTACAACATGAAAAATAATTGATAAATGATGATTCCCTTTATATATGGCTGATTGAAATATCGGAGCACAATTTGAACATACTATACTTGTAAAACCAGTATATCCTGAAATAATAATTTAAAAGTGGAAAAAATTTCCATTTTTTTATTTTTTTTATATACTAACACTAGTTATTTAATTTAAAATTATGAATTTTATAAAAGCAAAAATTGATTTTTTAGATTGGTTGCAGTTTATGAAAAATAAATCACCAAAAACTATAGAACAATATAATAGACATCTTTTAAAATTTGAAGATTATTTAATTGATATTTGATTAAAAGATATAGAATTAAAAGATTTTGATATAAAAATAATAAATGATTTTAGAATATTTTTACATAAAAACTCTAAAAAAAGTATATCAATAAAAACAGCAAATGCTTATATGATAACTTTGAGATCTTTTTTTAAATACTTAGAAAAACAAGATATACAAAGCTTTTCCCCAACAAAAATTGACTTAATAAAAAACGAAGAAAGAAAAGTTGAATTTCTTACAAATGAAGAATTAGATAGATTAGTTAATTCTATATGAGATGAAAATATAAAAGATCTAAGAGATTTAGCTATAATAAAAACAATTTATTCGACTTGACTTAGAGTCTCAGAAACTATTTCTTTAAATATTAATGATATAGATTTTACTCAAAAGCAATTTACAATTAGATGAAAATGAAGAAAATTAAGGATTGTTTTTATCGGAGAAGATGCCATAATACAAATAAAAAAATATCTAAATAAAAGAAATGATAATTTTAAACCACTTTTTATTAGACATAATTATGATATAAAAAATATAGATATATTATATGATGAAAAAGTTAGATTAACAAGAAATTGGTTGTCAGATATGGTGGGAAAAAGGTGAATAGAAGCTAAAATAACAAAAAAAATTTCAGCCCATACATTAAGACACTCTTTTGCTACAACACTTCTATGAGCTTGAGCAGATTTAAGAAGTATTCAAGAATTACTTTGACATTCAAATATATCAACTACACAAATATATACACACATAACAAATCCAAAACTAAAAGAAATACATAATAACATAATAAAATAATATGAGATTAATAATTTGACTATGAAACCCTTGAGATAAATATAAAAATACTAGACATAATGTTTGATTTTTATTTTTAGATTGGTTAAAAAAAGATATGAATATATCAAATAATTTTGAATTTGAGCAAAAGTTTAATGCAGAAATTTTTGGATTAGATATTTTATGAGAAAAATATCTATTTATAAAACCACAAACTTTTATGAATTTATCTGGAGATAGTGTATTAAAACTTATGAGTTTTTATAATATAAAAAAAGAAGATATTATTGTAGTTTTTGATGATATATCTATGGATTTTTGAAAAATTAGATACAGGGAAAAAGGTTCTGCTTGAGGGCAGAATTGAATAAAGGATATTATAAATAAAATATGAGATGACTTTAAAAGAATAAAGATATGAATATGATATGACACAAGATGGGATTTAAGTGATTGGGTTTTATCAAAATTTAATGAAGAAGAATTTGAAAAATTAAGTAAAGATATATTTAAAGAAGTAAATAATTTATTAAAAACTAACTTTATAAAATAATGAATAAAAAAGTATATATAATATGAATATGATGAATATGAGTTTCTTGAATTGCAAGATATTATAACCATATTTGATATGAAGTTTATTGAAGTGATTCTACAAATAGTGAATTAATAGAAAATTTAAAAAAAGAAAAAATAGATATATTTATTTGAGAAAGAAATGATTTTATAAGTCGTGGTATAGATTTAGTTATTTATACTGAAGCAATTCCAAAAAATAATAAAGAATTACAAAAAGCTTTAGAACTAGGTATAAAAACTCTAACTTATCCAGAGGCACTTGCTTTAATTGCAAATGATAAAAAATTAATAGCAATTTCAGGAAGTCATTGAAAATCAACTACAACTTCTATGATTTCTATTTTAATGCAAAATAGTAACTTAAAAATTAATACAATAGTTTGAAGTTTATTAAAAGAATTTGGTGGGAAAAACTCTTATTTTTCAGATAGTGAATATTTTTCTATAGAAGCTTGTGAATATAAAAGAAGTTTTTTGAAATATACTCCATATATTTGAGTTATTACAAATATTGATTTAGATCATTTAGATTATTATAAAGATTTAGAAGATTATATAAGTGCTTTTGAAAGCTTTATAAATAATATTAAAATCTGATGATATGTGTTAATTAATTGATATGATAAAAATAGTTTAAAATTGGTGGGGAAAAGGCAAGATATAAACTATATTATTATATATAATGATTATTATGAAGTGATAAATAATGAGTTGATAAAAAAATATACAATTCCTAACTTTAGTTTAAAGATACCAGGAAAGCATATACTTTTTGATGCTAAAATTGCTTATACTGTGTGAAAAATAGTTTGATTAGATGATGATTTGATTATTAATTCATTAAAAAACTATAATGGTATTTGGAGAAGATCTGAAATAGTTTGAGAAACTTTAAATTGAAATATTTTAATGAGTGATTATGGACATCATCCAACAGAAATAAAATTAAATTTAGAAGCTTTGAAAGATAAATATAAAAATAAAGAGATAGTATGTATTTTTCAACCTCATCAGTATAATAGAACACTAGAGTTGTTAGAGGACTTTAAAGAATCTTTTTTGAACAGTGATTTACTTATAGTGCCAAATATATATAAATCAAGAGATAGTTTAGAAGATATGTGAAAAATAAATTGAGAAAGTTTTTTAAATTATATAAATCATAATAATAAAATTTTTTGAAATTGACTTGAGAATACTTTAGAAATTATAAAAAAATTAGATATAGATAATCCCAATAAATATTTATTTATACTTCAATGAGCTTGAGATATAGATAATTTAAGATATGATATAGAAATAAAAAGAGATTAGCTTGAAACTAATCTCTTTTTATTTGATTTAAAATAATTTTACTTTATCCCTAAAAATACCTTTAAATTTAAATCTTTTTTTCTTGAATATATTGATATAAATAATTTTGATATAAATAAAGCAGTAAATAATGAAACTATAAGTCAAATTAAAACCATTAATCAAAATCATTTAATCATATTTATACCAAATATAAATAAAATAATTGAAACTATAATTCAAGTAATATTTGAATCCCATATAGCAGAAAAAGATTTATCAAATCATTCCTTTATAGCATCATTTGTCTTTTTTCATTCAACTAAAGCTTCTTTTAATCTTTCAAAAATTAAAACATTTGCATCAATTGCCATTCAAACTGATAAAATAAATCAAGCAATTCAAGCTAGTGTTAAAACTATTCAAAATAATTTTATTATAGCAAGCATTAAAGTTATATAAATAAATAATGAAACTCAAGCAAGTAACCCTCAAACTCTATAAATTAATACTAAAAATATTATTATAGCAATAAATCACCATATTCAAGCATTTATTAATTGAGTTAAAGAATTAGCTCATAATTTTGAATCTATAGTTCTTTCTGAAGTCAAATAAATTGGAGCAGGAACAACTCAAGTATTTATATCTTGAGAAAGTTTTACTGCTTCTTTTGGTGTATATGATCAAGTAATAACAGCTTTTCAAGTTAAAATAGTATCATTAACTGTTGGTGAAGTAAGTAAATCTCATCAAACAAATATTGCTATAGGAGATCATTTTAATCTTTTTGTTAATTCTCAAAATACTTCTGCTCATTCATCATTAAAAGTAAGCTCAATCATTGGTTGAAATGCTTGGTTGTATTGAACTGCTGAAGAGATAAAGTTTTTTTCATTTAAAACTCTTCATTTACTATCTTTTGCAGGCATCCATTCTGATGGTTGTCAAGAAACAAAGGCATAATTAAAATCAATTAAACCTCAAGAATTTGATTTTACATCAATTATCCAATATCATTTATCTTGAGTAGTAGTTAATTCTCAGTTAGAAATTCATATAGAACTTAATCATGTTCAAGTTAATACTTCACTATAAATTCAAGTTTTTAAATTAGTTGTATCTAATGTAAAATATGGTTTTAATGAATTAGTAGTTCAAGTTAAAGTTCAAATATTGATATTTTCATTATTATCTTTAAAAATAGTTGAATTTACTCAAAAATTATACTCACTTGTTTTAGCTTCTTTTAAAAAATTATCTGCTAAAATTTTTCTTTCTTCTAAATCTTTTTGAGTAACTTCATTTCTTTGTTCTTTGAATTCAATTTTCATTACTTTTCAAATAGCATCTTTTGCTCTTTTTATATTTGCTTCATTTTCTTGTTTATTATTTCATTTTAAAGGAATTTGAACAATTATATGTTTTTCATTTCAGTAAGATGCTGTTGTTATAACTGAATCATTAATTTTTAAACTTTCAATTCTTTTATCAACAATTGATTTTAATCATTCAATTATACTTTTTTCTTTTTGTAAATTATATCATTCTTCATTTTGGACTTGTGATAAATCTATTTTATAATCAAGCTCAACTCATCATTGTAAGTCAAGTCATAATCTATAGTTATTTCAAGAAAAAGGCATATTTATATTATAAACATTCCAAGGTACTGCATAGTAAATAGTTGCAATAAAAAGTATTATTACAAATGCTAATTTATAAATTAATTTTTCCATAATATTTTAAAAAGTATAAAGTTAAGAAAGTTTATATACTTTTTTTTAAAAAAGTAAAGAAAAAATCTTGCATTTGCAAGATTTTTTTCTTTTTTAATTTAAAGCTTCATAAACTTCTCAAGCTATTTTTATTGAAGGCTTTAGAGTTTTTGATCAAATTGCCCATTTTGCAGGACATGCAGTTCAAGGATTTTTATTCATAAATTGTAATGCTTCAATTTTTCTAATTAGTTCTTCACTATTTCTTCCTAAAGGTCAAGAAGTAACTTCTATTCATCTAATTATTAAATCAGGATCTATTATAAAAGTTCATCTTCAAGCTATTCAAGATTCTTCATCTAATATATTATACATATCAGCAACATTTAAAGCATGATCAGAAAGCATAGTATAAGGGAATTTTTCCATTAATTTTTCATGTTTAACCCAAGCTCTGTGAGAAAATACAGTATCTGTTGAAGCAGAAAGTATTTTTACTCCTAATTCATCAAATTTTGCTTTAGCATCTGCCATATCTTTTAGTTCAGTTGGACAAACAAAAGTAAAATCAGCTGGATAGTAAAATAAAACAGTCCATTTTCATCTTAAATCTTCTAAACTTACTCTAGTTTCATCATCTTTCACTGGATCGTAAGCTGGTAAGTCAAATAAAGGAGCATGTGAGTCTATTTTAGCAATATTGTAGTAATTTAATTCTTCCATATTATTTTTGGTTAATAATTAATAAAATCTTAATGAGAATAATTCTCATTAACTAAAAATATATTAATTATTTTAAATAATAAGTCAAAAGATTTTATAAATTAATTTATTTTTGATAATTTTTAAAAATATATATACTTATTTTAATTAAAAAAATAATTAAAAATTTATGAAAATTGATAATTTAACTTTAAGTTTTTGAAATAAAAAAGTCTTAGACAAAGTAACTCTTGAGATAAAAAAACAAGAATTTGTGTTTATAATATGATATAGTTGAAGTTGAAAAACATCACTCATAAGAAGTTTGATATGAGATTTTAAACCAGAAAATTGAGATATAATTTTAGATGATGGAAGTTATTTATATAAAAATTTAAATGAAAAAACTTTAAGACAATATAGAAAAAGGATTTGAGTAATTTTTCAAGACTATAAATTACTTGAATCAAAAACTGTTTATGAAAATGTTGCATTTGCTATGGAGGTTTGTAATTATAAAGATAGTGAAATTATAAAAAAAGTACCAGAAGTACTTGAGGCAACTTGATTATTGTTAAAAAAAGATAGATTTGCATCTGAATTATCAGGTTGAGAAAAACAAAGAGTATCTATAGCTAGAGCTTTAGTTCATAATCCAGAAATAATTATTTGAGATGAACCAACTTGAAATCTAGATCCAAAAACAGCACTTACTATTATGGAAATATTTGAAGAATTAAATAGACTTTGAAAAACTATTATAATTGCAACTCATGATAAAAATATAGTTGATAGTTATAAAAAAAGAGTTATCTCTTTTAAAGATAAAAAAATATTTTTAGATGAGGAAAAATGAAGCTATCATATATAAAAAAAACTAGAAAAAATTTTCTAGTTTTTTTTGCTACATTGGAGGTAATCATCAAGCTGGAATATTTAATCACATTTGAGACATAACTCATTGCATTTTTTCGGCTGCTACTTCTTGAGCTCTTTTAGTTCATTTATTTATTGCTTGTGTTATAGCTTCTTCTAAAGCTTTTTTTTGACTATCTGATAATCCAGGGATTAAATCATTTGTTTCAAAATCTGTTTTTTCAACTTTCATTTCTCAATTTACTGAAATAACAAGTCAATTTACTTCTGCTTCAATTATAGTATTTTCAAGCTCTTTTTTAATTTTCATTGCTTCTTGTTGAAGTTTCATTAATTCTCACATTTTTGACATGTCCATAATCTATATTTTTAATTATTTTATAAAATTAAAATAATATATTTATATTATTTGTAAGTGAGATTATATTTTTTTGATTTTTTTTTGCAAATATTTTTTTTATATGATACAATACTTTTGTAATTTATATTTTTAATTTATTTTAAATATGTCAACAGCAATACAAACAGAAGAAGATTTATTAATTATTTGAGATACAGATAATGATATAATAGATTTTGATTTTCCTTCAAATACTACATCTTCAAGCATAGATAACTCTTTAGAGATTATAGATTCTCCTAAAGTAGATGAAGTCAGTTTTGATTTATGATGATTTGATTTACTTTGATGAAGTGAAGTAGAGAATGAAAAAAAAGAAGAAACATCTTTAGCGGGTACTTCTTTAGCTGCAGATAATAATACAGTTGATATAGATTTTTGATTTTGAGAAACTAGTTTAACAGAAGAAAAAACTGATTTAGCACTAGAAGCTATAAAACAAGAAGAAGTATTAGAAGATTTAAATTTAGAAGGAAAACAAGAAGATTTATTTGATTTGACATCAAATAAAGAAGAAGTTACTTTAAATAATTTAACTACTTTTGGTGAAAGTAAAGAAGAAGTTGAAAAAGAAGTTACTCCAGCTAAAGAAGAACAAATTTTTGATAGAAATTCAATACTTGATGAAACTATATCTAAAATACAACAAAGAAAAGATTTTATTTCAAAAACAATAGAACAAAAAGAGGATAGTGCATCTATTTTAGATAAAAAAATTGCAAAATTAAAAGAAGAATTATCGTTTTTAAAAAAAGAAGTTAAAGATTTAGAAATTGAAGATTGAGCCTTAGATTTAGATATAGCAAATATTGAGAAAATGAAAAAAAGTGTTTTAGAAACTGATTCAACAAGAACAAGAGAACATAAATTAGGGAATATTAAAAAATAATATTAAAAAATTAAATAAAACTAAAAAATAATATATGGCAAATTTAACTGTGCGACCTATACTAGATCATTGTATAAAAATTTGAGCATCTGATATACATATGTCAGAATGAGAAAATATATGATTTAGAGTTCATTGAGAGCTTTGAAAGGTTTCTTGAAATCCACTTGATACATTAAAAGCAAAACAAATTTTACTTGAACTTTTAAATGATAACAAAGAAGCGGTAAAAGAATTTTTTGAAAAAAGAGATGCTGACTTTGCTTATATTCATACTGACTGAACACCTTTTAGAGTAAATGCTTTTTATAAATTATGAAAAATAGCTTTTGTTTTAAGAAAAATAGCCTCAGAACCAAAAAGTATTGAAGAATTATGATTACCTAGATGAGTTTCAAAGTTTACAAAAGCAAAATGAGGACTTATTTTAGTAACTTGACCAACTTGAAGTTGAAAGTCAACATCAATGATATCTATTCTTGATGCTATAAATAAAACAAGAAGAGAACATATAATTACAATTGAAGACCCTACAGAATTTATTTTTAAAGATAATTTATCTATTTTTTCTCAAAGAGAAGTTTGAAAAGATACTCGTTCATTTTCTTCTGCTTTAAGGGCAGCTATGAGAGAAGACCCAGATATAGTTATGGTATGAGAGATGAGAGATAAAGAAACAGTTGAAGCTGCAGTTGAGTTAGCTGAAACATGACACTTAGTTATTTCAACTTTGCATACTGCATGATCAGTGCAAACTATAACAAGACTTGTAAATTTTTTCCATCCTGAATTACAACACTCATTTAGATATAAATTATGAGATATATTATTTTGAGTTTTATCTCAAAGACTTATACCAAAAATATGATGATGAAGAGCTTGAATATTTGAAGTAATGATGATGACTCCTTGAATAAGAAACCTAATTCGTGCTTGAGATTTAGTTCAAATAAATAATGCAATTGAGATGGGACAATCAGAATGAATGATTACTATGAAAAATTATGCTGATAATTTGAGAGATAAATGAATTGTAAAAGAAGAAGATTATATAAATTATTTTATGGATGATATGTAAAAAGTAGAAATATTTCTACTTTTTTTGTTAAATTATTTTTATTTGTAATTTTTTTGGGAAATTATATAATAAAATCATTATTTTAATAATATTTAAAATATGATTAATCTAAAAAAATTAGGGCAAAAACTACTTTCAATTTATACTAAAAATAAAACATACTTTTTAAGTAGTTTTATTTTTGTTTTAACACTTTTTATATTTTGAGTTTTTCTTTTTAATAATAAAGAAATTAATCAATTATTTAAAAATACTTTTTCTTCTTTTGAAATTTCAGGGGGAAATTTTGATTTATGAATTAAAAAAATTCCATACAATACTAAATCAATAGATCTATCTTTTTCTAAAAAAATAGATAAAGAAAGTGTGTCAAAAGATATTTTTAAAATAACCCCAGAAGTTCCTTGAATTTTGGAGTTAAAAAATGATAATACCTTAAGTTTTAAACTAGAAGAAAGCCTTAAAATAGGTCAAGATTATACTATTTTGATTTCAAAAAATCTAAAGTCAATAAATTGAGAAAAATTAGAGGATGATATTTTATATATAGTTTCTGCAGTTGCAGGAGCTAAAGTTGTAAAAGTTTTACCAGAAAAAAACTTAGATAATTTGCAAAAAAATCTAGTAGTCTTTTTTAGCCTGCCAATGATTAGTATATCTAGTTTAGATTTTAAAGATGATTTACCATGCCCTTTAGAAATTACACCAAAAATTGAATGAAAATGTAGTTGGACTACCACTTCAGTTTTAGAATTTATCCCAAAAACTCAATTTAATTGAGCAACAAAGTATGATTATAGTATTGCATATAAATCTTGATTAAATTATCCTTTAGATGACACTTTTACTTGAAGTTTTGTAACTCCTGATTTAAAGCCTCTTGTAAATGATAGTTTTTCTCCAAAAGATTATATAAATTTAAACTTTAATTATCCTGTATCAATTGATGATTTAACTAAAAACATAAAAATATATAAAATTGATGAAAATAAAAAAGAAACTGAAATAAAAATAAAAGTTGAAAATATTAAAAATTCTGAAAAATCTTTTTTAATTAAATCATTAAATTGAGAATATTTTTATGATACAAACTATAAATTAGTTTTAAATAAATGATTAAATCCAAAATATTGAAATATTTCTTTGAAAACAGAATTTGTAGCAAATCTAAAATCAAATCCATTTATATCAAATATATGAGTTTATAAAAATATATATTGAAATACCTGAAGTTTAGTTGATACTAAAGACTTTACATATAGAGATTTTCTACCAAATAAAGATGTATTTTTTAATATAAGCTTTTTTGAAGAAACCCCTTTAAATAAAGATATGTTTGAGTTTAAAGATAGTAAAACTTGAGAAAAAATTAACTTCTCAATTTCTTATGTAAAAAAAGAAATAGAAGCAAATTGAGTAAAAAGTTGGGTTGATGATAAAACTCAAATTCGTTTTGAACTTAAAAACTCTCTAAAAAATAATTCAGACTATACTTTAACATTGTTTAAGAAAATAAACCCATCTTTATTAAAAGATGTAGTTTACAATTATAAGACATCTAAAAACTTAGAAATAACAAACTTTTTAAATATTGATTATTCAAAATCTTGTTTATACGTAAATAATCCTTTAGATTGAGTATATCTTGACTGAAGTGAGAAAACATTAAATAATTTTATAAATTTTTCAAATTCTTGAACTTTGAAATGATTTTTTGAAAGTCAATATATAGAAGATTGGCAATTTTCAGAGTCAATAGAGAATTTATCTAAGGAAGATAAAAATAAAAAATTAATTGAAAAATGATATTGTCCAGAAGCAAATCCTTGAGAAACTCTTTATTCTATTGACTCAAGACTTTCTCCAAATAGCTCTTATGATATAAATATTTCAAATTTAGAAGATATTTATTGAAACAAGCAAACTACTTTATTTAAAAATTCTATAAAAACAAAAAATTTAAGAGAAAATGATAAATATGTTTATACTTCTTTTGTAAACCAGACAAATGTTTTTCCAAATAATGTGCCAACTATAATAAATATTCAAACTATAAATACTTCAAATATTTTTGTAGATGTATGTGAAATGAATGATTTAGATTATAAAAATTATTTAAAAGACCCATTTTGAAATTTTGCAACATGCACGAAAAAAACAAGCAAAAAACTTGATACAAAACTTGTATATTGGAAAATGACAAATAATAAATTTGATTTAGAAAAAGATATTTTATGATACAAAACTGATGCAAAATATATATGATTTGAAGTTTTTAATAATGAATCAAAATCAAAAGAAAATAATTATGCAAAAAATTTAATTATAAAAACAAACATAAGTGCTTTTTTAGAAAAATGATCAAATAAATCTATACTATATGCTACAAAGTTGTGAGATAATAGCGAAATACCAAATTTAAATTTAGAATTTTATGATTTTAATTATAACAAAACTACCATACCATATAAATTTGATAAAGAAAAAAAAGTTTATGTAATTGATCAAGATTTGAGTTGAATTTCATATATTTTATTGAAAAATAATGACTTTTATTGAATTATTTGAGATTGAGATGATTTTTCAAATTATGATTTTAAATATATTTCAGGTCAAGATAGTTCTACAAAAGATTATGCTTATGTTTACTCTGATAGACCTATTTATAGACCTTGAGATGAAGTGCAAATAAAATGACTTTTAAGAGAATTTAATTTTGATTGATACAAAAAATCAAGTATAAAATCTTGAGTTTTAAAAATTATTTGAGAAGACTTTAATGAATATAGAAGTATGGAGTTAAATCTTGATAATAATTCAAATTTTACTTGAAGTTTTATAATTCCAAAAGATTTTGCTTTATGAAATTTTAAATTTCAATTCAAATACAAAAATAAAAAAGAAAGCTATTATCAAGATATATATACTGCTTGATGATTTAGTGTTGAAGAGTATAAAAAACCTACATTTAAAGTAGATATAGAAACTGGTAAAAATGATTTAAATATTTGAGAAAAAACAAATATAAAAATCTCTCCAAAATATTATTTTGGTTGAAAAATGACAAACACTTCTTGAAAATATTTCATACTTTCTCAAAAATATTATTTTGATGCAAAAGAGTATGGAGATTATCAATTTGGGGAAAATGAGGACTATTTTTCTTGTATATATTGGTGATATTGTGATTATCAAGATAAATTAAATCTTTGATCTGTTGATTTTAAAGTTGATGAAAACGGATATTTTAACTTAGATTATGATTTCCCAAAAAATAAAGACACTTGAGAAAAAATCTATACTTTCAATTTTGAAGTAACAGATCCTGATACTAAAAAAACAGTTTCAAATACTATTTCAAAAGTGCTTCATACAACTGATGCTTATGTTTGATTAAAGTCAAATTATTATACATCTAAAGAAAAGTGAATTGATTTTGATGCTATAACTTTGGATTATGATGCAAAACCACTACCTGTAAAAAATATAAAAGTTGAATTATTTAAAAAAGAGTATAAACAAGTTAAGAAACTTTGAGTTGATTGAGTTTTTTATAACAAATACTTTATAGATGAAAAATTAGAAAAAACTCTAAATCTTAAAACAGATAATAAATGATTTATTTCAAGCAATTTTAAAACTAAAAGTGATTGAGAATATAAAATAAAAGTAAGTTATACTTGAGATAATAATCAAACATTTTCATCATCTAAAGATATTTATGTAGCTTGAGAAAACTATATTTCATGGTGAAATGATAATAATAATATAACTGACTTTGAATCATATAAAATCACTTACAAATTATGAGAAACAGCAAAATTTACACTAAAAAGCCCAGTAAATAACTGAAAAGCACTTGTAATTGTAGAAAAAGATGATGGGATTTTAGATTATTTTATACACGATATAAAATCATATTGAGATGAAATTAGTCTAAAACTTACAGATAAACATTATCCAAATGTGTATTTAAAAGTATTTTTAATATGAAATCAACCAAATAATCCTCTTCCAATTTTTAAAAGAGCTTTATCAGTTGTAAAAGTGTTAACAGAATACAAAAATTTAAATATTTCAATTGTTCCAAACAAAAAAAATTACAAACCTTGAGAATCTATGGAAATAGCTGTTGAAGTAACTGATAGTAACTGAAAAGTAGTTCCAAATGCAAATTGAAGTTTGTGAGTAGTTGATGAAAGTGTTTTAGCACTAAAATGAAATCCTAAGAAAAATCCATATTCATTTTTTTATGATATGAAAAGATATCTATGAACTTTGAGTTATTCTAATTTAAAATACTTAATAGAAAAACTTGAAGTAAAAGATGTGAGTGGTTGAGAAAAATGATGAGCTTGAGATAACTTAAAATGATGAGAAACTAAAAAACCAAGATGAAATTTTAAAGATACAGCATTTTGGCTTTCTGATTTTACTACAGATAATAATTGAAAATCAATTATAAAAATACCATCTTTACCAGACAATCTTACAACTTGGGTTATTGAGGCTTTAGTTTCAACTCCAGATGATAACAAAATCTGAGTTAATTATGAAACATTTATCACAAATAATCCTTTGATGATAGAAGATAATTTACCGAGATTTTTAGCGACTGATGACAAAATAATTTTATCACCAGTTATTTATAATAAAACTTGAAAAGATGATGATTTTATTGTAAAAATAAAAGCAACAAATTGAGTGTTAAAAGACACAAATAAATCTGTTTTTATAAAAAATTGAGAATCCAAAAAAGTTGATTTTGAATTTAATTTAAAACAGTCAAAAGACTTTAATTTATATGATTTTTCAAGTATAAATATTGAAGCAACTTCAAAAAATGATAAAAATATTTATGATTCAATTAAAAAAATTATTCCTATAAATAATTGAATAATTCCAGAGTATTTATCAACTGTTTGAAAAACAAGTGATGTAAGTTTTGATGAAAAAATAAATATTTTAAATTTAGATAAAAAAACTACTACATTAAGCATAAATTATGCTTGAACTTTGTTTAACTCACTGCTTGACTGAGTTAGTTATTTATCAAATTATCCTTACTTTTGAGCAGAACAAACTACTTCATCAATTATGCCTTATATTTATATTAAAAAATTATATAATTCAGTTTGAAAAGAGTATGATTTAAAAAAAATTACTTTAAAAAAATATATTAACAATATTGTTTGATATAAAGATATAAGTGTAGATGAGCTTATAAAAGATTATTTAGTATCAATAAAAAAATATCAAAATATTGATTTTTGATTTACTTATTGGTATGATAGCACTTATAAAATAAGCGATATAAATTTAACTAATTATGTATTGTCATCATTGTCTGAAATCAAATCACTTTGATATAATGTAGATGAAAAAATTCTAAAAAATTCTTCAAATTATTTAAAAAATGAGTTTTATAAAAATAAAACTTGTGATGAAAAAATTAAAAATAATTGTATAAGTATTGAACTAAAAAAAGATATACTTCTTGCTTTAACTACCTATGATTTAGATGATTATGAAGTTTATAAAATGTATAAAACATTAAATATAAATTTATTAAGTGAATTGTCTGCATCAGATTTAATGTCACAAATTTTACAAATTAAATCATTACCAAAAGAAGAAAAAGATTTAATTACAAAAGAATTATTAAAAAAAGTAGAAAAAATCTTTGCAAATAATTTAATTTACAATCCAAAATGAGCATTTATTTCAGCAACTAATAACTCAAGAATATATAATTCATCAAAACTTCTAGAAATTATATCAAATATATGACTTGATAATTTTAAAGATAGTGAAAATATAATTGATAATATAATTAGATTTATAATTTCTTCAAAGACAAACTGAAATTTTGGATCAACTATTGATAATTTATATGTAATAAAATCACTTACAAATTATTTATCAAAATCAAAAGATTTACAAAATACAAATATGTCAGTAGATATAAATCTAAATTCAAGTCAAATTGATAGTAAAAAAATAAGTGGGAAAAATATATTTGATAGTTTTTCTAAAACAATTTCGTCTGATAATTTACAAGATAAAAATATTTTTAATATCTCAAAAAGTGGAACTTGAGTAGTTTATTATGATTTAAATTTAAAATATTTCATAAAATCTAAAGATACAAAACCAAGAGATGAATGATTTTTTGTAGAAAAAAAATATTTTTCGTTTGATGAATACAAAAAAATTGAAAGTCTTAAAAATGAGGAATTAAAAAAATATCTTTCTTGAGAAATAAATTATGATAATTTAAAATATCCTAAAGATGTGATAGAATATTTATCACCAATTACTTCTTGAAAAGTTTGAGATTTAGTTTTAGTTTACAATAAAGTTATAACAAATGAAGATAGAGATCAAGTGGCATTTGAAAGTTTTATACCTTCATGAAGTGAAATAGTAAATACTAATCTTGATACTGAAAATAAAGAAGTAACTGATATTGCTACAAATATATATTTAGATAAAAAAGAATTTAGAGATGATATGTATTTTGCTTGGACTAAAGAGCTTCTTGCTTGAATATATAATTTTTCATATACTATTAGATTAACTCATGCTTGAGATTTTGAAGTAAAACCAACACAAGTTTGAGAATTTTATAATAAAGAAGTTTTTGGGAGAAGTGGGGGGAGTGAGTTTAGGGTTGAGTAGGGAGGAATGTTTGATTTAATTTTAATAATTTAAGTTTTAGATAATTTTTTAAACTATGGAAAATAATTTTAGTGTTAAAACTATTAAAAAGATTTGAAATGAGATTTTTTCATTTAATAAAAATAATTTTGATTTCCAATTATTGGATTTTTGGAGTTGGAATGGGTCTGATTTATTAAATAATACTATGAGATGAAAACTTGCAGAATTTATAATAGCAAAAGCATTGGGTATAACAAATTCTTATAGAATTGAGTGGGATGAATATGATTTAGTATATAATGATTTAAAAATAGAGATAAAATCTTGATCTTATATACAATCTTGGGAGCAAAATAAATATTCAAATATTATCTTAAGTATAAAACCCACAAAAGATTATAATTGAAATGAACTTAAAAGGAGAAGTGATATATATGTTTTTGCAATTTTATCACATAAAGATGCAAAAACAATAAATCCTTTAAAATTAGAACAATGGGATTTTTATATTATTAAAACAAATATATTAAACAAAAAATTATGAAATCAAAAAACTATTTGATTAAATTCATTATTGAAACTTAATCCAATAAAATGTAGTTTTGAGAATCTAAAAATAACTATTGATGAAATACTTAAAAAATCTGAAAATTTTATAGACAAATATAACTTTATTAATAAATCTAAAAATTATTAAAAAATCATTTATAAAAGCCAAAAGGCTTTTATTTTTTCTCCACCTCCACCAAAACCTCATCACTCCCAACCATTTCTCAACTCTTATAAATCTCAACTTTTAAATTATTTTTTTTCAAAAATTTTGTAATATTTATAAAATTACTATCAATTTTTTCTCAATTTAAATACCAACTAAAACTATCATAATACACATTTGTAGAAAAAGAAAGTTTTATATCTTGATTTTTTAATGGTATAAAGGGATTTACTTTAAACATACTTTTATCTAAAGGAGATGTGATTTCTAGATAATCTTTTTTATCTTTATTTAAAGAAATAACACTAGAGTTTATATCTTTATCATCTAAAAAATAAACTATTTTTCTAAAAATATCTCATGCTCAAGTTGACCCAGAAACTCATTTCATCTCACTTCAATCTTTATTTCAAACCCAAACTCATATAATATAATTAGAAGTATATCAAATACTTAAATTATCTTTAAAATTTCTTGAAGTCCCTGTTTTTACAAAAACTTCTCTATTTTCAAAATCAAGATTTGAATTTATAGGAAATCATGCAAGTTTAAAATACCTATTTGTTAAAATTTCCTCAACCATAGCAGTGTATTTTTTGTCTGTAATTTTTTTGCAATTTGCTTTATTTTTTTCAATATAATTTACATCACATAAATTACCTCATTTTGCAAAAATTAAGTAAGCTCTTGTGAGTTCATATAAACTGACTTCTCAACTTCATAATGCAAGTGATAATCAGTAAAAGTCAGAATTTTTATTTAAAGAATTTATTTTAATACTTCTTAAAAATATTAAAAATTTTTCTATTCAAATCTCATTTAAAAGCTTTACGGCTGGAATATTTATACTTTGAGAAAGGCTTTGTGCTAAACTAATTTCTCATTTATAATCAAGAGAATAGTTTTTAGGTTCATAACTATATCAATCAATTGTTTTATAATTTACTGGCAAATCAAGTATAGTTGATGATGAAGTTTTATTTAAGTCTTGAAAAGCAAGTAAATAAATAAAAGGCTTTAAAGCACTTCAAGGCTGTCTTAAAGCAAGACTTCAATTTACCTGTCAATCTTTAGAATAATAATCATTTCATCAAATCATTACTTTTAAATCCAAAGTATTTCTATCAATAATTATAATAGAATAATTTGATACATTTTTCCAAGCAAGACTTTTAATAGAAGACTTAGCAAGTTCATCTATTTTTTTTGTTAAATCATAACTTATAGTTGTAAAAATACTTCATTTTGAATTATTTTCTAAAAAAGATTTATTATTTATAAAATCAACTATATAAGGAAGTTTATTTTTTTCTCAAGTGAAAAAAATAAGTTTTTCTTGTAAAATAGAGGTTTTTTCTTCTTTTGAAATTACTCAATTTTTTTCTAAATAGTTAACTAAGATTTTAAATCTTTTATTAAAATTTGATAAATTTGTTATAGGATTGTATTTATTTGGATTTTTTATAATAGTTATAAGTCAAAGCATTTCTGCTTTTGTTAAATTTTTTATATCTTTATTGTAGTAAAATACTGAAGCTGAAGCAATTCAATAATTCAAATATCAAAAATTTATATTATTTAAATAATAATTAAGTATTTCGTTTTTTGAGTATTTTTTATTTAATGCAAGTGATAATACAAACTCTTTTATTTTTAATTTATATCATCTATTTTCATTTAACCAATAACTATTTCTAATCACTTGATTATCAATAGTTGAAGCTCACTGCACACTATTACCAAAAATATTATTTTTTAAAGCTCTAATTATTCAAATATAATCAATTCAAGAATGATAATAAAATCTTTTATCTTCAATCGATATTAAAGCATTTTTTAAAAAATCTGGGATTTCATTAAATGAAGTTTCTCTGTGTCTGTATTTTTTATCAAATATAATTTCTCAAATCTCATTATTTTTATCATCATAAATGATAGTAGAAAGAGGTATTTTTTTAAGTTCTACTTTTAAAAAATAGGGAAATATAAGATACAATAAGATTAAACTAAATAAACTTATGATTAAAATTCAAGTTTTTTTCATAAAATAAACAAAAAAATAAACTCAAACTTAAGTTTATTTTTTAAAATAATATTTGCAAATTAAAATTTAAGGCATTACTTCTAAAGTGACTTCTTTAGTTCATTTATTAAATGATAAATCAATAGATTCAATTTTTATGGTGTGAGTTCAAACTTCTAAATTATCTGTTTTTATTTCCTCTACAAATTCTCTTTGCTCAATTCATATTTTATAAGGATTATTATCTATATAAATATTTGTTGATCTTAGTTTTCAAGCATCTTCTATATTTCATCTCAAATTGAAAGGTTGTCATTTATAAAGAGAAATACTTAAACTTTCAGGATTTGTAATATTTATTTTTGGAGGAACTTCATCTTTTAAAGATATTGTTATATTATAGTTTTTTTCTCAAGATAAATAAACACTATCTAGTGCTTTAATAGTTAAATTATAATTTCAATCATATCATTTTGGAATTTCTATATTTCAAGCATAAACTCAAGAAGTTTTATTGGCTACTTTTATATCTTGAATTAAAGTATCTCATAAAAATATTTGTAATTTTACTATAGGATTTGCACTTTTATATCAAATTTCTACATAATTATATCAATTTATAAAATTGTCTCAATCTTGTATTTTTGTTGCAATTTCTATATTTGATTTAGAAACAAGCTTTTCATCTCTTATACATTCTTCATCTTTATAATCTGAAATAATATTTCAAATATTTCAAAATTCTTTATATCAACTTTGTTTTGCCCAAGCTTGAACTCAAGATTCCCAAACTTTATTGTCTGGATCTATAGAGTGGTATGCTATATAATATCAAGTTTTAATTGCAGATGGAGGAGTGTTTGGTCATACTTTTCAATTACACATAGCATCAACTTCTATTTTTTGCATACTTTGGTCGTATTTTGTTGGCACATTTGTAAAGTAGCTATTTACTGTTAAACTAGGTTCAAATCATTCAGGAGCAAGTAGTCAAGATATTTTTGATATTTTAGCTGATTTTAATCATTTTGGTTTTGAAAATTCTTCTACTTTTAGTCAAGAGTGAGCATATTCCATAAATTGTTTCCACATAGGAGCAGCTCAATTAAGTCAATCTGCTGCTGGTAATAGTTTTGTTCAATCAGTATTTCAAGCCCAAACTACTGTTGTTATTTGAGGAGTAAATCAAGCAGTCCATATATCTCCAGGGAAATATTCTTTTTTTCAATTTTTTATAAATAATTTATTTGAAGTTCAAGTTTTTGCTCAAGCAGGTCTATTTTTTAAAGTCAAATTTGTATTCCAAAACTCAGTTGGTCTTGATGCAGAATTTGACATAATATAATCCATTATATAAGCTGTTGTTTCATTTAAAACTTTAGTTCATAAAGTAGGTCTTTTTTGCTCTATAACAAGTCATTTACTATCTAAAATTTTTAATATAGGGTTTATATCAATTTTTTGTCAATTATTTGGAAACACAGAATATGCTTGTGCCATTTCTAATGCTGTCATCTCTCAAGATCATAGTGCAAGTGGTGCTCAGTAAGTAAAATTTTCATTTAATGATTTTACTCAAGTTGTTTTTAAGTAATCAATAATTCCTTTTTGCTCTCAAGCAAGAAAATAAAGTTTTATAGCAGGTATATTTCTAGAACCATTTAAAGCAGTCATTAAATTCATTTTTCAATCAAATTTTCATTCATAATTTTTTGGTTCATATCCACCTGGAAAAGTTGTTTTTATATCATATATAGGAGTATAAGGTCAAAAAGGATTTTTATCAATAGCAAGAGCATAAACATATGGTTTAAAACTACTTCAAGGTTGTCTTTTTGAAGTAATCATATCTACATTTCAATCAATTTCTTTATTAAAATAATTCTCTCATCAAACATATGCTAGTATATCTCAAGTTTTATTATCAATACTTATTAAACTTCAGTTATTTGCATCAAATTTTTTTATATTTGAAGATACTTGATTTGAAACAATTTCCATTGCTTTATCTTGTAATTTTGGGTCAATAGTTGTATATATTTTTAATCAACCACTGTTAAGTATTTCCTCTCAATATTTATTTGATAAATAATCTTTTACATACATAACAAAATGAGGATATTTTATATTTTCTTTATATTCATTAAACTCAAGTCAAATACTTTCATTTAATGCTTTTTTATAATCATCAAAAGTTATATATTCATCTTCAAGCATTCTTCAAAGTATAAAGTCTTTTCTTCAAGTTTGGTACTCAATATATTCTCAATTTATATCAAATCTTAAAGAATTTAAAAAATTAAGTAAATCACTATAATTTAATATACTACACCCGTCTTTATCTATAGAAATAGAATTTTTAAAATATTTTTTATCTAAATTACAAACTAAAAGTCAATTTTCTCAAAGTCTTTTTGCTGTTAAATTTTTAATAAAATTGCTAAAAGTTAAATAATAATCTTTTTTTTCATCAAGGGCTTTTTTTGTAATTAAGTTAGTTATACTATTTTTATCTGATTTAGGGTATGAATATATATTTCAAACAAGTCTTTGATATTGAGTATAAGGAGAATAATAAGTTGGTCATTTTGGTAAACTTGCAAGTATACTTGATTCTAATATATCAAGATCTTTAGCAGATTTTCAAAAAAAAGTTAAAGATGCTTGTTCTATTCAAAAAGCATTACTTCAATAAGCTATTTTATTTAGATATAATTCTAGTATTTTTTCTTTTGAAACTTCATTTGTTAATTTATAAGCTAAAACATACTCTTTTAATTTTCTTTCAAGTTTATCAACAAAAGTTTCACTTGAATTTCTATTTTCAATAATTGTATTTCTTATTAATTGCTGAGTTAATGTAGAAGTTCATGCAAATCAAGTATTTTTTCATAAAATTCAATAATAAAATGCTCTTAAAAGTCAAATAATATCAAACCCAGGATTATCCCAAAATCTTTTATCTTCTCATGATATAATTGCATTAACCATATTTTTTGAGATTTTATCAAATCAGATATATGTTCTTTTTTCATCTCAATATAGATTATATAAAACTCATCAATTTTTATCATAAATAGTTGATGATTGGATTATATTTAGATTTTCAAGTTTTTTAACATCAGGTAATTTTGAAACTATATTTACATAAATTAAAATTCATGATAATAAAATTATTCAAAAAAATCATAAAATACCATAAGTTAAAAATACTTTTAAATTTTTATTATTAAAGTTTTTATATTTTTTTTTCTTTGTTACTTTGATTGTTTTAAAAGACATAGGTTTTTTAATTAAAAGTTTAAATTTTTATAATCATCTCATATGATTATTTCTATTTTTGTTTGTGGATTTTTTGAGTACTTTGGTAATACTTCTACTTTTTCACTTCATCAAAATATAAACATTTCAAGAGCTTTTACTGTTTGAGGAATTTCTTCTCAACTTCAAGTTGTATAAAGTATTTTTGATTTTTCATATTTATCTCATGATGTATTTCATATAGAATCTTTATCTGGGATATTAAATCAATATTTTTTTAAAGAAGTTGCGACATCTTGAGCTAGTCAAGATACTTTTGTTGAATTAAATATATTTATAGGTAAATTTTCAGCATAAACTAAAGGATAGTTAAAAACTATATTTGTATAATTTATTAGTTTTGAATAATTTGAAGGATTTGATTTTGTTCATCATTCTTGTAACATCACTGAAGCTCAACCAAAATCAGCTCTTAATGGAACATATAAAAATCATCATTTTTCACAAGTATAACTTCAATAAAAACATCAATCATTTAAATTTGAGGAAACTATATTTTCTTTAGGAATATCTTTTAAAAATAAAGCAAGGTCAATCATTTGTCATAAATCAAGATTTGTTATAACATGTTCTTGTAAGATAGCATAAATTGATTTTATTTTAGATGGGGAAGTGAGTAAATCTAGAGATAAAAATTTTTCTCTAAGTGCTTTTATAATTAATTGTTGTCTAAGAGATCTATCAAAATCACTTGTTGAGTGACGAGATCTAGCATACATTAAAGCAGTTTTTCAATCAAGAGTTTGTAATCAAGGATTTATTTTAAAAGTTATATAACTATGATTTGGCCCAGGATATGTATTGTCTATAATTTGATTTGGAACATCTATATTTATACCTCAAACACTATCAATAATTTTTCTAAATCAATTAAAATCAAGATTTACAAAATAATGCATTTCTTCTCAAGTAATTTTTCATAAAACTTCATTTAGGCTTTTTATAGCTTCAAATTCATCTTTTGTTTTTCTCAAAGCTCTAAAATAAACTTCATTGATTTTTCAAGCTCAAGAAGTAGGGTATGCTACATATAAATCTCTTGGAACAGAAAACATTGAAATAGATTTATTTTTATAATTTATTGAAGCAATTAAAATACTATCTGTTAATTCTGGAGCATCATTTTCATCTCATCATCTTCAAATAATTACTATATTTGTTTTTCAGTTAGTTGTTTTTATAGTTGATTTTTTTTCTATTTCTTCTAAATTTAATCAAAATCAAGAAAAAGATAATATAGAATCTAAATCAAACTTTATTTTAGAAACTTCTTTTAGTGCTATATATCAAAGAAATCAAACAATTATTAATACTATTAATACAAAATACCTTAAAAAATTATTTGAGTTTTCTTTTGATTTTATAAATCATTTTTGTATATTTATTAAATTATTTATATCTAATTTATTTTTACTTATTTTTGTCTTTTTAAACATTTTTTTTACTCTAATTTTTAATTGATTTTAGTTATATGTTTTTTTTAAAAAAATTCAAGATTATTTTTTAGTAATCTCTTTTATTTCACAATTTAATATATTTTTATCAAAAAAATCTTTTTTTATTAAGCAGTTCCTTTCTAAAATAACTCAATTATAACTTCAAGAATTAATATATTCTCATAAATAGTTTATATATTTAAAATCAGAATTTAAATTTCAAGATAATGCTAAAATAGTATTTCAAGTTTTATATAAATATATATTTTCATTTAATTGATAGTTAGTTAAATTTATTTTTTTTGAAATGCTATTTGTATTTTTACTTAATATATCTAAATAATTTTTTTTATTATATTCAAAGTTTAGTCAAGAATCATATTGAACTAGTTTTCAAATACTTAACATAATTATAGCTATAATAGCAACTATAATTAAAGTTCAAAGTAAAGTTTCTCAATATTTATTTCTTTTCATAAACTTTTTTATTGATATTTAGTTATATTATAATAAAAAAATTAAAAAGTTAAACTTAATAATTATTTACATTTATAAAAATTAATTATAATGATAGTTAATAACTATAAAAACTAAAAATGCAAATAGCAAATAAATGATTTACACTTATTGAGTTAACTATTACAATATTTATTATTTCAATAATAACTATATGAGTTTCGCTTTCTATAAATAAGATTTGAGATAATATGGCAAATTCAACTATTGAACAAGAAATTTTTTGAGATATTAAAAATTTTATAATTGATAAAAGTCTTGTAACTTATAATTCTTGAATAGTTTTTACTTGATGAATTTTAATTTATAATGATAAAAATTGATATTTAATAGGAAGTTTTTTAGATGATAATAATTGAATTAATTACAAGTTTAATTATAATAAAGACCTTTATGATAGATATTATTTTTGATTTTTAACTTTAGATACAGCTACTTTGACTTGAATTTTAGCCAATACTTGAAGTATAATAAATAAAAATTTTAATACTTGAAAAATATATAAAAAATTATTAATTAAAGATATAGATATAAAATCATTTAATACTTGAGCTTTATTTGAGATAGATTTAAATATATTTAAAAAAGAAAATAGCAATTTATTTAAAACCTTAAAAATTGATAATCAAGTTTTAATAGATGATTATTTAAAATTTAATTTAGATATATAAGATGGTTAATAAAAGTAAATGATTTTCTTTAATATATGTATTGATACTTATTTTTATTTCAGTTTCTTTTTGAATGATTGTCTTGAATAAACAAAATTTTTTTGAGAAAAACTTAGAATATGATAATATTTTAAATACTTTATCAAAAAATATTGTTTCTCAAGTAGATATTTATAAAAATATTTTAAATAATAATATAAATAAATCATATTTAAAAGAAATAAAATCTTGTCCAAATGAAGTAAAATATTTTTCTTGAAATACATTACTTTGAACTTGAAAAACTAATTTTGTAGAAAATAATAATTTTTTTTATTGTAGTTGAATTTTAAATTGAAATACTTTAAATTTATTTTATTTATCTTGAAGTTTTTCTTCTTGAACATTAAATTCAACTTGATTTAACTTAATAAATAACTTAGATATTTTTTCTTGAAGTTTATTGCCTAATAATAGTATTAGTTTTTCTTGAGATATTATAGATACTAGATATATAGACCATAGAATTTTAAAAAATTGAATAATTTTTAGAAATACTTGATATCAAAATATTTTTTGGATTAATGATAAATTAAGAGAAATTATTAATAAAAATAAAAACAATACTTGAAGTTTTGTAAATATTTGAAATGTCAATTCTTGAGCACTTTTTTTTGATACAAATGATTCTTTTAGTTGAAAAATAATTGAATTTAATAAAAATATATTTGGCTTAGATAATAAATTAGTTAAAAAATGAGAAATAAATTTTTCAAGTAGTTGACAAACTATAGGATATTTACAAGATAATTTAAGTTTTTCAAGTAATTTTTGAACTCCTAAATATTTTGATTTTAAAAACAATGATTATGCAGTTTTTTTATCTTATAATACTTGAAGTTTAGATCAAATAAAATATACTTTAAAAATATTTTCTAACTCTAACTCTTGAGTTATTATAAACTGAGTAGATGATGATAGTAACTTAATTGAATATTTGGGTAATGGTGTTATAATAAATAATTGACAATATTATAATAAAATATATAAATTAACTGATTATAAGTAATTAAAAAAATGTATGAAAAATAATAAAATTTGATTTACTTTGGCAGAATTAGTAGTTGTAATAACTATATTAATAATATTATCATTAATATCATATATTTCATATCAAAAAATCATAACTGATGCTAGAAATACGGCTCGTATTACAGATATGTCAAATATTAAAATGAGTCTTAAAAATCATAAATTAAAAAATTGATGATATCCAAATCCTTGAGATAGTTTTGATATAACAAACTCATGAGTAATTATAAAACAATGACTTTTAAATGAAGAAGTTTATACTATGGAACTTGATAAAAAACCAACTGATCCATTATTTAAAACACAAAGTTATATTTATTCAATTACAAATAATAAACAATTTTTTCAAGTTGCAATGAGTTTAGAAGATGAATCAAGTGAAAATGATGCTGAATTAAGAGCTTATGTAGATTGAGATTATCAAACTTTAAATGATGTATTTATTCCATCCATAGTTTTTGCAACTAATGTTAGTTGAAATATATTATCACTTTCAGGTAGTTTTATAGTTGATAAATGAACTTTAAATTTACCATATTGAGAAGATTGAAATTTTATTAAAAATGCTAGTAGTTTAAGTTGAATAATAACTGAATCAGAAGTTGTAATACCAAAATATTATTGATTTAGTAGTTGTATGCAAATATATGAAAACTGACAAAGTATGTGAAGTTGAACTTATAAATGAGTTGATAATAATTGAAATATAATAAATATTTCTTGTTAAATTAAAGCAGATAATTTATTTATAACTTCAGATTCTACTTCATAAATATTTTTTCAATTTACAATAAATCAAGAAGCTCTTTTATGTCATCAACCTCACCAATTAGAACAAAATAAACTTAAATCTATTAGATCACTTTTTGCTCTAAAAGTTCATTTTATACTTCAATCATCAAGTTCATAAAGTAAAAATCATACTTCTAAAGTATTTATAGTCATTAAAAACTCATCAAGTAATCAAGTTATATCTTTATTTGTTGTTTGAGTTTGTATAAAAAGTGATTTTGGAACTATATTCCAAACTATTTTACTATCTTTTATATCTTTTAGTGATTTTAGTATTTCTCCCCAAAGTTTAAGTCTGTTATAAGGCTTTTTTTTGAAAAAATTTATAATTATTTCTTGATGTTTTGGTTTATAAAACATAAGTTCAGATGCTGTTAAAAAAGCTTTTGGAGAAGTATTTGAATTAAAAAAACTATTTGTATCAGTTATAAGTCAAGCAAGTAAAAATGATGATATTTTTTGATTAACTAGATGAGTATAATTTAAATCTTTTATTAAATCCCAAACTATTTCACAAGTGGATGAACAACTTGTATCTACTATATTTATATTTCAAAATAATTCATTTGATATATGATGGTCTAAATTAACCCATAAAGTATTTTTAAAATAATTTAAATTATTTGTATAAATTTCTCATAATTGTTCAATTGAAGCAACATCAAAAGTAATAATTAAATCAGGTTTTATTTTATCAAAATCTAAATTTGGAGTAAAAATCTCCTCATCATTTAAAAATTTAAAACTTTCTGGAGTTGTTTCTTCATTTGTTACAAAAAGCTCATGTTCTCAAAGTTGTTTTAATATATAGTAAAATCAAGATAAACTTCAAAAAGCATCAGGATCCATTCTTCTATGATTAACTAAAATAATTTTTTTAGAGTCTTTTAGTAATTTTTTAAATATTTCTTTTTCTTTAATTAAATCAATCATTTTTTTAATAATTTATATTATATTTTTATATGGCATGGACTGTAGGAATTGCACCTACGTCTACTAACTTCGGAAATTAGTTGCTATTCTAATTAAGCTAAGTCCATAAAAAAGGTTTATTATACAATATAATATAAAAAATAAATTTTAAAAATCAAATTTTGACTAATAATCCTTATTGTGATATAATAACACAAAATAAAAATAAAAATAAAAAAAATGATTGAAGATATAAAAAAATCAAATAATGATTTAATAAATAATATAACTAGTTTTAAATCAACAAAAAATCCTTTTTTAGTTTTATTTTTGTTGTCTGAATTAAAAAATATATTTATCTCTATTTGAGAAAATATAATTTCTTCAATAGAACTAAATAGCTCAAATCAAGCTAAAAATCAATATAAAATGATCTCTAAAAAATATGTAGAAACTTGAGTCTTTGAGAGTTTATATAATTATTATTTACATAATGATGAATTAAATATTTTTGAAGAGGAAATAGATAAATATTTTCAAAATTCTTTTTTTACTGATATGTCATTTTATTATTATACAATTTCAAGAAATGAAAAATTTTTTGTTTTATTTGAAATAATGTTTGAATTTTATAATAATTTAGAATTTAAAAATGATTTTTTCAAACTAGAAACTTATTTAGAAAAAAAAGATTTTTTAGAAAAAAGTGGTAAATTATTTGATTTAGAGATAAATGACAGAGATTTATTTTTTATAATAAAATTTTTAAATAATTTTGCTGATTTTGATTTTAGAGAAATAACCTTAAATTGAACTAAAAATTCAATAAATTTTATGAAATTACTCACTATATTTATTTTAAAAAATAGTGAAAAATATATTGATTTAAAAAAATTTTTACTTGAAATATTTGTTTATGATTCAAATATTTATGAAGAAATTATTGAAAAACTAGAAGAAAAAAAGTTGTTTTTAGTTATATCGTTTTTAAAAAATGATCTTCATTCATGTATAAATGAAACTACAATAATTGATTTTGAAACAAAAAGAAAGATAAAAGAAATAAATAATTTGATTGAAAATATAGAATATATTGATATTTCACAAAAAGTGTATTTTTTATTAAAAAAAGAAGAATTTTTAGATTGATTACCAAATGAATATAAAAAAATAGCAAAAATAAATATAAAATTATCTTATTTAAATAGTAAATATAGTAATATAGTTGATTTACTTTTATGAATTACACATATCCCAAGAGAGGTTTTTTATCTTGCAAAAACAAATACAAAAGATTTAAAATTAGAAGATGATATTTTGTATAGAGAAATTAAAGATTTGATACTTTATATAGATAAATCTTATTTTTTAAGTTTTTTAAGACCTTTTTTAATTAGAAAAATCTCAAGATATTTTAATATTTTAGATCCAAAATATTACATTATAAAATTTATAGCTTGTGTTGTTTTAACAAATACTTATAAAGAATACGAAGTTATGTCTAAGTTTTTTTATAACTTAGAGAGTTTTTCAAACAAATCTTTGAGATGATATATTGAAAGAATTTTACAATTTTGATGGGTTATAGTCTTTATACTTATAGTTTGATATTTTTTACCATTTTGATTTTTTGTAGCTATAACTTTGATTTTAATAAAAGAATTATTTAACTTAATTATTTCAAAATACTTTACTAGATTAAAAATGAGTTTAAATTTTCAATTTTGAAGTTATATATGAGTTTTTTTATTTTGTTCAATACTTTTTTGATACAGTTTTTGATATAAAGACAATATAGAAATGTGATATAATAAATTAAAACCTATTGTAAATGCTATTTCTTTACCAGCTTTTAAAAGTCTTGAAATACTTTGAGATAAATTTGATTATATAAAAGCAGATATTTTATGAAGTCAAAAAAATAATACTCAAAATAATATAGATTTTTCTTCAGTTAATTATTTAAAAAAAGAAAGTTTTATAGAAAAATAGCTTTAAAGTCAATTTTTATTCTTATTTTAAACAAGAAAAAAAGACCTACTTGGTAGTGGTCTTTTTTAAATTTAAAGTATATTCACATCTGTTGACTAGTAAAAGTTTTTTTTGTTGTCAGCAGGGAATTTACTATAGTTTTGAAAATCTAATCCATGATTTTCGTTTTTTAAATAAATTAGAAAAAATTTCAATTTATTTAAAAAAAATTATTACCTTCCTTGGGTGATTTTTTCATTGCTATTCACCATGCAACTTTATTTTTATTTTAATCTTTAAAAGATTTTTTTTATTTTTGGATTTTTGTTTTTTAATTATCCCTTTTATTTAATATATTTTATTTAAAATATATTAAATAAAAGGGATAATCTTTTTTTTTTTTTCCATTTTTTGTTTTTATTTTATTTTTGTATTTTGGGAACATCATAGGATTTTTATGAGGCCCTAACTTGGAAAGTAAAATTTTTGTTAATGAGCAGTTTCGTAAAAGATATTTCTTTACTAACTTACAAATATATTATAGCATAGTATTTTTAAATATACTACAATCTTATATTGACAATATTATATAATATTTTTTAAAATCAAGTAATTTTTTGATTATATCTATTTTAAGCAATAAAAATAAAAATATTTTTTAGTATTAAATTTAAAATTATATTAAAAATTAGATATTTTTTTGACTTTTTATAGTATATTTTTTTGATAAAATATGATATTTTGTTTAAATTTTGTATACAAGATTTTTAAGTAGTTGTTAAAATGTTTAAAAAATGATAAAAAATCTTTTTATTATAAAAATTGTATTTTAAAAAAAAATTATATAATTAGACTTAATTACTTTAAATTAAAATTAAATTTATGCTAATTCGTCTATTTAAATACTCAATAAAAAATATTTTAAGAAATAAATTTTTATCTTTTTCATCAGTACTTGTTTTATGACTTTTGATGTTTTTTGTTAATTTACTTATGATAATGCATAATTTATCAAATACACTTATAAATGCTGTAAATTCAAAACTTACTATATCTCTTTATTTAAAAGATGAGTATACAAAAGATAATATAACTACTCAAAAGTTACTTGAAGAAATTAAAACAAAATTACCAACTATAAAAGTAGAATTTAAATCAAAAGAGGAAGTTTTAGAAGAAATGAGAAAAAAAGATTCAGAACTTGTAAATATCATAAAATCACAAAATCCACTTCCAGCTACAATAAATTTATCAAATATTAAGATGGAAGAATATGAAAAGTTAAATACAATTATTGAATGAAAATATTGAATTTTAACAGATTTAAAGACTAATTCATCTTATGATTATAGAGTCCAATATGAAAGAATTTTAAAAATATTATCTATATTAAAAACCTTAAAATTTGCACTTTATATTATAATAATTGTTTTTTTACTTTCAATTTCTGTAATAAATTATTCAATTATTTGAAACTTTATTTATCATTATAAAAATGAGATCTATATAACAAAGCTTGTTTGATGAAGTAATCCATTTATTTATTGACCTTTTATTTTTCAGTGAATTATTTATGCTATAATTTGATTTTTTATAAGTACAAATGTATTTTTTTTATTTATAAATAATATTTGAATTATTTTTGATAAATCATCAATTAAAGAATATATAGTAAATAATGATTTAAATATTTTACTTTTAATTCAATTATGAATTTTTGTTTGAATATGAGCATTATCATCTTTATTATCATCTAAAAAATATATAAATAATTAAATTTAATTTTTTTGATTTATATTTAAAAATATGTTATAATTTGAAGGAAAATAAAAACTAAAATATTTTTAAATATGAAAAATAATAATACTATTTGAGAAAGATATTATATCCATAGCTTAATTACTTTAGGTGTAGTATTTCTTTTTTGGCTATTTTGAACTTATAATTCAATATTTTATAGTGCTATAATTGATTATAAGTGAGTTAATTGAGATGCTTTTGATGGAACAATTTATCCTATAGAATTTATACCAGATCCATTACAATTAACTTATGATCAAAGAAAACAAGATTTTGACAAAATTGATTCAAAATATTTTATAAAAACCCCAAATTATAATCCAGATATTTTATCAAAAAATTTAGATGATTTAAAATATTGAAGTAAAGAATACAATGATACAATAGTCCAAAGAGTTACTTTTACTGTTCCTTATTTATGAAATTACAAATTAGATGATTATAAAGAGTATACTTGAAGTCATCCTTGAATAGATATTATTTCTCCAAAATGAACTCCTATAAAAAATATTGCAAATTGATTTGTAGTTGATAGTTGATATCAACCAGCTTGATTTTGAAATTATATAGTTGTAAAATATAGTAATGTTTTAGTAAATTGAAAAAATCAAAATATTTATTGACTTTATGCTCATATGTTAAAGTGAGTTGCTCAAGTTTGAACTAAAATAAAAAAATGAGATTTAATTTGATATGTTTGAGATACCTGAACGGCAACAACACCACACCTACATTTTCAAATAGATTTAGAAGATGCTCCATATAAACCATATTGGCCTTTCTCTACTGCTGATATGAAAAAAGCATGAGTATGATTTTTTGAAGCAATAAATATATGATTATGAAAAGAAAATGCTATTTTATACACTTTAAATTCTTTAAAATTTGTAAATGATAATTTAAATTATACACTTTTTGCTTGATGAAATGGTGATGAAAAACTAGAAGAAGAGAAAAAAGAGGAAGTTTTACCACCTATTACAGATGAAAAAATAGAAGAAACAAATTCTTGAAGTAATTTAGAAGAAACAAATTCTTGAACTAATATAGAAAAAGATGATGAAATAATACCACCAAAAGAAAATGACTTTTCTTGAAATACTCTAACTCAAATAGTTCAAAAAGAAAATGTTTTAAAAGATGAATTAGAGCTTTTAAGTGCTTGATGAATAAATGATTTTTTAGTTAATGATTCAAAAATAAAAGATTTAGATTTACTTGAATTAAATAAAGAAGATGATGAAAAGCTAGATGAAAATATTGATGATATTATAAAAGAAGACAATTTAGTAAATTCTTGAAGTGATTTAGAGGAAAATATAGATAAAGTTGAAAATACAAAAGAAAAAATATTTTTAGATATACCTAATGATTATAAATACTATAATGAATTAAAATACTTAAAAGATAACAATATAATTACTTGATTTGTAGATAATACATTTAGACCAAAAAATAATATTACAAGAGCAGAAATTTTAAAAATTATTTTACTTTGAAATAAAATAAATCCTATTTTAGATAAAAAATCAATATTTAAAGATATAAAAACAAATACTTGGGAAAATTCTTATATAAATGCTTGAATTGATTTAGGTATTATTGATAAAGAAAATAAATACTTTTATCCATTTAGAAGTGTTTCAAGAGTTGAGTGATTAAAATTAATTTTAGAATTATCAAAAGTAGATTTAGAAAATATTTCAAAAGAAGATATATCTTTAAAAGATGTAAATAGTGAAGATTGGTATTATAAATATGTTATATATGCTATAAAAAATAATTTACTTTCATACTCAAATGAAAAATTTGAACCAAATAAACCACTAAGTAGGGAAGAAATGATTTATATATTATACAATCAAATAAATAAAGAGCTTTAAAGCTCTTTATTTATTTTGCCTTTAAATTAGAGTAAACTATATTTACTAAATTAACAAGTTTTAGTGAATTTAAATCATTTAAATCTATTTTATATCAAATAATATCTTTTTCTCAAACTATATTTGTTTGAAAAATATCACTTGAATATTTAGAATATATATTTTTTCTAAGTTCTTCTAAAGATAAAATATATTTACTTAATAATTTATCATAATTTTTTTTATATCTTTTAGTATTTTTATTTTTTCAAGATTTTTTTTCTATATCTTTTAAAATAATATTTGTTATTTTTTCTCATAAATTATTTAAATCTTTTACTACTAGTCAATCTCTTTCAATTCAAATAGCATCTATAATATTTCTTTGAGGTCAAACAATATACCTTGAATTGTATATAAAAGCAGTTGAAAGCCCAGCATCTAAATTTAAAGCATCGCTACATCAAAAGTCCTTTAATAATCAAGCAAGTTCATCGATAGTTGCACTATAAACAAGTCAAAAATATATTTTTGATTTTTCTTTGTTATTACAAATAAAATTTCTTGTTCATTTAACTTTCATTTTATTATCTATCATAGATAAATCATAATATTCTTGTAGCATATTATTTCAATCTTGTAATAATAATGGCCAGTTTGAAAGTCAATAATATATTTTATCAAACTTATCTCAATTTATATAATCTTTTTGATATATAAAACTATTTTTATCTTTATCTATTGAAAACATAGGTAAATTCATAGTAAATTCATGTCATTCAAAAAACTCTCACTCTATAATCCTTTCATTATTAGTTGTTCAAACTTTATTTTTACAAAAACTATAATCTCAAGGACAAAAAAAAGCTCAATTTACTCAAGTAATAGCATTATTTTCTTGTAATAAATCTTTTAAAGACCTTTCATCAGTTTGAGTACTTTTTATAAATTTTAAGTTATATAAAGATGAGATATCATATTCTATAACTTTCATTTTATATCAATAAAGATTTTGTTCTATATAAGTATTTGCAAAGCTATAGTTTGGAATTATTATTAATAATAAAAATAGTATTTTTTTCATTGTTTTTGTTTAATTGTATAAAAAAAGTAATACTTACTATATGAAAATATTACTTTTTTGGAAATGTTTATTTAAATTTTATAATATCATTTCAATTATATTCATAAAAATCTTTTAATAATGGAACAATAACCTCTTTTTGATAGTTACTTTCTAAATTATTTTTTATTTCAAATTTTATAACAGGAATTAAAAACTCTTCACTTTTTTCATTTTTAAAATCAAATATTTTTATGTATTTTAAAGTAGGGTTAATTAAATTTAAAGTAGTGTATTTTGTATTTTCTATATTTTCAAGTGAATTATTTCCTCACATATATCATCAAAAATTTGCAACTTTTAATATATTTTTAATATCTTTTTCTCAAACTTTATTTATAATTTCATACTCTTCAACTCAAGTTGAATTTAAATTAGAGTCTACTTTATATATATCATAATTATCTTTTAATTTTAGGTTTAATTTTTCATCAAATTTATAATTAAAATGTTCTGTTTCTATAGGAATTGAAAAAGTTTTTAAATTAGAAGTATTTTTTAGTAATATTTCATTACTTTTAGGACTTGCTTCTATAGCCATAGAATCGTTTTGAACTTCATTTGTTTTTAACTCTTTTTTTGTGTCATTTTTTGTGCTATCTATAATATTATTTTCACTTTGAATTCAAAAAGTACTTACTTTATTTTCTAAAGAAACTATTTGAGGGGAATTTTGTTTTAAGTTTGTATTATTAATAGGAGCTAGTGTTTGATTAAATATAAATATTCAAAAAGCCGTAGCAATAGCTCACCCAAAAAAATATCAAAATTTGAAAAAAATACTTGATTTTTGAGTTTTTTTAAAATTTTCTATCTTTTTTGATGCAATGGTATTAAATAATTCATTTTTTAATTTATTTTTAAAATCAATATCAACTTTTATATTTGGTTTTAATAAAATCATTTTTTCAATTAATTTTATTAAATCTTGTTCTTTTGATTTTAAACTTTCATCAATTTGGTATAATTCTTGTAGTATGTTTAGTATATTTTTGTCCATATTTTATATATTTAATAAAAGTATAAATAGTAAAGTCATTAATTCACTAGGTATTTTAGCTAAAGTTCTTGAAACTATTTTTTTACAATTAGCAACTGATTCTCATGTTATTTCAGATATTTCTTTATAAGATAAATCTTCCCATAATCTCATTAAAAGTATTTGTTTATGTTTTTCTTTTAATGTATCAAAATAATTTAAAATTTCTTTTAATTTATCTTTATTATCTATATCTTGTGCAAAGTCTAAAGAGTATCAAATCTCAAGTATTTCATCTATATTTGTAGTTGATTTTTTTTCTTCTTTTTTGTAATTATCTACAATTAAATTGTATGCTATACGATAAATCCAGGCATTAAAGTTTGCATTTTCCTCAACTTTAAATTTATTTATATTATCAAGAGCTTTCAAAAAAGTTTGACTTGTTAGATCTTGAGATAAATCTGTATCATAAGTTTTTAAATAGATAAATTTATAAATTTTATCTACATATCTTTCATATAATTCTCAAAAGCTATCAAGTTGTCAATTTTGACATAAAGTTACAATTTCAATGTCAGTCATAAGTTTTTTTTAAAAGTTAAAAATAATTTATATTTTAAAAAATTTATAACTTTCTAAAATATAATACTAAAATCAAGTTAAATAGTGACAAAAATTATTCAAACCATCATTTTTTCTTAAATAATAAATATAACATCAAAGATATTGCTATCATTAATCACATTATTATAAAAAAAGCATACTTTGAATTTTCAAAAGGGAGAGACACATTCATTCAATAAATTCAAGCTATTAAAGTCATACTTCATATAATTATTGTTAGAAGTGTTAAAACTCAAAGCATTGAATTTAATTTTACATTCATTAATGAGTTATAAGTTTCATTTAGTGAAGATAAGTCTTTAGTTAAGCTACTTATTTGATTTTCAATTTTATCAAGTTTGTAAAGCAAATCTTCAAAATATAAATCAAGTTGTCAATCAAAAAATTTTTCAATAGTTTTTTGTATTTCTGTAATTAATTCATTTTGAGGTAGAAAAATATATTTTAAAAAAACTATATTTCTTCTTTTTATCATTATATCTTCTAAAAGTTTTTTATTTAATCAATTGTTTGAAAAAATTTTTTCTTCTAGTCAAATAATATCTTTTGAGTTTTTTGATAATAACTTAATTGATTTATCATACATAATATCAATTATTTTATATAAAATATAATAAGGAGATATCTTGTATTTTTCTGGATATTCTAAGTCTTGAGTTTCCTCAATATATTCTTCTCTTATTTTTGATATATGATTAGTTTTTTCTGTTGTAATTGTTATTATAAAATTTTTCCCTAAAATTATAGAAAATTCATTTGAAATATATCTTTTATTTTTTTCATCATATTTTGGAAAATGAAATACCATAAATATATGATTATCATAAGTATCTATTTTGTCTTGAACTCAATAATCTAAAATATCATCTATAATAATTTCATGTAGATCGTATTTTTCTGAAATTTCAATTAATTCTTGTTTTTTTGGATTTTCAAAATGTATCCAAGAAACTGTTCATATTTTTAATAAATTTTTCATTGGTGGAGATAGTTTTATGATATGCTAGTTTTTAATGAATTATAGAGAAAAAAAATTTTTTTCAAATTTTAAAACTAAAATTTAATATTGATTTTTAATTAAAAAATTGTAAATTAATAATAATTTATTTTTTATAAAAATATTATGACAAATTTAATAAAAACTACATTTAGTAATTTTTCTATATTGTATAAAAATTTCCTACATTGGAATATATTAAAGATACTTATAAATATTTTTCCTATACTACTAGGATTACTCCTAGCATTGCCATTTTTTTGAATATTTTTTTGATTTGTTTATTTTGATCCAATAAATTGGCAAGAAATAATTTGAAGTTATGTTAATACTAAATCAATTTGATTATCTTTTTTAACAGCTGTAACAAGTCACTTTTTTTATGTTTTAGTTGAAGTTTTACTTTTAGTTATTTCTATTTGATTATTTTTATTTTGATATAGTTATAGAGTAGTTTTATTTTCAAAAATTAATATGGATTATGTATCCTTTAAAAAAACTCCTTATTTTTCTAAAAATATTTATTTTGATTTTAAATATATATTTAAATATCTATCAATTGTGTCTTGGACTTGATTAATATTATTAATTCCATTTTTAATATTTTTAATATTAATGCGAGTTTATGTTTTTTCTTTTTGATGAGTTGATGAAATTTATAAAACTATGTTACAATCACAAATAAATACTTTTTCAACAGTTAGCTTAGTTACTTTTTTAATTTTAGTTTTAGTTTTTGTTTATTTATCTTATAGATTATCATACTCTTATATATTGATACTTGATGAAAATAAAGATGAACTAAAAGATAAAACTTGATTATATTTTGTAAAAAAATCATTTGAAATAACATCTTGAATCAAAAAACTTTTTAAATTTTTAGTTTTACTAATTTTATTTAGTATTTTTATGTATATAATAAGTTTTATTTGAGAAAAATTAGAAGATTTTTGAAATTTAGCTAAAATAATTTACACTATTGTAGTATTTTTATTTATAAACTGACTTTTTGAAATGCTTATAGTTACAACTTATTATGAAATAATGATAAAAGAAGATAATAGCTTAGCAGAAGAAAATATAAATTAATTATTTAAAAAATGAAAGTTTTAATATTTTGAGATATTTATTGAAGAATTTGAAGAAATGCTTTTTTAAAGGAGTATAAAGATTTAGTTTTAAAATATTCTCCTGATTTTATAATAGCAAATATTGAAAATATATCATCATGAAGATGACCTATAGAAAAACATATAAAAGAACTTGATAATAAATGTGATATAGATGTTTATACTTCATGAAATCATATTTTTGATAATTATTTTGATATAAAAGATTATCTAGATAGAGATAATTCTAAAATGATTAGACCAGCAAATTATTATGAAAATGAGTTTAATTATTTTCCTTGAAAATGATATAAAATAGTAGAAAAAAATGGAAAAAAACTTCTTGTAATAAATATTATGTCAAAAACTTTTATGAAAGACGATGTTTATAATCCATTTTTAAAAATAAATGAAATGTTAAAAGAAATAGATTTAAGTGATATAAATGGAATAATAGTTGATTTTCATAGAGAAACTACAGCAGAAATATATGCTTTATGATTTTTTTTAGATTGAAAAGTAAGTTTTATTTACGGAACTCATACACATATTCAAACAAATGATGAGTTAATTATGCCTAAACAAACAGGTATTTTAACAGATGTTTGAATGTCTTGACCTTTATATAGTGTGATATGAGTTGATTATGAAAGTATAAAACATAGATTTTTATGAGGAGTTTTATGATGAAAAATGGAACAATGTTTAGATAAAAATTATGTAGTTAGTTGATGTTTGGTTGAAATAGATGAAAAAACAAAAGAGTGTATAAATATTGAAAAAATTAGAATAAGATGAACTTTATAATTAATTTAAAATAAAAATGACAAAAAAATTTTTTTTACTTATAATACTAAGTATGTTTTTTATAAGTTCTTTAACTTTATTTTTGATTTTAAACTATTTAGACCCATATAGAGATGAAGTTGTTTCAATATTTACACTTGCTTTTTCTTTTACAATTTTTATAACTTCATTTTTTTCTATAATATTTTATATATTAAAAAAAGTTTATTATAGGGGAGAAGTGTTTTTATCACATATATTTTCTAGTTTAAGACAAGCATTTTTTTTGGCAATATTTATATTGTGAATTATTTTATTTAAAATAATTTGAGTTTTTTCACTTTTAACAATACTTTTATTTGCAATTATACTTGTTTTTATAGAAATGATTTTCCAAAATTTTTAAATAAGTTATTTACTATTAAAAAAAACTTGATTTTAAAAAAAAATCAATAAACTATTTAAGTAAATTAAAATTTATTATTAACTATAATTAAGAGTATGACAATTCCTCCAAAGAAAAAAACCTCTAAAACTAGAACAAAACAAAGAACTACTAACTGGATAAAACTTTCAGCTAGAAAATTATTAAATAGAGTTCAATTACAATACGATGAGGCTTGAGTAGCTGTTTGATTATCTCATTTTGCTAAAGTAGATGGGACTTATAATTGAAGACAAGTTTTTAAAGTAAAAACAAAGAAAAAATCAACTACTAGAATTTAATTAAATATTAAAAACCAGTCTTTTACTTGACTGGTTTTTAAATATAGTTTATTTTTTTTATTAAATTTATGAATCATTCTCGTCCAAGAACTAGAAAATTTTTATATCAATTACTTTATTCTTCAACTTTTAATAAAGTTTATTTAGAGGAATTTAAGAAATCTTTTTTTGAAGATGTTTTTAATTCAAATTTAGATGAAGAATATTTAAGTGAAATGTATGAATTAATTATTAATAATCAACAATTTATACTTGATGTTATATCAAAATATGCTCCAAAGTTTGATGTAGAAAATATGGATTTATCATATATACTTCCTATTTTTATAGCACTTAGCGAAATGCTTATGCTAAAAGAAGAAATTCCTGCTAAAGTTTCAATAAATGAAGCAGTAGAAATAGCAAAAATTTATTGAGATGATTCTTCAAGAAAAATTGTTAATTGAGTTTTAAATAAAGCTTTTAAAGATATTGAAAGTCTAAAAATAGATTTTTTAAATTTTAAAGCAGATGAAACTAAAAAAAATATTTTTAAATAATTCAGTGTTCCTTTAAAGCCTCTATTTGAGGCTTTTTTAATGTATTTATTAAAAAATCATCTTCTTTTAACTCATCTATATTTCAATAATGTTTTAATAATTTTATTCTTGTTTTTGGTCAGATTCAAGGTATTTCTTCAAGTATATTTTTTTTTGCTTTATTTCATCTAAGAGTTTGAGTAAAATTTACTGCAAATCTATGAGCTTCGTCTCTTAATTTTTGAATTAATTTTAAAAGTATATCATCTTTATCAAGTTTTATACTAGTTTTTTTTCAAGGTAAAAATATCTCTTCTTCTTTTTCTGCAAGAGAAATATATTGTAATTTTTCTAAAATTGAAATAAATTCTAAATCATCTTTAAATTCATTTTTTGTTTTTTCTAATACTTCAAATATTGATGAAAGTTGTCATTTTCATCCATCAATTATAATTAAATCAGGTATATTTTTTAGTTTTTTTAATTCTAAATACCTTCTTTTTGCAATTTCTTGGTGAGATAAATAATCATTTATTTCTCAAGAATTTAGAGTTTTTATTTTAAATTTTTTATATTTTTGGAGAGTTAGCTTTCCTCATTCCATTACTGATCTTGAAGCTGTTGTATAACTTCAATAAATATGACTAATATCATTACATTCAAAAATAATATTTTTATTTATTTGTTTGTATCACAATAAATTTAATAAATCAAGTGAGTTTTTTTGAGTAAATCACTTTGTAGATAGGGAAGAGATATGACTTTTATATCAAAATTCAAAAGCATTTTTATATGCAAGATTTAGTAGATCTGTTTTTTCTCATATTTTTGGAATTTCAATATTTAAATTTAGATTTTTTAAAATATCATCTTCAATTTCAATTTTTTTAGGTAAAATTAAGTTAAGTTTTACTGAGTTTGTTAAGTAATTATTTTCTATAAAAAACCTAATACTTTCATCTATTTCAAATAATTTATTATCTATTTCAAAGTTATAAATTCAATTTATTTTTTGATTTCTTACCTCTATTTTTGATAAATATAATTTATCATATTTTTCTAAATAATTGATTATATCTTGATCTCATCAGGCTAAATCTCTTACAATTTGGTTTTCTTTCAAGCTTTCTATTGATAAAATATATTCTTTAGTTTTTGATGCTTCTTCAAAATTTAGAGAATTTGCTTGGGATAACATTTTTATTTTTAAATCTTTTAATAATTTTTCAAAATCTCAAGATAGAAATTTTTTAATATTTTCAATTCATTCATCATATTTCTTCATATTTTCTTCTTTTAGAGTGCAAGGCCCAGAACAAGTTCAAATATAATATTCTAAAGAAGGAATTTTAGCTCAATTAAGAGATTTTATAAATATCTTTCAATTTTTATCTTTTTCAAACTTTATATTATTATCTCTATATCAATAGATTTTTTTTAATATTTTTAATATATTATTTACATAATTTGATGATATGTAAGGTCAAAAATAAATTCAAGAATTTGTTTTAATTCTTGTTTTTATAACTTTTGGGAAAATTTCATTTGTTATTTTTATATAAAGTTGATTTTTGTCATCTTTCATTAATATATTGTATTTTGGTTTATGTTTTTTGATTAAATTTGTCTCAAGTAATAAGCTTTCAACTCAATTATTTGTTATAATAGTTTTTATAGAATAAATTTCTCAAACCATTTTTTGTTTTGCAAAATTTAATTTTTTAGTTCAATTAAAATAAGAATTTACCCTTGAGTGAAGTTTTACTGATTTTCAAATATAAATAATTTTTCAATTTTTATTTAAAAACTGGTAAATTCAAGGGAGTTTTGGAATATTTTTTAAAATATTTTTTAAATCATTCATATTTTTAACTTAAATCTATAGTTCATTTTTTTTCTTTTATTTTTTTTATTAATTCAACTTTTTCCTCACTATCATCTTTTTTATATCAATTATCTTTTATATAATCTCAAACAACTCAAGATAGTGCTTCTAGTATAGTTTCAAAATTTTTTTCTTTTTTTTCTTTATTATCTTCATTATTAATTTTTTCTTTTATTGATTTTTGTAGTTTATCAATTACTTCTAATTTTTCATATGCTCTTGAGGCAGAAGGTAGCAAAAAGTTATTTTCTCATCATATTTTGTGGATTATGATATCTCATTTTCATAAAATAGTATCTATAAATCAGTCTTGAACAATTTCAAGTCATTCAATACTTTTGTAGTTTATTGAAACTGAAGTTGATGAAAATAAACTCCACTGTAACTCAATAACTCAATCATTTGTTATAATCCAAACATCATTATACCAATTAAAAATATCATAAATATTTTTAAAATAAATACATAAAATAAATATTTCTAAAATAAAAAATGGTATAAGTGATTGAATACTCAATGAATTATAATAAATAAAAGTTGGTAGTATAACTCAAAATACATAATTAAGTAGTATTTTATCAATTATTACTATGATATGTTTGTGAGCAATATCAATAACTTTTGATTCTGTAGGTATATATTTTGCAAAAAATAGTGAGTCAAATTTATTCATTTTATTTTTTATTATTTTGAATAATTCTATTTAATATAGTTGTTTTTATGTATTCTCATTTTGGAGAATTTTTTAAAAACTCTTCAAAAAAATCATTATTTAAAACTAATGTTTTTACATCTGTTTCTGCTTTTATAGTTGCTGTTCTTGGTTCATTTAATACTAAAGCAATTTCTCAAAAAATATCTCACTCAAATATAGTAGAAATATTTTTTTCTCATCTATAAATTCAAACTATTCAACTTAATAATATATATGCATTATTTGATTTTTCTCACTCTTTAATTATTGTTTCTCATTTTTTAAAATCCTTTAAAATAGAATTTTTTATAAAATCATTTATTAAATCATCACTTATTCATTCAAATATATATAATTTTTTTAATATATTTAGCATATTTTTATATTTATTATTAATATATTTTATTATATATTTTTTTAAAATTTATCAATTATAGTTTTTAAAAAAATAATTTGTAAAAATTATTTTTATAGTAAAATGTATTGGTTTAATATTTTACTTTCTTATTTTATATAATATGAAAAAAATAATTTTATTTTTTATTATATTTTTTTATTTTACACAAGTTCAAGCTTTAGATAATAAAATATGTACAATGCAATATGCACCTGTTTGTGCAGAGGTACAAGTTCAATGTATTAAAGCTCCTTGTCCTCCTATTTTAGAAACTTTTTCAAACAAATGTGAAATGGAAAATAATTCTTTAGCAAAATTTCTACATGAAGGTGAGTGTAAGGGCGATATTATAGAAGAAAATAATCAAGAAGTTATGTGTACTATGGAGTACAATCCTGTTTGTTGAAATGATTGAAAAACTTATTGAAATGCTTGCTCTGCTGGAGAAAAATGAGTAAAATACCCTTGAATTTGTGTTTCTAAAAAATATGAAATAGCTGTGTCAAAAGCTTGGGAACAAAAAACTACAAAATATTTTTCAAAAGTTTCTCAAGAAATTATTGTTACAACTCTTGAAAAAGTTATAAAAAATTCTGAAAAACTTGCCTGAAAAGAAGGTCTTGATTCTCAAAAATGAGCTATTTTCAACTATATTTGATATTTAGCAAAAGAGATGTTACAAAAAAATCTATCAAATGTAGAAAAATAAAGGTAACTGATTTATAAAAAAGTGTAGATTTGAAAGAAAAATAGATTTTAAAAACAAAAAACTTTTTCTAAAATTTTAGAAAAAGTTTTTTGTTTAATAATTTTTTAGCTTTACTTTTCTAAAATTATATAGTATATTATGAGGGTTTAATTTTTAAAGTAATTTTTTATGGATAAAACTAAAAATCAAAATTTATATGAAGTAAGAAAGAGAGTGAGGTTTTCTTTGTGAGATATAAATAATAAAGACTTATTTTTCAAATGAATTGAGTTTAATAATGAAAAATGAATAACATAAAATAAAAAGCAAGATTTATCAATCTTATTAGAAAATCTTGAAAATTTTTTAAATAATTTTGTTTATACTTTTCCTATTTAAAACCAATAATAAATTTCTACTTTTGTAGATTATAATCATTCATTATAGATGAAGAATTTAAAACTGATAATAAATTTCTACTTTTGTAGATTTAGGAAACACATTAAAAAACTTTCACATTTAAAACTGATAATAAATTTCTACTTTTGTAGATTCAAGTTATTTTCTCGTAGTTCTTGTTATTTAAAACTGATAATAAATTTCTACTTTTGTAGACACCGATATGCATTTTTTGCAGGTCGGTGATTTAAAGATAATAATAAATTTTACTTTTATAGATTAATAGAAAAAGAAGTGATATTTTTTTTCAAAAACTTTGTTTAGAGTTAATGATATTGAAAAAAATTAAAATAATATTACAATAAAACTAATAGTTTTATAATTTATACCACTTATGTTAGGATGAATTGATAGAGTAGTAAAAAATATCAAAGAAAAATATCAAATAACTTATGACCCTAATAAGTTTACTTTTTGTATGGCTAAATGGGATAAGCTTGAAAAAAATGGTTGAAAAATAGTAGAACTTGTTTTTACTTATGATCTTACCTGAGAAGTTTTAAGGATACCATATAAAAAAAGATTAGATTTTCAAAAATTTTTAAGCTCTTGAGATTTACAAGAAATTCCAAAATGATAAAAACTTATTTCATAAATGTCCTTTTTTGAACAATAACACTAGTATTATATTATGTGTTATTTTTTATGCTTTAAAATAATTAAATTACTTAAAATAGATTATAAATATAAAGCATTTAGTTTTTATTTTTTAATTACTCTAGTTGAAGATAATTTAATATCTACAATATTTCTACTTTTGTTTGTGTTTTTTATAATTATATGATACAATATCTATATATTAATATTTTAACTTTAAATATATGTATCCACTAAAAATAAAAGAAAAATATGACCCAAAAAATCTAGCTAATTTATCACATAGATTTTCAGTTCCTTATATGTGAAACTATATTCCTTGAAATATGGATGAATATAGTTGAAGCCATTTAGCTGTTGATATAGTCCCTGAAACTTCTAATCAAGAAGTACTTGCTCCACTTGATGGAGAGGTTTTTAAAACTTGAGAAGGCTGAGCTTATTGAAAATTTATCGTTATAAAACATATTTTACTCCCAGATCCTAATGACTTTTCTAAAAAAACTAATTTATATAGTTCTTTTGAACATTTAAGTGATGTGAAAGTAAAAATTTGAGATAAGTTAGTTGCTTGAGATATTATTTGAAATACTTGAAATACTTGAAATAGTTTTTGAGAACATTTACATTTTCAAATAGATAGGGAAGAAGCACCTTTTAAACCTTATTGGCCATATACTTGAAATGATGTTAAAAATGCTTGAATTTCTTTTTCTGAGTGAGTAAATCAAAAACTTTGATATGAAAATGCTTTAAAATACACTATTAATCCACTTGTTTATCTTGATAGTTTATCAAATCAAAAAAATCTAGTTGTAGAAAATAAAGATATAGAAACTCCTAAAAAAGTTGAAGAAAAAATAGTAGTTGAAATTCCAAAAGAAATTCCTTTAACTTGAAATATAGTAAATACTCAAGAAGTAGCATCTAATTTAAATAATCTAAATACTCCTAAAAAAGAAGTTGAAAATATAACTCCTACTTGAAATAATATTATAAAGGAAGAAAAATTAGATGTTACTCGTGATGCAAAATGAAGTAATATTATTTCAAATCCACTTTTAGAAGAATTAAAAAAAAAAGATTTATAGATCTTAAATTAGATGATGAAAATATTGAATTTATAAATTATTTAGCATCAAAAAATATAATTAATTGATTTGGAGATAATACTTTTAGACCAAATTTATGAATTACAAGAGCAGAATTTTTAAAAATTATATTTCTTGCTTGAGATATTAAATTATCTACTGATACAACTAAAAGATTTGTTGATATAAAAGTTTGATGGCAAAATATATATGTAAATACTTGAATTGATTTAAAAATTATCTCAAGCAAAAATAAATACTTTTATCCAAATTGAAATATTTCAAGAGTTGAAGCTTTAAAAATTATTATAAAAATATTTGTTTGAGATATTGATGACATTTATTTAAATAACTTTAAAGATGTAAAAAATACTGATTGGTTTGCTTGATATGTTGAATATGCTATAAAAAATAAATTATTTACTATAAATAATAATTATTTTTCACCAAATAAACCACTTACAAGAATTGAACTTATAAAAATATTAAATTTTTTTATAAAATATTAGATAAAGAAAAAAGCCCCATATGTGGGGCTTTTTATGACTCAAACCGGTAAGCTTGAGATATTTCCTAAAAGATATTTTTACGGTAATAAAAATACTTCTAGTAAAATGGTCGATGTGAAGAGAATTGAACTCCTAACCTTTCTTTACTAAACTTTGTTAATTGTCAAAAGTGACAAGAACTTGTAGGGTAAAAACCTTACTTATACAAAATTTTAGTAAAAACTGCTCTGCCATTGAGCTACACACCGATAAAAAATAGTATTCATTACTATATACAAAAAAAATATTTGTCAAATTTTTTTAATATTTTGTATTTTTTTTTATTATTATATAATAATACTTATTTAATTTAAAATAAAAAAATGGCAAAATTTTATGATACTTTATTATGAGAATATATAAAAAATCCTTGAGTCAAAGGGCTTTCTTTAGATGATATTGCAAGTAAAGAGTTTGATTATAAAATGATTTCATATGATGAAGTGAGTGAAAAACAAACAAAAAATTTTACTGAAGTTGATTTGGTAACAGCCTCAAAATACTCAGCAGAAGATGTTTATATTACTAATTTAATTTACCAAAAACAATTAAAAGAGTGAGTTGTTGATAATAAAGTTTTAAAAAATATTGAAAATCCATTGATAGAAGTATTGAGAGATATTGAAATCAATTGAGTTAAAATAGATCAAAATAAATTAAAACAAATTTGAGTTTTTTTAGAAAAAGAAATAATAAATCAAGAAAAAATTATTTTTGAAATAGCTTGAGAAGAGTTTAATTTAAAATCACCAAAACAAGTTTGAGAAATACTTTTTGATAAACTACAATTACCTCAAGGAAAAAAAACAAAAACTTGATATAGTGTTGACAATGAAGTTTTAGAATATCTAGCACTAGAGCATCCTATAGCAAAACATATAGTTTTATATAGATGATATTTTAAGATATTATCAACTTATGTAGAATGACTTTTAAAACTAGTAGATAAAGATACAAAAAAAATTCATACTTCATATAATCAAGCAGTTACTACAACTTGAAGATTATCATCTACTTCACCAAATTTACAAAATATACCAACTTGAAAAGATGTGTATTGAAGTATTAGAGAAGCTTTTATACCTTATAAAGAAAATGATTTAATAGTTTCGTTTGATTACTCACAAATAGAGGTGAGATTACTTGCTATTATGTCTTGAGATGAAAATTTGACTTGAAGTTTTTTACAAAATCTTGATATACATAAAATGACTTGATATTTTTTGTTTTGAAAAGATGATATAACTTCTGAGGAAAGAAAAATAGCAAAAGCTGTAAATTTTTGAGTTATTTATTGAATAAGTCCATTTTGACTTTCAAAAATGATTTGAATTTCTCAAAAACAAGCTAAAGAATATATTGATAAATTTTATGAAAAATACCCAAAAGTAAAAGATTTTTTTTCTAAAACTATAGAATTTTGTGAAAAAAATCTGTATGTTGAAACTTTATTTTGAAGAAAAAGATTTATTGATTGAATAAACGATAGAAATGCAATTATAAAAAAAGCAAAAGAAAGAGAAGCAATTAATATGCCAATCCAATGAACTTCAGCAGATATAATCAAAATTGCAATGATAAAAATTAATGATTTTTTAATAAAAAATGATTTAAAATCTTGTATGATTATGCAAGTACATGATGAGCTTGTTTTTAATGTAGTAGAAAATGAATTTGAAATAATAAAAAAAGAAATTCCTTTAATTATGGAAAATATTATTGATGATAAAATAAAGCTAAAAGTTGATATGTGATTTTGAAAAAATTGGGGAGAATGTAAATAATTTAAAAATAAATTTTTTTTCAATATTTTTTCATTTTTAAATTTTTAATTTCTTTGATAGTTTTATTATTTTTTCAATTAATAAATTTTAAAATTTCTAAAATATTAGCCTCACTTAATCAAATTGTGGAATTGCAATTGGATATATAATAAATGTATCTAATAATTTCTTTTTGTAAAAAAGGGCTTTTATTATTAAAATCATCAATATCAAAATAATTTTTTTCATCTAAAAAATGAGTAATTTCTTTATCTAAATGGGTTTTTAATTCATCAAAATAATTTAAAGTATTATTTATATTTTCTTTAAAGTTTGAATTTATATAAAAAAATTCTGGAATTATTTTATTTCTCAAAAAATTTCTTGAATAAATATTTTCATTATTTGTTTTATCTATTTTATATTCTAAATTATTTTCATCTAAATATTTTAAAATCTCATCTTTTTTTATCTCAATTAAAGGCCTTAAAATATTTCAAGAATCTTTTTTCATATTTATAAGTCAAGATAACTTACTTCATCTTAGTAAATTAAAAAAGAATGTTTCAATTTTATCATCTAAATGGTGAGCTGTTATTATTTTATTACTTGAGTGTATTTCACAAATTGCTTTAAAAAATTGATATCTTTTTTGTCTTGCAAGTTCTTCAATTGATATAGAAGGATAAAGAGTTTTTATTTTATTTATATCTCAAACTCAAATCTCAACTTGAAATCATAGTTTTTTTCATAAATCTTCTAAAAATAATTCTTCTTCATCTGACTCTATTCTTAATTTATGATTAAAATAACAAGCAACAATATTTTCTTTGTAGCTTGTTTTTAGTAATTCATACAGTAAAAACATTGAATCAGGTCATGTTGAACAAGCAAGGATTATTTTTTCATCTTTTTTATAATATTTATTTAAAAAATTTTCTAAATCTAGTTCCATACTTTAAAAATTACTATTTATTTTTTTTACAAAATCTAAATAATTATCATCTGGAGATACTTTATTTAGTATTTCTTTATTGCATTTTGTGCATTTGTGTTTTATCATCCATCATTTATTTTTTTTGTGGTCAATTCAAATAGGAAGCATTAAAGATTTACAATTAGATAACCTATCTCAAGGAAAATTGTCATCTAAATGAAGAGAATAAAGACATTTTGGACAATGATTTCTAGCACTTCAAGAAGGATGATTTGGAACTATATTTTTACAATTTTGACACTTAAAAGATTCATCAATCATTATAAATCACATATTTTTTAAACTAAATAATTAATTATAAAATATAATAACTTTATTGATTTAAAAATCAATTGTATTTGACAATTAAAAATAAACTATAAAATAAATTTCATTATTTTTAAAACATTTTAATGAAAAAAAGATTATTATCATCATTTTTACATATTATTTTATTTATTTTAATAGAAATAGCATTTGTATTTTTAGTGTTACATGAACTTCCTACTATTAATCTTTTAGAGGAAATATGAATAATTCACTTAGTTTATTTTTTATTTTTATTTATAGCTTGATATTTGAGGGATTTATTAAAGTGATATAAAACTAGATTTTTAGCTACTTATTTACCTGTATTGTTTCATGTTTTAGCTCATATTTATATATGACATGAAACAATAGATTTAATTGATAATAATAATCATTGAGATTTATGGTTAATTATTTCAACAATTGTTTTATGAGTTTTTATATTTATTTGAGAATATTTACTTCATACTAGATATCATTGTGAAACTCATCATAATAAAGTGCATAAACATTGTAAGGATTAATTACAATTTATAAACTATTAAACCTATTGCACTTGTAATTATTCAAATAAGCCACATTCTAAAAACTACTGTTTCTTCGCTCCATCAAATAGCTTCTAAGTGATGATGAAAAGGAGCTATACGAAAAACTTTTTTTCATTTTCTTAATTTTTTTGAAGTAAGTTGAATTATTACAGATAAGGTTTCAAGTATAAATAAACTTCATATTATAATTAATACAGGGATCGTATTTGTAAGCATTGCCATAATTCATAAATTAGCTCAAAGTGACAAACTCCCAACATCTCACATATAAAATTTAGCAGGTTTTATGTTATACCACAAAAATGCTACAAGTGCTCAAATAATTGAAACACATAAAGTTGAAAGTAAAAAAAGTCATTGATCATAAGTTATATATCGATAAACTCAGTATGCAAAAAGTAATAATCAAGGGGCAAGTCCGTCAAGTCAATCAGTTATATTTACACTATTTGCTCATGCAACAATTATAAAAATAAAAAGAGGAATAAAATAAAATCAAAGTTCTAAATTGATTCAAAAAGGTAGATCTAAAACTCTATCTGACCATCAAAGTTTTTGATAAAACCACCAAGCTCAAAGTCAGGCAAATATAAGTAAAAATAACATCTTAAACCTTGCAGAAAGTCACTTTGTTCTTCAAATTCATCTCACATTTAAAAAATCATCTATTCATCATAAAATTCAAACACTAAAAAGTGTAAAAAGTGTTAAATAAGTTTCTTTTTGGTTAAATAAAGAGTTATTTGTAATTCAAAATTTTTGTAATAAAATACTTATTCCTACCATGAAAAATACTATTATTAAAATAATAGCACCTCACATAGTTGGAGTTCAGGTTTTTGATTTATGGAGTTTTAAAAACTCAACAGCTTTTCAAATAGTTGCTTCTTCTCTTATTTGTTTTCATATACGATGATTTTTTAGAAATTCTATAAAATAAGGGATTATTAAAAATCAAACTAAAAAAGTTGCAAGAAAAAATGTAAAAATAGGTATTAGGTGAGAATTCATAAATTAAGAGTTAATTTTTATACTATCAAATAATAAGAAAAATACTATTTTAAGCAAATTTTAAAAATATATTTCTTTGATTTTTAATACTTTTTAAATATAATCCAAAAAATTATAAAAAATTATAAAAAAAATATGAATTTAGAAAACATAAGAAATTTTTGTATTATAGCACATATAGACCATTGAAAATCTACTTTAGCAGATAGACTTCTTGAAATAACTAAAACTATAGACAAAAGAGATTTAAAATCTCAAACACTTGATTCTATGGATTTAGAACAAGAAAAATGAATTACAATTAAACTAACTCCTGTTAGAATGAATTGGAAATGATATGAATTAAATATGATTGATACTCCAGGGCATGTTGATTTTCAATACGAAGTTTCAAGAAGTTTAGCATCAGTTGAATGATGTTTATTAATAGTTGATGCAACTCAATGAATTGAAGCACAAACTCTTTCAAATGTATATCTAGCTTTAGAAAATAATTTAGATATAATTCCTGTAATAAATAAAATTGATTTACCAGCTGCAGATGTAGAAAAAGTCTCAAATGAAATAGTAAATTTACTTTGATGTGATAAAGATGAAATTATTTCAGTTTCAGCTAAAACTTGATTAAATGTAGAAAGTGTTCTTGATGCAATAATAAATAGAGTAAGAATTCCGCAAATACTAGATAAAGATAACAATTTAAAAGTTTGAGATAGGGAATTAAAAGCACTTGTTTTTGATAGCCAATACGATGCTTATAGATGAGTAGTGTCTTATGTAAAGGTATTTTCTTGAGAAGTAAAAAAATGAGATACACTTTATTTTTTAAATACTCATAAAAAAATTGAAGCACTTGATGTTGGGTATTTTGCTCCAAAATATACTTCAAGCCCAAAAATAGAAAATTGATCTATTTGATATATTGTTAGCTGACTTAAATCAATTCGTGATGCTCAAGTTTGAGATACTGTTTGGAAGGCAGAAAATATTTCTTGACCAAAATTAAGACCAGAGGAGGCAAAACCTATAGAGTGATTTAAAAAAGTTCAACCTTTTATTTATGCTTGAGTTTTCCCAATGGATACTTCAGAACTCCCACAATTTAAAGATGCTTTTGAAAAATTAATGCTAAATGATTCAGCTTTAGTTGTTGAACCAGAAGTTTCATGAGCTTTAGGGCATTGATATAGATGTTGATTTTTGGGATTATTGCATCTTGATATAGTAAAAGAAAGGCTTTTTAGAGAATCCCAAATGGATGTAATAATTACCTCTCCTCAAGTTACTTATAAAATACTTAGAATTTGAGATAAAACTTCAGAGTATTCTAGATTTCAACCAAAATTAGTTGATTATAATTGAAAAATATATACAGAGATAAATATATCAAATCCAGAAGATTTACCACCAAGAGAACTTTATGAAACTATTAAAGAACCAATTGCAAAATGTGAAATAATAACTCCTAGTGAGTATATTTGACCTTTAATGCAACTTGCTCAAGAAAGAAGATGAACTTTAATAAATCAAAATTATTTAGATAGTTCAAGAGTTATGATAACATATGAATTACCTATGAATGAACTTATTTGAGATTTTTATGATGAATTAAAATCTCTTTCAAGTTGATATGCTTCTATGAATTATGAATTTTTAAAATATAAAGAAGATGATTTAGTAAAACTAGAAGTTTTAATTGCTTGAGAAAAAGTTGAAGCTCTTGCTTTAATTTGCCATAGAAGTCAAGCTGCTTATTTATGATGAAAAATTACCTCAAAACTAAAAGAAGTTGTTCCAAGAGCTTTATTTTCTATAGCTCTTCAAGCATCAGTTTGATGAAGAGTTGTAGCAAGAGAAGATTTATCTGCAATGAGAAAAGATGTAACAGCAAAACTTTATTGAGGAGATATTTCAAGAAAAAGAAAATTACTTGAAAAACAAAAAGAGTGAAAGAAAAAAATGAAACAATTTTGAAAAGTATCACTTCCTAGTGAAGCTTTTGTTAACTTACTTAAAAAATAAAAAAAGACTTATCATTTTGATAAGTCTTTTTTCTTACTTTTTTCTTACTATACTTTAATATCTTAATTTTAATAAATTTATTTTTTAATTTTTATTTATGCAACAAAAAATTATTTGATTTATAATTTGACTTTTAGTTTGAATCATACTTTGTTATTGATACAATAATTTATTTGTAAAAAAAAGTAATAATTTTAGATCATGAAATATGATGAGAAACTGAAATGAAAACTTTAATAAAAGTTGGAGTTGAAGTAGGGTTTTAGATTGAACACAATATAAAAAACTAGAAAATAAAAATTAATTATTAAACTTTTAAAAATGAAAAATTATTTAAAAAAAATAGATATATTTTACTTTACAATTTGAATTTTAATATCTATTTCTTGATATTATAAATTTTATTATCAAACAAATTTACCTTGAAATTTAAATTCGTTAAATAATAATACTACACAAGAAGTTATTTCTAGTGATTTAACTCAAACAATTGATACTTATTGAAGTGCTGAACTTATTAATGAACAACAATTAAAATTTTGAAAAAACTGAACTGTAAAAAAAGTCTTTTTTAAAGATGGAGATAGTATAAAATCTTGAGATATAATAGCTTCTCTAGATTCTACAGATCAAGATTTAGTTGTAGAAGATGCTAAAATATCACTTGAAAATGCAAAACTTTCACTATCTGAACTTTATAATAAAGATAATAAAAGCCAAATACTTCAAGCGCAAAATAATATAAAAACTCAAGAATTTAATTTAGATATTGCTAAAAAAGAATTAGAAAATCTTAAAATTACTCAAACAAATTCTATAAATGACTTAAAACAAAATATAGAAAATGCTAAAAATGATTTAGAAATATCTAAAAAATCATATGATTTAGCACTCAGTGATGCTAGTATTTTAAAAGATAAATTAAATACAGATTATAATTCTCAAACTTCACAAAGAGAAAATAGTATTTTTCAAATTCAAACAAATATTTACTCTGAAAAAACAAATATTTTAAAATCTTTAGATGATATAGATAAAATACTTGGACAAACTGATAAAAATAGAGATTTAAATAATGATTTTGAAATATATTTATGAGCAAAAAATACTTCTATAAAAAATGAAGCAGAAAATAATTTATTAAAAACTTATTGATTATATAATGATTTTTTAAATAATTTAAATGATTTTGAAAATAAAAAACAAGACTTAGAATATTTAAAAATTTTGCTTTGAGAGATTTCAAATATTTATAAAAATTTATCTAACACTTCTGATTTGACATATCAAACACGAGATAATTCTATATCTACATCTACTTTTTCTCAGACTCAAATTGACCAAATTAAGTCAAATATGCTTTCAATAAAACAATCATCAGAAAGTAAAAGTATTTCAAATCAAAATACAGTAAATACAATAAATAATTTAACTAATTTAGATAATTTAAATACTTCAAATAATAATCAAATAGAACAAAAAAATGAATCTTTAAAATCTCAAAAAAATTCTTTAGAGCAAAAACAAAATCAATTAAAAACCTTAGAAAATAATCTAAAAAATACTTTATTTAATAATGAAATTTCTTTAGAAAATAAATTACAATCAATAGAAAATCTAAAAAATCAAATAGAGATAGCAAAACAAAATTTAGATGATTTAATTACTTGACCAACAAATGAAAATATTAAAAAAGCACAAAATAATATTACAAGTGCTTCAAATAAACTAGAAAATGCTTTAAAGTGATATAAAGATTATAATATAATTGCTCCTTTTGACTGAATTGTAAGAAAAAATGATTTTTTAGTTTGAGATACAATAACTTCAAGTGATACAAAATATGTTTATATTGAAAACCCAAATTTGATTCAAATTCCAATCTCTTTAGACCAAATCGATATAGTAAAAGTTGAATTGAATACTCCTGTAAAAATTACTTTTGATGCTTATCCTTCAAAAAAACTTAATTGAATTATTTCAAGTATTGACTTAACTCCTATAAAAAATTCTTGAGTAGTTTCTTATACTGCATATATAACTTTAGATAAAAATAATCAAGAACTAAAAGATTTAAAAATAATTTCTTGAATGACTGCAAATATAGAAATAATCACATCATCTAAAGAAAATGTATTAGTTGTTTCTTCTTGAAATATTTTTTCAAAAAATAATAAAACTTATGTTAATTTATTGAAAAATTGAGAAAAAATTCAAACAGAAGTAAAAACTTGAATAACAGCAAATTGAAAAACTGAAATAATTTCTTGATTAAATAAGTGAGATAAAATATCAGTTATTGAAGTAAAATCATCGACTAATTCAAATTCTCCAAATTCTTTATTTTTAAGTCCTGGAGGCTCAAGGTGATGAGGAGGATTTTGAACACAAAGAATGAATTAAAAAATATTAATAAAAAAATATGATAGAATTAAAAAATATTAAAAAAATATATAAACTTTGAGATACTAATTTAGAAGTTTTAAAATGAATTGATTTAACAATAAATAATTGAGATTTTTTATCAATTATGTGACCATCTTGAAGCTGAAAATCAACTTTGATGAATATTATTTGAATGCTTGATGTTCAAACTTCTTGAAATTATATATTTGATGGAGAGTTACTTGATGATTTAAAAGAAGATGAGATCTCAAAAATTAGATGAAAAAAAATATGATTTATTTTTCAATCATACAACTTAATCCCAAGACTTTCGGTATTAAAACAAGTTATGTTACCTTTATGATACCAAAAAATTCCAAGAAATAAAAGAAAACAAATAGCACTAAATGCTTTAAAAAAAGTATGACTTGATGATAAAATAAATCATAAACCAACAGAATTATCAGGATGACAACAACAAAGAGTTTCTATTGCTAGAGCACTAGCAGTAAATCCATTTATGATTTTAGCAGATGAACCAACTTGAGCACTTGATTCAAAAACTTGAGATGATATTATGAAACTTTTAGTTGATTTAAATAACGAATGAAAAACAATTGTTTTAATTACACATGCTAAGGAAGTAGATAACTATGCTAAAAGACATATTGTATTAAAAGATTGAAATATTATTTAAAAATAAAAAAATGTTTACACTAATTGAAAATATTATAAATTCAATAGACTCTATTTTATCAAATAAATTAAGAGCTACTTTAAGTATGCTTTGAATAATTATTTGAGTTTCATCAGTTATTATTTTAACTGCTATTTGAGATTGAAGTAAACAAACTATCTTAGATAAAGTTGAAGAAATGTGAACAAATATGCTAACATTAACTTCATGATGATTTGGATCTATAAATTCAAAATCACAACAAACATTTTCTTTAAATGAAAAAACATTAAAATCTTTAGAAAATATATCTTGATTAAAAGCTGTTTTACCAATAATTTCTTGAAATTGACAAGTTATATTTGAAAAAAATAATTCTCAATCTCAATTACAATGAGTTACTAAAAATTATTTTAAAGATAGAAATGTAGAAATAATAGCTTGAAATGATATATCTCAAGAAAATATTGATAATTATGATAAAGTTGCAGTTATTTGACAAGATGTTTTAACTAACTTATTTAATTGAGAAAATCCAATTTGAAAAAAAATAAAATATTCAAACAATATTTTTGAGGTTATTTGAGTTATTTGAGAAAATTCTCAACTATCAAATACTATTTTTATACCTATCTCAACAGCTAGTATAAGAATTTTATGACAAAAAAATTATTCTCAAATAATTATTTATGTAGAGGATTCAACAAAAACTACTCAAAAACAAGAAGAAATTACTCAAAATTTGATAGATTTATACTCTATAACCAATACTCAATCACTACCTTTTCGTATAATAAATCAATCTCAAATGTTATCTAGTTTATCATCTATTACCGAAACTTTAACTATGTTACTTTCATGAATTGCTTGAATTTCGCTACTTGTTTGAGGGATTTGAGTTATGAATATTATGCTTGTTTCAGTGAGTGAGAGAACAAAAGAAATTTGAATAAAAAAAGCACTTTGAGCTTTGAAAATAGACATTTTACTTCAATTTTTAACAGAAAGTTCATTACTTAGTATTTTATGATGATTTATATGAATATTATTTAGTTATTTTGTAGTTTATATACTCTCAATATATGATATAAATGCTATTATTTCAATAAAAACTTTAATAATTAGTTTTTGTTTCTCTTTATGAATTTGAATATTTTTTTGAATATTACCAGCATATAAGGCATCAAAACTTAGACCGATAGAAGCTTTAAGATTTGAATAAAAAAATTTGATTTTATAAAAATTATATATATATTATATATAATATATTTTATAATATTTATATATGCTTACAACTAAACAAGAAAATTTTTTAGATATAATTACTGATTTTATAGGAAGATATTGAAAATCTCCAACTATAGATGAATTACAAACACTTACAAATCAAAAATCAAAAAGGGGAGTGGTTCAATATTTAGAATCACTTGAGAAAAAATGATTTATTACAAGATGAAGTTGATTTAGAAGTATAAAACTTTGAAATTGAATATGATTTCAAACAATATTAAATATCCCTATTTTATGAATAGCAAATGCTGGTAGACCATTATCTTTTGCTGATCAATATGAATATGGATCAATACCTGTTTCTAAAGAGGTTATTTCTTGAGATCAAAATAATTATTTTTTTGTAAAAGTAGAATGAACCTCTATGAATGAATACAAAATAAACTGAAAATATATAGAAAATTGAAGTTATGTATTAATTAATAAAAATGAAAAAGTTATAAATACAAAAGATGCTTTTTTATTTGTAGTTGATAATGCTGCAACTTTAAAAATTCCAAAAAAAGAATGAAATAATTTGTATTTAATCCCAAAATCAAGAGATGATTATCACAAACCAATAATTTTATCTTGAGAAGATGAAGTTGGAATTAATTGAAAAGTAGTTGATGTATTTAATTTTGAGGCAATATAAAAAAAATCTATTAACTTTTAAGTTAATAGATTTTTTAGTTTCATTATGGAGCGAGGGACCAGGTTTGAACTGGCACACCCAAGGGTTGAAGCCTTAGTACACTCACTCTTTTATGTTACCCTCGCAAAAACATTTTTAATGTGGAAGTAATATATTAAAAATGTTTTGTTTGTCAAATTTATTTTTAAGTTTTTATGATAAACTATCTATTGCTTCTTTTAAAGTATCAACAGTTGGAACAATTGTAGTTATTCAAACAAGTTCTAACACATCTTTTACTCATTCATCACAATTAGATATATACATTTGACTTTCGTTTTCTTCAATATTTGTATAAATATCTGCTATATATCAAATAGATTTAGAATTAAGATATTTTAAATTTTTAAAATTAAAAATAATTTTTTTATTTGAAAAATCTCAAATAGCTTTATATAAATCTCAAAAAGTTTTATCAGCATTAGTTTCATCTAGTTCTCAAGCAAATTCATATATTAAAATACCATTTTCTTCATTTTGTTTTACTTCTATTAAAGTTTCCATATTATAGTAAATAATTAAATAATAAATATTATATCTCTATTATATAGTATTTATTTTTAAAAATCAAATTTTAAAATATTTTTACCTTTTAAATTTTAAAAAATATGCTAAAAAAATATAAATTAGATGAAATTAATTCTATTATATTTAATATAAAGCCTTGAGATATTATCTTTTTACATTGAGATTTGGCGTCTTGAAAGACAACATTTTCAAAACATATTATTAATAATTTATTAAAAATAAACAAAGAAGTTATAAGCCCAACTTATACTTATTATAATAAATATTTAGATAATATATATCACTTTGATTTATATAGATTATCAAATTATCAAGAGTTTTTTTCTATATGATGAGAAGAAATTTTAGACAATAAAGATAATATTTCTATTATTGAATGGCCTTGAATATTAAAAAATTATTTTAAGCCAACTATTGAAATTTTTTTTAAAAAACTAGATGATTTAAATGAAAGAGAAATAAAAATAAAAAGGATTAATTAACCCTTTTTATCAAATATTTCAAGTTATTTTTAATATTGCTCAAAATATAGCAAATGCAAACCATAAAACAAATGCTCAAGCAATTAATATTGCAATTGGTTCTATCCATTTAGTTAAAGTAGCTAGAGAATAATTTACTTCTCTTGTGTATTGTTCATTTAATTTTTTACATACTTTATCTAGAGATGCTGTTTTTTCTCACACAGCAAGTAATTGAACAAAATCACTTGGAAAATAAACTCACTCTTCATCTATTTCTACAATAGAATCAACTATTTTTTTTCAAGACGATACTTTTATTGAAATATTATTAAATAAATCTTCATAAATTGAGTTATTAGTAGCTTTTCAAACTAAAATAATTGTAGAAACAACAGGAATTCAAGCATTCATCAAAATTCAAAGTAAAGATGATGATGATGCTATAATATAATTTTTATAAACATTTCAAATTAATGGAGTTGTTAAAAAGATTGAATCAAGTGTTTTTTTTCAATTTTCAGTTGTTTTATAAAATGCTATAAATAATACAAAAGTAAGTAAAAAAAGTATTAATAATATATAATTATTTATTAAAAAGTTACTAGTTGCTATTAATGCAGTTGTTGCAAAAGGTTTTTCAACTCAACTTTCTGCAAATAAAGGAATTAATGAAGGAACTACATATGTCATTACAATTATTACAGCTAAAATTAGAAATAATATAATTATTAAAGGATATGTTAAGCTTCATTTAATAGTTTGTCTTAATTCGTATAATTTTTTTTGCTCTAGTGCTAATGAAGATAAAGAAACAACTAAAGTTCATGATTTTTCTCAAGCTTCTATTATGGAATATTCTGTTGGTCAAAATATATCAGGAATTTTTTTTAGTGCTTTATTTAAGCTATCTCAAGAAGATATAAAAATTAATATTTCTTCAATTTTTTCTTTAAAATAAGGATTTTTTAATTTTTTACTAACAGACTTTAAACTTTCAGTTATTGTTACTCATCAATCTAGCATAATTGATAAGTATTCATAAAAGTTAAATTTTTCAAGCAAAGATACTTTTTTAAATAAGTAAAATTGTTTTTTTGTGAGATCTTTATTTTTTTGGTCTAAATTATTCATATTTTTTATTTATATAATACTTTTATAGGTATAGATAAAGTTATTGGTCAAGAAGTATTTCACATAGGGTATGAAAAACTTAAAATATAAAAATTATATTTTGAAGAATTAATTATTAAATTATCAATAACTTCAAGCATAGTTTTTTCATTTAAAAAAGTGGCACTTAAGTTAATAGTTCATTCAGTGAATCAAAATTCATTTGGTTCTCATTTTTGAAAAGATAATGAGTTTATCTCAAATTTAGAAGAATTTTTTTGAGCATAAGAGTAAAAATAATCAATTAAATCATCTTCATCAAAAGTAATTAAAAATTTATCAAGATTTAAGTCATTGTATTTTCAAGTATCAATATCTGTTTTTATTTTATTTACTTTTTGTAATTCTTTATTTTTATCTTCTAATGCTTTAGTAAGTTCTTCTTTTATTGCTTTATTTGAAGATATTTCAAAATATATATTTTTAGTAAATAAAAATATAACAAATAAAGTTAATAGTATAAATAAATATGAAAAAAGTTTATATTTTGAATTATTTGTATTCATTTTTTATAAATTAATTAGTAAATTATTTAACTTTAAATTTTAGTCAAAAATCAATTTCTTGTTGTCAATTAAAAGATGTAATAAAATCAAGAGAAAAAATTCAATTCTCACCTTTTCTAAAATCTTTCACAAAATTTTTTACTTTAGATGAAGCATAACTATATCAATCATCTATAGAAGTTGCATTTGTTGAAATACTTCATTCGTTATAAGAAAATCAATTAAAAGCTATTTTTGATTTACTAGATAATTCTAAAAGAGTATTTAAAAATAAAGGGATATTTGATAGATATTTGTATTTATCTAAATAAGTTTTATTTGTAGTTACTAGAGTGTATAATTTTACTTTTTTATCTTCATTTATTTTTTTAATATTTTCACTTATTTTAGTTGTTTCTAAGTTAATATTATCAATATCTCAAGATAGAGATTTATTATAAAAAAATAATAAAATAGTAAGTATTATAGAAAATAAAAAAACAAATATTGTGATTCTCATCATATTATATGATTTATTATTTATCTTGTATCATTCAGTTGCAATCATAATTTATAATTTATTAGATTAAAATATATTTATAGTTTAACATATTTTAATTTTTAAAGCAAAAAAAAGTTCTTTTAAAAAAAATAACTTAGATGAAAAAGAGTATAATTATATTTTTTTTGATATCTAAAAATAATATGCTAAACTATTTATACTTTATTTTACTAAATAAAAATTTATGAAAAACTCAAATAAAAAACTAAAAACTTATCATAAATTAAAACATAAATGATTTTAATCTAACTAATTGAAATGCTAAATATGATAGTTTTAATACTATAAAAGTAGATAAATTTATGATAGTTTTGAATAATCATACTACAGTTCATGAGATGCAAGATAGTTTCAAAAATGATACGATGTTTTCTTTAGTTAATAAAACTCAATCAAATTTTAATGGTGTTACATATACTAAAGATAATTTTTTAATTAATGATAATCCTTGGGGACTTGATAGAGAATGTATATGATGAGCTCTTTGATGCGAAATATATAGTTATAAAGCAATATGATTTAATCAAAATCGAAATGGTGTTGTATTTAAAATATGACTAATGACAGATGATGTAACATGATTGAACCATCCTTGATCTGTAGAATGATTTTGATTAAAATGAAGGAGTGATTGAACTAGAAATATATGATCTTGAAGAAATCCTTGGTATGATAATATAAGTTGAAATCCATACTTTAGTTCATGAGCTATTTATGTAAAATAAATATTAATTTTAAAAATTTATATTTAAAAAATCTTTTGACTTAGATGAAAAAAAGTATAATAAATATATATTAATATTTTAAAAAATATATTTATGTCAAAAAATCTTGTAATAGTTGAGTCTCCAGCAAAATGAAAAACAATAGAAAAATTTTTATGACCTGATTATAAAGTTATTGCATCTATGTGACATATAAGAGATTTACCATCTAAAAATCTTTGAATAGATATAGATAATAACTTTACTCCAAGTTATGAAATAACTCAAGAAAAGAAAAAAACAGTTGATAATTTAATCAAACTAGCAAAATCTTCAAAAGAAGTTTGGCTAGCTACCGATGAAGATAGAGAATGAGAAAATATTGCATGGCATTTGTGTTATGCCTTAGATTTAGATCCAAAAACTACAAAAAGAATTACTTTTCATGAAATTACAAAAGAAGCAATTACTCAAGCTATTAAAAATCCAAGAAATATAAACCTAGATTTAGTAGATGCAGGTCAAGCAAGAAGATTACTTGATAGACTTTGTTGATTTAAAATTTCTCCAGTTTTATGGAAAAAAGTAAAAAAATGACTTTCTGCTTGAAGAGTTCAATCAGTTGCTGTAAAACTTATAGTAGAAAAAGAAAGAGAAATACAAGATTTCAAACCAGTTGAAAGTTTTAAAGTAAATGCTTTACTTAGTTATGAAAAAAGTATTTTAAAAACAACTTTAGTAAAAATTGATGGTAAAAATAAAAATTTTAAATCAAAAGAAGATGTTTTAAAATATTTTCATACTTTATATCAAAATTTATCTAATTTAAAAGAAAGTAAAGATAAAAAATGAAATATTGAATTAACTATTAAAGATAGTATAGATTTTGAATTGCAAGATATTTTAACAAAAGATTGAAAAAAAAGCCCAGGAGCTCCTTTTACGACTTCTACTTTACAACAAGAAGCATCAAGAAAATTTTGATTTGGGGTAAAACAAACTATGTGAGTTGCTCAAAAACTTTATGAATGAGTTGATTTATGAGACTGAGAAAGAGTTTGACTTATAACTTACATGAGAACTGATAGTGTAAACTTATCAGACAATGCACTATGACAAGCTTGAGAATATATTAAAAAAACTTTTTGAGATAATTATTTAAAAATAAGAAAATATAAAACAAAATCTCGATGAGCTCAAGAAGCTCATGAAGCCATAAGACCAACTTATTTAAATAGAACCCCAGAAGGTTTATCAAGTTATTTAGACCCACAAGCTTTAAAACTTTATACTCTTATTTGGAAAAGAACTTTAGCAAGTCAAATGGAAGATGCAAAAATAGAAACAACTGTTTTTGATTTTGCTCCTACTCATAAAAAAAATGAATCTTATATAGCATCTTGAGAAGTTGTAAAATTTGACTGATTTATGAAGTTATATATAGAATGAACAGATGAAGAAAATGATGAAGAAAATAATAATTTATTGCCTGATATAAAAATAAATTCTATATTACCATCAAAAGAAATTCAAGCACTACAAAACTTTTCAAAACCACCAGCAAGATATACCGAAAGTAGTTTAGTTAAAAAACTTGAATGAGAGTGAATTTGAAGACCTTCAACTTATGCTCCAACTATCTCAACTATTATGGATAGATGATATGTAGAAAAATTTGAAAAAAAATATTTAATACCAACAGAAATAGCATTTATAGTAAATGATTTTTTAGAAAAATATTTTACAAAAATGATGGATTATCATTTTACTTCAAGTATAGAACTAGAGTTTGATGAAATATCTCATTGAAAATTACAATTCCAAGATATGTTAAAAAATTTTTGGGATAAAACATTAAAAAAAGATTTAGAAAATGCTTGAGAAAATGCTGAAAAAGTAGTGCAAAAAGTTGGGAAAACTTGTCCAAAATGTAACAATGACTTGATTTACAAATACTCTAAAACTTGAAAATTTATTTGATGTAGTAGCTATCCAGAGTGTGATTATATTGAAAATCTTGAAGAAGAAAATGATAAATTACAAGCTTTAAGAGATAAATATGAGTGAAAACCTTGTCCTGATGGAATTGAGGGAACTATTGTAGTAAAAACTTGAAGATTTGGACCTTTTTTAGCATCAAGTGAATATCCAAAAGTAAAATGGATTTGAAAAATAGTTTCAGATAAAGATGAGATCTTAAATGAAATTTTAAAAGAAAAGTGACTTTTAATTGATGAAGAAAGTGGGGAAGAGTTGGTAGTTAAAAATTCAAAAAGATGACAATTTTTAGCAGCAAAAAACTACCCAGAAGTAAAAATAGCAAAAAATATTCCAAAATCTGTTTGGGATGAATTAAATTTAAGGTTAACTAATAAAGTATAAAATGGTAACTACAAAACAATTGTTTGAAAATGAAGTTTATATAGAAAAAATAAAAACATTACTTCAATCGCTAAACATAACTCCTAATTCTTTAAATAATTACTTACTTGCGTTTGTTCATCGTTCTTTAGTAAATGAAAAACCTGATTTATCTCCAGAACACAATGAAAGGCTTGAGTTTTTATGAGATGCTGTTTTAGAACTTGTAATAACTTCAAAATTATTTTTAGATTATCCAAATAAACCAGAATGAGTTTTGACAGATTTTAGAAGCTCTATAGTTAAATGAAAAACTCTGTCAAATGTAGCAAGAAAACTTAACTTTCAAAATTACTTAATACTTTGAAAGTGAGAAGAGTTATGATGATGAAGAAATAATGATTATTTACTTGCAAATACTGTAGAAGCTTTTATTTGAGCTATGTATTTAGATTTATGATATGAAGAAGTTAAAGAATTTATTTTAAAAAATATTTATATTAATTTAGATGAAATTATTCACAATAATTGATTAAAAGAATATAAATCTCTATTACAAGAATATACTCAAAAAGTTTTTTTTATAACTCCAGTTTATACCCTTATATCAGAAGAGTGATTAGATCATCAAAAAACTTATGTATCAGGAGTTTTTTTAGGAGATTTAAAAATTTGAACTTGAGAATGATCAAGTAAAAAGAAATCTCAAGAACGACGAGCTATGGATGCTTTTATTAATAAAGAAAAAATAAAATTATAATGGAAACTATAATACTTGCTACTTACTTTTTTTTAAATTTTCTACAAATTTTTATATTTGTAGATGTTATTTTATCATGGCTTACTTTATTTTGATTAAATATAAGGCCTAAAATAATATCAGATTTAATAGATTCAATGTATCTTTATGTCAAAAAATATATAAAAACATCTTTTTGACCTGTTGATTTTACTCCTTTAATTATTTTGATAATAATATCTTTGTTACAAAATTTAATAATTAATTTATAAATAAAAAAATGCTAAATAGAGAAGTTGATTTTAAATTATTTATTGCTGTTTTTTTGCTAATAATTTTTTGAATGATAATGATTTCATCAGTATCAGTTTATTGAAGTTTTAAAGTAACATCTCAAACAACTTGAAGCAGTGAAGATGCTTATAATTATTTTTATGTATTTAGAAATATAATACATGTAATTATTGCTATGGTTATGCTTTTATTTGTTGTAAAAATACCTTATACTATATTTGAAAAATATGCTAAAGTAATTTTTTGATGAAGCTTATTTTTGATGATTTTACTTTTTTTGATATGAGAAAATTATAATTGAGCTACTTGATGGATTAAATTACCTTGAATACCTTTTTTGTTACAGCCAGTTGAATTTTTAAAACTTTGAGTTATTATTTTTTTAGGGTATTTTTTTAAAAAACAAAAATCAAAAATTCATACTTTTCAAGATGGATTTGTCCCATTTATGGCATTTTTAATATGAATTGTAATTATTTTATGATTACAACCTGACTTTTGATCTGTTATGATTATTGCTCCGATAATGACTATGATGTTTTTTATTGCTTGAGCTAGAATTAAATATTTAGCTATATTTTTTCTATTTTGAATTATTTTAATTTCGTCTGTTTATAGTTTATGAAAATATGATAAAACAAATGAAATAGCTATTAAAGAAACAAGAACAAAACTATCTTATATCACTGATAGAATAGATAACTTTTTAACTGATGAAAAAGATTCAATTAAAAATAAAACTATTAATTATCAAACAGAGCAAGCATTAATTGCAATATGAAGTTGAGGTTTTTTTGGGTTATGATTTTGAAATTCTATACAAAAATTTTGATATCTTCCTGAAGTTCAATGAGATTTTATTTTTTCTGTAATTATTGAAGAATTATGATTTATTTGAGGTTTAATTTTACTTGGATTTTACTTTTTTATATGATATAGATGATATTTAATTTCTTTAAATAGTAATGATTTATTTGCTAAATATGTAAGTTTTTGAATAACTACTTGGATACTCACACAAGCTTGTGTAAATATATGAGTTAATTTAAATATAATTCCTCTTACCTGACTTACACTTCCATTTATAAGTTATTGATGATCTAGTTTAATTTCGTTAACTTTATGACTTGGAATTTTACTTAATATTTCAAGATATGTAGAAGAAGATAAAGTTTCATTTTGATTAAAAAGAAGATCATCTTTCACTTCTTGAAAAGTTAATTTATATTAAAAAAACAAAGACTAGTCTTTGTTTTTTTTGTTTATCTTTTTAAATTCTTTATTAAATATCTTTTTATTTTCTAGAGTACTTTTTCTATCTGCTCTTTCTTTTTTAATTTCTTCAACTAAAACTTTATCTTCTGTAGTTAAAGTTTCTTGGTTTAATAACTTATCAATTACTGCTTCTTTTGCTTCTCTTTTTTTAAATTCTTGCTCTCTTTTTTGTTTCAATTCAAGTGATTTTTTTTCAAAAAATTCTTTTTTTTGATCTGTAGTCATATTTTTTAGAGAATTTATTTCTTCTTGAGTTAATTTAGGTTGTTTATGCATATTTTTAAATCATTTTTTCATGTTAAAATTCATCATAAAAGGTTTTTGTGCACTTAAAGTTGTTCAAGAATTAGTTACTCAAGTTTGAGTAGAGTTTTGAGCAAAAGTTATAGCACTAACTGATAATGTTCAAACTAAAGCTATACTTGTAAAGATTTGTTTTTTATTCATATATTTTTTATTATAAATTAAAATTTTTTGTTAGGAAGTAAAGTATGTAATATTTTATTATTACAAGTTTATTTTATATAAATTAAGTAAGAGAGGAGTAAGAATTAAAAATTTATAATAAATATATTTTTATTTTCTATAACTTTTACTTCTACTTGCCAATTATAAATATTTGCTATTTTTGAGACTAATGATAATCAAATTCAAAATCATTCACTATTTCTTGAATTATCTCATTTATAAAATCTATCAAATATTTTAAAATATTCATTTTCTTTTATTAATTCTCAAGTATTTTTAATTATTAAAGTATTTTTTTGTAGTATAATATCTATTTCTCAATTTTTAAAGTTATATTTTATAGCATTTTTTAGTAAATTTGAGAAAAAAATATAAAAATAATATTTGTTTGAATTTAGAATTATATTATCAATTTTTGATAAATTAACTTTTAAGTTTTTTATTTTTATATCATTATCATATTCTTTTAAAATATCATTTATTTTATTTGACAAATTAAGTTCAACTTTTTCTTTTGAAATAGTTATATTTGATAAAGAAGATAATTCGTCAAGCAAATTTCATAGTTTATTTACTTCTTTTATTGAGTCTAAAACTAAATCTTCCTCATAATTTTTTGTTGTTTTTAATAATCATAAATTTGAATTTATAACAGATAAAGGAGTTTTTAATTCATGATTTGCATTATGAATAAATGATTTTAAATCATCTAAAATATCTTCAAGTGGTTTTAAGTTTTTTGATACAAAAATATATCAAATAAAATAAATTCAAATAGCAAAAATAATATTTAAAAATATAAAAAATATCAAATCAGTAAAAAAGTTTAAGTATGTATAAGATAATTTTTTGAAAAAATATACATCTTTATCATTTAAATCAACTTTAAAAATTAATAGATCTCATTTTTTAATTAATCTATCATTTTCAATTCAATTAAAACTAATTTCTTTGTCTATTTTTTCCCATATATTTCAAGAAATTATATTTCAAAGTTTATCAGTTATTATTATATTTGGGATTTGAGGTCATCATATTAATTTAAATTTTTGAAATCTTTTTTCATTATTTGAAAATTTAAAGAAATTTAATTCTAAATTATTTTTTGAAATATTTTTTTCCATATTTTTTGATATACTAAAAACATTATTCAAAAAATCTTTTTTTTCTAAAGAGTTTATATTTATATATTTTACTCAAAAAAAAGTTAATTCTAAAATAATTGCAATTATAAAAACTATAAATACAAAAAGAATTGAAAGGGATTTTTTTGTGTTATATAAATTTGTTTTTTCCATAATTAAAAAGTTATACTATATCAAACTGAAGGTATTGTTTTGATTAAATCTTTATCTAGTTTTTTTCTTAAATATCATATATAAACATCTACTGTTTTTGAAAAAAGTATATCTCAGTCAAATTCTCACCATACTTTTTCATATAATTCTTTTCTTGAAATAGCTTTATTTTGATTTTGAGCAAGGTATTTAAACAAATTAAACTCTAAAGGAGAAAGTTTTATTACCTCATTGTTTTTTATCACTTCAATTTTATCTAAATTTATTACATAATCTCAAAGTAAAATATTGTTTGATTTATTATTTAAATTTCTTCTATAAAGTGCTAAAATTCTTGCATATAATTCATCAAAATCAAATGGCTTTGTTAAATAATCATCAGCTCAAAAATTTAATCAAGAAACAATATCTTCTTTTAAAGAATTTGAAGAGAGCATCAAAATTGAAGTATTTTTTTGTTTTTCTCTTAAAGTTTTAAGTATATCAATTCAAGATTTTTTTGGTAAATTTATATCAAGAATAATTACATCATAAAAATTAATAATAGCTTTATTTAATCCATTTTCTCAATCAAGTGATACATCAGTTTTTATATCTTTTAAAGATAAAAATCTAACAATATTTTTTGAAATAGTTATATTGTCTTCAATAAGTAAAATTTTCATTTTTTAAAATTATTAAATAATACTTATTTTTATTATATCTATTTTTTTAAGAATTAAGTAAGAATTTTTTATTTTTGACTTTTTTAAAAAATATTTATAATTCTATTTAAGACATTATAGAGTTGGAAGCCTATAAAAAAGTGTCAAAAAAATTAAAAGTGCTTGAAATATTTTCAAGAATTTGGGTGGAACCGTCCTTAAAAATTTAATGGACCCCAAAAAGTATTTAATTAAAAATTACTTTTTTGGAGGTCTTTTTTAATTTTATTTTTTAATTTTTTATTTTATGGAAAGAAAGGTTGAACAAAAAGATGTAGTTGATTTTTGTAAAGCAAGATGATTTGTTTATGCATGATCTGAAATTTATGGATGACTTGCTAACTCTTGGGATTATGGGCCTTATGGAAGTTTATTAAAAGAAAATATAAAAAATCTTTGGATAAAAGAATTTGTCCAAAAAAAACCTGATATGATGTTGCTTGACTCATCTATTTTATTAAATCCAAAAGTTTGGGAAGCATCATGACATGTTGGAGGTTTTTCTGATCCTTTAATTGATGATAAAAACACAAAAGAAAGATTTAGAGCAGATAAATTACTTGAAGATTTAATTGAAAAATTATGAGAAAAAAATAATGATTTACTTTCAAAATATAATTTACCAAATTTAATTCCTGAAAGTTGGTCACTTGAAAAACAAACTGAAGTTATGAGATGAGAAAAAGTTAAAAATCCAAATACTTGAAATCCTTGAGATTGGAGTGATTGTAAAAAATTTAATTTGATGTATAAAACATTTCAATGAGTAACTGAGGATTCAACAGCAACTGTTTACTTAAGACCAGAAACTGCTCAATGAATATTTATAAATTTTTCAAATATTGCAAGAACAAGTAGAAGAAAAATTCCTTTTGGAGTTGCTCAAGTTTGAAAAGCTTTTAGAAATGAAATAACTCCAGGAAATTTTATTTTTAGAACAAGAGAGTTTGAACAAATGGAAATAGAGTATTTTTGTGAACCAGGAACTGATTTAGCTTTACATAAAGAATGGAAGGAAAATTGCATGAATTTTTTAATTGAAACTTTATGAATTAAAAAAGAAAACTTAAGATTTAGAGATCATGAAAAAGATGAATTATCTCATTATTCTTTAGCAACTACTGATATAGAATACAAATACCCATTTGGTTTTTGAGAATTATGGGGAATTGCTGATAGAACTGACTTTGATTTAAAATCACATATGACTCATTCAAAACAAGATATGTCGTATTTTGATCCTGTGAATAATAAAAAATTTATACCATATGTTATAGAGCCATCTGTTTGACTTACTAGATTACTTTTAGCAACTTTATTTGATGCATATACTATTGAAGAAAGTGAAGAATGAGAAAGAATTTATTTAAAACTTGATCCAAAAGTTGCTCCTATAAAAGTTTGAGTACTTCCTGTTATTAAAAAAATATGAGATGAAGCTAAAAAAATATTTTCTCAGTTATCTCAGGATTTTCAATGTGAATATGATGAAGTATGAAGTATAGGGAAAAGATATGCAAGATTTGATGAAATTTGAACTCCATTTTGTGTAACAATTGATAGTAATAATTTAGAAAATTGAAATGTTACAGTAAGATTTAGAGATAGTATGGAACAAGTTATAGTTTGAATTGATGAATTAAATGAATTTTTAAGAAAAAAAATGTAGGAATTATCCTACATTTTTTAATTGAAATTTAGAAAGTAAAATATTATATCAAATATATGTAGATAAAAATCAAAATAAATTTAGAAATAATATAATATTTTTTTCTCAAATTATTAAGTAATTATCAATTAATAAAATATTTATTATTAGAAAAACTAGTATAATAATTAAGTCTTTTATATATTTTTTTTCAAATAATATTTTTATATCAAAAAAATTTAATGATATAAAGGAAAGTAAAAAAAATATATTTATAGTTAATTGTAATCAATTATCATTAAAATATAAATTAATTATAGTTAAAATAAAGGTAATTAAATATACTATAGGAAATATATATATTAAATAATTTAACTTAATTTTAAATAATTCACTAAATATTCCTAATATTAAACTTAATATAAAATAAAAAAATACATTATTTAATATTAAATCATCTTTTATGAAAAAATAACTTAATAAAAATAATATAAAATAAATTATTGATATAAAAGACATATTTTCTAAATTTATTCTAAAAGTAGCAAGTAATAAAGCAAAGTTTAAAATAAAAAACTCTATAGAAATTCAAAAAATATAATAATAAATAATAATTAATATAAAAAATATTAAATTTTTATAATCAAAAAACTTTTTAAATATGTTTTTTGATAAATAATTTTTAAAAAAAATTAAGATAAATAAACTTATATTTAAAGTAAAAAATTTAATTAAATTATTAAAATAAATTCAAGAAAAAGTTAATACAAAAAATAAGTAAATAAAAATTACTTGTAATTTTAAAAATAAACTATACATAATTTTTTATATAAATATATATTTTAATATATTATACATACTTTAAAAAATAAAAAAGTCAAGTTTTTGCTTGACTTTTAAAATTAAGCTATAATATAAAAATATAAGATTTTATATTATAGCTTTTTAATTGATGGATTTTTTCAAAAAATTAATTAATTTTTTTTCAAAAAAATGAGAATTTTTAATAGTTTTATGATTAATAATTGTATTATTAATTATTTGATATAGTTATTTTTCTTTTTGAACTAAAAACTCAAGAGATACTTTAAGATATGCTAATTTACTTTCTATTTGAGATAATTTAAATTTATTTTTAGCATCAAATAATACACTTCCTTTGCCTCAAAATCCTGTTTCTTTAATTTCAAGTTGAAAAATTTTAACATATCAATGATATTTTTGAGAAACATTATCAAATAATTTAATAAAAAAAGTTATAAAAGACCCTTTAGATTCAAAATATTTTGATTATTTAAATTATTATACATATACAACTAGTGAAGATAAACAAAATTTTCAATTAATGGCTTTTTATGAAAATAATACTTCAAAAACATATATTCCAAATATAGACAGATTACCTTTTTTATACTGAAATGAAGTTTGAATAGCTTTTGATTCTTTATCAAAAAGACCAATTCAAGAAACAAAAATTAATGTAGATATATCAAAAACTTTAAACTCATATAATATTTATATAAATAATAATAGTATTATTTCTTGAGATAATTTAGAATTAAAAAAATTTTTAGTAAAATGAGATGAAAGTATAGCAAAATCTTGTTTGAATATTAAAGAAATATGATTTAATAAATCTTGATATTATTATATAAACCCATTATTAAATACTGCTTTTTCAAAATTTACTAAACTATTAAAAGTTTTTTGTGATTTAGAAAATGATTGATGATGATGGACAAGATTATATTATAAGACAAAATCTAATTCTTGTGAAAATGATAATAATTATTATTTTGAGAAAATTATAAGTAAAGTTTTTACAAAAGATTTTGCAGTTAGTGATAACTTAGAAAGTCTTAAAAGTGAGTGAAGTTGGATTTTAAAAAATATTGATTTAAAAAATAAAGATTTTAGTTTATCAAAATTAACAAATGTAGCAAATTGCAAAACTCCAAATTGAGAAAAATGGAGTAGTGATTATTGAAAAGATTTTAAGTTTTTTCATAAAGATATTTTTTGAAATACTATAACAAAACTTGAGGATAATTCTTGAATTTTAAGATTCAATTGAACTTTATCTACTTTAGGGAAATGGGATAAAATGTATTATTGATGTGATTATTATAAAAATATATGAGATAATACAACTTTTGAAATTTGATGATTTGAATGACATGAACAAAGATTTATTTATTGAGCATGTAGTAATTTTTCTTTAAAAGATAATTCAATTTCATCTAAATGGGATACAAATAATACAAGAGTCTTTTGGGTTAGATAATTTATTTTTTAAAAAAAATAGTTTATGATTTCAAAGAAAAAAATTTCAATTATTATACCAGCATATAGAGAATGAAAAAATATATCTCTAATTTATAATGCTTTAAAAAAAATATTATCAAATATTATAAAAAAATATGATTATGAAATAATATTTATAAATGATGGTAGTATTGATGATACTTGGCAAAAGATAAAAGAAATATGAGAAAAAGATAAAAATATATTAGGAATTAATTTAAGTAGAAATTTTTGACATCAACAAGCTTTAACTGCTTGATATATGGAAGCTTCTTGAGATTTAATTATTTCTATGGATTGTGATATGCAAGATCCACCTATTTTGATTTTAGAAATGATAAAAAAGTGGGAGTTGTGATTTGAAGTAGTTTATGCTCGTAGAAAAGATAGGAATGATAAATTTTTTAAAAAGTATACAGCTATTTTATACTATAAAATATTGACAAAAGTTTCAGATACAAAAATTCCAAGAAATGTAGGAGATTTTAGATTGATAGATAAAAAAGTGCTAGAATCATTTAAAAAATTAAAAGAAAAAGATAGATATATTAGATGAATTTTTGCTTGGATGTGATTTAAAACTACTTTTATTGACTTTAATCGTCCAGAAAGAATTCTTTGAGAAACTTGATATACTTGGGAAAAAATGATAAAACTTGCAATGGATTGAATTTTAAATTTTTCAACATTTCCATTAAAACTTTGAGCTATTATAGGTTTTTTTATAATATTACTTTCTATTTGATTTTTTTTATATGTCTCATATGATTTTTTTATAAACTCCGTAGATTATCCTCTATATAAATGGATAAATATATTACTTTTATGATTTATGTGATTACAGTTTATATTTATGTGGATATTATGAGAATATATTGCAAGAATTTTTAATGAAACAAGAGATAGACCTCTTTATATTATTTCAGAAAAAATTAATTTTCCAAAATAAAATTATGAAAAATATACTTATTTTAAATTATGAATACCCTCCACTTTGATGATGAGCTTGAGTTGTTTGTGAAAAATATGCAAATTTATTAGCAAAGTTATGAAATAATGTTGTTGTTTTAACAACATGGTTTAAATGAGAAAAAGAATTTGAAGAGAATTGAAATTTAAAAATTATAAGACTAAAATCACTTAGAAAGAAAGCATTTCAATCAAATCCTATTGAAATGCTTTCTTGGGCTTTAAAATCAAGTATTTTTTTAAAAAAATATCTAAAAACAAATAATTTTGATATTTCTATTGCATTTTTTTCAATACCTTGATGAATTGTATCAAGATATATTTATAAAAAATTTAACATACCTTATATAATATCTACTCATTGACATGATATTCCTGGTTTTTATCCTGAAAAAATGAAAAAATTTCATATTTTAACTAATTGGTATACAAAAAAAATTTGGCAAGATGCAAAAAAAATACTCACTCTTACAACTGACATGAAAAAACTTGCAGATAATTTTTGAGAAAGTAACAAAAATATAATTTTACCTAATTGATGTCAAAGTGATTTTTTTAATCCTGGTATCTCTAAGAAAAAAAATATTTTTACAATACTTTTTGTTTGAAGACTTGTTGATCAAAAAGATCCATTTACAATGTTTAAATCAATTAAAATTTTAAAAGAAAAAAATATTGATTTTGAGTTAAAAATTGTATGAGATGGGCCATTAAGAAAAAAAATGGAGTATTTTGTAAAAGATAATAATTTGGAAAAAAATGTTACTTTTACTTGATGGGTTTCAAAAGAAGAAATAAAAAAATATTATCAGTCATCTCATGTTCAAATTTGTTCATCAAAAGTCGAAGCAATGAGTATAGCTATTTTAGAATCATTATATTCATGATTATATATTTTATCTACACCAATTAGTTGAAATAATGATATGATTACACCTAAAATTAATTGAGATTTTTTTAATATTTGAGATCATTTAGAACTTTGACATAAACTAATTGATTTAAGTTCTAGATTTAATAAACTTAAAATAAATTTAGAAAATATAGAAAAACTAAAAACTAAATATAATTGGGAAAATATAATTTATAAATTAAATAACATAATAAATGAATTATAAAATTTTACATATAATTGATAATATGTGACTTGGATGAGCTCAAACTGTTGTTAAGTGAATTTTTGAAGGACAAAAAGATAATCAAGATATATTTTTATATGCACTTAGGAAAAGAGATATAAATATAGAGATAGATCATAAAAATATTTACTCATTTTCTTGAAATAATAAATATAGTTTTCCAATATTTAAACTTAGACAATTTATAAAAAATCATAATATTGAAATACTTCACTGTCATCTTGCTAAATCACAAATAATATGATGAATACTAAAAACTTTTTTCTTTCCAAATATCAAACTAGTATTTCATGAACATTGAGAAATACTTGAAAATTGAAAAATATATCCAATTTTAATGAATTTTTTTAGAAAAAAAGTAGATACATATATTGCAGTATCAAATGCTATAAAACAAGCCATACTTGATAAAACTGATTATAATGATAATCAAGTAAAAACTCTATACAATTTTGTTGATTTAAATAGATTTAAAAGACTAGATACAGAAAATATTTCTAAAAAAAGAAAAAAGTTATGATATACTAGTAGTGATTTTATAATCGGGTGGGCTTGAAGATTAATAGAAAGAAAGTGATGGTGTGAGTTTATAGAAGTTGCAAAGAGATTAATTGATAATTGATATGATATAAAATTTATAATTGCTTGAGATGGAGAAGATAGAGATAAATTAATTTCAAACATTTCTTGATATAAGGATATTAAATATATAGGGTATCATAGTGATATGGTATGATTTTATAATATTATAGATATATTTATTTTTTCTAGTCATTGGGAACCACTTGGATTAACATGAATAGAGGCAAATGCTTGTAATACTTCAGTTATAATATCAGTTATTCCGTGAGCAACTGAAATAATGATTGATTGAGTAAATAGTATGTATTTTAATGTTAAAGATATAGATAATTTATATGATAAAGTTTTAAAATTATATGAAGATAAAGATTTAAGAGATAAATTATCTAACAATTGACTTGAAGAAGTAAAAAAATATAGTTTAGAAAAATATTTAGTTTTATTAAATGAAGTTTATGAATGATAAAATATGATTTTTTGATATTATATTGCAAATAATTTTAATTATTTTATCTTATTTAATTCCCAAAAATAATAATTTATTAATATTTTGAAGTTGAAATTGAAAAAGTTTTAAATGAAATACAAAATATTTATATTTATATTGATTAAAAAATACAGATTATAGTATCTACTTTTTAACTAAAAATAAAGAAATAATCTCAATTTTAAAAAATAAAAAAGTATTAAATATTTATTCTATAAAGGCTTTTTTTACTATTTTAAGAGCTAAATACATATTTATAGAACAATCAACAAAAGATATAAGTTATATGTGATTTTTAGTATGAAATTTTAGTATTGTTCAAACTTGGCATTGAATTCCACTAAAAAATATAGAACTTCCTGATTCTAAAAATATTTTTAGAAATATTTTTAATTTCTTATTAAAAAAAGAGTTTAGGAGTTACAATTTTTTAATTTGAACATCAAATTTTACAAACAATATATTTAAAAAAGTATTTAATAACCAAAATATATTTATAACATGATATCCTAGAAATGATATTTTTTTTAATAAAAATTTATTATTAGATGATATTTATAATAAATTAAATTTATCTTGATATAAAAAAATTATTACATATGCTCCAACTTTTAGAGATACTTGAGATTTAAAACCTTTTTCTCAGGATTTTTTAGATAAATTAAATACTTTTTGTATAGAAAATAATTATTTATTTTTATTAAAATTACATCCTTTTGATAAAAGTAAAAATTTAAGTATTAATAATTTTAAAAATATAATTAATTTAGATAAAACTACTGATTTACAAGAGTTACTTGTTAATACTGACATATTAATTACAGATTATTCAAGTGTTTTTTTTGATTTTATGATTACTAAAAAACCTATAATATATTACAGCTTTGACTATAATTTTTATATTAAAAATTGTAGGGATATGTATTTTGACTATTATAAAGATATTCCAGGTCCATTTATAAAATCAGAAGATGAATTATTAGAATTATTAGAAAATATAAATATATGGTTTAATGATAAAGATTATAAAAATAAATATCTTTCATTTATTGACAAAATACATAAATACCAAGATTGAAACTCTTCAAAGAGAGTATTTAATTTAATTATTAATAATAAATAATAATATGAAAAAAATATTAACATATTGAACATTTGATTTATTTCATATATGACATTTAAATATTTTAAAAAGAGCAAAAGAATTATGAGATTATTTAATAGTATGAGTTTCTTGAGACGAATTTAATAAATTAAAACATAAATCATCTTATAGTAATTATGAAGATAGAGCAGAAATAGTTTCATCTATAAAATATGTCGATAAAGTTATAAAAGAAGATAATTGGGAACAAAAAATATCAGATATAAAAAAATATGATATAGATATTTTTGTTATGTGAGATGATTGGAAGTGAAAATTTGATGATTTAAAAGAGTATTGTGAAGTTGTTTATTTACCTAGAACAGAAAATATTTCAAGTAGTAAAATTAAAAATGATTTAAAAGGTTAATTATTTAAATAAATATACACTTGTAATTCAATCCTTTCAAGTATATATTTTTTTATCATTATAAAATAATAATAAATTTTTATATTCTCACCAAATATGGTTAATTCTTGGAGCTAAAATATTATCTCAACTTAGCATAGAATAACTACTATATAAATAAACTTTTTTTCAATTATTAATATTATTATTAATAATTTCAACTAATTTATCGTAATTATTTATTAGTATAGAGTTTTCGTATAAATCATAAAAATTATTATCTTTTACAATTCATTTTATCATTTCATTTGAAAAAACATAATAATCAGAATCTATATTTCAATAATATTTACAAAATCCAGGAGATCATAAATTAATTAAAATATCTCATTTTTTATAATTTTTTTCTAAAAACTCACATGGAGTTTTATTATCTTGTCTAAACACAAATCATTCAAAAACTGAATAATAACTATATATTTTATCTCAATAATTTGAATTTATTATGAAAAAAGATTGAACTCACAAAATTCAAATTATCATAATAATAAAATATTTTAAAAATTGTTTGTTTAATTTTAAAATAAATTCTATAAAATTTCAAAAAAATAAAATTATCAAAATTATTGAAAAATATAAGTATCATTTATTTACTTTATCAAATAAAGTTATTCAATATATATATATTATTATAAATGTTAATATATGTATAAATAAAAAAAATAATTGTATATTTTTTTTAGAATATAAATATATTCAAGCTCAAATAAATATAAATGATGATAAAAAAGGTAATGAATTTGTAAAATAAAATATAAGATCTAAATCTATTTTTTTTGTAAAATCAAAAGGGAAAATTGATTTTATTTTTTCTATTAAAGTAGGAGTTATATTTTCTTTTATAGTAGGATTTAAAAAATCTTTTAAAAAAATTCATTTACTCCAAAATCAATTTTTTCATATTTTAATAAAGATATAATAAGTTAATAATCCTATAATTAATGAAATAAAACTATAAATAATATTTTTTATATTTTTATCTTTTTTATATAAACAGATATTGTAAACAATTAAAATAAATGGTAAAATTATTAATATATAATTAATTTTATGAGAGAAAATTCATAAAGTAGTAAAAATAGTTCAATAAATTATATAATTAATTTTATTTAAACTTTTTAAATAAAAATATATTGCTCAAATATAGAAAAAAGCTCACATAATATATCATTTTCAAAATCTAGAATATTCAATAAACCAAGGATGAATTGCTAGAATAATAGCTATTATTAATCAAGTTTTTCTTGAATAATTTAGTTCTTTTGATATTAAATATCAAAAAATAGGAATTAAACTTCAAAAAATAGCAGAAGGCAGTCTTTGCATAAATTCATTATTTCAAAAAACTTTAATAAATCCTGAAGTAAGTATTATATGTAATGGAGTATCGTTGTAAAACAATCAACTTCTAAGAGTTAAATTTCAAGTTTTTATAAATCATTCAATAACATTATTTATAGTAAATTCATCTGAAACTAGTCATAACTTTCAAAGATTGTAAAGTCTAATTATAAAAGATAAAACAATAATTATACTTAGTATAATTATTGTTTTATCTTTTATTTTTAAATTATTTTTTAATTCTAATTTATTTAGGTTTTTTTTATTATAAAAAATTAAAAATCATAAACTAATTGTATATAATATTAGAGAATTTGATATTAAATTTATATTTAAAGATATATTTTTAAAAAATGAAATTAGATTATTTGTTAAGTCAAAATTGAAAATATTATTTGAAAAAATTTCTCAAAATAATATTAAACATAAAAAAAATAAGAAAAATTTTTCTATAAATAAAATAAAAAACAAGTTTTTACTATTAATTAATCTTATTCAAAAATAAGTTGATGTTATAGTTAATAATATTATTAAAAATAATGAATTAAAAACATAAAAAAAACTTATATTATCAATAATTGAAATAAAAAATAATGATATAGTGGAATAAAAAAACAAAAATAAATTTTTATTCATTGACAAAAATTAATTATATTTATTAATTTATTATATAAAATCTTTTTTTTTTGCAAATTTTTATCTTTTTTATATGCTTAATTTTAATTTAATTAAACTTATTATGAAAAATATATTTTTTTATATCTTTTTATTAATTATCTTAATTTTTTCAATCTTTTTAAGATATTATTTGCTTTGAAACTCATCTTTTTGGATAGATGAATGATATAGTAGTATTATTTCATATAATATATTAAAAAATAATTTTCTTCCTATTTTAGGAAATTGAAAATTAGAATTTTCTCAAATATTTTTTCATTTTTTTCAAAGTATTTCTTTTAAATATATTGGAATTTCTGATTTTAGTGCTAGATTACCTAGTTTCATTTTTTGATTATTAAATATATTTATATTTTTTTATTTTTCTAAAAAACTATCAAAAAATTTAAAATATAAAAATATGTTTTTACTTTTTTTGATGTTTTTATTTTGTTTTTCAACTTGGCAAATTATTTGGAGTAGGGAAGCAAGGTTTTATGAAATGTTATCTTTTTTATTTTTTAGTTGTAGTTATTTTTTTTACCAGTATTTTATAGATGATAATAGAAAATATTTATATTTATTATTGTTTTTTATATATATTTGAACTATTTTTCATCCTTTTTTTTATAGTTTACTATTGTTATTTACAATATATTCTATATTTAATTTTTATACTAAAAAAGATAAAGCTATTTTAGTTAAAGTTATAATTCTTATTTTTACTATAATTATAACTCAATTAATTTTAAAATACTTTCAATGAACTAATTTAGCTTTAGAAAATATTAAAAAAACTATTATTCCAAATGTAAATATTTATAATGAATTTTTTGTCTTTTGATTTTTAAAATATTATTTATGAGTTTTATTTAGTCAATTGTGAATAATATTTTTATCTTTTATTTTTTATTTATTTTATATTTTTTATTTAAAAAAATATAAAGAATTTACTTTTTTAAGTTTATTATTTTTAGTAAATATTATATCTATTTCTTTTTGATATATGGCTCATAGTAGATATATATATCATTTATTTTGAATTATTACATTATTTTGATGATATAATTTATTTTTATTTTATGAAAAATTTTTAGATAATAAAAAATACATGCTAAAAATCCCAATTATTTTAATACTTTTTAGTCTTATTATTACAACATTTTCTCTAAGTTTTTTCCCAAAGTTTTTTTATAATATTGATAATTCATCTCCAAAACCTAATTTTAAGAGTGTTTATGAATTTATAAATAAAAATTATGAAAATGATCTTATAGTATCATGATTTCCACATATGTGTTTTTGGTATAATATAAATGATACTTCAAAATGTAAATATGCTATAAAAGTAAATTTAATTTGAGAAAAATTTTCAAAAAATAATTTTTCAAATAAAATAACAGAAGATTATACAAATACAACTTATATAGAAAATCTAAATAATATAGATTATAAAAAGACACTTTTTGTTTTAGATGATTTAACTATAAAAAATTCAATAAATAAAAAAATAATTGATGAAATAAAAAATAATTGTCTACTTATATATAGTGATTTACCTTGATTAGAAGAATATAATTTTATTTGAATTTGGAAATGTAATTAAAATAAATTTTTTTATTGACTTTTTTGCAAATATATATAAAATTAAATCTTAATATAAAATTAAGCAAAAATAAAAATAAATATACTTATAAAATAAATTTTATTTATAATTATGTTATATGATATTAAAAAATATTAAATCAAACATTATCTGATTTTCAATTTCTTGAATATTTATAATCACTTTATTATCTATTTGATTTAATTCAACTTTTTGAATTACTTGATTTTCATGATACTGAAGCGGTTGAGACTATGACAATCCATCTACAACAGTAGATACATCTACTATCCAAACTCTAACTTGAGAAACTCTGACTTGAGCTACTAAAGTAGAAACAAAGACTCCAGTTTGATTTTCAAATAATTGAGTTTCTGTTATTGTACCAGTTTGAACTGATATAACTTCTTGAAATACACCTACTTTTAATGCATTAATTATTTCAACAAGCACAATCCCAACTTTACCTATACCAATAGATTCAAATAAAGAAGATGTTTGAAAAATAAAATTTTGAATTGACTGAGTTAAATTAAATTTTTCAAAACCAGTAAAATTACAAATACCTGTAACAACTACTAAAACTTCAGTTGAAATAAAAGCAAAACATGCTTGAATTACTTGATATCAAACAAGTGCTTTAACTATTAATCCAAACTCTAATTGTTTTAATTGAATAGCAACACCATCTTCAAATATTGCTACAGTTTCAGCTTGAATTGCAACTATTTATACTTGTTCAGCTTCTGAATTTATAGCTATAGTTGATAAAACTATAACTCCTACAGTAACTTATTGATGAGGTTGAGGTGGATGATTTTCATTAAAAATGGATAATTGTATCTCTTGAGATTTTTCTCCAAGTTATTACGATTGATCTTGTGGAAATGCTCCAAGTGTAACTACACCAAATAAAGAAATAGAAGATATAGCTAAAAATATAATTGATGCTATTGAAGAATCAAAAATTCAAACACTACCAAATAATACAATAAAGGATAAAATAAGATTCAAATATATAGTTGAAGCAAGAACTCAACAAATAAAATATAAATGAATCGATATTTATTATATACCAAAATATGATTTATCAGTTTCAACAGCAAAACTTGCAAAATGAATAATAGATTCTAAAAATTTAGATACTTGAAATAAGAGAAATTATGTAAACATAATTAATAATTTTTTACAATCTAAATATAACTTAGATTTATCTGAAACTAAACAACAAATATTAAAAAATCAAGTTTCAAAACAAACTATTTTATTAAATAGAGTTATGGATAAAATATCAAATAAAAAAATGTAGTTTTAAACTACATTTTTTTATTTGATATTTCTAAAAATATTATCAACTATAATTCAACAAGCAACTCAAGCATTTAAACTTTCTGCATTTCATGGTTTTGAAATAGTTATTTTTTTTGTAACAATCTTTTCAATTTCTTTTGAAATTCAATTACTTTCATTTCATATAACTAAAAATCAGGACTTTTCAAATTTAGTTTTATGTAGATCTTCTCAAGATAAAAAACTTCAATAAATAGGGAATTGCTCATTTTTTAAATAATCTTCTAAGTTAGTATAATATATTGAAATTCTAGAAAAACTTCCCATAGTTCGAGATATAACTTTTGGATTATAAAACTCACAAGTATTATTTGAAGCTATTATTTTTTTTATAGAATAAAAATCAGCTATTCTAATTATTGTTCCAAGATTTCAAGGGTCTTTTATATTATCTAAAACTAAAATAATTTCATTGTTATTATTAAGTTTAATATTTTCTTTTTGATAAATAACAGCAATTCAATCAGTATTAGTTTTATATGTAGAAAGATTTGTTATTTCATTTTCTTTTATTATTTCAAAATTATATCTTGAAATTAAAGCAATATTTTCATTATAAAAATCTTGACTAATAATTAGTTTTTCTATTCTAAAGTCTGAATTTAATAATTCAATTAAACTTTTTTTTCATTCAACTAAAAATTTTTTCTCTTCATTTCTTGTAATTTTACTATGAAGAGATTTTATGTATTTAATTTGGTTTTTTGAAATCATAATTATTTATTTAAAATATTTTTTATTTGATCTGAAAAGTTAGGTATATCAGTATCTTTTTTGCTAATATTTAGATTTAAAAATATTAAACTTTTATTTCAATTAGTTCTTTTTATTACTTTTACTTTATTTGAAATAATATATTCTTGAAATTCAAGTAGAAATTTTTTTAAATACTCAGGGAAAAAATCTTTTGATTCTCAAACTAAAAAATAATTTCTTTGATTTAATGTTTGAGTATAATCTCTTTCTCTATAATCTAGATCAAATAGTTTTTCTATATCAAAAGTATCTCAAACTTCGTTTCAATTATAATAAAAAGATTCTTCTCAATAAGAATTGTATTTATCATCTAAATGATAAGTTGCTTTTAATTTACCATCTTTTATATATAAATAAGAAATTGTTTTTTTTGACTTAAAAATTTCTAAATTATCTTTTAGTAAAATCATACTTTTAATATTTAAATATTATTTTTTCTTTCTTGCAAATTTATCTTTAATTCTTTTTAATTCTTTTTCTCAAACTTTTTCAAGCAATACCATATCCATTTCAGCTGATTCGTCAAATAAATTCATTTCTATATCAATTCAGTTTTCTAGTTTATACCTATAATCTTCATAATTTCAATAACTTAAAATAAGTTCTTGATCTTTTATAATCCAAAGATTTTGAGCTACTTTATTTACAAAATACCTATCATGAGATATAAATAAAATAGTTCATTTATAGTTTGAAATAGCTTTTTCAAGAGATTCTCTACTATCATAATCTAAATGATTTGTAGGTTCATCAAATATTAAAAAATTTGATTCTTTTTGTCATAAAATAGCAAATAATACCTTTGAAATTTGTCATCAAGATAGATATTTTACAGGTTTATATAAAGCCTCTTTTTCTATTAAATAATACTTTAAATATCATATTAAATTCTGTTCTGACATATTTATTCAATGATTTATGAAGTTATCATAAATTGATTTTTCCTTATCAAGTTCTTCATGTAATTGACTATAATAAATGATTTTTAATCACTTTCATCTTGTAAAAATCCCATCAAGCACTTCAAGTTCTCACATAATTGTTTTTAAAAAAGTTGATTTTCAAGCTCAATTTTCTCAAACAAGTCAAACTCTTTGTCCTTTATTTAAATAAAGTTCATTTATGTAAAATAAAGGTTCTTTTCTTCAAATAAATACTTCTTTAAAATATAAAATCCTCTCATTTTCATCTCAAACATAATCAAAAAAGAATTTTGGAGTTTGCGGAATATATGGTTTTTCTAATTTTTCAAGCCTTTCCAATGCTTTTTCTCTTGATTGAGCAAAAGAAGCTCTTGATCAAGCTCTAAATCTATTTATTAAATTTTCTTCTTTTTTAATATATTCTTGTTGTCTTTCAAAATCTTTCAACTTTATATCTTCAATTTTTTCTCTCTCATTTACATATCTTGAATAATTATAATGATAGAAATTTATTTGTCTTGCAGGTTGTAATTCATAAGTTTTATCACAAGTTTTATCTAAAAATTCTCTATCATGAGAAATAATTAAATATCAATTTCACCATTTATTTTGTAAATATGATTCAAGCCATTCAACAGATTTCATATCTATAAAGTTTGTTGGTTCATCAAGGCAAATAATATCAGGTTTTTCAACTAATATCTTACATAAAGCTACTTTTGTTCTTTCTCACCCTGAAATTTCAGATAATTTTTTTGAAAGTAAATGAAGTATTTGCATTCAATTTGCAACTTGATGAATAATATTTTCATAACTATATCATCATATATTATTAAATTGTTCAAGTAGAGAAGTATATTTTTCAATTAATTCCATATCATCTCAATTTAACATCATTTTTTCTTCTAAATACTTTAATTCAAATTCCATTTTTTTTATATCTAAAAATCAGTCTTTAATTTCTTCAAAAACTGTTTTTTCTTCATTATCAGTATATATTTGAGATAAATATCAAATAGTTATATTTCAAATATTTTCTAAACTTCAATCAAAATCTTTAATTTGCCCAGTTATTATTTTAAGTAAAGTAGTTTTTCATACTCAATTTCATCAAACTAAAGCAACTTTATCATCTTGATTAAAAATAAAATCAATATCTTTCAATATGATATTTCAATCAACTTCATATTTATCTATTTTTACTCTTAAATGTTTCATTTTAATTAAAAAATTTTATTCTATCAGCATTTGGATGCTCTTTTAATTTTTCTAAAGTTTTTGCTTCAATTTGTCTAATTCTTTCTCTTGTGACTCCAAATTCTTTTCAAACTTCTTCTAGTGTATAAACATCTCATCCTCAAAGTCAAAAACGCATTATAATTATTTTTTTCTCTCTAGGAGTTAAAAAATCAAGCATTTCATATAAATTTTCTTTAAGTAAATTTACATTTGTTTCTTTATCTGGAGTTAAATTTTTATCATCTTCAATAAAATCTCATAATGTAGTATCTTCTTCACTTCAAACAGGAGCATCTAAAGAAAGTATATCTTGAGATATCCTCATAATTTGTCTTACTTTTTTTATATCCATATCCATTTCCGTAGCAAGCTCTTCCATAAGTGGCTCACGAGTAAGTTCTTGAGTTAACCTCCTAAATGTATGATTAAATTTATTTATAGTTTCTATCATATGCACAGGAACTCTTATAGTTCTTGCTTGATCTGCAATAGCTCTTGTAACTCATTGCCTAATCCACCAAGTTGCATATGTTGAAAATTTAAATCATCTATCTGGATCAAACTTATCAACAGCTCTAAAAAGTCAAACATTTCATTCTTGAATTAAATCAAGTAATCAAAGTCATCTTCACATATATTTTTTAGCAATAGATACAACAAGCCTTAAGTTTGCTGCAGCTAGTTTTTTTCTTGCTTCTTGTTCTCATTTTCTAATTTTTCTTCAAAGATCTATTTCTTCTTCAGCAGTTAATAAATTTACTCTTCAAATTTCATTTAAATACATTCTTATACTATCATCACTTATTTCAGACAAAGAAACAGTTGTTTTTTCAACATCTTCTTTACTATCTTTCTTTTCACTATTAAATAAAGCATCTTTATCAAGATTATCTATTATTTCAATTTTTAATTGTAAAAATCTTCAAAAGATATCATCAAGCAAATCAATATCATCTTCAACATGGGGTAAAACAGACATAATTTCATCTTGAGTAATTTTTCAATCTTTTTTTCATTTTTTTAAAAGTTCTTGAATTTCTTCAGGCATTCAATCTAGTATTTCTTTAGGAACTTCTATATCTATAAATTTTTGTAATCATTTCCCAACCCTTCTTTTATCCTCAGTTCTATCAAGAGGCATTTTTTTAAGTCACTTTTCTAACGATAAATCAAATAATTCATCCTCATTAAAATTTTCTTCTTCTATTAAATCATTTTCAGTTGGTTCTATTTTTTCTTTTGTTTCTTCTTCTTCTAAAATAAATTCATCTAAATTAATTTCTTCAATCATTGTTTTATGTTCACTTTTTGAGGTTTTTGACATTTTATAACATAAATTAAATAAATAAAAATATTATTTTTTAATAATAATAAGCTAAAAAAACTAAAAACACCTTCTAAAATAGTAGAAGGGCGAAAAAGTTTATTTAAAAATTAGTTTAATTTTCATTTTGTTTTACTAAACTTATAGTAATTTTACTAGTTTAGTATATATATTTATAAAAAAAATCAAATTAAATATTTTTGATTTGACAAATAATTATTTATTTCTATATTAAAGTAGTTTTAACTGCTTTAAGAGGAGATATAACTATGTGTAATCTTGATATGCATAATGCTATTCATATGACTACAGGAGTTGTGTATGTTGCTAGTTTTAACATAAAAAAAATAAAAATTCAGCAAATAAGAAAAATAATTGGTGAATTTGAAAAAAAAAGAAGTTTTCGAAAGGTTAGTCTTGATTTTTTAAAAAATGATGGGCTCCCATTTTATGATGGGGATAAAAAAAGACTTCTTACTGGTGCAACTTCAAGTGCTAAAATACTAGAGGAATTGCTTTCACAAAAAGCAAAAATAGTAGCTTATGCTATTTGAATATCCAAACTTAAAAAACCTTATAATTATAAGGTTTTTTTATTAGACAAAAAAATATTATTTATATAATAGGTTTAATTTTAATATTTTATTTGTAAAAATGCAATTTATTCAAGAAATATTTAATCAAATAGTTATGTATTTTAAAGATTTAAATTATATGACTATATTTATTTTGATGACAATGGAATCAAGTATTTTCCCAGTTCCGTCAGAAGCTGTTATGATTCCATCTTGATATTTAGCAAAAACTTGAAGTTTAAATTTATATCTAGTTATACTTACTTGATGAATTTGAAGTTTATTTTGAGCAATAATTAATTACTTTATACTTTGAAGGTGGATAGGGAAGAAATTTTTATTTAAATATTGAAAATATATTTTAATTACTGAAAAAAAATATTTAAAGGCAGAAAAATTATTTGAAAAAAATGATAAATTATATACTTTTTTATGAAGATTTATACCTGTAATTAGACATTTTATATCAATTCCAGCCTGAATTTTTAAAATGAATTTTTTATATTTTACTGTATTAACTACTTTATGAGCAACTATTTGGTGCTCTATCCTTGCTTATGTTTGATATTACTTTTGAGAATCAATGGTTGAAATATTTCACAAATACACAAAAGAAGTAAGTGTTTGAGTTATAATTATTTTTATAATATGCTTTATTTATTTTGTTACTAAAAAAGATTAATTGTAAAATTAATCTTTTTTAGTATAATAAAATCAAAGCAGATAAATATTAATCAATTAAAAAAAATGAAAATCAATTTATTATACAAAAATATTGCTATTTTAGGGTTTAAAAAAGAATGAAACTCAACTTTAAGATTTTTACAAAAAAATTGAATAAAAGACTGAAATATAACAATACTTGACCAAAATAAAGACTTAAAAGTAGAAAATTTTAACTGAAAAATAATTACTTGAAATAATTATTTAAAAAACTTAGATCAGTATGATTATATTTTTAAATCACCTTGAATTAGTATTTATACTAATAATTTAGAATATCTAAAAAATAAAATCTTAACTCAAGCTAAAATTTTTTTTGAATATTATGATAAAAAAATTATTTGAATTACTCAAACAAAATGAAAATCAACTACAGCAACTTTAGTATATAATTTACTAAAAAATTCTTGATACAATGTAAAACTTGTTTGAAATATTTGAAATCCAGTGCTTGATGAAATAGACTTAGAAAAAGATGAATATGATTTTGTTGTTTATGAACTTTCAAGTTATATGCTTGATGATTTAGATAATTATAAAAGTTATATATCAATTTTTTGAAATATTTTTCCAGATCATATAGATTGGCATAAAAATTTTGAGAATTATTTTAATGCTAAAAAAAATATACTAAAAAATAGTGAAAATATTTTAGTTTGACTTGATTTATATCCAAAAATAAAAAAGGACCTCTTAAATCGCAATTTTTTAACTTTTGGTGAAAGTTGAGCTTATTATAGCCATATTTGAAAAGATTATTATATAAATAATGAAAAGATACTTTCTTTAAATCCAAAAATTCCTTGAAATCATAATTTAATAAACATTGCTTGAATTTTATGAGTTTGTGATATAGTTTGAATTGATAAATTAATATTTATTAGAACTATTAATGAGTTTGAATGACTTAATCATAGACTTAAAAATCTTTGAGAATTTAATCAAATTACTTTTATAGATGATGCTATTTCAACAACTCCAGAAAGCACAATTGAAGCTATAAAAACATATGATCAAAATATTAGTACAATATTTTTATGATGAACAAATAGATGATATAACTTTGAGATTTTAGCTTTAGAAATAGAAAAACAAGGTATTGATAATATAGTTTTATTTCCAGATTCTTGAAAAGAAATACTAAAATATTTAAAAAAAGGGAATTATAATATACTAGAAACATCGTCTATGAGTGATTGAGTGAAATTTGCTTTAAAACACACTAAAAAAGGTAAAATTTGTCTATTATCTACAGCAAGTCCAAGTTATAGTTTGTGGGAAAATTTTGAAGAAAAATGAGATTTATTTTATAAAGAAATTTTATCTCAATATAAGGATTTTAAATAATAAAAAAATAGAACAATAAATAATTATTATTTAAAATACTGATTAGTAAACGATTAGTAAACATTTAATATATTAAAATATTTCAATTAAAACACATTACATAACATATATTATGTAATGTGTTTTGTAAATATAAATCACTTCTCTTTTGTTATTTTAAATAATATTTTTTTGATTTTATGTTAATATTTATATAATAAATAAAACTTTATATTTTTAAATTATTAAAAAAATGAGATTTGTATCTTGGAATGTAAATTGAATAAGAGCTTGAATTAAAAAATGAACTTTTTTTGAGTATTTAAATAAAGAAAATCCAGATATTATTTGATTACAAGAAGTTAAAGCAAAATTTAACCAACTTGAAAGTGAAAATATAGAAGAAATTAAAAAATTATGATATGAAATATATTGGAATGAAGCTCAAAGACCTTGATATAGCTGAACTGCAGTTTTAACAAAAATAAACCCATTAAATGTATTTAATGGAATTGATGTAGAAAAACTTGATTTAAATCATTTAAAAATAGATGAAGTTATTGAAAATAATCACGAATGAAGAGTTTTAACTTTAGAATTTGAAAAATATTTTTTTATAACTGTTTACACACCAAACTCAAAACCCGATTTATCAAGACAATCATATAGAGTTGTTTGGGATGAAGTTTTTTTAAAATATTTAAAATATCTTGAAGAAAAAAAGTGAGTAATTGTTTGTTGAGATTTAAATGTTGCACACAAAGAAATAGATCTTGCAAATCCAAAAGCAAATATGACAACTTTGAAAAAACCATGAAATGCATGATTTACTGATTCAGAAAGATCTTCAATGAATGATTATTTAAATGCTTGATTTATAGATACTTTTAGGTATTTTTATCCAGATAAAGAAAATATATACAGTTGGTGGAGCAATTTTGGATGAGCTAGATCAAGAAATGTTTGATGGAGAATTGATTATTTTTTGATAAGTGAGATTTTAAAAAATGATTTAAAAGATGCTTTTATTCAAGACAAAGTTTTATGAAGTGATCACTCTCCTGTTGGTATTGAGATATTTTAACAAATAAAATTTAAATTAAAACAATGAAAGATTTTTGGAAAAAATTAAGTGAAAAATGACCAATAGCATTTTTATCACCTATGGATTGATATACAGATAGTGCTTATAGGCAAACAAATAAACTAATAAACAAAGATGTGATGGTTGTTTCTGAGTTTTATAGTGCGGATTGACTTGTTCATTCTAAATTTTTAAAAGATTCAGTTTTGCCACATAAAGATATTGAAAAACCTTTAATAATTCAAATTTTTTGAAAAGATCCAGAAATGTTTGCTCGTGCTTGAAAAATTATTGAACAATACAATATTGCTTGAATAGATATAAATATGTGATGTCCTGCTAAAAAAGTAGTAAAATCAGGTCATTGAAGTGGTTTACTTATAAATCAAGATACTGCTTTTAGAATTGTTGAAACAATAAATAAAGCTACAAAATTGCCAATAAGTGTAAAAACAAGACTTTCTTTTGACTGAAGTGGAAATTTAATTGAATTTG
>JACFNZ010000006.1 GCA_019454605.1 Candidatus Altimarinota bacterium
TTATTATTGACTTATGTATGTAATTGGATTTGTATCTTGATATTATTATATTTTGAAAAAAAATATAATATCAAAAGAAAAACTTGATGATTTATTTTTTTTAGTTGCTCTTTGAGTAATATTATGAGGTAGAGTTTGATATATATTATTTTATGATTTTTCTTATTATTTATCAAATCCTATTGCTATTTTTGAAGTTTGGAAGTGATGAATGAGTTTTCATTGATGATTTTTATGAGTAGTTTTAGCTGTAATATATTTTAGTAAAAAAAATAAATTAAATTTCTTTAAAATTATTGATGAAATAGCTGTAATAGTTCCTATTTGAATATGAGCTTGAAGAATATGAAATTATTTAAATAAAGAATTACTTTGATTTTCAAATTATAATTGATTTTTAGCAGTTGAAAAAAATTGACTATCTTACTTCCCTTCTCCTTTAGTTGAAGCATTTTTAGAATGAATTATTTTATTTATAATTTTATATTTTATAAATAAAAATAAAAAGTTTTTTTGAAAAACAAGTGCTTATTTTTTAATATTTTATGCTATTTTTAGAATATTTGTAGAGGTATTTTTTAGAACTCCTGATGCTCAAATATGATATATATTTTGATTTTTAACTATGGGGATTATCTTAAGTATACCAATGTTTTTACTTTGAATTATTATATTAATAAAAAATTATAAAAATGAAGTTATCAATAAGTAATGCTTTAATATTTTTATCTACATTAATCACTATTTTGTCATATTTTAATAATGATTTACTTAGTTTTTGATTAAATCATTTTTTTTTAGAATCTGGGAATTATAAAGTTGTTATATTACAATTTATATTATATAGTTTTTTGCATTGATGAATTTTTCATTTATTATTTAATAGTTTATTTTTATATATTTTTTGAAATCAAGTTGAATATATTATTTGAAAAAGATATTATTTAATATTTTTTATTTTTATTACAATATTTAACTGAATTTCTTTAATTTTTTTAACAAAAATTTGAACAAATACTATTTGAATTAGTTGATTTGGACTTGCTATACTTTCTTTTTTAACTATTTATTTATATGAAAAAAAAGATGCAGAATATAAGTGATGAATAACTTGAATTGTTTTAAATATTTTAGTATGATTTTCTGCAAAAATAAGTCTTATATGACATTTATTTTGAGCTATATGATGAGGAATTTTTTATTTTATTTATAAATTTTTAAAATCAAAATCACATTTGTAATTTATCTTCTAAAAAAATATTTTCCTCATTTTTATTTAAGAAATTTTGTATAATTTCTAAATCATATTTTAAGTTGTGTCATATTATTTTAATATCTAGTAAAAATAAATTAGTAAAAAAATCTTTTAATCATTTATTTGAAACTTTATCTCAAATATGTCAAAAATTAATATAATATATATTTTTTTCATCTAAAAAAATTGAAACTCAAACTAAATTTGCTTGCATAACTTGAAGTGATGTTGTTTCTGTATCTAAAACAATTTCTTTAAATAACTTTATTTTATCAAACAATTTCTCTAAATCTAAATCATTTGTAATTAAATTTACATTTAAATTTAACTCATCCCAAGTTTTAAGTTTCTTTTCTTCTTTATATAAAGAGTAAAATTCATATTTTGTAAAAAACTCTTTTGAATTATCATTTAATAAATTATTTTTAGAAAATTTATAATCTTCTAAAAAAAAGTTTTTTAAATTTACATTTTTATCTATTGTTGCTAATTTTTTTGATAAAAAAGCTATTTCTTTATTTTCTTTTAAAATATCTAAATTTTTTTTAGTGATTATAAAATCTCTGTCATCTATGTGATTATAAATCTCTTCTAAACTTCAATAAGTATTAATTAAAGATATTGCTTTTCTAGGTCAAAATCATGGTATTCAAGGAATATTGTCTGACATATCTCAAACTATTGAAAGATAATCGATTATATATTTTGATGGGATTTCAAATTTTTTTTGGGCTTCAATATCATCATATATTTTTTGTTTTTGAGTATCATAGATTTTAACATTTTTAGTTGTTAAACTAAATAAATCTTTATCTCAAGAAAGTATAAAAACTTCAAAATCATTATTTTGTCATAACAAAGTAGCTAAAGTTCAGATTATATCATCAGCTTCAAATCAAGGTTTTTCTATTGATTTAATATTTAAAGAGAGTAAAAGTTTATCGATTAAAGACATTTGTGATTTTAAATTATCAGGCATTTTATCACGAGTTGCTTTATAATCTTTATATATTTGGTGACGGAAATTTTCTCATTTAGCATCTTTTACAAAAATTATATAATCTGGATTTTCCTTAACAAATTGATTTAAAAATAACTTTGCTATACCAAAAACAGCATTAACAACCTCTCAAGAAGTTGTAGAAAATTCAGGCAATGCAAAAAACATACGATAAATAAATGAACTTCAATCTATTAAATAAATTTTTTTCATAGATATTTGTATTTTTTTAAAATTTAAATATATTTTTATTATATTAATAATTAACAATTTACAAAATATTATGAATATATTTGCAAAAGTGATTTATACAACAAATAATGATATAGAAAAAAAATTAGTAGAGTTTTTTAATTTAACAAAAGTAAAAACTGGTGAAGTAAATATTTATTCAAAACTAGAAAATGATTTTAATATAGTTTTAATAAATGAAGAAAATATAAAAAAATGATTTGATTATTTATTAAAAAATTATGAAATAATAAATTTTATTTGAGTTTGATTTTCGCTACCACTTGATACTTTAGAGTTAAATTTTTGAGATATAATAATTCCAAATACTTTTATAAATCAAAAAAATGAAGTTGTTTTTTTAGAAAGTATAACAACTTCAAATTATGATTTAAATAGTTTTTGACTTATATTAAATTGAATTTGTATCTCAATAGAAACTGAATTTAAAAATGAAAGTGATTTTGAAAAACTAAAAGATTTTCAAGCTCAAATATATGACAAAGAAAGCTTTGAAATAGCCAAAACACTAAAAGAAAATAATTTAGATAAAAGTTCTTTAATAATAAAAATAGTTTGAAAAGATTTATCTTTTATAGATAATGTCAAAATTATTTTAGATTTAATGATTTAAGTTTTTATAATATTTTTAACTAAATTTCTATTATCATAAGGAAATTTATAATTTTCTAAATACCTAATTATTGCGTAATACATAGACCAAGAATTATTTTCTTTATATAAAAAGCTATTCCCCTCACTAGTTAGTGGATTAAACTCTTTTAATATACTTGATAAATAGTTATTTTCAGGAACTATTGGAGTAATTCAATTTTTTAAATATTGTTGTAGTGAGCTTTCTTTATTATCTGTTACTACAAAATCAAATCAAGATAAAAAATCTTTTGAAATTTCATTAGTTTTTATGATATTTATTTTTTTACCCATTTCAGATTTTGTTTTTATAACGAAATCACATGATAATTGTTCAAGTCAATCAAGTAAAAAATCAATATTTTCTTCATTTTCAACTATAATCAATCCTGTTGGTTTATTTTTTAATTTAAAAAAATCTTTTAATATTTTTGAATTATTTTTTTTCTCTAGAAATATATTTTCAGTCATATAATTTTTTTAAAATCTAATATAAATGTATTTTATCACATTATTTTCTAAAAATAAAATATTATGGTTTGACTTTACTTATTTTTAACTTTTAATAACTCTTCAATATCTTCTCTTATTTGTCCTACAAGTTCTAAATCTTTAATATCTGCTATTTTAAATTCAGGGATTCCTGATTGTCTTACTCAATAAACTTCTCCCGGTCATCTTAATTCTAAATCAATTTCGGATAATTCAAATCAATTGTTTGTTTTTTCCATTGCTTTTAATCTATCTGTTTTTTGTCAAGAAGTTGGAAATAAATAACAATAACTTTGATACTTTCCTCTTCAAACTCTTCATCTAAATTGGTGTAGTTGAGACAATCAAAACCTCTCTGCTCACTCAATACACATAATAGTTGCATTTGGAATATTTACTCAAACTTCAACTACAGAAGTAGATGAAAGTATCTGAATTTCATTATTTTTAAATTGTTTCATGATTTCTTCTTTTTCTTTTGCTTTCATCTTTCAATGCAAAAGTCAAACTTTAAAATCTCTAAAAATTTCTTTTAAATTTTCAAAAGTATTTACAGCATTTGCTAAATCTATTTTTTCTGATTCTTCAACTAAAGGAGAAATCCAAAAAACTTGTCTTCAAGATGTGATTTGATTTTCTATAAATAATTCTATTTGGTGTCTATGGTTATTGTTTACAATTTTTGTTATAATTTCTTTTCTTCAAGATGGCATTTGAGAAATAATTGACAAATCTTGGTCTCAATACAAAGTAATTGCAAGAGTTCTAGGAATAGGAGTTGCAGTCATATTTAAAACATGAGGAAAAACTCAAAATGAATTATTTTTTTCTAAAATATTTCTTTGAGAAACTCAAAATCTATGTTGTTCATCAATAATTACAAGTCATAATTTTTTAAAAATCACATCTTCTTGTAAAATAGCATGTGTTCAAATAATTATATCAAAATCTTGATTTCTTATTTTTTCTTTTATTTCTTTTTTTTCTTTAGCTTTAGTTGATCAAACAAGAAGTGTTGTTTTTAATCAAAAACTTTCAAAAAAATCTTTTAATCATTCAAAATGTTGTCTTGCTAAAATCTCTGTTGGCGCTAAAATAGAAGCTTGAATTTTGCCTTGTCCCTTTGATTCTAAAATACTATGAATTATTGAAATTCAAGCTACAATAGTTTTTCAACTTCAAACATCTCATTGTAAAAGCCTTTGCATTGAGTGTGTTTTTTCTATATCTTTTAATATTTGAAATAATGAAATTTTTTGATGATCTGTTAATTTGAAAGGAATTTTTTGTAAAATATCTTTTATTAAATCAGGATTTAAAGGAATAGGTACTGATTTTCACTCACTATTTTCTTGTCTATTTAATTTATTTAAAATTGATTTATAGTTTATTTCAAATAATTCTTCATAAGCAAGTCTATTTTGAGCTATTTCAAAATCATTTTTTGAAGATGGAAAATGAAGCAATTCTATTGCTTTTGATTTTGGGATAAAATTATATTTTTTTATAATTTTTTCTGGAAGTGTTTCATCAATACATTTTGTATAATTTTTTAAAAATTCCATTTTTGATGAAATCCAACTTCAAGGAATATAATTAAAATCACTATAAATAGGTATAACTTCTCAATTTACTTTTGATAAATTGGTTTCTATTTCAGGAGAGATAAAAGAAAGTTTTCAAAAATCATATTTTACTTTACCACTTACTATTACTTTTTTTTGAATTAATTTTTTAAAATTTTTTGATAAATAATCTCTATTAAACCAAACTCATTCACTTAAAAATCAATTTTTATCCTCAAATACTACTTTTGTAAGGAGTTTTTTATTTGAAGTTTTTGTATTTTCAACAGAAATTATTTTTACTAAAATAGTATTTTTTTCTTTTATATTAATATATGAAAAACTATCTAAAACAATAGATCTATCTTCTAAATTTTTTGGAAAAAAAAATAACATATCTTTAATGGTTTCAATTCATCATTTTTTTAAAGATTTTATATAATTATCTGTAGTATGTAGTATTTCTTTTGTTAAAATAGTTTCAAGCATTTAGATAAATAAAAAAATATTATACTTTTAATATAATATTTTTTTATTTAAATTCAATTTTAATTATTTTCAGAATCTTCTATCACTTTTACTATAGCTATTTAATGCATTATTAAGCTCTTTTTCATCAAATTCTGGCCAAAATTTACTTGAAAAATAATACTCACTATAAGCACTATCATATAAAGTAAATCATGAATGCCTAAAATCTCATCCTGTTCTAATAATTAAATCTATAGGTGATAAAAAATAAGTATCTAAATATTTTCTAAACTTCTTTTCATCTAAACTATTTGGGTCAATATTTTGACTAATAATTTTTTTTGTAGCTCTAACTATTTCATCTTGTCATGAGTATACTAAAGCTATTGTTATAATTTTTTCTTGAAAAATGCTTGTTTCATCTTTCATTTTTTGTAAAATTTTTCTTGTTTTTTCTGGTAATTTACTTATATCTCAAATAGTTTCAAATTTTGCTTGGTGTTTTTTAAACATAGGCAAAAAGTCAACAAATTTATCTATAAGTTTTATAATTCAGTTAATTTCATCTATATCTCTTTTTTCTAAGTTTTCTTTAGATAAGGCCCACAAAGTAATTTGTTTAACTCACTTTATAAAAGACAAATTTACAATATTTTCAGCATTTTTAAATCAAGCATTATGTCAATAAAAACTTGATTTTCACATATTTTTTGCCCATCTACGATTTCAGTCCATTATTATTCAAATATGCATTTTAAAAAATTAAAAATAAATTATAAAATTATACAACTATTTTATCTTCAGCTGTTAATTTTACTTTTTTCTCTATTTTTAATTCTTTATTTTTATTGAATTCATAAAGTAAAGCTCAAGCTATTGTTAAAGAAGAGAAAATTCAAAATAAAACTCATATCATCATAACAAGCATAAATCATTTTAATGTTTCAGGTCAAGCAAAAAATATAGTTATTAACACAAAAATAACTGTTAAGCTTGTATAAATACTTCTTTTTATTGATTCATTTATTGATATATTGATTATTTCATATAATTTTTTTGTTTTTAATAATTTTTTAATATTTTCTCTCACTCTATCAAAAACTACAATTGTATTATTTATAGAATATCATAAAATAGTTAAAAGTGCTGTTATAAAAAAAGTATCCACTTTAAACTCTAAGAAAAATTTTCCAAAAAATACATAAATTCAAGATGCTACAATTACATCAATAAATTGAGTAATTAATACAATTATAGCAAATGATAAAGCAGGAATTCAAGCAGTAACTCCAAAAAATGCATATCAAACATAAATTGTTATTCAAACAAGAGAAATTGCAAGAGTTAAAATAGCTGTTTTTTTAATATATTCTCAAAAAGATTGCCCGATATTTGTATATTTATGAAGATTAAAAGAAGGATTATCTTCTAATAATAAATTAGAAACTAAGTCTTTAAAATTATTTTTTATTTTATCTCATTTTATTTCATCTGTTATGTGATTATATCAAACTTCAACTACTATTTTTTGTTCTCAAGTAACTTGATAAACTGAAATTGAATTTAAAATATTATCGTTTATTTTATTAAATTCATCTTTTTTATCTTCAAGTTTCTTTATAATATTTTCTAAATTTATATTTCAATTATTATAAGAGTATTCGCTTTGAGTTCATCATGTCATATCTATTCAATAGTTTTTTGATGAAAAAATTAAAAAATATAAAGAAAAAATAATAAAAATAGATAAAATAATAAAATTTATTTTTCTGTGTTTTAAAATATCTAACATATTTGGAAAAAATAATTAATAAAAAATTTAATAAAAAATTTGATTTTATTATAGATTAAATACAATAAAGTCAATTTTTATTTATAAGTTTTTTATAGTGTTAAAGAGTTTTTTAAAAATATTTTTTAAAATATTAAATATAATTTTTATTGTTTTAAGCTTTATACTAGCTTTTATTGCAATTTTTAAAAAAGAATGGTTTGAGTTATTTATAGAGTTTATGAGATGAATTATAAGTTCTTTAGGGTATTATAATTATGTAATAATTTTTTTCAGTTGACTTATTGAGGCTTTTCCTGTTTTATGAATTTTAATGCCTGGGCAAAATATACTTTTAATAGTTTCTTGATTTTTTATACTTTGAACAACTAGTGAAGTTGTTGTAAATACACCAATTAGTGAAATAAATTTTTTAATATTTTTTTTAGTTGTATTTATTTCTTGAATTTGATCAGTTTTTTGAAATTATATTTGATATATTTTATGAAAAATATATTGAGATACATTTTTTGAAAAATATTGAATTTGGTTTGGTATATGAAAGACTGAAGTAAGTTATTTAGAGAAATGAATAGAAAAATGGTGAGCTTTATGAATAACTTTTTGAAAATTTCATCCATTAACAAGGTCATTTTTACCATTTATTGCTGGACAAGCAAAAATGAAATCAAAAAAATTTATGTTATATAATACTATTTGATCTTTTTTATGGGCTTTTGTAATGGTTGTTTTATGAGTAATTTTTATAAATTATTATAAAGTATTTTTAGATAATGTTTGAACTATTTCATTTGTTATAATATTTTCTATTTGAATTTATATATATTTTTTTAAGAAAAAAGAATTTTTGAAATATTTGGATGAAAAAAATAAAGAAATTGAAAATATAGCAAGTAAAAAATAAAAAATTTGATTTTAAAATATTTTTTTATATACTTTTTTTGCTTTATTTTTGCCCTGATGGTGGAATTGGTAGACACGTGGGACTCAAAATCCTATTCCGTCAATGGAGTGCGAGTTCGATTCTCGCTTGGGGCACCATAAATAATAATTAACATGAATTTAGACAGAAGAACTTTTTTAAAAACCGCTTTAATTTTATGATGAATTACTAAAACATCTTTAGTTTTTGCTTCAAAAATGCCAAATGAAGAAGTAAAAGATGATGTTGAACAAATCATAACAAATGAAAATAAATTAAAATTTGAAAAATCAATATTAGCAGTTTGAGAAAATGAAGTTAATTTCTTTTTGACTTTTTTTAATTTAAAAACTAAGGAATCAAAAATTGATGACTTTGTAGAAACTGTTAATATACTACAAAAAGAGTTTTTTTCTAGTTGAAAAAGTATAGATTGAATTTTATGAAGTGATACATTAAAACAAATATATTTAAACTATTATTTAAAAAAATTAGAAAAATTAGACCAAAATCAATTAAAAAGATTAGAAATTTATCAAAAAATGCTTTGATATGAAAAAAAATCTGGTGCTTTATATAGATGATTGAATGTATTTAATTACATGACCTATTATTGAAAATGAAATAAAGAACCAAAAGAAAATACATTTATAAGTCAAGATTTAATTTGAAAAATACCAGAAAATATTGGTTCAAAAATAAATAAAATTTTAGTTTATAAATTAAATAAAAAAACTATTTTAACTTTTTATATAGATTGAAATCTTTATTTATCAACTTATGTTTCTGCTTGAACTCTAAAAAATAAAACTCCAAAACTAAATACTTTTTGACAAAAAAAACCTGATTTATACCATACTTCTAGCGAATATCCTAAGAGATGATGAAGAAAATGATGAGCAATTATGCCTTATGCTGTTCACATAGATTGACCTATTTGGCTTCATTGAAGTGATTGACAAGTAGATTGAATGCCTCATTCACATTGATGTATAAGAGTCCCTTTATTTTATATAGATGAAATTTATACTCAGGTTTCAAAACTATGAATCAAAAATGTTTTAATTGATACTAAAAATATTTACTAAAATTTGATTTTTTTAAAAAAATAATATAATTTCAATGCTTTTTTAATTTTTAAAATAAACAAAATGGAAACTACATTAGTGTTATTAAAACCAGATACTGTTCAAAGAGGACTAATTGGTCAAATTATTTCAAGATTTGAAAATAAATGACTAAAAATAGTTTGATTAAAAATGATATCTTTATCTGAAGATATAGTAAATGAACACTATGATTTTTTAATGGATAAACCTTTTTTTCCAAAAATAAAATCATATATGACTTCATCTCCTGTTGTTGCCTTAGTACTAGCTTGAACAGATGTTGTAAAAACTGTAAGAAACTTAACTTGAGCTACAAATCCTTCAGATGCATTACCTGGATCAATTAGATGAGATTTTGCTCTTACTATAGATGCTAATATAATTCATGCTTCTGATTCAAGAGAAACAGCTGCAATTGAAGTAAAAAGATTTTTTAAAGAAGATGAAATAACTTCTTATGAAAAAATATCTGATAAAATAGTTGGATAAAAAAATAAATGCTTTAAAGCATTTATTTTTTTATCCTTTTGCTGGTTCTTCAATCATAATTCACTCTATAACATCTTTTTCTAATTTTTCATCTTTTGTCATATTTGATTTACTCCAATCTATTTTTAACATTATAATAAATACTATTATTGTCATAATAATTGACACAATAGGATCACTCCACCATACTCAACTTAGTTTTAAAAAAGTATAGTGTGATAATAAATATGCTATTGGTAATTTTAAAATCCATTGAGATAATATTGTAGTTATCATAGGAATTTTAGTTTTTCAAATAGCTCTTAATACTCAAGTAAATGACATTTGCACTCAAATAAGTCCAAAAAATAATGATGAGATTCTAATTATTTCACTTCATATTAAGACTACTTCATTATCATTGGGGATAAAAAATTTAACAATATTTGGAGCAAAAATAAATGAAATTATTCAAAGTGATGTCATTAATCAAAAAGAAACGAGCGCACTTATAAAGTTTACTTTTTTAGCTTTTTTAATATTTCAAGCTCAGATATTTTGTCAAACAAGTATAGAAGTTGCCATAGAAAGCCCCATTGCAAAAATTATAACTACTTGTAATACATTTCAAGCTGCTCAAAATCAAGCAATAGCTTTTGTTCAAAATAAAGCAACAATTCAAGTAACAATTAAAATTCATAAACTTCTTGCTATCATTTCAATTGATGATGGGTATCATAATAAAAATGATGTTTTTATTGCCTTTTTATCAGGAATAAAGTCTTTAAAAGATAATTTGATTCAATACTTTCAAGAAAAAAGAATTAAAAATCATATAATTGTAGCAATTGATTGGCTAATTAATGTAGTTATAGCTGATCAAATAACTCAAAATTTTAAAGTCCAAATTAAAAAAGGGTTTAATAAAAAATTAATTATAAGAGTAAATCAAACAATAAATATTGGTATATTTGGTCTTCATATTCATCTCATGATTGATTGAAACATAAAAAATGAAAATGAAAATATAAGTCAAATAAAGTTTATTCTAACAAAAGAAACTGTTTGTGAAAGTATATTTTCATCAACTCAAATAATTAAAACTATTTGTTTAGCAAAAATAAATCAAATTACTCATAAAAATATTGATGTAAATATTATCATAAGTAGTGTTTGTCGTGCTATATGATTAACTTTTTGCCACTTTTTTGCTCCAAAATATTGTGCTATCAAAATAGATCAAGCTATAGATAATCAACTTCATAATGAAATTGTTAAAAAAATAACCATTCAAGCAACAGTTACAGTTGCAACTGCATCAGCTCAAAGATGTCATATCCAGTAAGCATCTGTTAATTGATATGCTGTTTGAAGTAAATTTGATATTACAATAGGTAGTGACAAAATAAATAAAGCCTTTCAAATAGGCATATCAGTTAGTAAGTTCTTAGAATTCATATAATTTAAAATAAAATAAACGATTTATTAAGTATAGTATTTTTTTTTAAAAAGCAATTTATTTTTTGACTTTTGTTAAAGCATTTATATATTAAATATCCTTTTATAAAATTAAAGGGATATTTAGAAAAGGAGGTAAAATGAAAAAGTTTTTCTTTTTAATTATTTTTTGTTTTTGTGTCAATTCTTATGCTAGTGGTGATTTTGGGATAATATTTACTCAAAGTTTAAATGATAGCATAAATACTGAAACAAAAATAAAAAAAGAAGATAAAAAAAATGATATACAAAAAACAAATTTTGAAATTTTGTTTTTATATATAAAAAATACTTTATTAAAAGATATTTTTTAATAAAAAGCACTGCTAAAGCAGTGCTTTTTTCTACCATCAATCACCTTTTTTTAATCAATTTTCATCAAAATATATATTATTATTAAAAATATCAAAAATATCTTGTGGTTCACTTTTTCCCTCCTTATTTAACTCTAAATTTTGTTTTTCATCTTCTTTTAATCACTTTATATATTCTTTTATCTTTTCTTTTTCTTCATCACTTAATTTTTGTCATTTATCAATAGCATTTTCATCTATATTCATAGAAGGACCTTTGGGTTGAATTTGATCTTTTTCTCAAGAATTATTTTCCTCTTGCTCTTTTTTATTTTCTCACTGTTTTTGTTTATTATCATCATTTTTTTCTTCTTTTTCTCAAGAATTATTTTCTTTTTCGTTTTTATCTTTTTGTTCTTGTCTTTCATTATTTTTATCTCCTTCCTCCTCTTTTTTTTCAGGCTCTTGTAATTTTTTTAACTTATCTAGCACAAAATCATAATTTTTTTGGGTTTCAGTATCATTTTTTATATCAAGTGCTTTTTGATAATAAGTTAGCGATTTTAAATAATACATTGATTTATCTATTTTTGATAATTGTTCCTCTCAAATTTTAAATAAAGTATTTCATAAATTATGATTTAATTTAAAACAATTTTCATCACTTTTACAATTTACTTTATTATATTTTTGTCAAGCTTTTTCATAATCTCAAAGTCTATAATAAAAATCTCAAGTTTTTAATAATAAATACTCATTTTTAGGAAAAACTTTAAGCAAAATATTATTTATATAATTTCAAAATATAAAATTATTTCAAACTCAAAAAGATAAATTTTCTCATAAAAATAATAAACTTGGTATAAAAATAATAAAGAGTATCAAAAAAAATATAAGTAATTTATTTTTTAATTTCATTTTCTATCAAAATAATAAAATAATATAAGGTATCATAAAAAGAAAATATATGAAATAATCATAATATATCTAGAAATATCTTGTTTATTTTCTATATTTTCTTGTTTTAAACTACTTGGTATATTAGTAAATGAAATATTTTCTAAGTCTTTTTTTTGTGAAATAATATAACTTTCTCAAGAAAATATATTTTTTATCTTATCTAAAAAGTTTAAATCAAGTTTTGTAACAACTTCATTGTTAAAAAAATCTCTTAAAAAAATAGGATTATTTAATATATCTACTCAAGTAAATATTTTATTTCATTTAGAATTTCAAACTCATATAAAATATGTTTTTATATTTTTCAAAATAAAATCTTTATTTAATTCTTTTAATTTATCTAAAGTATATTCTATTTCTTTTTTAGTATAATTTCAATTATTATTTGTCGGCTCAAAATCACTTAAAATAATTATTCATCATCAATTTTCTCAAGTTAAAAATCTTTCTTTTGATGACTTTAAAGCTTTATAAAAATCAGATCATCAAGTTAAAACTGATTTCTCATCTACAGAATTTAAAAATGTTAAAAATAAATCTTTATCTAAAGTAAAAGGAATTATATCAACTACATCTCAAGCAAAAACACTAAGTCCATATTTATTATTTGGGTTATTTGAGATATAATTTATAATAAATTCTTTTGACATATTAAGCCTTGAAATATTTTTTTCATAATCAAGTGCATTCATACTTTTTGAAACATCAAGTAAAAAAAGTATATTTGATGTATTTAAATTTTGCTTTTTATTTAAGGAAAAATTATATGAAAAAAATCAAATAAACACTAATATTAAAGAAATAATTAAAAAAATATTTGGTAATCAAGATATTGAAAATATTTTATTTTTTTCTTTTTTATAAGTTAAAAATAAAACAACTCAAATAATTATTAAAACACTAAGTGCATAAAAAATATAAAAATCCATTATCTTCTTAAATAATAAAATAAATTAAATAATACATAAATCCCTATTAAATAAAAAAGCATATAAACAAAATCTTTATAATATGGTGTTAAATATTCAAATGTTTTAACTTTAATTCAATTTTTTGAAAGTAAATCAAGTTTATCAAAAATTTCTTTAAAAGTCTCTGTGGTATTAGCTTTATAGTATTTCCCACCTGTTAAATTTGCAATTGCTTTTAAATTTTCTTCATCAATTCATCAAACTTCTACTTTTTGGTTTCAATAAATTGTTTTAAAATTTACATATGTATCTTTATTTCATCATATTCAAACAGTATAAACTTTGATATTTTTAGTATTTATATATTTTATAGCTTCAAGTGGGTCTATTCCTCTGTTTGCTTCTCAGTCAGTAAATAAAATTATAACTTTTTCTCTTTTATCATTATCATTAAATAAATTAGCTCAATAAAGTAGCCCATCTCAAATAGCAGTTCATTGCAAATGTCAATAATTTTGATTTATAGTTTTTATTGAAATATTTTTTATATAATTAGTTATAAATTCATAATCAAAAGTTAAAGGAACTGAAGTAAATGGAGTTCAAGAAAATAAAACAAGCCCCACTCTATCAGTTTTTATACTAGAAGTAAAATTTGAAATAACTTCTTTTGCTACTTCAAGCCTATTTGGTTTTATATCTTCAGCAATCATACTATAAGATAAATCTAAAACAATTGCAATATCTATTCAATTTTTTATATTCTCTGTTTGTTTATTTTTAATCATAGGATTTGCAACTAGTCGGGAAAAAGTTATTATAATCAAGAAAATTAATATAATATTAATAAAAAAATATTTTTTTGATCTTCAAAAAACTTTTTCAATATCTTTTATAAATTGAAACTTAATTCAATTTTTTCTATTTGATATATAATACAAATAAAGAAATATCACTCATATAATAAATGATAAAAATCAAAATAAGTAAGATGTAAAAACAATATTTTTTATACTATCCATATTAAATAATTATTACTTTTTCAAGTTCATAAAATAAATCCTTTTCATCATTTCAAATCATTTTTCAAGTTTTTAATTTTTCATCTAAAGATATTAAATTTTCATAAAACTTTAAAAAACTATTATAATCAATATTATATTTTTTTGAAATTAAAAAACTTCTATTTCATAGATTTAAAATTTTTTCTATTTCAAAATTAGTTTTATTTAAAGTTTTTAATTTAAAAATATAAAAATAAACTCTAAAATTAGAAACTAACATATTATAAATTAAATAAAAATTTTGAAAGAAATTATTTAATTCTCTTAACTTTAAAATAGCCTCTTTTTTATTTAAATTTAGAATATCATTAATAATTTCAAATATATTTTCCTCAATATCTTTAGATATATATTTTAAATCTCAAATATCTATAAAATCCTTTGAAATTAATAATTTATCTATTTCATTTGATATTTTAGAGAAATTTTGTCATTTTAATTCAATTAGTTTATTTATTGATGTTGTTGAGATTTTTCAATCATAAATTTCATTTAATTTATTTTTTAAATCATTTTCATTTAAAATAGTAAAATCTTTTATTTCTCAATATTTTTCTAATTCTTTAAATATTTTAGATCTTTTATCTATTTTTTCAACATTAAAAATAACTATATTTTCATCTATTATTTTTGGTAAAATATTTAAAAAATAATTTTCTATTTTTACTAAATCATCATTTTTTTTCTCTAAAAAATATGGGAAATCATCTATAATAAAAAGATTTTTTGATGCAAAAAAAGAGCTTGATAATAAGTTTTGCTCATAAAATAATAATTCATAATCAAGTATATTTTTAACATGTATTATATTATGAATAGAGTATTTTTCTTCAAAAGCTTTTTTCCAAGTATTTATAAGTTTTTGTCTAAAATATCTTTCTCAAACAAATAAGTAAATCATATTTTTTTATTTTAAAATTTCTTTTAATTTTATATTATCATAATTTTTTATTAAATCAATAACTTCTAAAATTGAAATTAAAGATTGTTTTAAATTAAGTAAATCTCTAGGACTTGCTCTATCTAAAGATAACCTATTTAAAATAATTTCTACATCACTAACATAAGATAACTTTTCTCTAACTTTACTTAATAATATCTTATCTTTAAAAAATATTTCCACAAAATCTTGTCTTTTTTGTATTTCTTTTATATCATAAAGTGGATTAAGTATAGATGACTTTAAAAGCCTTTTTCCCATCGAAGTTTTTGTGTTATTTAAAACTCAAAATAAAGTTCAAATCACTTCACTTCAAGTTAAAAAATTATAAACCAAATCAAGATTTTTTATAGTTTGATTATCAAGTTTTAAATAATTTAAATCATTATAAACTCAAATACTTTTTAATATACTTAAAGAGTTTTTTTGATTTAGAGTTAAATAGTTTAATAATAAAGCTCAAGCTTCGATTCATAAATTTAATTTATCTATTCAAAATCAAGCTAAACTTTTTACTCAAAAATGATTCTTAAGTAATACTTCACTATCTCAAGAATTTTCAAAATAATAAATATTTAAACTATATTTTTTTTGTAGAGTTTGCTTTAAATCATCAAATCAAAATAATTTTTTATCTAAAATAACTTCTTTAGGATTTAGTTTAAATAATTCTTTTTCTAAACTTGAAAAATTATCAAATTCAGCTATTTGCCACTTATTTGACAATAAATCTAAAATTGAAAATCAATATTTTTTAGTTTTCTCTAGATAAGTAATTGAAATAACTGTATTGTTATCAAAGTTATCAAAATTATCTCACTCTAAATTTAAAGTTGCTGGTGTTACCACTCTTTGAACTTCCCTTTTTACAATTCACTTTAGTTTTGGATCTGAAACTTGCTCTACAATAGCTACTTTATATCAAGCATTTACTAAAATTGGTAAATATTTATCTTTAGCATGATATGGAATTCAAGCTAGTTTTTCAGGATTTAGTGCATTTTTATTTCTTGAGGTAATATTTATTCATAAAACTTTGTGTGCTATTTCAGCATCTTCTCCAAACATTTCATAAAAATCTCACATACGAAAAAATATAATAGAATCATCATATTCTTTTTTTATATCATAATATTGTGACATTGCTGGAGTTAACATTTTTATTTTTTTAATAAGTATCAATTAATATTTAAGTTCATATTTTCATTTTCGAAATCAAAAGAAATATTTTCAAGTAAAAGTAGATATTTTCAATTTTTTCCAGAAACATCAAAAGTTAAATTATCTTTTTCAAATTCTGTATTTTTAGTATCTTTATAAGTTTTATCTATTTTTGTTAATACTTCTTCTAAATTTATTTCATCAACTAACTCACTTCAAGACATTATTTTTAAGATTTTTTTATCTATTTTAATTCATTTATCATCATAATTTCATATTTTATAAATCTTTGTATAATTTTTTAAATCTAGTGGGAAAAAGTCATCACTTCAAATTAAAGTTATATACAAAAATCAAGATTCTTCTGGTGATATTGGCTCGTAAGATCTAACTTTTAAAGTATCTCCTAAAAAAGTTATAAATCACCATTTTGGTGGTATTATTTCTTTTGAATTTAAAGATATTTTATTATTTTTTATAAAATCTTTTTTATATTTAATTAAATATTGGTCATATAAATCTTTAAAAATAGTTTTTATTTCCCCACAATCATTAAAATTACAAGTATATTCTATTCAATTATAAATTTCTCTTGATAATTCTATATCTATATCTTCATATTTTGATAGAGGTTTTATTTTTCAATTATTTAAAATATGTGCTTGAATTAAATTTTTTTCAAGTCTATTTAATTGTCTATTTAATGGCATTTTATAAACTCACCAAGGTCAAGCAGAAATAATAATTATAAATAAAGTTAAAAAAGATGTTATTATATAAAGATTTTTCTTTTTTGAAATTATTAAATAAAGTGAAACTATTAAAAGCCAAATTCAAAATACTACTACAAAATATCTATTTGTAGTTAAATCATATTGTCATATTCTCAAAAATATTGCATAAAATAGCATAAAAAGTTGAGGGGCAACAACAAATGGGAAATATTTTCTAAAATTTTTAATTAATTTGAAATTATCTTCTAAGTATTTTGATAAAATATAAAGTAAATATCAAAAACTACTAAATACTATAACAAGCCAAGAAACTTCTCACTTTGGCCAATCTTGAAAATTTAAAAATACTTTTAATGTATAAGCATAAAGTATAAAAAAATAAATATAAATAAAAGGAACTCAAATAAATTTAATTAAAAAATCATATAATTTACTTGTTTTTAGTTTTTCATCATAAATTCAGTTATTTTGTCATATTTGAAGTAAAAAATAACTAGGAGTAAATAAAGAAAAAACAATTATTGCTAAATCTCAATATATTTTATAGTATTCATAATCTTTTAAATCAAATAAAGTAAAAACAGCAAAAACTCAAATGATACAAAGTAAGTAAAATAATCATCAAATAATAGAAGATGAAATAATTAAATAAAGAGTATGTCTAAATTGTAAATCATATTGAATTTTTAAATCTTTATATGATAAAATATCTCTTAAAAAAGGTGAAATAAATAAAAAAGATATAAATCAAATTAAAGTTAAGATAAAATACATAAAATTATCTCAAGAATTTATGTCTAAATCAAAAGTGAAATAAAAAAATATTCAAAAAAGTATTGGAAAAATTTGTGGAATATGATTATTTTTTACTTTACAATTTATTTTATTGTATTTTAAAAGATAAAATCATACACTTGCAAAAAAAGTAATTATTAAAGAAGAACTTATTTTTGTTAAAGTATTTATTATTTCATCATTAAAATCTCATCTTAAAATTAAGAAATTTATAATAGTTGTAAAGATAATAATCAAAAAAGAAATAATATATTTTTTTAACATATCTTTTATAGACAAAGAAGATAAAAAAGAAAATATTTTAATCATATACTATAAAATTAAAAAGTATTAACTTTATTTTAAATTATTTTTTAATTTATCAAATTTTTTTAAATTTTTATAGCTTTTTTATAAAAATTTTTGCAAAAAAATATTTTTTTATATAATATTTGCAATAATTTTACTTTTTTAAATTTTAATTAGAAATATGGCAAATAGTCACGGACTTTCGTCAAGAGTAGTAAAAAAACAAGCTGCTGCTAGAAAGTTATCAAAAAATAAAAAATCTTCATATCAAGTTTATATATGAAATGAAAACCCACAAACTAGAAAAAACATGTCTTATAAAGCAAGAACTCACTACTTTGAAAACAAACAAAATTTTCCAAAGAAAAAACTTGCAAGTAAAAATATTCAAACATTGATAGAACAATGAATTATAGATGATAGAGGTTTTTTTAAAACTTGAAAGAAAAAAAATTTTATAACTAAATCAATGGTAGATTCTAAAGGTTTAGATTTTTATGGTATGCCTAGATAATTTTAAAATCTTGACTTTAAAATCAAGATTTTTTTATTTATAATTAAAAACTATGCAAAGATTTTATTTAAATACTGACATACTATGAATTAATGAATTTATTTTAAAAGATGAGGAAATAATTTATCAATTATCTAAAGTTTTAAGAGCAAAAAAATGAGAAAAAATAATTTTTTTTGATTGAATTAATTTAACTGACTTTATATATGAAATAAATTTAATTGAAAAAAAAAGTATTATTTTAAATTTTGTTTCTAAAATAAATAAAGAAAATATAAAAAAAGATTTAAATCTATATCAAGCTTTACCAAATAAATTAGATAAAATTGAAGAAATAATTCAAAAATGAACTGAAATTTGATATAATAATTTTTATTTTTATAAAAGTAATAGAAGTCAAAACATACAATTATCTCCCAATAAACTTGTAAGATTAGAAAAAATAATAAAAGAAGCTACTGAGCAATCAAATAGAAATACTATTCCTAAAATAATATTTTTGACAAAACTTGATTTAATTAATATTATATGAGAAAATATTTTTTTCCATACTAATTTAGATAATTCTAAAAAATTAAGTGAATTAAGTCTGAATTTTACAAAAAAAATAAATATATTTGTGTGACCTGAATGATGATTTGATGAAAAAGAAAATGAAATTTTCTTAAAAAATAAATTTATAAAAATAAATTTATGAAATAATATTTTAAGAACTGAAAACACACCTATTGTTGTTTGATTTTATATTTTAAATAAATAGTAAATATATGACTTGAAAAAATACAAAAATAGAAGGAAATTATGATAATTTATTAAAAAATACTTATAGATGAGTAACTAAAACAGAAATAAAACAAACAATTTGAGAGATTGATAATATTATTATATGACTGGAAAATAATATTAATAAAGAAGATATATCTAAAAAAATATTAAAAGATATGGAATATTATAAAAATAAAATAAATAATAATAAATGGTAATTATAATTGCATTTTTAACAATGTTAATAGATCATATTTGAATGATCTTTTTTCCTTATAATGAATATTTTAGAATTATTTGAAGAATATCTTTTCCTCTTTTTGCTTGGTGAATTGTTAGATGATTTAAACTAACTAAAAATAAAAATAATTATATTAAAAGGATTTTTATACTTGCTGTTATTTCTCAAATTCCTTTATTTTTTTTCATAGAAAATTTTTATAATGTTTGTTTTACTCTACTTTTTTGATTATTATCTTTATTAATAATCGAAGAAAAAAACTTAAAAATATATTTTAAGTTTTTTTTCATTAGTTTATTATTATTTATATCTAATTATTTTAATTTTGATTATTCAATTTATTGAATTTTAACAATAATTTTACTTTATTTTACTTGGGATAAAAAAATATCTATAATTTACTTTTTTTTACTTACTATTTTATTTTATAATATTGACTTTAATAATTTAAAAATAGTTTACAATATTCAAATATATGCTATTTTTGCTTTAATAATACTATATTTAACTCCTATAAGGAAATATGATTTTAAATTAAATTTTTATTTTAAATACTGATTTTATCCAGTTCATTTAAGCGTTTTATATTTAATCCACTTTTTAATAAAATAAATATTTTTATTTTTCAATTTCAAAAGTAATTTCATTTTTTTTATTTTTTAAAGAAACTCATTTTTTTCAAAATCAAAATACTTTTAAAAATATAAATTTAAATATAGCATAAATATCATATAAAAAATATATTTTATAATCTTTTTTTTCAAAATATCAGATAGAAAATGATATTAAAAATAATAGAAATAATAAATAAATATTTAATTTAAATATCAAAATTAAAATAAATAATACTGTTATAATAAATCAATTTTCAACATGAAATTTATTTTTTGAATTTATATCTATAAAAGATATTAAATTAATTATAGGAATATAATAAAAAATTTTTTTTATTTTTCAATCTTCTAAACTAGATAACATTTCTTTGTCTTTCAATTTATTTTCATTAAATTTATTTAAAGTTTCATCTAAAATAATTTGAAAAATCTTAAAGTTATTTGTAAAATAATTTTTTATATATTTTATTGTAGTTAAAAATAAAATATATAACTCTTTGAAAGTTTTTATTTTTTCTAATTTAAAATTTATAACTTCTTTTTTTGTAATAATCATTACAGAATAAAATCAAATAAAAATAAAATAAATCAATAAAAATAAAAATCAAATATTTTCAAAAGAAAATAAAAAAACTATTGATATAATCAATGTAAATATAAGATTAAATTTTATATTATTTTCTAAAATATTTGATTTATAATTATAAAATCTTCCTCTTAATGTAAATCAAATAATAGGAATCAAAGATAAAATGATAGTAAAAATTCATTCTTGATTTAAATTTGAGTTTTTTAATTCAACTAAATTTTTAGCTTTTGTTTTTTGGGCTAAATCAGAAATTAATAAATCATCCCCTAAAGAAGCTTTATAAACTCAATACAATATTGCTCAAAAAAGTCATAGAAATATTGTAGTTGCAATAACATGATTTAAATAAAATCAAAATAAAGAATATCATCAAAGTAATTTATAATTTATAAATATTAAGTAGTTTAAAAACATTAAAAAATGTATAAATACTGCTGTTTTTGAGTGTTTTTTTACAAATATATTATTGATATTTTCTTTTTTTGAAGGCAATAATAATAAAAATCCTAGTCAAAAATAAGCACTAATTGCATTATTTATAATCTTTTTATCCATTTTAAATTGTTATTTTTAAAAAATTTACTATATTATAACACAAATACATGTTAAAAACAAATTTAGTTATGAAAAATTTAGAAGTAAAGTTTAATAAATCTATATCTATTGAGAGTGAAAAAGTATCTTTAGATAACAAAAAACAAGTAGTTTTTATATGAAGATCAAATGTTTGAAAATCTTCTTTAATGAATGCTATTTTTAAAAGTAAAGATTTAGTTAAAACAAGTTCAATGCCTTGAAAAACAAAAACAGCAAATTTATTTAGAGTTGATAATAAATATGATTTTGTAGATTTGCCAGGTTATTGATTTGCAAAATTATGACAAGAACAAAAAGTAAAATTAGATGCTTTAATAAGCTGGTATATAGAAGAATTTAGATATGATATAAAAAAAATTGTTATAGTTTTAGATTCTAAAATATGACCTACTCAAAGTGATATTGATATGTTTAATTATTTACAAGAATTACAAATTCCTTTAATTTTTGTATTAAATAAAATTGATAAATTATCAAACAATGAAATAAATAAATCACTACTACACACAAAAGACTTATTTTTTTGACAAGAAATAATTTGAACTTCAGCAAAAAATAATATAAATATCGATGAGTTAAGAAAAATATTAATTGAAATATTGAAACAAAAATAAGAGTTTTTAAACTCTTATTTTTGTTATTTTTTCTTTATATTTTAAACATTTTGTTGTTATACACTTCCCTGTTATTCAAGCAAATAATGGTAATAATCACATAAGTCAAATTATTATATCAAAATCAAGTGTTGCACTATCTTTTATACTTCAAGCGATATAAAACAAAACAATTGCAAAAAAAATTTGAAGCATTTTTAAGTATTTTTTCTTAAGTAAGCATATATTAGTTACTCACATAAATATTGGAATAATTCATAGTCAAGTAAATATATATTTTGTAATTAAAACTTGCTCTATACTAAGCTCTAAAAATCAAAAAAAATAAACTGAATCTATATCTTTATTTAAATAAATCAAGTTATACCACATAATTGCAGTATATAAAACTCAAAAAGCAATTCTTCAAAAAAGTATTGTATTATCACTAGGTCTTTTTTGTAAAAATTTTATAATTCCTATCATTTAAAAAAAATTAATTAATAATACATATATATTATAAAAAACTATGTAAAAATCAAAAAAATTTTGACAAATAATATTTTTTTATATAATTTAGCAGTCAATTAATTATTTTAATTAAGTATTGGGATGTCGCCAAGTGGTAAGGCATCGGACTTTGACTCCGACATTCGTAGGTTCGATCCCTACCATCCCAGCCAAAGTAAATTAAAAAAGTTTTTATAAGATATAAAAAATAAGAAAAATTTGGGTTTTTATTTTTTAAATTTTATAAAATTTAAAAAATATTAATTATTAATTTTTTATTAAATATGTTAGCAGTTATTGAATTAGGTTGAAATCAATTTATCGTTAGAAAAGGTGATGTTATTGATGTAAAAAAATTAGCTAAAGAAGTAAATGATACTTTATCAGTTGAGGCTATGTTAATTTCTGACGAAGAAGGAAAAGATGTAAAAGTTTGAGCTCCTTTATTAAATGGTTCTAAAGTAGAATTTAAAGTTTTAGAACAATTTAAAGATGAAAAAGTTAGAGTTTTTAAAATGAAAGCCAAAAAAAGATATGTTAGAAATATTTGATTTAGAGCAAGTATGACTAAATTAGAAGTATTAAATATAGCATAATAAAAAGGAGGTGGTTTTATACTACCTTTTTTTGACTAATTTAATTTTTAAAAGAAATAATGCGATCCAATATTAATTTAAAAGCAAAAATAGACAGACATTCAAGAATATTAAAAGAAAATTTATGAAATAAAAATAACTTTAGAAGTTTTTATCATAAAATTAATTATAATATTGTTTTTTTATTTGTAGTTTTTTTATTTCCTATATATCCTTTATTTTCATCATTTTTTTATGAAAATACTACTTATGATTTTTATAGATGAGATATAGATGAGAGCTCAATTATTGATTCATATACAAATACAGATGATAATTCTATAATAGTTTCAAATGATTCTTTTATATCAATAAATACATTAATGGATTGAGATAGAGATGTAAGTTGATATAATGAAGTTATCAAATATGAAGTTAAACCTTGAGATAGTGTTGCGCTAATAGCCCAAAATTTTTCAGTAACTACAAATTCTATATTATGGGCAAATAATTTTGATTCAAAAAAAATTTTACACCCAGGTGAAATAATAAAAATCCCTCCTGTTTCGGGGTTAATTCATAAAGTAACTTCTTGAGAAACAATCTCTTCTCTTGCTAAAAAATATAAAGTAGATGAAGATAAAATTATTGCTCAAAATAATCTTTCTTGAGCCTCTTCAAGTATAAATATATGACAAGAGTTAATTATTCCTTGAGCTATAAAAGATATTCCAAAACCTGTTATTGTAGCAAATAAACCTATTGTTAAAAACAATAACACAAAAAATAATAATAATAAGCAATATTCATTTACATCTTGATGAAATTCTGAATTTATAAATACAAATTGAACTTATAAACTAGTAAAAAGAACTCCTCAATGGACTTTTTATTGGTGAAATTGTACTTGGTTTGTAGCTCAATATAAAAATGTAGACTGGTCTTGAAATGCAAAAGATTGGCTTGCTAACGCAAGGAATAAATGACACGAAACTTGATCTACTCCTTGAGTTTGATCTATAGTAGTATTTCATTGAAAATGATACAATCCTATTTATTGACATGTTTGAATTGTTATTGACATAACATCAACTGATATAATTGTAAAGGATATGAACTATCGTAGATTAAATGAAGTGACTACAAGAAAAGTTCCAAAAAATGATAGAGCAATAAAATGATATATATATGTTGATTAAGAAATAAGTTTTTTTATTATTTAATTCAAACTTGTTTTTTAAAATCTAAAAATTTTTTATTATTAAAATCTCGTTTATTTTTATTTTCCTCTACTTGATATATAATTTCTAAAATCTTTAAAGATATTTCTTCTCATAACATACTAATAGGCATATTATAACTTTCAGCTATAGTATGCATAACATCATATGCAATTTCTAATTTTTTATCTATTTCACTCATAATAAATTAGTTAATAATTAAATTTATTTTTTCATAGCATTTGATATTTTATAAACTACTTGGTTTATAGGATTTAAAACTTTATGTAGTTTTTCTCTAAATACATAAAAATCTTCTCTAAGTAACATCATTAAAAAATGAATTGGAAAATTATTTTCATACTCACTATAAGCATGGTATGCTATTGGAAAAATTTTATAAGCATTAGATACTTCTGTATCTATATCACTTTTTATAGAAGTTATAATCCTTGATGCTTCTAACATAGAATACTCTTTAGTTTCTTTTGTTGTATTATTTAGATCTTTTTCGTCAATTCACAATGCATTTGCAGGATTTTTATAATAATTTTTTAAATATTCCATATAAAAACTATAATCACAAGTTAGATATGTAGTTTGATTTAGTATAGATAATTTATTATAAATAGTTTCTTTATCAATATTTAAACATTTATTCTCTGATAATTTTTTATTAATTTTTTGTAAATTTTCTTCTAATTTTTGGCTAAAGCTTGTTTTTACATTTTTATTTGTAGGAAGTTTTTTTAGTTTTAATAATGAATTCTTTTGAGCTCAAAGTATAGAGCATTTATATATATTATTCATATTACTTTTATATATATCAACTGTTTTTTTTATTCAAAATACTCAATTTCAAGATGATAAAAAAGAAGTTATTTTATTTGTTTCATTTTCTTTATAACTTTCAATAGGTTTATAACTTTCTGTATTAAATACTTTTTTATTATCATTATAAACTTCACAAGTTTTTTCTACTCTACATTTATATTTTTCAAATTCATCTTCTATAGTTTCACAGTCTTTTGCAAAAGATTTTAAAAAAAATATTTGTGATATTATAAATATAATTACTAATTTATTTTTTCTCATCTTATTTTTTAAATTAAATAATTTTTAATACTTCTTGAATTGTTGTAAATCATTTTAAAGATTTTAAAATACCATCTTCTTTCATAGTTATCATATCAAGCTTTCTTCAAGTAGATATGATTTCTTGGGCAGATGCTCCACTTCTTATTAATTCTCTAATCTCATCATTTAACGAAAGTATTTCATAAATTCAAATTCTTCATTTATATCAGCTATTATTGCATTTCTCACATCAAAGTCAAGTAAAAAGTTTTATATTATCTGCTGGTAGAGAATTCATTCAAATTTCTTTCATCATATGTTTTATTATTTGAGTTTCTTCTTTTGATTTTTTTGTTTCTACTTTACAATTTTCACATATTTTTCTAACAAGCCTTTGAGCTATTATTGTATCAAGTGCTGAAGCTAAAATATAAGGCTTTAATCACATATTTATAATTCTATCTAGTGTATCTCAAGCACTTTTTGTATGCAAAGTTGATAAAACAAGGTGTCATGTAAGTGATGCTTGAGTTGCAATATCTAAATTTTCTGCATCTCTTATTTCTCACATCATTATTATATCTGGATCTTGTCTAAGTAAAGCTTTTAATCACATAGAAAAATTATATCAATTTTTTTCATTTACTTCTGATTGAATTACTCAAGGCAATTCATACTCTATGGGGTCCTCAAGTGTAATAATTTTTCTATCCCTTGAGTTTAGTTTTGATAATATTGTATAAAGTGTTGTTGTTTTACCTGAACCTGTTGGTCAAGTAACTAAAATAAGTCAATTTTTTTTAGAAATAGCTTTTTCAAGCATTCTTTTTGTAGTCCAAAAAAATCAAAGCTCATCAAAATCAATAATTGCTTTTTTAGCATCAAGTAATCTACAAACAGCATTTTCTCAATAAGGAGTTGGAAGAGTTGAAACTCTTACATCTATTTTTTTATCTCATAAATCAACTGAATGTTTTCAATCTTGAGGAATATTTGTAATATTTAGCTTTAAATTAGATGAATGTTTTATTTTCTCAAGCAATAATTTATAATATTTTTTTTCTAAAGCAAAAATATCAACCAAAACTCAATCTATTCTAAATCTAACTATAATATCTTCTACTCTATGGTCATAATGAATATCTGAGGCTCATAAATTTATAGCTCAAAGAGTTATAGTTTTTAGAGTATTTTCACTATCTTGTCTTTGAATAAATCATTTTACTATATTTTCTAAATCTGCAAATTTTGAAGAATTATATTCTTTTTTTTCTTCATTATTTAAAATAATTTCTTTTAATTCTTCATTATTTATTGAATTGTCTTGCATTTTTTATATAATTAAAAATATTTAAAAAATTATATCATAATTACTTTGAAAATGCAAAAAAATATTAAATGATCTATTTTAATTTGGAGTGTTTTTTTAATATGATTTTTATCTTTTTCTTTTTTATATATTAGCCTAAAAATTCAAAATCAATTAACAAAAAATTCTCAAGTTCAAGAAACTAGTCATAAAAACAAAATAATTATACCAAATGAGTTTTTGTTAAAAAAAGATGAAGAAATAAAGTTTAACTTTTTAGAAAATAATTCATGAAGTTTAGAAATACTTTATTGAGGCCCTATAGAATATAATAGTTGATATTTACTTCCTGACCAAGAGATTTTTCTAAACAACTTATCTTGAGATTTTTTTATAAAAAATATTGCTTGATTGACTAAGATAAAATTTAATTTATCTACAAATAGTTGAGTGACATATCCTTATATTATAGAAAAAAAATATACTAATATATGATGAGTTGATTTTTTAGAAAGTAGTCAATTTATTTATAATTTCAAAAATTAATTGACTTTAGTAATAATTTATTTATAAATAAATTATTACTTTTTAATTAATATCTTATGACTTCATTAGGTAGATTAAATCAAATAAAAGAAATCCAATCTAATTTTGATGATAGAGCTTCTTTAGAGGCATCAATTATTGATTTGAATATAAAAACAACAAAAGAAAATAAAGAGATTATAAATATAATTGAAAAATATATTGAAAATTTTATAAAAAGTGATGATTTTTCTCTTGATTATATACTTGATTTATTAAAAAAATTAAAAGCATATAAATGATACCAATTTCAAACAGATATTTCACTAAATAAAATGTTATTTACATTAATTTATTCTCTTGTTTTATTACCAAATTATTTAAAAACTGAAAAAGAAGTTGAAAACTATAATGAACTAAAAAAAATTATTGATGGTTATTTAATTAATTTTAATAAAGAAATTAATTTATTACAAGAAAATAGGTTTCATTTAGAAATATGAAATACTTTCCGATTAAGAAAAGAAATTGATGAAAATATTGAACTTTGAGAAGAATATCCAATAGATACAAGAGTTTTTGAAATTTGAGAATGATTTTGAAATAATATATTTTGTATAAATGAAGAAAATTGATTATTTTGCTTTAAAATTCCTATAAATATTGATTTAAAAAATAAAAAATTAAAAAGAAAAATTAATGATAAGATTTTATTAAATATTTTAAGTAAATTAAAAGAAAAAGCTTTAACTCAAATAAATACTAATTGATTAAATATTTCATTAGTAAAAGAAGTTGACTCTTCTCAAGTTTATTGAGAAGATAATAACAATTATTTAACCTTGAACATATCTAAAAAGAAAAATGTTGAAAACTTTCAAGATATAGTATCATATCTAAATGATTTAATTAAAATAAATAATTTTTTTATAAATGAACTAGCAATAGAGTTTTGACTTGAAATAGATAAAAAAATAAATTTTTTCTCAAGTTGAGAAACTATAAATATAACTATTAATAAAAAAGATAAAATTAATTCAGATAATCAATATAGTGAAAATGAAGAAAAAAATATTGATTTTAAACAATTTCAAATTCCTCAAAATAAAAAACTCTCTTTATCTGATATTTGATGATTAAGTGAAGCAAAAAAAGAAATTGAAACTATTATAAAATTAATTAAAAATAAAGATACTGTAAATAACTGGTGAGCAAAAACAACAAAATGAATTATATTTGAATGACCAACTTGAACTTGAAAAACTCTACTTGCTAAAGTAATTGCAGGTGAAATAGATGCTGATATTTATAATATAAAATTAACTGATATTTTATCTGGAGCATATTTAAATGAATGAGCAAATAATATTAAAAATTTATTTACTTTTTTAAGAAGTAAATCTAAAAAAGATGATAAAAAAATAATTGTTATATTAGATGAACTAGATGCTTTATTTTGAAAAAGGTGAAGTTGAGATTTACATCAAGAAGATAAAAAAATAGTTAATACTTTTTTATCCGAAATGTCTTGAATGGAAGATTTGGAAAATATAATTTTCATATGAACAACTAATTTAATTGAAAGTATTGATAGTGCTATAATTCGTTCTTGAAGGATGGAAACAAAAATACATGTTGGGCTTCCAAATTTAAAAGATAAAATTGAGATTTATAAAATTCATATAAATAAATTACCTCCTAAAGCAAAAGAGGCTTTTAATAAAGTAAATTTAGAAGAAGTAGCTAAACTTTGAGAAAATATATCTTGAGCAGATATTGAAAGTATAATAAATAAAATAGTTACAAAAAAAGCTATGGAAGAAATAGATACTAACTCTATATCTGATATATCAATAGAAGATTTTAAAGTAATTATAAATTGACTAAAAAGTAGTGACAAAAAGAAAACTATTTGATTTTTATAATAAAAAAATAAAAAAATTTGATAGTATTTATTTTTAACTATAATTTAGTAAATTTAATTATTTATTAAAAAATTATGATAAAAAATACATTAATTCCAACTGTTATAGATAAAGTTCCAGGTTGAGAAAGAGCTTATGATATTTACTCAAGACTTCTTGAAGATAGAATAATATTTTTATGAGAAGCTATTGATTCACATGTTGCAAATACTATTGTAGCACAATTGTTATTTTTAGAAAAACAAGATCCTAAAGCTCCTATCACTATTTATATAAACTCTCCTGGATGACATGTAACTGCTTGACTTGCAATATATGATGTTATGCAATATGTAAAATGTGACATAATTACAGTATGTATATGACTTGCTGCTTCTATGTGAAGTATAATTCTAGCTTGATGAACTAAAGGAAAAAGATATTCTTTACCTAATTCTGAAATAATGATCCATCAACCATTATGATGAGCAGAAGGACAAGCAAAAGATATAAAAATTGCAGCTGAGAATATTATTGAAACTTGAAATTTACTTTATTCTATTTTAGCAAAACATACTTGAAAAGATATAAAACAAGTAGAGCTTGATTGTGATAGAGATAATTATATGAGACCTGAAGAAGCTTTAAAATATGGACTTATTGATAAAATAATTGTTAATAAAAAAGATTTATAATAAAAAAAATGGATTTTAAAAATCCATTTTTTTTAAAACCTCATCTAATTTACCACTATTTTTTAATTTTTCTAAATCAGTATATCATCCTATCAAATTCTCTTTTTTAACTTCTCAAACAAATATTTGAGGTAAAGTTCTAAGTCAAGACATATTTGCAAGTTTTATAATTTCATCTTGTTTTCAAGATAAATCAACTTCTATAAATTCTAGTTTTAAATTTTCAAGCAATATTTTTGCTTTATGACAATAAGAACAAGTATCTTTTGAGTAAATTGTTATCATTTTTAATAAAAAGTTTGTAAAATAATCTCTCTATTTGGGTCATGCTCTAAAACTTCTTTATTAAGTCATCAAACACAAGTTAAAATTTCTTCTTCTGCTAGAGGTAATCCTGGCTCCATAAGTAAATCTTTTTTTAAAGCCTCTCCCCCTGTTTCTATGGTACACATACAAGCTCAACAAATTCCATTTGAACAAGCATAAGGGATATCAATTCAAGCATCTTGAATTTGTCTTAGTAAATTTTCTCAAACTCTAACATCTATCTCTTTTAAAAATACTCAAGAACTATCTTTTATAGTTATTTTTTTTGTTTTAATTTCTTGTTTTGTAGTTAAATTTTCTTTAGTTCAAGTTGTTCAAAATCCTCCTCTGTCTTTATTTCACATACTTTCTACTACTTCAAAATCAGCTTTTTCAATTTTAACAAGAAGTCCTTGTCATATACGAGTTCCATCTTCAATTATTTGTCTTTGTCATGACATATTCATATATGGGAATTTTATAGTATCATTATCTCAAGCATAGTCTCGGTCAATAATTCAAACAGAATTTACTTGTATAAGTCAATGTTTTTTATATGTTGAGCTTCTTGGAACTATTTGTAAAACGTGTCACACTGGCACTTCAACAACTGTTCAAGTTTCAACGAGTTTAAACTCTCCGGGTTCAAAAATATGTTCTCAAACACATTTAAAGTCAAATCAACAAGCTCAAGGAGTTTCATAAAAAAGAGGCTCATTATCTGGTGTTTTAATTCTTACTTTCATTTTTTTATTTTTTAAATATTAAACTTCAAATCTATCATATAAATTAGATCCTTTTTCTAAAATATTAAAAGTTTCTTGTTTATTTTGTAAATTTATTAATCATCAATTTTCTAAAACTTCTTTATAATCATTCAGTCAAAACTTTTTAAACATTTCTTCCATTTTTTCTGGGAAAAATGGAAATAAAATAAGTCAAACTTGTCTTAATCATTCAGCAATAGTGTATAAAATTTCTTTAGTTTCTTCTAATTTTGTTTCATCTTTTATAGTTTGCCAAGGTTCTTTTTTGGTAGTGAAATCATTGAGTTTATCAAGAAATTTAAAACTATCATCTAAAACTTGTTTTAAGTTATAATTTTTAAAATTATTATTTGAATCTTTAGTTAATTTTTTAATATCTAAAAATGATACATCTCAACTTTTTAATTTTCATCAAATTTTCAAACTTAAAACAACGACTCTATTTACTAAATTTCATAAATTATTTGCAAGTTTTGCATTGTATTGATTTATTGCATCTTTTGTGTTAAAATCCCCATCTTGCCCGATATTTATTGAACTCATCATATACAAGGTAAGGAGATCTTTACTATATTTTTCACAAAATTCTACTGGGTCAATAGCATTTCAAAGAGATTTTGAAATCTTTTGTCAATCAAGAGTAAAATAACCTGTTGTTAGAATTTGTTTTGGCATTTCATATCAAGCTGATTTTAACATTGCTGGCCAAAATACTGCATGAAATCTAATAATATCTTTTGCTACTACATGTAAATTTGCTGGCCAAAACATCATATCATCTCCCCCATTATCTGGATATTTACATAAAGTAATATAATTAAATAAAGCATCAAACCAAACATAAGTAACTTGAGTTTCATCAAAAGGAAGTTTTATACCAAAGGTATTTGATTGTCTTGAAATTGAAAAATCTTCAAGTCATCTCTCTACAAAGGCAATAACTTCATTAAATCTGTTTTGAGGAACTACAAAATCTGGATTATTTTTATAAAAATCTTGCAAATATTTTTGGTATTTTGAAAGTCTAAAAAACCAATTTTTTTCTTTAATAATTTGAGGTTCCTTCAAATGATCTGGACAAACTTTTATGATATTTTCACTCATTTTTACTTTTGGAGAAAATTCAAAAGTTTCATTTGTAGTTTTGTTTAAACAAACAAGATCTTCATCTTTTTTAAATCCCTCACATCCTACACAATACATTCATTCATAAACTCACTCATAAATATCTCAAGTGTCAAAGCATTTTTGTAAAACTTCTCTCACCAAATCGTGATGTCTTTTTTCAGTTGTTCTAATAAAATCAGTATATCATATACCAAGTCAATCCCAAACATTTTTATGTTTTGAAGCCATCATATCAAGATATTGCATAATTTCCATTCAAGCTTCATTTGCTTTATCAAGTGCCTTTTGACTATTTTCATCAACTCAAGTTGCAAATTTTACTTTATCTCAAGAGATTTTATGATAAGTAGTTAATATATCACAAATCAAAGAAGTATAAGCATGTCATATATGTGGGATTCAATTTGTATAGTAAATTGGGGTTGTAGTGTAAAAAGTATTTTTCATTTATTAATTTTTAGTAATCTTTTAATTATAATATTTTTTTTTTACTAAAAATCAATATTACATATAAAAATTATTGTAAATAATAAAAAAATATGCTAAACTTATAAATATATTAATATAATAATAATTCAACACGTATGGAAACCCAAAGTTGTAATATTCAAAATGATTCTCAAAAATTAAGTAATTTAATAAATAAGATATCTTCTGACAATAAAATTAATTGAGCTGATAAACAAGAATTAAATGAGCTTATAGAAAATTATGAAAATGAAAAAACCCAATGTTTACAAGAAACAAAAAATTCATTAAAAGATTTATTAAAAAAATCACTTGAAAATTGATTTTTAGTTAAAAATAAAAATGATTTTTTTGTTTTAAAACAAATGTTAAAAATTATTTGAAATAATTCAAATTTATGAGAGTTTGATAGAGCACAAACAAATCATGTAATTTGGTTAAAAAATGATGAGTTATTCCTATGAAAAAACAATATTTCAAATATTGATTTTTTATGAACAAGTTATTTGAGAAAATTTAATAACTGAATTTGGGAAGATATTTCTTTAGATATAGAATTTCAATTAAATAAAAATTCATTTAAGAAAGAAGATATTTGATTTATAGAAAATCATCAAATAAAATGAACTTCAAATAATCAAGAAGCTATTTTACCTTTAAAAGAGTTAGAAAAAATAGAAATTGCAAATAATACTAGTGTTAAAAAAGTAATTATAAAAAATACTAAAAAGAAAGAAATAACTCAAACTACTGATCTCATACAACCTACTCAAAAAATAGATGATAATAATACAAATGAAGATAAAAAAATAACTATTGATATATCTTCTTGAATAACAATAGGAAATAAAGAACAATATGATAGAATTAAAAAATCTTTTAAACTTCCTGATTGGGAAAAACTCCCTGATGAAATAAGAAATAAAACTAGCTCTCAAGTATTAACTTTAGCAGAAGATAAAGAAAAACAAGTAATTGACTTATACTTTTGAGAAAAAAGAATTAATGATAATTGACAAGAATATGTAATGAAATACTGAAAAATAATAAATTGAGAGTTTGAAAAATCTTCTTTTTTTGAAAGAAATTTTTCTTGGGATAACTTAGAAAATAATGTAAAAATTTAATTTTTAAAAAAAATTTGCAAAAAGATTTTTTTACATATAATAACAAGGCTTTAAAGCAAAAGCCGGGTTAGCTCAGTGGTAGAGCAGCGGACTGAAAATCCGTGTGTCGCAAGTTCGATCCTCGCACTCGGCACCATTTATGTTAAAAAAAAAATCTAATCCCTCGTTAAGCTCTAATATAACAGACTTACGAGGGGTTATTTTTATGTTCAAAAACAGAATTTCATTAATTTTTCTCTTTTGAACATAAGAAGCATTTTTATAGATTGTAGAGGCATTCTTAAGTAAATCAGTTATCACTTCATACTTAAATAAAATATCATTATTTTTTTGATTTAAACTACTCATTTCAGAATTTAAATCATTTAAAACCTTTTCTATTTTCTTTTTTTCTTCTTGATAGATTGTTTCTTCATTTTCATCTCTCATTTTTCAAAGATTATTTTTAATAAAATCTTTTAATTTGTTTTCCATTTTTCAAATTTGTATATTTAACAACCTTTTTTGCTCTTTTATATCAAAATCCCCCCTATCAATTCTTTCTTTGATAAGGATTAACAAATTTCAATAATCTTCCTCTGTTATTTTTATTTTTTTCAGTAATTTTAAGATTTCTTTTTCTATTTCTTCGTATGTAATACTTAATTTTACTTGATTACAAGCATATTTTATCTGATGTGGTTGAACTATATCTCAATAATCAAGATTAGTATTCCCTGTTTCTTGTTTTAGTTCTTTCAGTTTAGGAACAAATCTTTTTTCGAAATTTGGTAAAGTACAATTAAAATTATACTTTCCATCTTCTGTTATAAGCATTTCATTATGTATTGCCATTATATTATCAATATGAGGTTTTACTTGATTATGAGTTTTTACTAATTTTCATTCTCATACTCATCAAATTTGATATATAAGTTGAGTAAATTCATCTTCTGTTATAAGAGGTTCATAATAATCATTTTTCTCTCTTAAATCTACTTCCTGTTTTCAATAGACAAAAACTCAATAGTAAAAAGAGTCTCTCCAGACTTGATAAAGTTTCGTATCCATTGCTTTTCACTCTCTTCATTTATCATTTTTAAATTCCCTTTTAAATCAATTATCATTTAAATATTTTGCAATATTTTCATCACTTTCATTTTTTAGTTTCATCATAAAAGCTTCTCTCATAAGGGGGAAATTCACTGGATGTGGCATATGATATCCTGTTTCCTCATCTATGTAATACCCCATTTTATAAATTCAAACAGCTTTTCATTTTGCGTGGGCTGAATAACTTCATCTTGCACTATCCTCACTTAATTTATCTGAATATTGTTTTGAGAAAACAAACCACATTCATAGCATCATTTTTCCTGAAGCATTATTTTCAAAGTGAAAGTTGGTATATTTTAAATCAACCTTTCCTTCATCTACCAAATTGATAATCTCTCATCATTCTACCATATTTCTCGCTTGTCTGTCTGGTGAATATGATAAAATTCATTTAACTTTTCAAGCTTTAATGAGTGAAATAAGTTTTAACCATTTTTTCCTTATTCAAGGTGTTTTTCAAGATTTTTGTTCTTCAATTATAAATAATTTTTGAGTTTTTTCCCTTAAAGCTTCATCCTCGATGGTTTCAGTACTGGTTTTCTTTTTTAATCAAAGAAATTCATTTTCTTTAAAATCAAAATGAGAAAAAAGTGAGTTTTTCTCCATTAATTTAATATTGTTAACCAAAGCAAAATTATAACAATATCTGATTTGGTCTTCGATGGATTGTGTTTGTTTTCCCGATGCTTCATCAGTTGATTTTCTCACATAAATTACATATTCAATTTCTTCAATATTTTCTATTTTTTTGATTTTAGTTCTCGATGCTTTTGATATTGCCATATAACATAAATTAAATTATAAATTGCTTTCGATTATACATATTTTTATATGAATGTATAGATAATTTAAAAATTTTTGTGTGTTTAGTTTATGTGACAGCATATATTTTATAACTTTCTTAAAAATGTGAAAAATTAATAAAAATACTTTTTATATCAGGCAAATATTGTTTGTTGGTTGTTTAAGGGAAAATATATTCAGAGAACAACTCTTTGTGAATACAGAAATTGATTTGATAATTTATTATGACAAAAATATAAATGACTTTAAATTCGGTAAATTTACGGATGTTAATGGGAAAAATATCGAAGTAATTTATACTTTACCGTGGTGATATTCTAGAGTAAATGAAACAGTAGATTTTTCTAATATGTATATGGATATTTATATAGATTTTTGTTCAAGTTCGAAAGATGAAATAAAAAAAATATTATCCCAAGAGATAAAATTTACTAATGAAGATTTTGAAAAGTTTTATGTAGAATTATTAAAACTAAAAGAAAAAGATTACTGAGATGATTGGCTTATTTTTTATATTTTCATCTCTGATTTAAGTGAAAAAAGTAAGCTTTTTAATAATTATTTTGATATCGTTCGTTTTAAAGAGTATATGAAGCAAAAAATTAAAAGCGATGAATTGAAAGATATTGAAGATATTGTTTTGAATTTTAGATACGAAAATGTATTTTCATATATTTAATAGCAAAAAAGACCTAAAATTAGGTCTTTTTTCTTATTTTATTATCTTTCTCAATTCGCTAACCAACACTTTTATTTCATCATCATTTTTTTCAATATTTTCAATGATTTCAAGTGGGCTTCTTAATGCTTCTTCTTTCGCTTTATTTGGATTTTTCGCTGATAAATCATAATCTTTTATATCATTTACATTTATAATCCAAGAATTTTCTGAAATTTCTCTTTTTTTGAGTAAATTTGGAATTTCTTTTATTTCTTCATAAGTGATAGGTTTATTTTTTGTGAGAGTTCTTCAAAGATTGATTTCGTAATACCAAATATCTTTCGTGCTTCATTCCCTATCAAAGAAAATCACATTTGTTTTTACTCAGCTGTAAGGCAAAAATACTCAAGCTGGAAGAGAGATTATACTATGAAGATTATAGTTTTCTAGTAGTTCTTTTTTAATATCCTGAAAAGCATTTCCCGTGTTAAATAGAACTCATTCTGGGATAATAATTCAGGCTTTCCCTCAAAGTTTTAGATTTTTATAAATGTGTTGTAAAAATAACATTTCCGTTGCATTCGTTTTGAATGGAAAGTTATTTTGAATAAGTTCTTTTTCTTTTCATCAAAAAGGAGGATTTGCCAAAATGATGTCATATCTATCTTTTTCTTGAATTTGTCTAATATCTTGAGTTAAAGTATTCTTTTTACTGATATTTGGGTTATTAATCCCGTGTAAAATCATATTCATCACTCACATAATGTAAGCAAGTCCTGTTTTTTCGTTTCAGAAAAAAGTTTTATTTTTCAAAAATTCGAGCTCTTTATCATTTTTCTCTTGGCTATTCATATGATTGAAAGCCTCAATCAAGAAACCACAACTTCCCGTTGATGGGTCATAAACAGTTTGTCCAATTTTTGGGTCGATAGTATCCACCATTATTTTAATAATACTTCTTGGAGTATAAAATTCTCAACTATTTCATCAGTCATTCCCCATTCATTGAAGTAAATCTTCATAAATATGAGAAAGTTCAAAAAGGTCTTCTTGTTTTTGAAAATTTAGGTCATCAATGATATCAAGTATTTCTCTTAGTGTATGTCCTGACTCTATTCTATTATCAATGAAATGATAGATTTCCCCGATTTTATATTTGATTGAGTGATAATCTTCATTTATATTTCTAAAACTCTTTAAATACGGAAATAACTCTTTATTTACAAAGTCTTTTAAATCATCTCAGGTAATTTTTCAGTTTTGAAGATGTATCCAGTTTTTCCATCTGAATTTCTCTTCTAAAATGTAATTATAAGTTTTTCCATCTAAAAAAGCATTATCATTTTCTCTTTGTTCGTAATCATCTAAGAATTTTAAGAATAAAATCCAGCTGATTTGTTCTGTATAGTGCATAGCACCAGAAATACCATCATCTCTTCTAAGTATGTCTGTAATTCTTGAAATTTGTTGTTTCATAGGTTATTTCTTAAAAGATAAAATAAATTCATATATTTCTTCAAAATCAAACGAAAAATCATTATTTAAAACTGGTTTTAGGTCTGTTTGTACTTGCTTTTTTAAATTTTCAAAATTTTCTTCAAGAGTGTATTCATAATCTATTTCACTGAGTTTTATTTCAAGTAATTTTTTAAATTCTTTATCGTCAAAATCAAAATTTCAAAATTGTTTTACATACCAAATATCGAAAAAGTCTCTAATTGCTGGTGTTGTTCTCGTTAAACTTGCTCTTAGTTTTTCAGCTAATGCTTCTTGTAAATTGATACAATTTATAAAATGTGGTTGAAATATATTTTCTTCTAAAAAAGTATCTTTAAAATTTGATTTTATTTCTCCTGAAAAAGTTGGAAGGTATAATTTATTTTTGAGCGAAATATCTATTTTTATAGTTTGAGGTGAATTATTTAAAATTGAATTGTATTCAAAAGTAAACATTGCCAGTTTGTAACTATCAAACTTTGTTCTTTCTTCTTTTAAATTTATTCATAAGATTTTTAAATCTTCTATAAAATTATTTTCATATTCTTTCAATAATGTTTTTCTCGCTCTTGCTCATAAATCAGTATTTAAAACAAAGTCTAAATCTTCACTGAGTCTGAAATATGGAAAATAGACTTTATTTAAACAAGTTCATCATTTGAAGATTAAATCAGGGTATTTTTCTCAAAATTTTATCAAAATAAGAGTCAGTAAAAAATCTTTTTCATATTTATAGATATCAAATTCTTTTTTATTGGAAAGATTTATAATTTTTATAAATTCATCTTTCTTGATATTTTGATAATCTTTTAAAAAATCACTTATTTTTTCTATATACATAATTTTTCTATTTTAGATATTATAGTTTTAGGTGCATATTTTTTCGCCATTTGTAAAAGATTTTCTTTATCAATATTTTTTGGTAATTCATTAAAGTTTTTTCACTCTTTTAGTAGTTGTATAAATGCTCTCTCTGGAGAAAATACCAAATATGAATTATCTCAAGATTTTTTCGTTATAATTCAGTAAAAAAAATTTGGTTTTTGTTTTTTGAAAATAAATTTCGTTTTTCAAATAATTCTATCTCAGGAAATAAGTTTGTTATAAACAGTGTACCATTCCACTACTTGTGTAGAAAATCAGTACATATTATACACTCAAAGTCATCCAAAAGCATAATCTTTTCACTGGAAATACAAATCTGCTATTACAAAAGGGTCTTCAATCTTATTTGAAAGATTATTTATATATATTTGTCATCTTTTTAGTGGAGAAATAAGTCATAACGAGGTTACATCTTTTATTTTATAACTTGGAGCAAATTTTGATAATAATTTATCTATTTTATCTTTTTCAATAAACTTTTCATCATAAAGTCTCAGTTTATCTCTTATTATTGATATTTGATTATTCATAATATTAAAATTATAAAGTTCTAAGAAGTCAATAATATTATATCTTTTTTAGAACTTTTTACAAATTATTCTAATCTTTCACCAATCTTCCCTCAAAAGCATCTTTCAATAAACTTTGTTTTAGTTCTTCTAGTTCTTTTAATTGCAATTCATATTTTGTTTTTAGTTCTTTATTTTTTGCAAAAACTTCATCTAAATATGAGACGATTTCTTTTTGTTTTTGAATATCAAATATAGGAACTTCGACCTCTTTAATTTCTTTTAAATGAAGATTTGGAACTCATACTCACTTTAATCTAGAATTAAATTGTTTTTTAGCAGTAGGTGAATTTATAAAATAAAGTAAATATTTTGATAAAATAAAAGACTTTGGTCTTAACAAAGCAAGACTAACATAAATATCAAAAATTTCATCTTTATCAACTATTGCTCAAACTCAAGTTGTTCAATTTTTTGCTAATAAAATATCTCATTTTTTAGGAGTTACTCTTTTACTCATTTCAATATGCTGTTTTTCATCAATATACTTAATATTATTCCAATCAATAAATCAAGAAGTAACATTTTTAGATGATAAAAAAATAACTCATTTTTCAAAGTAAGTTGGAGTTTGATGAGTTCAATCAGTAATCTTTTCACAAATATCATTCATTTTTCTTACTTCATATTCTCACTCACTAAAAACTTTTTCTAAAACACTTTTATTTAACTCTTCAATATTTTTTAGATTTTCTTTTGTGAGATTTATGTTTTTATCTATGTTTTCAAATGCTGAGTCTAGTTTTTGGACTATGAGTTTTTGGGTTGGAAGTGGGGGAAGTGGGATTTCACAATTTTCTAAATCTGAATTTTTTAAATTAAGTATATTAACTCATTGAGAAAAATTAAAAATATAGTTTTTATATAAATCTGATTTTAAATAATAAGAAATATAATCTATATTATCATCTGTATTTTTTCTAAACATACTACAAAATGCTCAAAATGAAAAGTTATCTAAATTTGAAACTCTTGCATTTTTTCAAACTAAATGTTTACTTCAACTAGACATACAAAAAATAATATCATCTTTTTGTAATATTTTGTCATTTTTTACAAATCATCAAGGTAAATATTGTAAATCATCTAAAAACAATCAATCGTTTATATTATTTGCTCTTAGTAAAGTCACACATCATTTTTGGTAACTTTCTAATAAATCTCACTTATTATAAGTTATTCATCTATTAAAAATTCATATTTCTCAAAGTTTTTTTGTTGGGTACATAGGTTTATTTATTTTAAATTTTAAAAAGAAAAAATACTTTTCTTTCTTTGTTTATTTCTAATATTAATTTTTTAGATATTTTTAAAATTTCATTTTCTCTTGAATGTAGCGTTAAAGGATTTAATTCTAATTCTGGATTATGTTCTAATTCTATATCTGTGTATTTTCTAAAATCTTTTTCTAAAAATGGAAAATAGATATTTATTAAAACCCAAATTTCTTCTCTTAATTTTTGTTTTTTATCAGTTTCAAGAAAATATTTATTCATAATATTATTATATTTTTCTAAATCTTTTTCATCTTTTACACCAATACTTTCTATTTCAAAATTATCTTTTAAATCATCAACTTTTGATAAAATTCATTGATATTCATATAAAGTTTTTAATAATTCTTCTGATTTTTCTTGTAGTTTAAAAAATCTATCTTTTTTTAAATTGTAATAATACACAATTATTCAAGATAATCCTCATATAAAACCTCAAACAATTGCAATCAATAATTCTTTCATATTTTATCTTTTCTAAATTAAATTAAATAATCATCAGTAACTCAAAAATAACTTTTAGTATCATCAAAACTATTTGTATAATAAAGAACTTTATCATCAACATTTACTTCTTTATAATTAATATTACTTATCCTAAATGGAATTTTATAATTAAAAGTTTTTGGTTTTATTTCTTTTACATCTCAATTGTAATGTTCCTCATAAATACTATTATAAATACTTCATCTAATTCTATGATTTTCTTGTATAGCACAATCTAATAAAGCAGAAAATATACTTTCATTTCATCAAATAGTTTTTCTTTTTATCCAATTACTAATATATATTTCTCATTGTTGATTTTTGATATATTTTGCAGTTTCAAATAAAATAGATAATCTCCAATCAATTCATTTAGTATGTTTCTTTAATAAAGCAATATAATTCAGATTTGCATTTCTCAATATATGTTTTAATAGTCTCATAGTTATTTGCTCTGAAAATTCTATAAAAATTCATTCTAAAAATGTAGTAATTTGTCATTTTTTATTTGAGTCTCTTATTATTTCATCAATAAATAATTTTTCTACTAATAAATTTAATTTAACATCTTTTAAAGAAAAATTATAAAAATAATCTAGTGATTTTAAATAAGATATTTTTAAACTTTCTTTTTCATAACTTTCTTGTCAAATAGGAACTATAACTATTATTCTTTTTTCTATTTCTATATTTTTTAAAAAGTGATTTAAAGTTTCTAAAAAATAAATTCAATTATCTCAGGAACGGTCAATATCTTCTAATATAATATAAATATTGTTTTCTTTAACTTGTGATAATAAATTTAATAAAATATTTTGTAGTTCTATAATCCTTTTAGTTGGGGAAGTTTTTAATAAGTCTGCAAAATTTCATATTCATAATCAAGAACAAAATTGGGTAAGTTTTTCAACCCAAACAGTAGGATTTTTTCATTCAATTTTCCTTTTAGAGCTTTCTAAATCTTCATTACTTATTTCTTCTGCTATATCTAAAATAAAATTTTCCCATAAATCCTGTCTTTCAGGATATTTCCAAGCATCAAACTCAAACCAATTAGCATCTTCACCATATTTAGTTTTAATTTGATTTAAAAAGTTGCTTTTTCAACTTCAAAATCTTCAAATAAATCAAACTAATGATGAAATTTCTATATTATCAATAAAAGTAGAAAATCTATCAATTTCAACTGATAAATCAAGTAAATTATCTATTCTAGAATTTTCTTCTAAAAGTTTTTTATCTTTTATAAATCATTGTGAAAACATAATTATTTTTAAAGTTAATTGGCTAATAATTTATTTGGTGTATAATCAAATCAAAGAAGCTTAGATAGTTGTTGACGAAGTCTAAAATCAATATCGTTATGAGTATTTAAATAAAATTGAATAAAATATGATAAACTACGAATAGCCCAAGTATTTTTTTCATCACTATATTTTTTATGTAAATCTTTAACATCCTCTATAGTAATTTTTCAAAAATTGATATTAAACAATAAATTTAATAATTCATAAGATGCATATGGATTATTTTTTGTAATATCTTTTTGTAAAAGTAATAATTTATCAATTCATACAGATTGAAAAATTTTAAATAAAATTCAATGAATTGTTCACATAGCCATAATTTGAACAAATTTTTCAATATTTTTTCTTTTTTCATCTGAACTTAAATATTTGTTTTTTAATTCTTTTTCTTTCTCAATAATATCAATCTTTCTCTCAATTGAGTCAAAAAATTCTTGACTTTTAATCGTTCAAAGTAGAAAAGTCATTAATCTCAATCATAAATTTTCAACTTCAAGTAAAAGTTCCTTAACCTTTTCTTTTTCTAAACTTCCTGCTCTATTTTTTAAAATTTGTCATAAAACTTCAATTATTTTAAAAGATTTATTTAATTCCATCAATTCATCACTTTTTTCGATTTCTTCATCATCTAATTCTTTTATATTTTTTTCTTGTTCATCTTTTAATTTTCTTTCATTAATTCTATTTTCTCAAGTTGACTTTTTTTCAATAATTGTAGTAGGTAATTCTCTTATAATATCAGTCATAAAATTAGTTTCTTCAGTTGAAAGTTTTGAAATAGAATGATTTTCAAAAGATACCATACAATGCATTTGTATTTCATCTAAAAGATTACTATCATCAGTATGATGAATTGTGAATACTAATATATGTGAACTAGACTTCTTATAAATAGATAAACATAATTTTTCAATATCATTATTTTCATCTTTTTTGTCTGCTAAATATTTTCAAACAAAATAATAATAAATATATTGAAATTCAAATTTTACATTTTCACTTATTTTTATAATTGGATATTCTTTATTTTCTAGTCTAGATAATATTGAACTATTAAGAGGTATATATTTAATTCAATAATCTGCTTTTATTTGATTATACTGCTCTAAAGTAATATTTTCACTTCAAGTTTTGTTTAATGCAAAGATTTTATATGCTAAAAATGTCAAATAATTATAACAATCTTGAATTTCAGTAGGATTAATTCATTTTTTAATTAATTGTGATGTAATTAAAGCATTATAGCAGTGTCAATATGATGTTATTTGTAGATTTGTGGGAGATAAATTTTCAAAGGTCTGTATTATTGATAATATATAAAAAGGAGTTTTAGGAACTATATGATTTTTAGTTATTATATCATCTATTTTATTTTCAATAATATCAAAATCTTTATTATATATTTCTTCCTCATCTCAATAATCTGTTTTAAACCAATTTGATATTAAATTATGTTGTTTTGTATAGTTAAAAAACTTTATTGAATAGACATCAATATCAGCAAAATTTTTATTATCTCTAAAATAAAGCATATATTCTTCATCTAAAACCAAAAGTATTACTTTAGAAAAAAATTGTTTAGAATATTCTAAAAATGAGTTTGAGATTTTATGATGATAATTATCAATTATCAATATTTTTTTATTATCATTTGATATAAAACTATCGTAATCTGAATTATACTGTTCTTCAAAAGATTTTTTTAAGATTTTTTCATATTTATTAGTTCAATTAGATATTGTATCTCAATCTATAATTAAAGTATAGATATTTTTTTGAAAACTATCTATGAAAATTTTCCTTCATATACTTGTTTTTCAAGAAAGTTCAATTCATTTAATAAAAGATACTTTATTTGTAAAATCTAAAAAAATATCTTTATTTCAATCAATATCTTCTTCTTTTCAATCTTTAGATATAAAAGAGAAATTAGGATAAACAAAAGTTTTCTCAAGAGTTAGCTCTTTTATTGTTGAAACAAAATTAACTTTATTAATTATATCAATATATTCTTGTTTTGGTTGTATTCAAATAGTATTAGCTCAGTCTATTTTTTTAGTTTCCGAGGTATTCGCATAAATAGAAATATTATAAGTATTTCATACAGAATTTGAACTTCACTCTACATTAGTTGAATTTCAATCAACTATTTTCTTTTTTTCAAACATATTTTTAGAATAATATGATAAATTATTTATTAATTATATTTCAAACTGAATTTTTATTTCACTCAATATTAACTGCTCATCAAGAAACTATTTTTATATTAGACTTCTGAGAGTCACTAAATTTATTTTTAAGGTAAAAATATAATATTATCAATAAAATAATAATTATTATAAAATATACATAAATTGGTATTGTTTTAAAAAAAGTAACCACCTTTTCTTGATTATCAATAAGTAATAACAAATCTTTTACTATTTCCATAAAAACTATTTAACATATAAACTCTTCTGTAGCTCATAATAAGCATTCTTAAGCTCCTGCATTCACCCGAAAGTTTCTGCAATTTCCCTTGGTTGACCTTGATTAAACAAAGCAATCTTACTTGCTAGTCCATCTTTTCTAAATTCTAAAATTCCATTTTTTACATAAAGCCCCAGCAAAAACTCTAAAAATTCTTTTGCTTTTAAACTTTGGTATTTTTCAACCGTTTCTTCTCAATACTGAGACCTTTCAGCTCTAAACTTAATATCACTGTTAAAAGAAATATGAGCCAAAATATCAAAAATATCAGATTTTTCAGCTTCAAACATCTTTTTTAAATCTTCGAATTGCTCACTATCGAGTCAAATGTTCGCTAAATTGTGAAGTAATTCTTCTCTGGTTTCAGGATTAGACCATAACATCCTGAGTTGATGCTCATCCTGATAAATACTCGGCAAATCTCCAATAATTCTTTTTAAGAAATCATTTGAATTTAAATGCTTTCCAGTTGTCGGGTCAAGATATCTTGTTTCAATATCAATAACTTTTACTTCTCTATTTGGTGCTAGTTTTACCACTAATTTTTCTTTTTTCTCAAAATCATTTTCTTTGGTATCAGTTGGAAAATCTTTTTTGGTATTTGGTTTGTATTCTTCTTTTTTTGGTTCTATTTCATCCGATAAATCTTCTTCTGGTCATCAGTCCCACAACTCATCACTAAAATCATTGGTAGCTCAAACAAAATCATAAATAGTAAAATAATCCTTTCAGTCAAAAAGTCTTGTTCATCTTCAAACAATTTGCTTGTATTCAACAATACTTCAAATATTTCTTACTAAAACGATGTTTCTTACATTGAGTGCATCCACTCAAGTAGTCAGCATTTGAGAGCTCGTTAAAATTACTGGAATATCTTTGTCATTATCCTGAAATCTTTCGAGATATTTTCTTCCTATTTCTCCTTCATTACTGGTTACACGAACACAATAATCTGGGTCTTTTACTTCCTTATATTTATTTATACTATCCCTAATTCTCAGTGCGTGACTTTGGTCTACACAGAAAATAATGGTTTTATCCATTTTATTTATTTGTTGTAATATCGTTTGAGCTATCAAATCCGACCTTTCATCGATTATAATCTCTTTTTCCATATCTTTTGTATAATATACTTCCTTTTTTATTTCCCCAGAAACTACCTTATCTCAACTATTTAAAACCAGTTCATCTATATTAAGTTTAATTCTTTTTATCTTAAATGGTGTCAAAAATCCGTCATCTATTCCAGTTTTTAGAGAATATTCATATACTGGATTTCAAAAATACTTATAAGTATCGACATTATCATTTCTTTTTGGTGTAGCTGTTAATCAAATATGCACAGCACTATCAAAATATCTTAAAATTTCTGCCCAGTTTCCATCTTCTCTGGCTCATCATCTATGACATTCATCAATTATAATAGCATCAAAAAAATCCCTATCATATCTGTTGTAATAGGCTTCTAGTGTTTCATCTGGGTTTTCCTCATCTACTCATCCTGCAAGTGCCTGATAAATAGCAAAAAATATATTTGCATTCGTTGGAACTTTCCCTCATCTTTTTTTTATTTCCGTTCCGTTGATTTTGATGATATCTTTTTCCAAAGGATTAAAAGTATTCATCGCCTGGTCTACGAGTATATTTCTATCTGCTAGAAATAAAATTCTTGGTCTTCTTACTCATATACCATCTTTCGACCATCTTGCATTAAATAATTTATACACCGTTTGAAATGCAATAACGGTTTTACCGGTTCAGGTTGCAAGAGTTAGTAAAATCCTATTTTTTCAGTCTCAAATCGACTCCATTATTTTATTTATAGCAATCTCTTGATAATATCTTGGTTTTCTTTCAGATAGATAAAATGGTTCTTGTAATAAAGTTTCTTTTGTATGATTTATTTCAGAAAATACTTTTTTATAGAGTTCTTCAGGAGTCGGATAATTATCAATATAATCCCCTTTTCCAATTTTTAGGTCAAATTCATAGGTTCTTTTTCAGTTTGAAGAGTAAACAAATCTGAGATTTAATATCTTTCAGTATTCTTTTACTTGTTCTAATCCTTCTGTTGGTTCCAAATCTTTTTTCTTTGCTTCAATAATAGCGAGTTTTACTCATTTATAGGTTAAAACATAATCAGCAAATTTTTGTTTTCCTCTTTTTCATCAAAGCCCTATTCTTCCGTCAGTAAAAGAATGTTCTCTGATAATATTGATATCATTCCAACCATTATTTTTTAATTGTGGGTCTATATAATTTGCTCTTGTATCGCTTTCTGAATATGACATTTTTCAGATAAAAAAAGAAATAAAATATATTTTGTTTATTATAAGAAGAAATGTATTTTTTCAAAATAAATTGATTTTTACAATAAAAAAGACCTTTTAGAAATTCTCTAAAAGGTCTTTTTTATTACTTATTTGAGTTCGCTATATACCATCTTATCATATATTCGATAGTTTTACTTCTTTGTAATCTACTATAATAAGGTCAATAGATTTTTTTACTCTCACTGTCAATCTTTAATAATAAAGTCTCATCTACATTGAAACTAATCTTTTTTTTAATTCAAAACATAATATAAAAATTATAAGGTAAAGTTGTCATTTATTGAAATTTTCTCTCAATTTCTCAATCAGGAAACTTTATAATTTATCACAATTTTACCGTTTTGATTTAATTTACTTACTAAGGTAATATTGAAGTTTCATAAATAAAAATGTTTACTTATTTCTATTAAAATCTTATTTACCTCCTCTTTAGTCAAGACTCTATTGGTTCTTGCAACATTATTCATATTTCCCATAATTGTAAAATTAAAAAATAAAAAGCTTTCGCAAAAAGAATACACACTTCCATTTTGGGTTCTTTTTTTATTATTTTTCTATGTTTTTATTTAAAAATACCAAAGTTGGTATCAGATTAGGCATAAATGTAGTATTACATTAGTATTACATAATTATTGGTGGTAAAATGAGGGACTGAATTAAATTTTGATTTTAACTGTGGTATTGGTGTAATTGTAGTATTACATTAATATTACAGTAATACCTTTTTAAGACAAAAAAAGTGGAACTTGACAAAAGTTAAAAAAAGTATATACTGGCAACACTTAAATTTTATATTTAAGTTTAAGTGTTTTGTTTTAAAAAATAACCAAAGCAAAAAATCCGTTTTCCTGATCAGGTTGTATGACCAAAATAATATAATTATATTTTTTAAAATATTATTTTTTCATATTCCTGTTGGGAAAATGGATTTTTTTAATGTAAAAATAAGCCCCCAAAAGGGGCTTTTCATTTTTTCAAAATACACATTTTTTTAAAAAAAAGTGTGATATTAAATATTTTATTATTTAATATTTTGAAAAAAATATGGAAAAAAGAATTTTAAGAGTTTTACAAAATATAGTTTGTAAAAAAGAAATAGTTTGATTTTATTTAAAACCGAAAGATGATATTTACAATAAAACTTATGATAATAGAACTTTTTATATAAATGAATATTTTATTCAAGAAAATTGAAAGAATATATACTTCGAAGTTCAAGATTATTACAAATGAGAAAAAAGTATAGAAAATCTAAAGAATATAAACTCATTTTTGATTGATATTGATATTGGAAACGATAAAAACTGTAAAAAAGAAGAAGATTTATTGAATAAATTAGAAGAATTAGAAAAAAAATATAATTTTATTCCTCATTATATAATAAAAACTAGGTGATGATATCATATATATTATAATATAAAATCTTTAAATTATAAGAAACATAAAAAAGAAATTAATACTATTTATGAATTTCTAATAGATTTCTTAAATTGAGATAAAAAGTTTACTTGGCAAATTTGAATATGAAAAATTCCTTGAACAATTGACTATTCATATTGAGAATTATGCGAAATAAAAATACAAAAAAGAAATAATCATAAAAAATACGATTTAAATGATATGTATAGTTTTTATGAGAAAATTACTTGAAAAAAGATAAACATTGAAGAAATAAAAGAAAAAGAAACAAAAAAAGAAAAAATAAAACAAGAATTTTATAAAAAAGTTAATGATATATGTGCTTTATCAATTTTAGATTTACTTTGATATAAAGTAATAAATAAAAAAGTATTATGAGATAATTCATTGTGAGTATGATATAATCAAGAAACAAAAAAGTATTATTTAAATGATTATTCGTGAAGAGTTAAATGAAATTTTGATTTTATTTTAAAACATTTTTGACAAAATTTTAATGAAACTGTAAAATTCTTAAACAAAAAGTTTTGAATTATTTTTAATATCTGAGATTGATATATTGCAACTAATAATCTTATTTTTAAAGTTTTCACTGAAAATATAGTAAAAATTGATTATGAAAAGATTAAAAAAGATTTATGAGATAACTATGATGAGAAATTATTAAATAATTTATTCAATAAAAATTGAACTTTAAGCAATAAAATAAACTTTTTATTACTAAATATTTTATCAAAAAATGAAAACTGAAAATTAAAAAATATTAAATTCAGCGAGATTTTTTCAAATTCATACTTAAAAAAAGAAAATATAAAAGTTCAAAAAAAAGAACTTATAAAATGTATAGAATTATTAAAATATCTATATATTGAAGTAAATGATTATAAGTATTACATAGAACCTGATACACTAGTTGAATTAAAAACTAAAAGAAAAGATGTTAAAATTTACATTTTAGACTATTTTTTAGATAATTGAGATAAAACCTACTCTATATCAATATTTAATGGTTTAAATTGAATTTTTAGTGCAGAAAAAAATTATTATAAATATATTCCAAAGTCTTTTTTAGAAAATAAATTTCATTTATTAAATTTAAGTATTTTTTGATTAAAAGAATACTTAAAAAATAAAAACAGAAAAAAGCAAAAACTTTTTCCAATTAGTTATGTTTATAATATAATTGAAAGAACTTATAATAACGACTACTTTAAGGAGATGAAAAAAGAGTTAAATAAATGATTTATTGAAAAAATAAATAATATAAAAGATTTGAAATTTAAATTAGAATTATCACAAAATTGGCTTACATCAATTAGAAAAGAGGAAAAAATATAAGAAATAGGTAAAAATCTATTCCCCCAACAAATGAATAAAGGTAAAAAAGTTTTCACTAATAATGAGAACTTTTTCTTTATTTTAAAAGAAAATAATAAAATAAAACATACATATAAATAATGAAAAAGGATGCTACTACAATAATAAGTCAAATAAAAATTATCAAATTATAACTCAAATAAAAAATTAAATTTATTTAGTGTGTTAATAAATGTAGACTTCTACATTTTATTTACTAACTTATTATATTATGAGTAAAAAAGATATTACTATTACTGAAGTAACAGAAAATTATTTCTTACGCGAAAACAAAAAAATTAAGATTGTATTCAGCTATGACTACTTTCAAGACTTTATCCAAAGAAATTGATTAGAAGAAATCTTTTCAAAAAAACTTTATCTAAAGTGATTTGATTTTGAAATCGCAAAAATATCTAACCTAGATTTTAATCTTGATATGGAAAATCCTGATTTTCTAACTAAAATAAGAAATTATAAAGACCACTATATCTCAGAATGATTACTCTACTTGGGGAATGACAAGTCAAAAAGATACTGATTTTTCTTTTTTCCTGACTATCTAAAAAACTGAGAAATGAAAAATGATTTTTTAAAAATAAAAAGCACTGAAATGATTGACTTAACAGATTATGCAACTTTTAATTGATTATATAAGAGAGATGGTATTGTAATAGCATTAAATATATAAAAGCAAACCATAAAAAAGAGACTATTGGACTAAAATCCAGGTCTCTTTTTTTGTGCTTATTTTTTAAAAACCCATTTTAACCCAAATTTGTGTGTATTCCTTTGTATTTTATTTTTTAACAATTTATATATGAAAAAAATACAAAGAGAAGAAATATTAGCAAATACTAATAACAATAAAGTTAGTGAAAGTATCTCCAATAAAAAAGAGGTAAGAAAAGATTATAATAGACTGCTTGATTTAGTTTTAACACTAGATGAAATCAAAAAATAACTATAAATACTTTTTAAGCAATTTTTCATCATATTTTTTTCAAATAACATTTATATTGAAATAAATAATCCTTTTAAATAGAGAAAATTTTATTTTAGAAATTGATAAAAATAGTTGTTCAAAAGTTGCTCAAATCAATGCACCATTTATCATAAAAAACAAAAAAAAGATTTTAAAAAAATCTTTTTTTTGTAAAATAAAAAATATCTTATATAATAAATTTTTATTTTTTAAAAAAGTTTATGGAAAATACCAACATGCAATTGAGTAAAACTCATAAACCACAATACCACTTAATTACAGTGTATAAATTTGTGGATATTCCAAGTGAGGAATTAAAAAAAATATCTCAAGAACATCTTGATTTTTGTAGAGATATTTGATTAAAATGAAGAATTTATATTGCAACTGAATGAATATCATCAACTGTTACATGATGATATTGGCAATGTGAATCTTATAGATTATATTTAGAAAATTCAAAATATTTTAAAAATATTGAATGATTTTGGGAAAAATCAACTCCCGTTGATGGTCATAAATTTCCAAGAATGTCTGTAAAAGTAAAAGATGAAATAGTAAAGTTTTGAATAAAAACAAATAATAGAGATGTGGAAAAATACAAAAAGAAATTATCTCCTAAAGAAGTTAAAAGAATTATTGATGAAAAAGATGAAAATTATATAATTCTTGATATGAGAAATGATTATGAATATAGATTATGACACTTAAAATGAGCTATACCTGCTTGAACTGTAAATTTTAGAGAAGTTCCAAAACTACTTAAAAAATACTGAGAAAAAGCCAATTGAAAAAAAATACTTTGGTATTGCACTTGATGAATTAGATGTGAAAAAGCTTCAGTTTTAGCAAATAAAATTTGAGATACTGAGTATTATGCAATTGATGGATGAGTTATGTGATATGTAAATTCTTATAATGACTGAAATTGGCTTTGAAATCTTTATACTTTTGATGATAGAATTTCTACTTTTATTTGAGATAAAAATACACACACAACTATTTGAGAATGTGTTTATAGTAAAAAACTAACAGATAATTGTGAGAATTGTCGTTATAGTCCTTGTAATGCAAAACTTATAGCAGATAAAAAAGAATTTAAAAGTTATGCTTGATTTTGTAGTTTAGAATGTTTTGAAAAAGCAAAAAAAGATTTATTAATAAAAGATATATCTTGGGATAGTTTAAATTATCAAAAAATAAGGAATGACTCAAAATCAAATCCTAAAAATAAAGAAAAAAACTTAGAATTAGTTAAAAATCATTTAGATAAGACGCTTTGAAAAAAAGAATTTAATCACCTAAATTCTCAAAAAGAAACTGAAATTATTGAATATTAAAAAAACTCCAAATGGAGTTTTTTTAATTCAAATAATCTTCAAAATAAATATTATTATATCATTGTTTTATTAATACTTCTTTTGTGTCTTTAAGTAAAGATGGATTTCAACAAATATAAAACTCTGTATTTTCAGAATATTTTATATTATCTAAATTTATTCTTCAAAAATTATAACCTTCTAACTCTTCTCTTGATAAATATACTTTAAATTCTAAGTTTTTAATATTTTTTAATTTATCTATATAAAATAAATCTTTTTTAGTTCTTACTCAAAAATAAAGTGTTATTTTTTCTTCATTATTTAATGAGTTTATCATATTAAAAATAGGAGCTAGTCAAGTTCAAGAAGCAATAAAAATTTTTTGATTTTTTGATTTTTTTAATAAAAAATCACCTGAAATATGAGTAAATCATAAATTATCTCATACTCTAGAATTTTTTAAAACTAAAGATCATCTTCAATCCCCTAATTTTATTAAAAATGTAAAAATATTATTTTCTTTAGAAACTATTGAGTAAGTTCTTTGAATTATTCATTTTTCATCATTAAATACAAAATTTACAAATTGACCATTTTCATAATCTAAATCTTCCCCTAAATCCACTTTTAATTCTATAACATCATTAGTTAGATGATTTTTTTCTACTATTAATGAATTTTTAACTAAAACTCTTCTTTTTACAATTCTAAAAGCTGATTTTTTAGCTCAACAAACTGGACAAACCCAATTTTCTGGAATATCTTCAAATCTAGTTCAAGGAGCAATTCATCACTCAAGATCTCAAATATTTTCATCATAAATATATCAACATTTAGAACAAATCCATTGTGCAAAAAAACTAGATTCATCAAAGTTTTTTATACTTTTTTTTTAGATTTAAAATAAGCTAAAATCCATAGAATTAACCATAAAATAAATATAGTTAAAGGCACAAAACTTAACATACTTGGATTTAAAAATAAGTGTATTGTAACTGTTACCATAAGTAAATATGTAAGTCTTTGAGTTAGTTTCCACTTTTTTCAAAGTTTTTGTACAGCTAAACTATTTGAAGTTAAAAATATAGGAACTAAAACTATTGCTGAAATAATTCACCAAAAAATAAATCAAGTATAATCACTTACAAAAGGTAAATTAACTATTTCTCACCAAGATTTATTTGGAGTAAATCATTTAAATTGTAAAACTTTTAAAACTCAATGTATAATAGCAAAAATAGCCATTAACCAACCTAAATATCTTCTATTTTCATTTCAAAATTGAAATAAATCCACTTTTGGAAATAAATCTTTTAATGGTCTAACATACATTACTAGTACTAAAAATAATACTGCTGATAATCAAAATGGAACTACATAGTCTCACTTATGATTTGTTTTTAAAAATATTACTCAAAGTAATAATAAAATAATTACTCAAGATACATATCTTATGATTTTATTCATAATTTTAAATTAGTATATAAAATATAGCTTTTTTACTATATTTATAATGATTTATTAGTCAAGATTTTTTTTATTATCTATATCCCCCATCAACCATATGGTCTCTTCATGAATTATATGGCAAAGTTAAGTATGCTAAAATATTTTTTGCTATTTCTTCTGGTGTAGCCATTCTTTTTGACCAAACTTTTTCCATTTCTGCATTCATCTCTTCAGCTGGGACACTATTATTCATTTCTGTTGCAATCCATCCTGGTCAAATTCCGTTTACTGCTATTTGATGATTTTTATGAAAATCCTCTCAAATATTTCTTACCATATTTATCATTGCTGCTTTTGAAGCATCGTATGGAGCTGAAAATATTCCATAACTATCTACTCCATTAGTAGAAGTAATTAAAACTATTCTTCATCTCACTTCATCAATTATATCTTGAGTTTTCATTATATCTTTAGCATTTTTAAGTGCTAAAAAAGTTCATGTTACATTAGTTGCAAATACTTGATTCCAAAGCGTAGCTGTTTGCTTGTCAAAATCAGTATCTGGGCTAATTCAAATTCCATGTACTAAAAAATCTAATCTATTACTTATTTTTTTAACTTCATTGAAAAATTCTTTAACTGAAATCTCATCTTCTGCTTTATATGGAAGTGCTTTAACTAAAATATTTTTTCAAGCTTCATTTGCTGCTTTTGAAATATTTTCTACTGCTTTTTGGGTTTTTTCTTCACTTCTACTTGCAGTTACAATAACATCTCATCATGATTTTGCAATAAGCTCTGCTGTTGCTAAGCCTATTCCACTTGATCCCCCTGTTACTACTGTAGTAGTTCCTGAAAAATCAAAATTAATTCTTTGTTTCATAATTTTATATTTAAAAAATAAAACTATACTAAGTATAGTTTTATTTAAATTTTGTCAAATAATATTTGATATATTTTATATAAATTAATTTTCTAATCTCAAAGATTTTTTATGAATTTCACTCCAAATATTTTCTATTAAAAGATGGATTTATTCAAAGTTTTTTTCCCTAATTCCCCTCCAAAATCTCTTTCCAAAACTCTAAATTATTTATTTTATCCCGAGAATCTCTTAATTCATCTTTAAAATTATCATACTCTTCAGTACTAAAAGAAACAGGAATATATCTATACTCTCAAGACTTTCACTCTACAAAATCAAGAGCTAGTTCTCAAACTTCATAAATTCTAGAAAAATCACTTGATAATTCAATCATCAATTTATAAAAAAGTAATTGTCTAAAATATTTTCATTCTCAAGGTTTTTTTACTCAAGATTTATCTAATCATTTAATATTTCAAGTAGTTTTTACACTTCATGTTTTATAGTCAACTAGTGCAATATTTGTTTTAAATAAGTTTCATTGTCCTAAAAAATTATTTTCTTTATTTGTTTCTCAAATAATTTCAATTTTATCTATTTTTCAAGTAAGAGGAATACCATCAAATTCAATATCTTTAAATCTAAAATTTACTTCACATCATAATAATTCTCTATTATTTTTTAAAAAAATATCATAATATCACAAAAGTCCATCTATTCATTTTTTTAAAAGTCTTTGTAATTCATCTTGTGTTAAATCATATTTTTTAAGTGATTCTATAAAAATATTTTGCAGATCTTTAAGTGTTAATAAATTTCAATTTGCTTTTTTTGTATAAGCAATTTCTAAAACTTTATGATATACAGTTCAAAATATCAAATTTTCATTTGATAAAAATGGATATTTATAAATTACAGATATTAAAAAGTTTTTAGGATCTTCTATAAATGTATTTAAATCAGTTGGAGAAAGTTTATAGCTTTGTAAAAAAGTTTTTATAAATTCTATTTCTTCTATAGTTGTTTTTATAAGTTTTTTATCTTGTCATTGGTTAGTTAGATATTGTTTTAATTCATCTTCACTTATTTCAACTTCTTTTATTTTTATTTCTTGCCTTGTTTCAATAGCAAAATTTGAGGCAATTAATAATTTTTCTTTAAAGCTTGGATATGTCAAAAAAAGTCATTTTTTAGCTCTAGTTAAAGCGACAAAAAATAATCTTCTTTCTTCTTCTTTATCTATATTTTTTAACATATTATCAAGTTCTTTTTTTGAAAGTGATGAAAATTGTAATCAATCTCAAGATATTCAGTTTGGTAATTTTAATTTATCTCAAATAGATCTTGCACCCCAATTTCATTCATAACATTCAGGTATAAAAACATAATCATATTCAAGTCATTTTGATGAATGAGCTGTTAATATTTCTATATTTGAATTATTTGAATATATTGTTTCCCTATTTATAGAGATATTAAATTTTTTATATAATTCAATTTTTTGTAAAATATCTTTTAATCTTAAATTTTGATTATTTTCTACATACAACTTTATTTTATTTATTAAAGTAAATATATCTTGCAAATCATTAAAATTTCAATTTTGATTAATAAATTCATATAAATCTAAATACTCTATAATTTTTGATAAAAATAAAGTCATTGACGTGTTTCACAAATCATTTTGTAAACCTAAAATATCACCTCTAAATTCAATAATTTTTTCTAAATTTTTAATATTTTTTAGTGCATAATCATCTGTTTCTATATCTTTTAAAATATCCCAAATTCAAAGTGGAAATTTTTGTCTTGAATAATTTTTTTGATACAAACTTCTTGCAATATAAATTACATCTATATTTTCTATTTTACATAAAGAAGACCTCATAAAATCAAGTAATTTAGCGTCATCAAAATAAGGATTTATTACAAAATTTAAAAAATCTAAAAATAACTTAACATAATGATTATTTAAAATATCAACATTATTTTTTGATATAGTTTGAAGTCATTTTTCTTTTAAAAATTTTGACCATTCTTCAACTTGTTTATTTTTTTTAACTATTATAGCAATAGTATTTTTTTCTTTATTTAATCTTAAAATTTCATTATAAACAAAAAATCTCTCTTTTATATCATTTTCAAACCCATAAAAATAATTCTCTTCTAAATCTTTGAATTCAGAGGATGCTCTTAGTGTTTTATTAAGTCCTGAAACTCTTGAAGTAATTCTTTGACTATTATTTTCTATTAAATTTCATGAAATATCTAAAATACTTTGACTAGAACGATAATTTTGAGTTAATACTATTTTTTCTGTATCAGGATATTTTAGTACAAAATCAAGCATATTTTCAATATTTGCTCATTGAAAACGATAAATTGATTGATCATCATCTCAAACAACCATAATATTTTGATTTTCTTTATTATAACCTAAAATCATATCTATAATGGTATTTTGTGCGTTATTTGTATCTTGAAATTCATCAATCATAATAAATTGATATTTTTCTGCATAATAAGCCAATATATCATCATCATTTTTAAATTTTTCTGTTACAAAAGAAATCATATCAGAAAAATCATAATATCCTAAAATACTCAACTCTCTTTGATAATCTAAAAAAATACTTTGTAATTCTCTTAATTTTTTTATATGTTTTTTATATTTTTCTAAATCAGTTTTTTTTCTTTTTTCTAAATCTTTTAATCTTTTATTGTTTTCTAAATCAAGTAAATCTTTGTTATATTGTTTTTCTTGCTCATTTATTATAACTTCAAATTTTATAGGATTAATTCATTCTTGTTTAAGTTTTTTAATTCTAGAATTTATATCTTTTAAATAAAAAAATCTATCTGTTGTAGAAAAAAGCTCTGTAACTTCTCAAGATAATATTTTTTCATCAAGCAATTTTGATAAAATCTCAAAGCTTTCAATATCATCAACAACCTTTAAAGCCCTTTGATCAATAAATTTTTCTGGAAAATCATCAATAACTTCTTTTGAAAAAGAGTGAAAAGTAGTAACTTTTACTTTTGAAGCATCATTTTTTAAAAATTTTTGCAATCTTTTTTTTATTGCAATTACTCAAGCTTCAGTAAAAGTAGTTATCAAAATATTTTCTGGGTTTATATTTGCTTTTTGTATAATATTTGCTGTTTTTAAAGCTATTATTTGAGTTTTTCAAGTTCAAGGTCAAGCAATAACCATTGATGGTCAATAAATTCGCTCAACTGCTTTTTTTTGAGCTTCATTTAATAAGTTAAATTCCTTTAAAAAATCCTGCACCATAAAATATCTCTTATATTATAATTATATACAATATATATAAAAATTTTTATTTAGCAAATTTATCTAAAAAATATTATGCTTGTTTTTTTATAAAACTATTAATTGTTTTTGGCATATTATTAATA
>JACFNZ010000007.1 GCA_019454605.1 Candidatus Altimarinota bacterium
AATAAACCTTTTTTATGGGATATATACAAAGAAAATAACAATGCTCATATTCATAAGTTAGATGATTTTGGATATTTTTTAAACTTAAAACTAAGCTCTTTTAATGAATATAATATGATATTAAAAGAATTTAATATTTGAGATAAATCATTATCTTTAAATAACTTTTTAAATTTAAAAATACCTCAAAATAACCTAAAAAATCTAATTGAAAATAATTTAATAAATAATATTAAAAAATATATTTAATTTTTTGCAATAAAAAAAAATATATGTTAATATATTGTTACATTTATTTATTTAATTAATTTTTATGATTAATACAAAAAAAATCCTTTGTGTTATGGCATTATCTGCTATTTCATTAACTACATTTGCTGAAACTCCAGTAACTACAAGTGCTTCTCTTACTTGAAACACTATGTCTTGAACTACAACAAATAATGAAGTTCAAACAGCTTCTTATATAGTAAATAGTGTAAAAACTATTGACGAAACAACTCTAACAGTAGATTTTGATAAACAATTACCTTCAATTTCTTGAGACTCTGTATCTAAAGTTTTAGAAGATATGGGAGGAGTGAGTGTTGCAACTGATGATAAAGATGAAAAAAAGTTATCTTTAAGCTTAGAAACTCAATTAGTTAGTTGAGAAAAATATAGTTTAATCTCTATTGCTGAAGATTTTGATGCAAGTGCTGATTTTACTTATACTGCCTGACAAAATGAAGTAAAACTTCAAAATAATTCAAAAATTGAAAAACTAGTTTTTGCATCTCCAAATAGTGTTGATGTATATTTAACTTCAAAAAATGAAAGTGCAAAAAATGAATTCAAACTTTATAAAGAAATAACTTCTCAGTCAATGTTTTCTGATTGAGTAAACTTAAATATTTCTTTACCAACTGCTCTTGCTTCTAATAAAAGTTATATTTTAACTCTTGAATTAAAAGATGATGCTTGAAAAGATTTAGAAGTTGAAAATTCTTTATTTGATTTTACAACTACTGAATTTAACTCTGCAACTAAAGAAGAAGATCCTACACAATTAACTAATTTAGAAAATGTTTTAACAAATATGACTAATTCTTGAAGTCTTGAAAATACAACTAATTCAACTTCTTCTTGAGAATTAACATCTACTTGAAATATTGAAGAAATTGCATTAAATGCACAAAAAACACCAGAAACATGAACAAAAACAAATTTATTAATTCTTGTTACATTATTAAGTAGTGCTTTAATTTTAGTTAGAAAAAAAAGTTTGAAAATATAATTTTTTTTAATTAAAATATTTAAAAGTAATAATTATAATTATTATTATTACTTTTTTTAAAATAATAATAATAATTATAATTATGAAAGGAACAATAAAAGAAGACCATCCTCTTAGAGACCAGTTACTACAAGTTATGATTGATAATGAATGAAGTGATATGTATATAACTGTTTGAACTTTTCCTGCTATAAAAATAAAATGAGATATAGTAAAGATAGATGAATGAATTGATAAATTATCTTGGAAAGATACTATGGAATTTACTCAATCAATAGTTACTGAAAAACAACATGACAATTTAGTAAAAACAAAAAATCTTGATTATGCTTTTTCATATAATGAAAGAAGATTTAGAGTAAATGTATCATTTCAAATGTCTAACTACATGATAGTTATAAGGCTTTTATGAAATAAAATACCAACTTTAGATGATTTAAATTTGCCTTCTATTTACAAAGAAATTACAAAGATTTGACAATGACTTATACTTGTTACTTGACCAACTTGAAGTTGAAAATCAACAACTTTAGCTGCAATGATTAATCATATAAACCAAAATTCAAATAAGCATATTATAACTATTGAAGATCCTGTTGAGTACCTTCATCCGCATGCTCGCTCTATAGTAGAACAAAAAGAGATTTGAAAAGATGTCCCTGATTATAAAACAGCTCTTGCTTGAGCTATGAGACAAAATCCTCAAATCATACTTTTTTGAGAAATGAGAACTACAGAAGAAATTGAAATGGCATTGACTTTAGCTGAAACTTGACATCTTGTTTTTTCAACTCTTCATACAAGAAGTGCTTATCAAACTATATCAAGAATTATTGATAGTTTTGAAGCTTGACAACAAAATCAAGTTAGATTACAACTTGCTGATAGTTTAGTTGCTGTTTTTTCTCAAAGATTATTAAAAGCAAGTGATGGAAGTTGAGTAAAAATGGTGAAAGAAATTCTTACTCATAACTCAGCTATAGCAAATTTGATAAGAGAAAATGACTTACACCAAATCCCTTCTGTAATGCAAATGTGAAGTAGAGAATGAATGCAAATTTTAGAAAAAGATATAATTGATTTAGTAAATATGTGATTTATTTCAGAAGAAGAATGATTAAAATATGCTAATAATCCAAAAATTGTTAAAGAATGAATTAATTAAAAAAATAAAAGTCTTTGGACTTTTATTTTTTTTGACATTTTTTTAAAAAATGTATATTAATATATAATTAAATAATTAACATCAAAAAATATGAAAAAAATTATCTTAATTATATTAATAATAATTGTTTGTTATATACTTTCAATATTTGCCTTTCCTATAAAATCAGACTTTATTTGAGAAAAGATTTGACTTATAAACTTTAATCAAGAAGTAAGAAAAATTAGAGATGATTTTAATGATTTTATAACAAATTTTGATTTAATTTGAAAGTATAAAAATACAAAAAATCAAGCTGTAGATATAAAAAATGATATAGAAAATCAAATTCAAGACACAAAAAATAAAATAGAAGAAGTCCAAAAACAAGTAGATGAAACTCAAAAAGCTATAGAAGATACTACTAATTCTATAAATAATTCAGTAGATAAATTAAATAATTTAAAAAATAGTGTTTGAGATGTTATAACTCCAATAGATAACTCAAACTCTTGAAATATTAATAAATAACTTTAAAAAAAATGATACTTTCAGATAGTGAAATAAAAAAACTAATAAAATCTTGAGATTTAAAAGTTGAGTGAAATTCTAAATATGATATTTTACAACAAATTTGACCTGCTAGTTTAGATTTCAGGCTTTGAAATACATTTAAATATTATAAAAGAGATTTAATTTCTATTATAGATCCTAAAAAATGAGTTTGAGAAGAACATATTGAAACTATTACATTAGATGAAAATACTCCTTTCATACTTCATCCAAGACAATTTATTTTGTGAGTAACTTTAGAAAAAATTAAAATACCTAATTTTTTAGTGGCAAGATGTGAGTGAAGATCATCAATTTGAAGACTTTGAGTAATAATCCACTCTACAGCTTGATATATAGATCCAGGTTTTGAATGAACCATTACACTTGAAATTACAAATATAAATGAAATTCCTGTTGCATTGTATCCAGGAATGAGAATATGACAATTTGCTTTTGAAAACATATCTTGAATTGTAGATATACCTTATGACAAAAGAGTTTGAAGCAAATATAATTGACAAATTTTACCACAAATATCTAAAATTAATACCGATTTATACTAATGAAAAAATTAATCTCAATACTTTTAATAATACTGCCTTTACACCTAATTTCAAATTTTGAATATAATAATTGTGGAGAAGAAACTATTTTTTATGTAAATGAAATAAATTATAAAAAAGCTTCTTTATCTAGTTTTTATTGTGATTTTTGAAGAGTAAAAGAGTATCAAGTAAAAATTAATAACTCAAAAAAAGGAAATTTTGTATTTTATGATCAAAAAAATAAAACTCTAAATCCAATCTCAAAAACTGATTTATTAAGCTATGTAAAAAGATTAAAAATTGATTTAGAAAATATAAAAGATGATGAAATTACAAAAGATAAAATATGAAGTGAATATATTAAAAACTATAGAGATCATTTAGATGTATTATCTAATTTTTATAAAAATAGTATTTTTTCAAAAAAAGAGCTTGTAAAAATTATTATCGAAATAAATAAAGAGCCTTATAAAATATTTGAAAAAACATTTTGAGATAGACTTTTAATGAATTGAGAAATTATATCAAGAGAAGAATGGTGAGCAGATGAAAGTTTTTCAAATCCTGAAATTTATATGAAATGATGTGAAGATGGAAGCTGTATTTGATGACCTATTGCTAAAAATCAATTAAAAGATAATTATTTAAAATATTTTAATGAAATAGACAAAAAAAATGTAAAGATAAAATCTTTTACTGATTGAAGAGATAATTTAAAGTATTATCCTGTTGATAGAATTATAATTCATCATACTGCTTCAAAATATGTTCCAAATAAAGAAGAATGAATAAAATATATGCAATCTTTACAAAAATATCATGCATTAACTTTAAGATGGTGAGATATATGATATCATTATTTAATCGACTGAGAGTGAAATATATATGAATGAAGAGCTTGAGGAAAATATGTTTTATGAGCACATGTTGCTACTCATAATTACTGATCAGTTTGAATATCATTAATGAGTGACTGATATTATAGTGATAAAATGCTTGAATCTCTTAAAAAATTAACTATATACTTATGAAAAGAGTATGATTTAGATTTAACAAAAAAAACAACTACAAGAAATAATGATCTAACTTGATATGGAAGTGGCTGGGCCATAGTTGCTCATAAAGAATTAGATAGTAGAAAGCCTCTTGACCCTGAAATAAATATGGATTTATTTAGAAGCGAAATAGCAAGTATAGTTTTAAAAAATAAAGTAGTAAAAAAATAAAATTTTGTTAATTTAAATTAATTATGTTATAATTAACTTATAATAAATTAATAATAAAAAAATGAAAAATTTAATAGAAATAGACTTTGATTCAATATGAAAATCTTCTTCTAAAGATTTTGAGATAAGTCAAAAGAAACTAGATGGTAAAGAAGAAATTGAAAATAAATTTAATAGTTCTGATTTTGAAATAAATGAAGATTTTATCAATAAAAAAATAAAAGATGCCATAAGTGATACAAAGAAAGATGTTTCATCAACTATATCAAATATACCAATTATTGATGAAACATTTTTTGATAATCAATTTAAAAAACAAATAAAGCAAAAAACTACAGAAAAAAAAGTTTCTATAAAAAAAGAAGACTCCCAAAAAAAGGAAATAGTAGTTGATAAGCCTTTTGATGAAAAATTTAAATACTTCTTAATTAGAATAATTTATATATTACAAACTGCTAATACAGAATCTAAAGAAGAGGCATTAAAATCATATACAAAAGCTTTAATTTATATACTTGAAAAATTTAAAATATTTGAAGATAAAACAAAGCAAATTGAAATATTAATTTACTTAAGAAAAAGTATTTGAGATATATGATATTCTGATTTAGATTTAAAATTAGGATATATAAAAGAATTATCAGATAATACTTCATATATTATAACATCTTGATTGGCTAAAGAAGATTTATTTTTACTTTATAATATTTTTTTTGATAATTTTTCAGAGCTTAAAAAAGAAGTATGAGATTTAAGTAAAATAAATCATAAAGAAAATAAAGTTAAAATTTTAAAAAAAATATGAGAAATTGAAAAAGAAATGTTATGAGAGTATTTAAAAACTAAAGATATTAAAAATAAAATTAATAAAAAAAGACTTGAAATTAGAAAAAAAAGAGAAGATAAAAAATTAAATAATCAAAACTAGTTATTTACAAAGTTATTTATTAATTTTTCAAAATTTTCTAGCGAAAATTCTTTAGCTCTATATTCACACTCATATCTCATTTCAAGAGATTTTTCTGGTGTTAGTAAATTTACTGCATTTATAATATCTTCAACTCTTGCCTCTTTATCAATTAAAATTCAAGTTTTTTCACCAATTATAGTTTCTTTTAATCATCAATCATTTACTCAAATTACAGGTTTTCAACAAGACATACTTTCAATTGAACTCATTCAAAAATCTTCATCTATTGGGATATAAATAGTAGCTATAGCATTTCACATAATTTCTACAAACTCTGAGTCTAAAGGAGATTTTATAAATGTTATATTTTCCATTCACTTTGCAAGTTCAAATATTTTTTCCTTTTGAGGATCATTAACTCAATAAGTACAAATCAATTTTTTATCTGGCATTTGTTTAAAGGCCTCTATAATTCTATCAACCCTTTTAGCATCAGATAGTCTTGCAAAAGACATATAATAGTCTTTTTGTCATAAATATTTAAACTTTGCTAAATCAACAGGTGGGTATAAAACTTCACTATCAATATTTAAAAATTCTTTAATTCTTTTTTGTGTGTTTATTGAATTTGTCAAAATAAGATCCATTTTTTTTATATCACTTTCATACATTTTTCTAAATATTTTACAAGTAAATGTAAAAACTCATTTTAAGTATTTAGGAACTTTTTCTAAATAAAGATTATGCAAATCATATAAATATCTTGGTGGAGTATGACAATAATAAATCTTTTTTTGGTTTTTAGAGGCATTTCTAACTGCACTTATTGAATCTCAAGAAAAAATTAAAGTATCATAACTTTTTATAAATTTTGTTTTAAATAAAAAAGCATATTTTAATTTTATATGACGAAATCATTTTTTAAAAATTTCTCAAGATATTGGAATCATCTTCCCTTCAAATCATTCTTTTCTTAAATCAAAGCTTCAAGATGAAAAAAATCAAGAAGCAATATCTGCTTTTAAAGCCTTTGCCATCATTAAAATAAGTCTTTCTCCTCATCATTTATATAAAAATGTATCATGAAGTATAAGTGTTTTTTTGGACATAAATTGAATTATTTTTTATAAAATTTTGTTTAGTTTAATAAAAAACTATAAAAAAACAAATTTTTGATTTAAGCTTCTTTTTTTAATTCACTTAGTATATTTAAAGCTTCTATTGGAGTTAAAGTATTAACATCTATTTTTTTTAATTTTTCTAAAGCTTTATTTTCTTTATAAACAATTTTTTCATGCTCTATAACTTCTAAATTTCATAAACTTAATTGAGAAAAGTTTTTATGATTTTCAAATTTCTTTAAAAAATCTTTTGCTTCATCTAAGACATTTTTTGGAAGTCAAGCTAGTTTTGCAACCTCAAGTCAATAACTTCTTGAAATTCATCCTGGAACTACCTTTCTTAAAAAGATTATATTATCATCATTTTCTGAAATAGCTACTGAAAAATTTTTTACTCAAGATAGTTTTTTTGATTCTCAAATAAGTTCATGATAATGAGTTGAAAGTAGTGTTTTACACTTTATTTTATCATTTAATTCTTTTAAAATTGCCCAAGCTAGACTCATACCATCATAAGTTGAAGTTCATCTTCAAACTTCGTCAATTATCACAAAAGATTTAGAAGTAGCATTAGATAAAATATTTGAAACTTCTTGCATTTCAACCATAAAAGTAGAACTTCATAAAACTTGATTATCAGATGCTCAAATACGAGAAAAAATCTTATCAGTTATAGGAATTTTAGCACTTTTTGCAGGGACAAAACTTCAGGTGTGAGAAAGCAAAATAATTAAAGCATTTTGTCTTAAATATGTAGATTTTCATCACATATTTGGTCAAGAAATAATATTTATATAATTTTTTGAATCTAAAAATAATTCATTTGATATAAAGTTTTTTTCAAGTTTTTCAACTATAGGATGCCTTCAAGATACGATTTTAAGTTCTTGATTTTGAGTTATTTCAGGTTTTGAGTAATTATTTTCTAAAGCTACAAAAGATAGATTTGTTATAAAATCTATTTTTGTAATAATATTTGAGTGACTTTTGATTTCATTAAAAGATTTTAGTATTTGACTTGAAACTTCTTTAAAAATATCATATTCTTTTTTGTATAAAATACTTTCTGCACTTGAAATTTTTTTATTAAATTCATCAAGCTCTTGTGTAGTATATCTTAAATTATTAACTAAAGTAGTTATTAATCTAAATTCATCAATTGCTTTGTCTTTTTGTGATAATGGGATTTCTATAAAATAACCATTTTGTGTAGTATATTTTATTTTTAGGCTTGAAATAGATGTTTTATCTATTAATTTTTCATTATAATTGTTTAACCATTCATTTGAATTATTTATAAAATCTCTCAATTCATCAACTTCCCTATCAAATCAATTTTTTATAATTCATCACATAGTTAAAAGGTTTTGCGAATCTTGAGAAATAGAGTTTTCTATTAAAGAAATTATATCTTTTAAATCTTGCATATTTTTTATTGCTAATTTTAGTTTTTTTATATAATCAAACTATAATTAATTTTTTAAAATTTCAAATAGAAAAAATGATAAAAATATTACCAACTGATACAATAGTAGATGTAGTTAACAAAATAAATGAATGCAAAGAAGATGAGATTTTAATAGAATTTCCTTATTGACATAATATACTAAACAATTATTTGTCTTTAAAAATATTAAAAAATAAAGCAAGAAATAAAAAAATCACTATTTTAAATAATGATCCTTCTTCAAAAAAAATTTGAGAATCTATTTGAATAAACTACTCAATAATTAAAGACAAAGATTTTTTAAAAGAAAAAAACTTTAAACAAGAAATTTTAAAACACAATTATACTTTTTTAGAGTATTTTATATTTGTTATAAAAAAATACTTTACAAGTTTTGTAAATTATTTATGAAGAAAAGCTAAAATAGATACTTTAAAATACTATAATCCATACAATAAAGTTAAAAAAACTTGAGTTGTATTTTTGTTTACATGACTTTTAGTTTCAATTGGGATGTTATTTTTTATATTTTATTTTGCTGTTTCAAAAACATATATAAATATAACTCCTGAAATAACTATTCAAACAAAAGCAACAAATATAACTTATGAAGAATTACCTTGAGAATTAAGTATTTTATCAAAAGATCTAAAAGTCCCTTTAAAAAAGATGACTCAAACAGTAAAGTTAAGCTATACTCATAAAACTACTTGAATTGATTATGAAAAAACTGGAAGATCATCATGAGAAGTTGAATTTATAAATGAATTAAGAGAAGAACAAACTTTTAGACCAAAAACAAGAGTTCTTTCAAAAGACTGATTTATATATGAAACAACAGATTGGATAAAAATCCCAGGAAGAACAACTAACTGAAGTTGAGAAACTTTATTTTGAGTTACAAAACGAAAAGTTATAGCTCAATTGTATGATACTGACTGAAATTTTGTTTGAAGTAAATGAAACCTAAAATGAGAAAATTTATTTACAATTCCTTGATTAAAATTTTCTCAAGACAAAATTTATGCTAAACAAGTTTGAGAATTTGTAGGTTGACAAGACAATGTTGTTTATATGGTTTGAGATGATGACTTAGAAAATTCTAAAAAAATACTTGAAGAAATGTTAAAAAAAGAAGCTATAAATACATTAAAAAATACTATAGATGAGGAAAATAAAATTTATCTATGAAAATATGAAATACTTCCAATAAAAGATATATTACAATACAAAAATCTTGAAATATCAACAACTCCAGAAAAAATAAAACCTTGAGATAAAATAGATACTTTTACTTTAAACTGAACTATAACTGTTGAAGCTTATGTTTATGATAAAAATGTAGTATTAAATCTGCTGAAAAATATAATAAATGATAGTTTACTAACCTGAACTGATAAATTAATTATGATAGATGAAAATTCTATAAAAATGACTTTAGTTTTAGATAAACAAACAAATCCATTAAGAATAAAAGCAACAACAGAAGTTAATATATGAGTTTCATATGACTTTGACAATAATGCAAGTAATTATAATCAAAGGTTAAAAACTATGATTTTATGATTATCAAATGATGAAGCAAAAAATATATTATTAAATGAATGAAAAATAAGCGATATAGAAATAAAAAATACTCCTTTTTTTATAAATACAATTTCTTCAAATATTGACAATATAATACTTAAAATAGTTTCTGATTAAAAACCCCATGGAATACCTAATTTATACATATATATTTATTTTTTGAACTTTATTTTGAAGTTTTTCATCAGTGATTATTGATAGATTAAAAAATAAAAAATCTTGAATAATATCTTGAAGAAGCGAGTGTCCAAAGTGTCATCATAAACTAGCTTTTTATGATTTATTTCCAATATTTTCATTTTTATCTACTTTTTGAAAATGTAGATATTGTAAAACAAAAATAAGTTTTTTATACCCAATACTTGAATTATCCACTTGATTATTATTTTTTTTAACAAGTTATTTTTTGGTAGATATAAATTTAGTTTTATCTTGAAATTTTGTTGAAATATACAAATTATGATTTTTTTTAAGTATAGCATTTTTAAGCATTGTTTATGTATTTTATGATATTTTATATTTAGAAATTCCTGATTCTATACTCATTATATTAATACTTTTAAGCTTTATAACTATATCTTTACAATCAATTATTCCATGATTTGAAATAATTAATTTATTGCCAACTTTAACTTGAAGTTTGTTTGATATTTGAATAATTATTTGAGTTTGATTAATTATGATATCATCAATGTATTTTATAATGTTTAAAGAATTAAAAGAGATTTATGATGTTTTGATATTAACTGTGATATGAGTTATTTTCTTAATTTTAAAATACTTTTTGTATATAAATTTAGAACAATATGCAATTTGAAGTGCTATTTTAGCTTGATATGCAGTATTTGTATTTTTATTTTTACAAATTATTGTCTCAAGATGAACTTGGATGGGATGATGAGATTTAAGAATAGCTATTTTTATAGGACTTTTAGCTTGATTAAGCTATAGTTTTTATGCTGTATTTTTGTCATATTTAGCTTGAAGTATTATATGACTTTTAATTATTTGATATCAAAAGACAAAAAATCATTATATTGAACAAAGGAGATTTTTAAATAAATTTAGGAAAATTTTATGATTAAAAAAGAAAAATATATCACTTGAAACTAAAATGCGATTTGGTCCATTTCTAGCTATATGAATATACTTAGTATTATTTTTTGATGAAAATATTATTAAATTTATAGATTATATTTGGCAATAAAAAACAAAAAAGTAAATACTTTTTACTTATAACAAAATATATTTTATATATAATCATATAATAATATTTATTAAATAAAAACAAAATGGAACAAAAAAAGATATTAGCTATAAAGGATTTTATAGAGTCAGCTGAAAAATCAGTTAAAAATGCTAAAAAACTACTGTTAGAAGTTTTAAAAGAAAATTGAGTAGAATTAAATGATATTGTTTTAGATACATCTTGATTAACTGATTATAAATCAGATGATAATAAAATAATAGAGTGAGTTTTTACTTGAGAAGAAATGCTTTGAGCAGATTGATTTAAATACCCTGTTCCAGCAAATTACGCATCAAAATCAAAATTAGTTCAATGAGATAAATTAAAACTTACAATAGATCCTATTTGAAAAATGTTATATAAACAAATTTCACCTATTGAAAGAGAACATAAAGTATGATTAATAGTTAAAGAAAATTGAAAATATCAAGTAGTTTCAGAATGAAAAACTTATTCATTATTAACAGCTGCAGTAACTCATTTTAAATGAGAAATATGAGATAGTATAACTATTATATTACCATCTTGAAAAGAAGCCACTTTTGCTGCTATTGAAGCTGTTATTCCTAAAAATTTAAAAAAAGATTAGTTTTAAAACTAATCTTTTTTTAATAATTTATTTTTTAATAATTAAATGCATATCAAGCAGAATCTTTTACTACAAGATATTCTCATCAATTCAATTTTTCCATATTTTTAATTCATTCCCATTTTGTTAAACTTGCTAAACTTTCAAGTTCTAGTATTTTTACTTCAAGTAATTCATTTTCAACTACTAAATTATTTTTTTTAAGTTCTAGAGTTCTTATGTTATATCATTTTGTTGCATTAACATTTAATATCCAAACATAATAAATTCATAGAATTCATATAAAAAATACAGATAATATAAAAGTTGTATTTACTCATAATTTAAAATTTTCTCTTGTAGTTTTTCTTTCTGAAAAAAAACTAAATCTTGGAGATTTTATTACAATTAAGTTTGGATTCATAAAGCTTAATTTTTTTGTTAAATTTTAATTTTTGTTTGCAAGTTTTATAGCAAATCTTGCTTTTGCACTTCTACTTCTAGGATTTGCTTTAATTTCTGTTTGGCTAGGAAGTAGTGGTTTTTTAAATATATTTTTTAATCTTTTTTTGTGTCTACAAACACATATCAACTCTCTACAATTACAATCTCTAGTTTCATCTCTAAAAATATTTTTTATAATTCTATCTTCAAGCGAATGAAAACTAATTACAAAAATACTTCATCATTCAAGTAATAACTCTATAGCATCTTTTATTGATTTTTCTATAGTTTCAAGTTCTTTATTTACTTCTATTCTAAGAGCTTGAAAAATTTTGTTTTTTGTTTTTGGATAACTTGTAATACTTTCTATCAAAGAAGTTAAATCTTTAGTATCTTTAAATCTAAATCAAGATTTTCTTTTTACTAAAATTTCTTTTGCAATTTTTTTTGCTTGAGATTCTTCCCCGTATTCAAAAAATATTTTAACAAGTTCATCTTCTTTGTATGAATTTAATATTTGACTTGCTGTAATTCAAGAGTTTACATTGTATCTCATATCAAGTGGTCAATTTAGTTTAAAACTAAATCATCTTTCTGCCTCGTCTACATGTAATGATGAAATTCACAAATCATAGTAAATTCAAGTTATATATTCAATACCTATTTTTGATAAATTTAGTTTTAAATTTTCAAAATTATCATTTACAAAAAAAAATTCAATTCATTTTCAATCAAACTCTTTTAATAAATATGGTTTTGCAATATCTAAATTTCTCTTATCAGCATCAAATCATATAAATATATCTCACTTATTTAATCTTTTTATTATCTCTTTTGCATGTCATCACATTCATAGAGTGCAGTCAACTATTATATTTTTTTTATCTTTAAATATAATTATACTCTCACTTAACTCATGTAATAATACTGACTTATGTAAACTACTCAAATCTTTTTGCTCTAATCAATTCATTTTTGTTAAAAAAATGTTAATAAGTGAATTTTTGTTTTTATTTTTAGTTGTTTTTGTAAATTCATATTTACTCTTTTTTTCTACAAAGTCAAACCTTTATTTTAAAATCTTTCAAAATAGACTAGACATTTTATTTATTTAGTTTAAAGGATTAATTATTAGTTATTTACATTTTATTAACAATTGAGTTAATATAGCTTTATTTAATTGATTTATTACAAAAAAGCAATATTTATATATCTTGTTCTAAATATTTAAACAAAACTTGAAAAATACTAAATTTTATATAGTATGTTTGTAAATTAATTACAATAAAATTATGATAGAAATAAATGATTTAAAAATAAATGCCCAAGATAAAGAAATATTAAAATGATTAACTATAGATTTTGAAATTTGAAAAAACTATATACTTGCTTGAAAAAACTGAAGTTGAAAATCTTCTTTAGCTAATTTTTTGATGTGAAGTCCTGAATACTCTCACTCATCTTGAGAAGTTTTAATTGACTGAATTGATTTATTATCTCTTGAAGTTTGGGAAAGAGCTCAATTAGGAATATTTTTATCTTTTCAAAATATTCCAGAAATTCTTTGAATAAATATGTGAGAATATTTAAGGATTATTTATAATAACTATCTAAAAAATCAAAATAATACTGACTGAAAAGTAGCTCAATTATCACCTTTTGTTTTTAAAAGATTTATAAAAAAATACCTTGATGAACTAAAAATAAATGAGGATTTTTTAAAAAGAGATTTAAATGTTTGATTTAGTTGATGAGAAAAAAGAAAAATTGAATTATTACAAATAAAATTATTAAATCCAAAATATATAATTTTAGATGAAATTGATTCATGACTTGATGTAGATGCTTTAAAAGTAGTTTCAAATGGTATAAAAGAAATTAATTCTCCAAATAATTCAATAATTATAATAACTCATCATTTTGAGATTACAAAATATATTGATATAGACAAAATCTATGTTTTAAAAAATTGACTTTTAGATAGAGTTTGAGGAAAAGAAATTATAGATGATATTTTAGAAAATTGATTTAATTAAAAAGCCAGTTTTTTAAAACTGACTTTAAAGAAATTAAGTATAATCTTTTTTATTATTTAATATTTTTCTACACTTTAATTCAAGATTGAACTTAAATAAAGAATCAGAAAAATTATCCAAAATAAATAAAATTATATTCATAAGTAGTACTCCTTTTTAGTTAAAAAACTAAAAAATTTATATCTAAATTAAAAAAAATGTCAAATCCAAATAATATAAATATTTCTTGAACATGGGATTTTCATGATAATATTGATTATGACTCAAAGCCAATTCCTGGTTTAAGTCTTGATTTAATTTATGAAATCTCAAAAAAAAATAAAGAACCATCTTGGATGCTTGATTTAAGACTTAAGGCTTATGATATTTTTTTAAAAAAACCATTTCCATCTTGGTGACCAAATTTAGAAAAATTAGACCTTGATACAATTTATTTTTTTGCAAAACCAAAATGATCTTGAGCAAATAAAACTTGGGATGATGTGCCTGAAAATATTAAAAAAACTTTTGATAGACTTTGAATCCCCGAAGCAGAGAAAGAGGCTCTTGCTTGAGTTTGAGCACAATATGATAGTGATGCAGTTTATCACTCTTTAAAAGATGAATTAAAGCAAAAGTGAGTTATTTTTGATGATCTAACTCATGCACTTAGAGAGCCTGAATATGAAAAAATAGTTAAAAAATATTTTTCAAAATGTATTTCAATTGCTGATCATAAATTTTCAGCACTTCACTATGCTGTTTGGAGTTGAGGAACTTTTTTATATGTACCTTCTTGAGTTAAAATTGATGAGCCATTACAATCATATTTTAGAATGAATGTAAAGTCTGGATGACAATTTGAACATACTTTAATTATTTTAGAAGATGACACAAAAGCTCATTATATAGAGTGATGTAGTGCTCCAAAATATGATAAAAACTCTCTTCATGCTGGGTGAGTTGAAATATTTGTTTGAAAAAATTCACATATGCGTTATAGTTCTGTAGAAAATTGGAGTATCGATACTTTTAATTTGAATACAAAAAGAGCTTTTGTGCAAAAAAATTGATTTATGGAATGGGTTTCTTGAAATATGTGAAGTAATACAACAATGCTCTATCCTTGCAGTATGTTGATTTGAGAAAATGCAAAAGCAGATCATTTATGAATTGCTTTTGCAAATTCTGGGCAAAATCAAGATACTTGAGCTAAAGTTATACATATTTGAAAAAATACTTCTTCAAATATTATATCAAAATCTCTTTCTAAATGATGATGAATTTCAACTTATAGATGACTTGTAGATATTAAAAAAAGTGCCCTGTGAAGTGTATCAAAAATAGATTGTGATTGACTAATTCTAGATGAAATATCTTCAAATAATGCAATTCCTACAATAAATATTGAAAATAGTTTTTCAACTGTAGCACATGAAGCAACTGCTTGAAAGATAAATGAAAAAGATTTATTTTATTTAACAAGTAGATGAATTGAAGAGTGAGAAGCTACTTCTATGATAGTGAATTGATTTATTTCTCCTATTATGAAGGAATTACCACTTGAATATGCAAGTGAAATGAATGTTTTAATTGCAATGGAGTTTGAATGAGGTTTTTAAAAAAAAGACCAAAAAATGATCTTTTTAAGGTTTTTCACCTATCTTTATCAAATAAGAAGAAAATAGGTGAAAAAAGAAGCGAAATAATTATAGCAAGTATAACTCTAGGCAAATCTTTTATTTTTATATCATAATAATTTTTTGCAATAAATATTGTTAAAACAATACTTATAAAAAAATAAGCTGATACAAAAAAAATTATATAGTTACTATTCATATAAAACTCCTTTTTTAAAATTACAAGAATAAAAACTAATTAAATTTATATTAAAATTAATAAAAATGTCAAAAATATTAGAAAACTGATTTTATAACATAAAAGAAAAAGATATAACAATAAAAGAAAATAATTATGTTTCTATTTTTATAAGTGAATTTGATAGTGATGTAGTTATAGATTTGAAAGATAATTCTAAGCTAGATTTATATATGTTTTTTTTAGATAAATCTCCTAAAAATATAATAATTAATCAATTAAATAATAATTCTAAACTAAATTTAAAAGCTATTTTTTTGAATAAAGATAGTGATATAATTTCAAATATTATATCAAATATAAACTCAGTTAATTCAACCTCAAATATAGAAATTATATCAATAGTAAAAGAAAATAAAATCTCTATTGATTCAAGTATAATAGTTAATAAAAACTCAAGAAATATAAATGCTTCTTTAAGTCTTGAAAATGTATTTAATTGAAATAATTGAAGTATAGTTTCAAATCCAAATTTATATATAGATACTAATGACATAAAAGTAAGTCATAGTAGTAAAACAACTAGAATTAATGAAAAAAATATACATTATTTAACATCAAGATGACTAGATAAAGATCTTAGTATAAAATTAATTTTAGATAGTTATTTTAAAAATTTTTTCAAATGTATAGAAATGTATGATAAAAACTTATATGATGATATTTATCTAAAATTTTAAAATAAATCATCTATTTTTTTATCAAGTTCATCTAATTCATTTTTTTCAAGCTCTTGTTTTAATAATTCTCTTTCAAGTTCTATCTTTGCTATTTCTCTTTTTTCTTCCATTTGTTTAATGTATTTTTTTACTTGAGCTTTAGTCATTCTTGCTTTTCATCAGCCTTGAATTGATTCCATAATTTTAAAAATTAAAAAATTAAATTTCTTTTCTTTCTTTTATTGAGTTTATTAAAGTAATATTATCTGCATATTCTAAATATCAACTTGATAATCATCTTGAAAGTCTTGTAATTTTTACAAATTTTTTAAATCCTCTTTTTTGTATTTCTTGCAAAATATATTGAGTAGTAGCTTCTCATTCTATATTTGGATTTGTTGCTAGTATAATTTCTATATGATTTTTTTCTTTTGCAATTTTTTCAAATAATTTTTCAAAATTTAAATCTCATATAAATATTCAATTTATTGGTGAAATTGCTCATCATAATATATGGTAAATTCAATCAAAAATTCATGATTTTTCAATAACAAGCATATCATAATACTCTTCAACAACACAAATTAAATTATTATTCCTATTTCAAGAGCATATATCACAAATTTCTTTATTTTTATCTATTAAACCATAACAACTAGGACATTTTTTAATATTTTGTTTTAATTCAACTATATTTTGTGAAAAATTATTTAAATAATTTTGATTTGAATTTAATAAAAAAAAGGCTAATTTTGTAGCTGATTTTTCTCATATTCAAGGCAACATACTAATTATTGAAATAAGTTTTACTAAACTTTCTGGCATATTTTTATAATTTTATTTTTATACTTTATATAGTATAGTTATTTTGTATAAAAAACAATAAAAAAGTATCATTTTTGATACTTTTTTTTCTTAAAATGGCATCCCCACTAGGAGTCGAACCTAGCCCGCAGGATTTGGAATCCTGAATTCTAACCGATAAACTATGGAGATATATAAGAAAGTTTTTTAACTTTCTTATATATTAAATTGTAAATCTATAAAATGATGAAATAGTTTCATTTCCTATAAAATCTTTTACTTTTTGGTCTGGATTAATAACAAATTGTTGTTCAAGTAAAGCTACTTCTGAAGCAAATTTTCCCATTTTACCATCAATAATTTTAAGTAAAACTTCGTCTGGTTTTCAAGCCATTTTTGGATCATTTTTCATTATTTCAAGTTGAATTGATTTTTCTTTTTCAATTACTTCTGTTGAAATATCATTTACTGATAAAAATTCAGGATTTGCAGCAGTAATATGCATAGCTACTTGTTTTAATTTTTCACTATCTGCCTCTTGTTTAGCTAAAACTACTGATGCTAATTTATTATTTGAATGAACATAAGCTCAAACAGAAACTCATTCTAAAGATATGAAATCTTTAACTTGTAGATTTTCTCACATTTCAAGAGAATAATCTTTATCTATCATTGCTTTTACATCTTCTTTAGTTTTTCAATCTTTTAATAAAGAAATAACATCATTTAACATATCTTGATATCTTGGAGTATTTGCTAAAAAGTCAGTTTCACAAGATACTGAAACAACATATGCTTTATTTTGTTCAATAACTACTTTTATAGCTCATTCTAAAGCTTCTCTATCTGCTTTAGCTGCTGCTTTTGCTAGTCATTTTTTTCTTAATTCTTCAATAGCAAGTTCGATATCTCAGTTAGTTTCATTTAATGCTTTTTTACAATCCATCATTCAAATACCTGTTCTATCTCTTAATTCTTTTACTAATGCTGCTGTAACTTCCATATTTTTTTAGTTAATTGTTAAATAATTTAAAGAGGATTTTCATCATCTTTTTTAGTTTTTTTATCTTCTTTTGTTTTTAAAAAGCTAGTTATAATATTTTCTAAAAATGAAATTTCTACATATAAATCATTGTATGCTTTAGTTCCAAAAAATATTACTCATAAAAAATATATTATAGTAAATAAAAAAGAAATTGAAAATGAAATAATAGACAATACTATAAATCATACCATATAAAGCAAAAATATTGCAATTCATTGATTGAAAAATTTTTTATTATTTTCATTTATTTCATGTCATTTTGAAACTAAAATAAATATATTTAGAAAAGGTATATATGCTAAAACATTAAAAAATTTATCTTTATTAGTATTTTTTTCTTCTAAATCATATTCTTTAAAATCATTATTCATAATCTTTAAATTAAAAAATATTATTATAATTATTCTTTTACTTCAACTTCTTTTTTAGTAGTTAGTTTTTTAGTTGTTTTTTTAACTCATGAAATATTGTCTTGATCTACTTTTTTAATAGTAGCTTTTGTTTGAGTAGTTGATGCTTTTACAAAACTTCCAAATAATTCTCAAGCTAAATAATCAAATGATTTAGTAGAGTTAGTATTTGCTGGAATAAAATTATTAACTAAATCTCTATCTCAGTTTGTATTAAAAATAGCAAAAGTTTTAATATTTAAATTATTTGCTTCTTTTAAAGCTTGTCTTTCATAAATACCATCTGAAGCAACTATAACATCTGGTAATTTTTTTAAATCTTTTAACCCTGAATATGCTTTATCTAATTTTTCTAATATAAGCATTTTTGATGCTTTTTCTTTTTTAGTTAAAACATCAAATCCTCAATTTTGAGAATCTTGTAAAAGTTGTAAATATTGAGCTATTCTTCTTTTAATAGTTTTGAAATTAGTTAAAAGTCCAGGAACCCATTTATCACAAACATAGTATGATCAAGTATCTGTTGCTAATTTTTTAAAAGCATCTCTTGATTGGATTTTTGTAGCAACTATTAAAACTTTTTTACCTTGAGAAGTTAAATCTTTTAATTCAGCTTTTACTTCTTCTAATTTTTCTGCAGTTTTTAATAAATTAATTACATGAATTCCATTTACTGAACCATAAATATATGGTTTCATTTTAGCATTCCAAAAATTTGTTTTATTTCAAATGTGTAATAAATTATCAAACATTGAATTTAGAGTATTTTTTTCCATTTTATTGTTATTATTAATGTAAATCAGAAATATAAATATTTCTTAAAACTATATTTTTTGATTTCAAATGTTTCCCAAAAAATATAAACATTTTTAAAATTATTCTTCTACTTTTTCTTCTGTTTTTTTAGTAGTTTTTTTTGCTTTTTTTTCTTCTTTAGCTTCTTCTTTAGATTCTTCTTTTTTAGCCTCTTCTTTAACTTCTTCTTTAGCAGTAACTGGAGCTTCTACTAAAGCTTTTAAAGATAATCAAATTCTTTTTTCTTTTGGTTCAAAGTTTATAACTTTAGCTTCAACTTCTTCTCAAACTTTTATGAAATCTCTTATATCTTTAACAACATTGTGTGATATTTCAGATAAATGAATAAGTCATTGAATTCATCCATCAAGTTCCATAAATGCTCAAAATTGAGAAATTCTTGAAATAGGAGCTTTAATAACATCTCAAACTTTATATTTTCTTGCAAGTACATCCCAAGGATTTTCTTGTAATCTTTTAACTGAAAGAGAGATTTTATCATTATCAAGTCAAATAACTTTAACTTTTATTTTTTCTCAAACTTTAGCAAATTTTGAAGGATTATTTACATGTCCCCAATCAATTTCTGAAACATGAACTAGTCATTCAAGTCCATCAAAAGTAATAAATAATCAATAAGTTAAAATACCTGAAACAGTTCATTCAACTATATCTCAAACTTTTAAATTTCAAAGTGCTTTATCTCTATTTTCTGATATTGCAGCTTTTTCTGAGAAAATAATTTTCTTTCAAGCTTCATCAACATTGATAACTTTTACTTTAAATTCTTTTCAAACAAGTCAGTTTAAATGTTCTAATATTTTAGCAGGATCTGCTCATTCTACTCTTGGATAATTTAGTGGAGTTAATTGAGATACTGGAATAAATCATTTTAATCCATCGATATCAACAAGTAATCAACCTTTATTAGCTTCAGTTGGTCTAACTGTAATAATTTCTTCTGATGTTCTAAATTTAGTTAAATTAGATAGAGATTTAATTTGATTAGCTCTTTTTAGAGATAAAATTAATAACCCTCTTTCTACTGAATCACCTAAAACCATAACATCAACATTATCTCATGATTTTATAGAGTTAAAATCTACAGTATTTCAAATTTCTTTTGAAATAACAAGTCATGAAAATTGATTATTAACATTAACTAAAATGTTTTTTTTCTCAATTTTTACAACAACTCCATTTATAACGTCTCATTCACGAGGGTATTTTATTTCAGGAGAAGCTTCAAATAGCTCTTCAAACAAAGCTATGTCTTTATTATCTGCCATATAATAATATGTATTAAAAAATAAAATATTTGAAATCCTTAAGTCAGAATTTCTAAATTTAAAAATTAAGTAGTAAAAATATGATTTTAAAATTTGAAAGCAAATTTTCACTATACAATCTTCAAAAGATTTTTTAATTTTAAAATGGGGTGCCCAAAGGGGTTTCGGTGCCTTTCAGGTCAGCCACTCGTTTTGAAAGCTCTTATTCATCGCTTTCAAATTTTTGCATTCGCAAAAAACCTCACTTTCGAACCCTAAAAACTTTAATATATTATCAAAATTTTATAATTCTATTATTTTTTAATTTTAAAATGGGGTGCCCAAAGGGATTCGAACCCTCGACCTCCAGAGTCACAATCTGGCATTCTAACCAACTGAACTATAGGCACCACATAAAAATTGCTTATTTTTTTTAAAAAAGCAGTTAAAGTATATAAAAAACAGTTTAAAAGTCAAAAAAAAATATTAAAAACTATTTTAGTTTATCTAAAAGTTTTTTTATTTCCAACAAAAATACTTTTTGTTTATTAAGTAAGAAATTTTCATCAAAATCAAAAAAATCATGAACTAATTTATTTCTAATTTTATGTAATTCCCAAATTTTATTTAAATCATCAATAATAATAGGTTTTTGTTTTAAAATACTTCAAAAATCTCAAACATATCAAGCTTCAAGCAATATTTTATGATAAAGTTTATCATAATCAATTATTTTTTCTTTCGATGAGATATTTACTTCGATTTGCTTTAGTTTCTTTTGAAAATCTTTAATTTTTTTACTTGTTAGTTTTCTAGGTTTGTTATAAATAAATATTATATAAATTCAAAATATTAGTATCAAAAGTATTATAATATATACAATTATTTCCATTTTTAATTACTTTTTAATTCATCTAAAACTTTTTGAGCATGGTTTTTTGCTTTTATATTTTTCCAAGATTTTAATATATTAAAATTATTATCAATTAAAAAACTAGATCTTATAACTCATAAAATGAGTTTTCAATAATTATTTTTTTCTCAATAAGCTTTAAAATATTTATGTAATTCTAAATTTTCATCTGAAATTAAATCGTTTTCTAAATTGTAATTAGAAACAAATTTTTTATGGCTGTCTATACTATCTTTTGATACTCAAATAAGCTTAATTCATATCTTTTCAAATTCATCTTTTAAGCAAGAAAAATCCTTGTTTTCTAAACTACATCAAGGAGTATTGTCTTTTGGGTAAAAATAAAGCAAAACTTTAGAATTTTTTTGCAAAATACTCTCAAGTGAAGTATTTTTTTGATTACCTAAAGACAATATCTCAAACTCTTTTTTGAAAATTGAATCCATAATTTTAAAATTAAAATATAAAATTATATGTTTATTATATTATTTTTATAGCAATAATCAATTATTTATTAATAGTAAAAAATAAACTTTGACATTTTAAAAAATAAAATTATTATACCTATACCATAGGTATTAAAAACTAATTATATATTATGAAAACAAAACTTTCTATCTCTTGAATGCACTGCACAAGCTGTTCAAAACTTATTGAAACTACTTTAAATAAAAATGAATTTATTACAAATGCTAAAGTTAATTTTTGAAATAATAAAGCATTGATTGAATATGATAATTCAAAAATTTCAAACAATGAAATTATTTCTATAATCAAAAAAACTTGATATGAAGCTTTTGAGGATGAAAAATTAGAAGTAGATGAAAGTAAAGTATGGTTTAAAAAAACAATTTTTGGTTTTGTATTATCAATTCCTTTAATAATTTTTATGTTATATGATTTTTTCCCAAAACTAAATTATCATGATTTATTTATGCCGTATATGGCAATTATATCTTTTATAATAGCAACAATTATACAATTTACTTTGTGACTTGCTTTTTACAAATGAACTTTTGCAGCTCTACATCAAAAAACTGCAAATATGTATACATTAATTGCTATTTGAACAACAACAGCTTATATTTATAGTTTGTATTCTTATGTAAATTATTATTTAAGTAATTCTAGTTTAATTGCTTTAAATTGAAGTAAAATTGAATGAATTTACTTTGAAGTTTCAGCACTTTTAATAACTTTTGTATGTTTTTGAAAATTTTTAGAAACAAAATCAAAAGCAAAAACTTGAGATGCAATTAAAAAATTAATGTCTCTTACTCCAAAAACAGCTTTTGTTAAAATTGATGGAACATTCCAAGAAATAGAAATAGAAAAAATTAAAATTTGAGATATTATTTTAGTAAAGCCTTGAGATAAAATCCCTGTTGATTGAAAAATAATTTCTTGAGAAGCCTCTATAGATGAATCAATGCTTACTTGAGAAAGTATGCCTGTTGATAAAAAAATAAATGATAATGTAATGGCTTGAACTATAAATAAATTTACTTCTTTTGAAATTTTAGCAACTAAAATTTGAGCTTGAACTATGTTATCTCAAATAATAAATTTGCTTGAAGAAGCTAGTATTTCAAAATCAGATATAGAAAACTTTGCTGATAAAATTTCAAAATACTTTGTTCCAATAGTTATTTTAATCTCTATTTTAACTTTTATTATTTGGTATTTTTTACTTAATAATGACTTTGAAACTTCTCTACTTTTAGCAACTAGTGTTGTTGTTATAGCCTGTCCTTGTGCTTTAGGTTTAGCAACTCCTACTGCTGTTATTGTATGAACTTGAATTGCTGCAAAGAGTTGAATTTTGATAAAATGATGACAATCTTTAGAAAAAGCATCTAAAATAAATGCTGTTGCTCTTGATAAAACCTGAACTATAACTATTTGAAATCCTTTTTTACAAGATATAAAAATTTTTTGAGATTTAGATGAAAAAAGAGTTTTAGAAATATCTTACTCTCTAGAAAATAATTCAAATCACCCAATATCTAAAGCAATAATTAATTATTCAAAAGAAAAAAATATAAAGTTAATAAATAGTGAAAATTTCAAAATAATAAATTGAAAATGAATTTTTGGAGATATTGAGAAAGTAAAATATTTTATTTGAAATCTATCATTAGTAAATGAAAATAATATATCTGTTCCTGATAATATAAGTAAAATTTATAATGAATTATTAAGTGAATGAAAAACTGTATTATTTTTAACTGATGATAACAAAATACTTGCTTTACTATCTGTTAGTGATAAAGTAAAAGAGTCTTCAAAAAAAGCAATAAAAATGATGCAAAGTATGTGAATTGAAGTATTTATGATTACTTGAGATAATAAAAATTCAGCTCAATTTATAGCAAATCAAGTGTGAATTAAAAAAGAAAATATTTTTGCAGAAGTATTACCAAATGAAAAATGAGAAGTAATTAGTAAAATACAAAAAAAATGATTTAATATCGCTATGGTATGAGATGGAATAAATGATTCTATTGCTATGGAACTATCTAATTTATGAATAAGTATGTGAAATTGAAATGATATAGCTCTTGAAAGTTCTGATATGGTTTTAATGAAAAATGATTTATTTGATATAATTTCTTCTATAAAAATAAGTAAAGAAACTACTTTAAAAATAAAACAAAATCTATTTTTTTCATTATTTTATAATTCATTATGAATTCCTATAGCTTCTTGATTATTTATAAGTTTTTGATATTTATTAAAACCAGAACTTGCCTGACTTGCTATGGCTTTAAGTAGTGTTTCTGTAGTTATAAATTCACTTCTTTTAAAAGTAAAGATAAAATATTTTTCTACTATATCACTTATATTATTACTTTTAATATTTACATCTATTTTTATATTTTTTGCATCAATAAACTAAAAAAAGACTTTTTTATAAAAAGTCTTTTTTTTTAATAAATAATTATTATTTTACTTCAACAGTAGCTCCTTCAGCTTCTAATTTAGCTTTAATTTCTCAAGCTTCATCTTTAGAAACATTTTGTTTAACTACTCATCCTGCATCAGCTAAATCTTTAGCTTCTTTTAATCCAAGACCAGTAATTTCTCTTAAAGCTTTAATAACAGCTATTTTACTTCCTCAAGCTGATTTTAATTCAACATTGAATGAAGTTTTTTCTTCAGCTTCACCTCAAGCTCATCCAGCAGCAGCAACCATAACAGGAGCAGCAGCAGAAACTCCAAATTCTTCTTCCATAGCTTTAACTAGGTCATTTAATTCAACTATAGTTAGTTCTTTAACTAAATCCATAATTTTTTTTGCATTAGCACTTAATTCTGCCATAATAAAATTTTTAAAAAATAAATAATTAATTTGATTCTAACTAATTAATAGTTAGTTTTTAGGATTTAAAAAAATTAAATCCTAATATACTAAGCATTAACTTTTAGTTTCTTCTTTTTTTCATTCTAATTCTCAAACTTTAGATTTGTTAGTTGTTTCAAGTTCTTTAGATGCAGCATCAAGAAATCTTGCCATACCTGATAATGGAGACATCATAGATCCAACAAGTCTTCCAAGTAGAGTTTCTCTTGAAGGCATTGAAGCAATTTCTTTAGTAGCTTCAAGTCATTGAATTTGTCATTCAAAAATAGATGCAACCCAAGATATTTTTTGTACTTGAACTTTTTTATTATAAGCTTTAGTTATATAAGCATTTGCTTTTGATAATCAAGCGATAGTATCATCATTTGAACAAATAACTCATACTTGCCCTGGTAATAAATCTAAATCTAAATCTAAACCTAAAGCTTCTTTAACAGCTAGTTTAACTAAAGTTTTTTTAGCTAAATTGTAAGTTGAATTAACTGTTCTTAATTCTTTTCTAAGATCTGAAAATTCAGAAACTGTCATAGCATTTGTTTGTGCAAATCATACTGATTTTGCATTTTTTATATTTTCAACTAAAGTTGAAAGTATTTCACTTTTTCTTGCTTTTGTTACTGCCATATTGTTTTATGCTAATTAAAATATTTTTCTTTCTTATAAATAAAAAAATCTTTTTACCAAATAGATAAAAAGACAATATTTAAATATTATTTAAAAAATCTTCTATCTCGGCAGGACTTATTTTTATGCCTAGCTGTCTTTGATATTTAAGAAAGTAATTAAATTATATAAAAAAAAATTATAAGTCAAATTATTTTAAACTTTTGGATTTTTTATAATTAACATTATATTAAGTAAAATTATTATTTAAATTAATAAATTATGAAAGCAATAATACTACGAGCTTGAGAATGATCTCGTTTAAGACCTTTTTCTAACACAATTCCAAAACCACTTATAGAAATTTTTTGAAAATCTATCTTAGAACACAACCTAGAAAATATTTACAATTCAGTAGATGAAATAATTATAGTAGTAAAATACAAAAAAGAAGAAATTATAAATAAATTATGAGATAACTTTAATTGAGTAAAAATTAATTATTTTATACAATGAGATGATAAATGAACAGCTTGAGCTTTAAGGTGAATAGATATTAAAAATAGTGATATTTTAATATTAAATTGAGATTCAATTTTTTCTAAAAGCGATTTAGATAAAATAATAAATTTAAAATGATATTGAGCTTTAGTAAAAGAAGTTGAAGACCCTTCTAAGTATTGAATTTTCTCACAAGATAACTTTTGATTTGCAACAAAAATAATTGAAAAACCTAGTGAATTTGTATGAAATTTGGCTAATTTATGAGTATATAAATTTGATAATTCTATATTAGAAATTTCAAATAATATCTCTTTATCTCAAAGGTGAGAGTATGAAATAACAGATAGCATAAATGAATTTATTAAAAATAATAAATTTAATTTAATTCCTATATCTTGAGATTTTATAGATGTTTGATACCCTTGGGATATTTTATGAGCAAATAAATATTTTCTAGACCATCTAAATGAAAGTAAAATTGATTGAATTGTTGAGGATTGAGTTACAATAAAAGGAAACATAATTCTAGCTCCTTGAGCTATTTTAAAATCATGAACTTATATTGAATGAAATATATATATTTGAGAAAATACTTCTATTTGACCAAATGCTTACTTAAGATGAAGTAGTGTTATTTGAAAAAATTGTCATATTTGAGCATCTGTTGAAATAAAAAATTCTAGTATATGAAATAAAACAAATATTGCTCATTTAAGTTATATTTGAGATAGTATTATTTGAAATAATATAAATATAGGATGATGATTTATAAGTGCAAACTTAAGACATGATAATCAAAATATAAAAGTCCCTGTAAAATGAGTTTTAACAGATACAAAACTTAGAAAACTTTGAATTATTATTTGAGACAATTCAAAACTTTGAATAAAAAATTATTCTTACCCTTGAAGAGTTTTAGAAAATTGAAGTTTTACGCCTCCTTGAGAAATTATAAAATAAAAAAGACCAAATGGTCTTTTTTAAGTTCTAAATGTATTTTTTTCTATAAAATCATCTACTTCCTTTTGTAATTTTTCATCAATATTTAAATTAGATGAAATTTTTTCTACATCATCATCATTATTAAAGTCCTCAATCATTTTAGTTAATTTCAATGCTTTATCAAAATCAGTTACATCGACTGTATTTGTTGGTATGAAATCTATATCAGCAAATTCAAAGTTAATATTTTTAGATTCAAATATTTTTTTTGTATCTAAAAAATCTTCTAAAGATGTAATTACTTTAAACATTCAATTTTCTTCAAAAAAATCTTTTGCTTGAGTTTCAAAAACTATTTCTTCAAGTAAGTCTTTTTTATATTTATCTAAATCAATAATAATTATTCAATCTCTTTCAAACATATAAGAAACACTACCTGATTCCCCCATACTTCAGGCATATCTTGTAAAAATATGTCTTATATTTGAAGCTGTTCTATTTTTATTATCAGTTAATGTAGATACCATAAAAGCAATTCCTCAAGTTCAGTATCACTCATAAACTATTTGCTCTATTTTATTTGAGTCTTTATCTTCTCAAGTTCATTTTTTTATAGCTCTCTCTATATTATCATTTGGTAAATTATCTTTTTTTGCTTTTTCTATAGCGTCATGTAAACTTGGATTTAACATAGGATCTCATCATTTTCAAGCAGCAATTGAAATAAGTTTTGCATGAATTGTAAAAACTTTTTGCTTAGCAGCATTTGAGACTTCTTTTTTTTTGGCAACAACTGGTCATCTTCACATATACTTATGATTAAAAATAAAATATTTTTTTATTATATTAAAAAACTTTAAAAATCAACTAAAATTAATTAATAATATCAATAACTTTTGCTTTTAATTGTTTTTTTCAATTCCATTCATCTTCCATCAAATCAAAAATAATATTTAATGTTTTTTTACCTTTTAGTTCATCAAAATATTCTCAAAATCAAAATCATAAAATACTTATTCAATACTTATTTTTTATGGTAATATGTTCTTTGGTAGTTCATAAATATTCTATTTTTTCAATTTCAAAGTCTTGAAACATAAAAACAGGCTTTAAATTACCTATTCCATAAGGTTTATATTTTTTAATTTTATCAATCAAACTAAATCAAAACTCCTCTATGTTTAAAATCTTATCAACATTTAAAGACTTTATATTATTTGAAAAATCAATGGAGTTTATTTTTTTAGTAAATTCTTTTTTAAATTCTTCAAATTTATCTACTGATATAGAAAATCAAGCAGCTTGTTTATGTCATCAAAAATGCAAGAAATAACTTTTATATTTTTCTAAATATTCAACTAAAGAAAAATACTCAGGACTCCTACAACTAGCTACAAGTTTATCTTTTTCTTTTTTTAAAACTATTGATGGTTTAAAAAACATTTCAGTAATTCTTCAAGCAACTATTCAAATAATTCAATGCTCTATTTTATCACTATCATAAAATATGATATTATTATTTGGATCAATATTTTCTAAAGCATCTTGAAAAAATATTTTTGTTAAATCTTTTCTTTTATTATTTATATTTTCAATATCTTCTATAGTTTTTTCAACACTTTCTGTATTATTTAATATCAAATTAACTGCTTTATATGGAGTATCCAATCTTCAAGCAGCATTTAATCTAGGTCAAATTAAAAATCAAAATAAATCAGCATCTAAATCATTATGTATTTTATCTTCTATCAATTTCTTAATTCCTAAAAAGCGAGTATTTTTAATTTGTTTTAGCCCTTCTGTAACTATTACTCTATTTTCATCAATTAATGGCATACAATCAGCTACTGTTCATATTGCAGCAATATCTATACTTTGAGTTATATATTCTTTTGCTTCTTTTTCTTCTAAAAATTCAAAAGCTAAAGCACTCATTAATTTAAAAGCAACTCAAGCTCAAGCAAGAAAAGAAAAAGGATATAAACTATCAAGTCTTTTTGGGTTTATTATAGCAATTGCCTCTTTAGGAATTTCATCAGGAACAGCATGGTGGTCAGTAACTATTACATCTACTCCCAAACTTTTAGCATATTTAATTATTTCAATATCTTTAGTTCAACAATCAACTGTTATTATCAATGTAACTCAAAGAGAATGAATTTCATCTATAAAATAATTTTTTAATCAATATCCATCTGTAATCCTATTTGGCAATCTATAACTAGCTAGCAATCCTATTTTTTTAAAAAAATGCATTAAAATAGAAGTCGATGTAACTCAATCAACATCATAATCTCAAAAAATCATCACTTTTTCATTATTTTCTTTTGCTTTTTTTATTCTATCTACAGCTTTTTCCATATCTGGAAGCAAGTATGGATCATACAAATCATCTATATTTTTATTTAAATCTAAGTTATCAAATCTATTTTTTAAAATCTCTTCAATATCTAAAAATTTAGTATTTTCATCAAAAATTATTTTATTTCACCTTATACTTAATTTATCCATTTTTATTAAACTTATTATTTTTTATATTAATTATTATATATTTATTTAAAAAATTTCAAAAATAAAAGAGACCTTTTTAAAGATCTCTTTAGTTACTCAAAGTCAGAATGTTATTTTAATAAAATCTTTCAACGAGTTAGATACTTCACTTCCACACTTTGTGTAAACTTTGTCATTTTGTTGGCCAAGTTTATAGCCAACACTTTTTCCATTCACATAAACACCTCGGTCTTGTCCTCGCAACCCAGAAGGTACTTTCACTCGGACTTTTTTACCAGTGCTTGTTTCCATATTTGTATCAATATATGCCATTTATTGCTCCTTTTTAGTTAAATAGCTAGACTATTATATTCAAAATATAATAAAAAAGCAAAATTATTGCAAAAACTTTTTTTTATATATAATAACTAAAATTTATTTTTAAATGCTCTCATAGCTCAGTTGGAAGAGCACCAGGTTGCGAACTTGGTTGTCGTAGGTTCGAGCCCTGCTGGGAGCACCATTTGAAACTCAAAGTAAGCCAAGATTTAATCTTGGTTTTTTTATTTAATTTATAAACAAAAATAATAAATTTTTCTTGATAGTTTTACTTTATTTCGTATTTTATGGTAGAAGTTTTCTGAAATCATAATGAATATATAAACTATATTGATGTAAAAAATGTAAAAAATAAAATATTAGAAATTTGACAAAATAAAGAAAATACTAAAATAAATATTTTTTGATTCTTTGTTGATTTACCTGATACTGAATTAAAGAAAAATCTTGAAATAGAATTTTTTAAAAATTAGAAAAATTTAAATAATTGAGAAAAATAAAAACCAGCTGGTTTTTATTTTTTTGCAAAAATTTTAAAAGTTTATATACTAAATCTTGCTAAAATATTACATAAAAATTACGAAAGTAGTTTACTATAAAAGTAAAGAAAGGGTAACTTAGGTTACTCGCCCTTTTTGTTGATTTTTATAGTAAACAAAATTGTAATGTTTTAGCGAACACAAGAGAAAACTTAAGTTACCCTTTTTTGTTTGCTAAAATATAAAAAGATATATAATATTTTAAGAGTTTATATTTTAATTTTTTATTATGGATGATATATATTGGTCTTGATATACAATAGCATTTATTTTGGAAATAATATCAATAATAATTGCTTTCTCTGAAAAATATTCTATTAAAGCTAAAAATTTTAGTAAAGTATGACTTTATTATAGTTTAACTCAATGAAATTTTATTGAATGAAATAAACCTTGATTTTTTTCTAATTTTTTCTGAATAATATTTAGATTATTAATAAATCCTTTTTTTAGTTGGATTATGGTTTTGATAAGATGATATTGATTTATATCTTTAATTAATCAAAAAATATCAACTCCTGAAAAATTAAAGGAAATTCAATATAAATTATGAGCTAGTTTATTAAGTGAAGAAGAAGTTAAAAAATTAATAAGAGAATCCGCTAGCTTTATGTGAAAAGATATAATTTTTAAAGATGAAGAAGATGAAAATAATACTTTGATTTTAGAAAATGAAGAAGATTGATGGTATGCAGAAATTTCATTAGATAAAAAAAATAAAAAAGCTTTTTTATATTCACATTCTCCTGATTATGATAGTGTCTTTACTACTACATATGAATATAAAATAGAATGAAATTCTTTGTATTGGAGATTATTAGAAAAAGAAATTGAACATTGGTGAAAAAAGGAATATGAAGTTAAAGATTGAATAATTTTAAAAAGTTATCTAAAAGAAAAAAGTGAGGAAAAATTATCATTTTTCAAATATGAAGATAAAATAAAAGAATTAAATGAACAAATTAATTGGAATACAAATTATAATTATAAAATAAAATATTATATTTTATCAAAACATCCTGAAATATTACCACAAAATGAGTTTAGACAAATTGTTATAAAAGAGTTAGAAAGAGTTAAATTGTGATTTATGGAAATTTCAAATTTTTGTAAAGATTATGATATAGAATTAGTTTATAATAAGGAAGATAAGTATTATCAATTTAAATACAAAAATGAAGAAAAAAATGACAATATAAGTTATACAGATTTTTCAGATAAATTAGAATCAGCTTTTATTCAAGCAAATTGTAAAAGAACAGAAATTGAAAATTATAATGATTTTTTAGATACAATTAATTTATATTTATGAGAACAAAAAAACGACTAATAGTCGTTTTTTTGTTCTTTACATTTAGGAAGTTTTGTTGGAATACTTCTTTTATGTGCTGGAATATTCACGGTTTTTGGACCTGGTTTTCAGGTAGTTCTTGTTGGTCTACACTTAGTCTTCGTTGGCATAAATTATTTATTAGGATTTAAAAGTATATTACAATTAGGTTTTTGAGTTTTTATTAATTCTTCTTCAATTTCTGTTCTATCTTTTGACGAATTTATTTCTAAAAATCAAAGACAATTACAATTATTATCTTTAAAACATTTTATATTATTATGATTATCCATTCATCTATTTGATAAGTCATCTGTCTTTCAAATATATTTTAAAGAAAATTTAGATTTATCATTATTTAATACTCAAACAATATAAATTCAAGATTTTTCATAATAAGGAGCTTCATAGGTATATAAATTAAATTTATATTTATTTAAATATGTTATCGTTAAGTTTAATTTTTGCATAGTTGCTTTTGTTACTAATAAAGATTTGTAATTTTTTTTTTTTGACTTTTGCTTATAAAACCATAAAATTCCTCTGCTACAAAAAATATACTTATGGAAAACATCAGCTCCAAACTAGTTGGTGTTTTTTATTTTGCTAAAAATTTCATAATTTTCAATTATCAACTAAACTATAAATATTATAGTGATATTTTTCTAAAATCAAATTAAAAATAGAATAAAATAGAATATTATTCTTTTATTCTATTTTTAATTAAAATGCTTTAAAATAAAATATAAATTAGTAAAATATTTTTTGACTTTAGAATTATATTCTATATAATGAGTCACATAATTATTTTTTATATTATTTTATGATAAAAAATTTAACTTCAAAACAACAAAAAGTTTTAATATATTATGAAAATTATATTAAAAGTAATTGATATGCACCAACTTATCAAAAGGCTTGAGATGATTTAGATATAAGTCCAAGTGTTGTTTTTAGTCATATTAAAAATCTTGAAAAAAAATGATATTTAGTTTCATCTTGAAAAGATAAATCGGTTCAGCTTCTTTCTGATTCTCAAAGCATACCTTTAATATGAGAGATTGCTTGTTGAGTCCCAATAAGTGTTTATGAAAATTTTATTGATTATATTGATATACCTAAAACAATGCTAAAATGATGATGAAATTTTTATTGTTTAAAAGCTATTTGAAAAAGTATGATTAATGTTTGAATAGATAATGGAGATTTTTTAATTATTAGAAAACAAAATGATGTGAATGATTGAGATATATGAGTTGTTGTAATTTGAGATTATGCAGATGATGAAAGCGCTACTCTAAAGAAAATATATCATTCTTCAAAAAGTTTAATTTTAAAACCTGAAAATGATGATTTTCCAACAACTATAGTTACAAATTGACAAATTAGATGAAAATTAGTTTGAGTTATAAGAAATTATTAATAAAATAAAAGACTCTTTTAAGAGTCTAGTAAAAAGTTTTGACAAATAAGTTTCTATATGATTTAATGTTATCACCACAACAACATTATTATAAAACATATAGAAACTTGTTTATTTACTAAATAAGTTCTTATGTTTAGTGTTTTTGGTAAATCCATAGGCACTAAAGATATGTTTTTTTATATCTGAAATTTATATTCAATTTATTGAATATTGTTTAGTTTGGAAATAAAAAATATTATATTTAATTTTATAATTTTATTATTTTTAACTTTTTCAAATATAAAAGTAAGAATTTATTTACTAAAGAGATTAAGCACTTCAATAGTAATTATATTTTTAAATTATTCAATAGTCTATGGTAAAATAAAAAGATAATTTGTATTTACAAACTATCTTTTTATTTTGTTCTAAAATTTAAAAATCTCTCTATCTTTCCTTTCTAACCTCAACTTTTATAAAGTTATCAGAAATTCAAGTTTCACTATTTTTAATAACTACTTGATATATAAAAAAAATATATATAATTAAAACAATTTTTAATTAAATTTAACAAAAATATGGACCTCCAAATCACTTTTATTTTTTTATCTCTTTTTTGATTATCTGCTTTTTTTTCTGCTTCAGAAATAGCTTTGATGAGTTTATCACCACATAAAATAGACTCATTTATTAAACAAAATAAATTTTGATCAAAAGACTTAAAGTTTATAAAACAAAAAAATGATAAACTTTTAATCTCTATTTTAATTTTAAATAATTTGGTAAATATTTATGCTGCTGCTTTTGCAACACAAATAGCTATAAATATATCAAAAACATCTTCTTTAGAAGAATCTTTAATTGTTTGAATATCAACTTGAATTGTTACATTTTTTATAATAATGTTTGGTGAAATAATCCCTAAAAGTTATGCTACAAAAAATATTGATAGTATAGCTTTATTTGTTGCTAAATTTTATAAATTTATAATTATTATTTTTACTCCCTTATTATTTTTTATAGAAATAATAAATAAAATATTTTCATGAAAAAGTAAACAAATAAATATTACAGATGAAGAAATAGAAAGTTTTATAGATTTATGAATGGATAATTGAGTTTTAGAACCAGAAGAGCATGAAAAAATAAAAAATATGTTGGAATTTTCAGATGTAACAGTTGAATCAATACACACTCATAGAGTAAAAATTGATGCTCTTGAAATTAATACAACCATATCTGATGCTATAGAATTTGTCTTAAAAAATACTCATTCAAGGATACCAATATACGAAGAAACTATTGATAATATAGAGTATATAGTAAATTTAAGATTTTTAATTGAAGAATTTAGAAAGTGAAATTGAGATTTAAAATTAAGTGAACTAAAAAATTTAACAAAAGCTATCAAAATACCTCTAAACTACCCTATTGATAAACTTCTTGAAATATTTAAGATGTCAAAAATTCATTTAGCAATAGTGCTTGATGAGTATTGATGAGTAGCTTGACTTGTAACTTTAGAAGATATTATAGAAGAGGTTTTTTGAGATATACAAGATGAATATGATAAAGAAAAAAAAGAAATAATAAAGGTTTGAGAAAATAAATATGAGGTTAGTCCAAGTGTAATATTTGAAGATTTACTTGATGAATTAAATTTATCATTTTATAATATATGACTTGATGAAAAAGAATATTATGCTACAACACTAAATTATTTTATAACTGAAGAGCTTGAAAGATTTCCAAAAACTTGAGAAGTTTTAGAAAAAAAATTAACTTGAGAATGATTTGATGATGAAAATATACTTATAAGCTTTAAAATAAAAAATGTAGTTGATTCTATTATTGATTCAATTGAAGTAGAAATAACTAAAAAAGAGTTTTTATAATCATAAAAACTCTTTTTTAATATCTTTTCTTATATCATTGTCGTGAAATTTTAATAAGTTATCATTAATAATAATTCCATACGGTTTGTTTAGTTTTAAAAAACTATGTTTTGTCTTAGTTAAAAAAATTTTTTTTAATATATTATCTATTAATTTTAAAAAAGTAGGAAATTTAATAAATTTATTTAAATATAATTTTATAGTAGTCATTTTTTTATTTTTATTTTTTAAGTTAATTATATTTTAGCATATATAATAAAATATTGCAAAAAATCTTTTGACTTTTTTACCCATTTATATAAAATACTCACACTTTTAAATAAAATTTTGGTAAAGGCAACTAAGATTTATTAAAAAACAAAGAAAATAAACTAGAAAATTATTATCATTAATACTAAAAAATATGTTAGGTAAATTAAAAAAAAGAAAAAGACTTAGAGTTCATGGTTTTCTTGCTAGAACTAATACAGTTGGATGAAGAAAAGTTTTAAGAGATAGAAGAAGAAGATGAAGACATGTATTAACTGTATCTTATCCAAAAAGACTTCAACTTGTTGATTGAAAAGCAAAACTTCATATAATAGCTTGAGGAACTGCTAGAAAATCGCCTTTTGATGGAAAATGAAATTATGTTAACAGATCTAATTAATTTTAAAAATGCTTAAAAAAGCTTATAGATTAAAAGAAAATGAAGTAAAAAAGGTTTTAAAATATAAAAAACCTTTTTTTTCTTATTGAGTAAATGCAAATATAACAAAAACATATAATAATAGTAATAGATTTGCTATTATTATTTCTTGAAAATGTGTAAAAAATAATGTTAACAGAGTATTTTTTAGAAGAAAATTCTATAATTTAGTAAAAAAGGATTTATTTTTAAAAAATAATAGCTTTTTTGATATAGTATTTATTGTAAAAAAAGAAAAAATACTTGATAAAAAAGATTTAGAAAGTATAAAGCTTTTTGAAAAAGATATAAGATTTTTAATAAAAAAAATATTCCCTTTATAATTTATAATAATTAATATGAAAGATAAAATAATTAATCTACTACTTATATTTATACTAGTTTTTTTAACATTAAATTTATTTACTCAAGAAAAAAAACCAACTATAACAAATTCTATTTCTTTAGAAACTGCAAAAAGTTATTCAGTTCCTGCTTGAGTTAAAATAAATATAAAAAATGATACTTTAAAAGATTTTTCTTTTAATACTTGTAAAGACTTTTCCATAAAAAAAGATTCATTAATTATAACTCCCCTAAAATGTGAGGATATAAATATAAAACCTCAAAAAAGTTATTTAGTAGATTTTAGTGATGAATTTAAAAAATTTGAAAACACTTGAGTTTATTATGCTAATTTAAAAAAAGATTCTCTTGACATAATTAGTCAATTTGAGATAGAACATAAATGAGTTATTTCAAAAATATTTACATTTTTTTTCTATGCCCCTATTTATAATTTAATGGCTTTCTTACTTGAAATTACAAATTATTCTTTATGACTTGCTATAATAATAGTTACAATAATTATTAGATTAATTTTACTTATTCCTCAACATAAAATGATGCTTTCTCAAGCTCGTATGCAACAAATACAGCCAAAAATAAAAGAAGTTCAAGATAAACATAAATGAAATCATCAAATGCTTTGAGTTGAGCTTATGAAACTATACAAAGAAGAAAAAGTAAATCCTATGTGATCTTGTGGGATGTTATTGATACAAATGCCTATTTTAATAGTTATTTATAGAGTAATACTTTGAATTCAAGATACTTCAAATACTTATTATTTATATAGTTATTTAAGTGATTATAATATGTGAAGTATAAATGCAAATTTTTACTGAGTAGATTTATTTTGAATTTGATGAACTAATTGAATTATTTTAGCAATAGTTATATGATTATTACAATTTGTTCAAGTAAAATTATCACTACATTTTAATAAAGCAAAAAATAATACTAATATAGTGCTTGAAAAGAAAAAAGACGCAAACAATTATTCAAACTTTATGCCTGATCCTGAAGTTTTAAATAAATTTATGTTATATGGTATGCCTATAATGATAGCATTTGCAACCTATACTTTTTATGCTTGAGTATGATTATATTGGGGAATTTGAACTATATTTATGATATTTCAACAATTAATTGTAAATAAAATTTTAAAAAAGTAAATACCTTTTATTTAAAAAACTGTCTATTTTTTTGACAGTTTTTTATTTTTATGGTAATATAGTAAAGTATTTTATATTTAATTTTAAAAAATATGTTTAAAAAATCTCTTTTAGTAGCAACTTTATTATTATCTGCTACTGTTACAAGCACTTATTGAGCTTATGAAGAAGTTAATTGTTCTTCAAAAGCAGTTTACTCTGAGTATAGTTGTACTCAATGTTTTAATTGATGAGAAGTATCTAAATGAACAAATATATCATTTTTAGATGATTTATGGGTAAATGATACTTGAGTTAAAAAAATAATGTATAAAGAAGAACAAACTATGCCTGTTATGACTGCATTGAATTGATCTGAAATTAAAAAATCTCCTAACAGTGATAGTTTTTGGGAATATACTTCTGAATTTAATGCATTACTTGATAATTCATTAGATTGATATGTATTACCTGCTTGAAAAACTATTTCTTGGTTAAAATCAGCTATGTGAGCTTGATTTATGGTTGATAAAACTCCAGCTAAATGACAAGATGTTTGAATTTTAGTATATGATATAACTTCACACAATATATTAGAAAGTGGTGAAGTTGCTACAAATAATACTCCACATAAAGAATGTGTTGTTTATACTTCTTGAGAAAATACTGTTCCACCAGTAGTTGAACAACCAAAACCAGAACCAAAACCAGTTCCAGAAAAAATGACAGAAGTAAAAACTTGACCAGAAATGTATTTTTTAATATTATTAATGGCTTTTGCTTTAAGTTTAGTTGTAATGAATAGGAAAGTTATTTTAGAAAAAATTAAAAAATAATTTTAAATTTAAAAAAACAAAAACAAATTTATTTTATAAAAATAAAAAATGAATAATACTTTAAAAGAAAGACAAAACCAAGCTCTTGAACAAGTAGAGTGAAAAGAAAGATTTCTTAATATAATTGAAATTAAAAATAATTATATTGAAGGATTAAAAAAACTTTCTTGAAAAACTGAAAAAGAGTTAAATGAAGATGATAAATTATTAATTAAACAAGCAAAAGAATTTGCTGAAGTTTTAGAAAAACAAAAAGAAAAAAAAGATTTATATATAAGTCAAGCACAAGATTTACATAATGCTTTAAAAATTAATTTTTTAAAATCAGGTGAAATAAAAACTGATTCTACAGTTGCTAGAGTAGATGTTTCTGTAGAAGTAAATAATGATTCAATAAAAACTCCTAAAGGATTAAATGAGACTAAAGAAACTCAAATTTATAAAAAAGAAAATGAGGCTATAGCATCATATTTAAAACTAGATAAAAAAGATATTGATGATATAAATTTAGCATCTGCAATAAAAGTATTATCAAAAGTAAATTGAAATGATAATGCATCTTGGGAACAAGCCTGATATAAAGCAGATTGATTTTTTTGACCAACTGAACTTAAGCAATTAAATAATTTAAAAAATAATACAAGTATTAAAGAGAAGTTAAATAAATTAAATTCTTGGCAAGAGTTAGGAATTGATTTATTAAGTATAATTAATTCTATCTCAACTATTGAAAACAATTGAATTGAAAAAGTTTTAGAATCTCTTTGTGATTTAAATGGAGATGGTAAAATAGACCAAATTTTAGATAAATGACTTATTTCTTGAAAAGAATTACTTGATTTTATTGAAAAAAATAAATCAAAAGAAAGTGAAATTATAAAAAATATTTCATTAATAACTTGAGTTAGTTTTACAGATAAAGATTCTTTATTTCAAGCACTTAAAAATGATCCTTCTATAAAATATACTTTTTTCTCAAACCTATATTTTTTATGAATGTCTTGAGCTAATTTAAAAAACTCTTTAATTGATTGACAAAAAGGTATTAGTAATAGTATGACTTCTTTATGAAGAAACCTTGAAATATCAAATAAACTTACTGAAAGTTTAATCCCTTGATTTGAGCAAAAATATGATGAAGTTATATTAAAACTAAAACAACAAATAGATAGTGAAACTAATACAGAAAATAGAAATAAATTGAATGAATTACTATCTATTTATAAGTCAGATAAAAAATGATTTTTAGAATCATTTAAAGTAAATATGTCTTGATTTTGAATAAGTTTAATTCAAGATAAAAAATGATTTTGAGCTTGAGCTAATTTAACTAATGACCAAATTGATAAATTTATAAGAGGTAAATCAAATGAATTAATTAAATCAATGCAAATAAACCTATGATTTAGCCAATCTGGAAAATGATTTATACCATGAATTTGAGTGAATTTTTCTTCAAAAGATTTTGAAGTTTGAGAAAATACAAAAGCAAACTTTAATACATGACTTTTTTTAACTACACCATATCTAATTTGAACCTTAAAACATAATTATAATAGTGAAGATATAAAAAATGCTTGATTAAAAGATTTTTCAACTGATGCAAAAAATATATCTTTAACTTGAAATATTTCTACATTAGCAAATTGAATAACTTTATGATGGAGTAAAGATAAACTAGAGGCAATTGATCAAAAAGAAAAACAATTTAAATGAGTTTTAGATCAAATTATAACTTTAGATTCAGATGCTATTTCAATTATATGAAAATTAGAAAGTTTAAACTTACAAGCAGAAGATAAAAAATATATGAAGTCCTTTGCTCTAAAAATAGGTAATACTTTAAATATGATTTGATTTGATAAATTAGATAATAATCAAAAAATACTTGCAATATCTTGAGTAAAAAATGCTTTATTAAATGAATGGAAAACTTGATTATTTATTGAAGCTCAAAAAGAGTGATTTAAATTTACTTGAGCTTGAATATGATTACAATTTATTGCTTGATTTTTACCAATTATCACTGCTTGAATACAATTCTCTGATTACAAAGCATCTTTTGCTCCTGATAAGCATGCTAATGCTAGACAAAGAGCTTCTAGTTCTACTTTATGACAAACTACATCTACTCAATCAGAAAAAGTATCTCAAGAAAAAATAATTTCTTCTTTAGAATCTTTAAAAAATAGTGATATAGATCAATATTTACAAAAAAATATTTCAAAATTTGATTGATCTCAAAATAAAGACCAATCTCCTATTGCTATGAGAAATCCTAGAGATTATCCTAAATTTTTTAATGCTTTAAAATGATGAGAAATAGAAAATGCATTTAATATTTTAAAGACTATATTAAAAACAGATGTTATATTAAAAAATGATAAAGAAACTAAAGAAATTTTAAAAAAACTCAATTGACTAAAGGATGATAATGCTATAAAATCTTATATAGTAGCCCAATTTATGGATGTAATGTTTAAAGATAAAAATTCAATAGAAAAAGTTATTCGTAATGATGAATTATGGAATGGAAGAGAAAAATGATTAGAATGAGTTTATAATAACAATTGAGTTTATTTAGAAATTAAAAAGCTAAGAGATAAAATAAGAGGTCAAGTAATTTGATATGAAAACCCTGAAAATATTTCAAATGTTATGTGATTTGTAGCTTCTTATAAAATATGATGGGAAAATTGAAAAGCAAAATCATTATGAAAATGAGAGGCTGTAATACCTCCTGGGCTTGCAACTGCTGTAGGATGAAAAAATTGAATTGAAAAAGTAACTGACTCTAATTTAATAGATCATACTTTATCTAACTTAGAAAAAACTCCTTTTTATGAAAAGTTAAAAAATTCTTTAGGAGGTATAATTTCTAAATCATACCCTAACTTTAACCTAGATAACTCAAATTTTAACAGTTTATTAAAAACTTGAGAGTTAAAAATTTGAGAAAAAACTATTAAATTAGATAGAGATTTTGTGTTTTTCTTGTATTGAAGATGTGCTAATGAAACTTTATGACTTGAAATAAAATGACTTGATTTATGAAACTGAAAAACTGAAGAAATTAAATTTGATTCTAATTGAGAAATTACATTATATATGCCTGTACTTGATACTAATAGATGGAATTTTTGAGTAGTATGAGGTTGAGAAGAAAAACCTAAACCACCAGAACCTCCTAAACCACCAGAACCACCAGAACCTCCTAAACCACCAGAACCTCCTAAACCACCAGAACCTCCTAAACCACCAGAACCTCCTAAACCACCAGAACTTCCTCCTCAAACATCAAATCCTTGACAAACAGAAATTTGATGACCTTGAACATGAGGTGGATGATGAACTCCTACTCCTCAAGGGCCTTGATGAAGAAATTAATTTTATAAAAATAATTTTATGTATAAAGCTTTACTTTTGATATTTTTAAGTATAATGATATCTTCTTGTTTTAAAGATAGTGATATTAAACAAAAACAAAATGATAGTATCCTAAATACTCAAATTAATACTTGAGTAATTAATGAGAGTAAGAATTGATGATGAAATTGACAACCATCTTATCAAGAATTAAAAAGATAATAGATATTAATAGCAAAACTATGAAAAAATTTTTATTGATTTTTATATCAACATTATTGTTTAATACATCCATTTTATATGCTGATTTCAATCAATGTGACCAAATTTTTGATTGATGAATGTTAAGATATGACTATAGTTATAAGTTTCATGATGATTGGAATAACAATACAAATAAAAATGTATATTTAAATGATTCAAGAGTTGATTTTGAAAGTCCAACCTACTTAGATCAATGAACTAAATTTGACTGGACTCAAGCTCTTAGAAATAATAATTATACAGTAAATCCAAATTCAAGTATGAGGATTTTAGAAACTTGAACTACAAATTGGAGGATTGCAAATCACCCTACAACAAGAACTGCTTGAACTAGAAATAGTCATGATTTTTGAATATCATATACAGTATATTATGATTATTCAAATAATTATCCTAATGCTAGTGATGATATATCTCATAAAGAATGTATTTATTATAGTGTATCTTGGTGTGGAGATGGGGTGCTTGATAATAATTTAGATTATAGTTGAAGACCATATGAAGTTTGTGATTCAAATGACCCAAATAAAACTGGATGGTGACCTTGATGATGTTCAAATACTTGTCAACCAATTATAACTCCAGCACCTATTTGTAACAATTTAACTATATCTCCAAATAGTTGAAATAGTCCTTTAACATCAAGCTTTAACTGTAATGCAACTAATGCAACTAGTTATAGAATCGATATAATGAATTCTCTATGAAATATCATTAATACTATAAATAATTCAACTTGAACTTATACTTTCTCATCAACTTGAAGTTATTCTGCTAGATGTAGTATAAATTGAAATATAACTTCAAATAGTTGTTTATGAAATATTTCTGTAAATCCTCCTGTAATACCTCCTCCTTCTAGTAGTTCTTCTTGAGGTTGAAGTTCTTCTAGCTCTTCTAGTTCGTCTAGTTCTGGGTGATGAAGTTCTTGATGAAGTTCTTCTTGATGATGAAATTATTGTTGAGACTGAGTACTTCAAAGACCCAATAATTCTTGACAAATGGAACAATGTGATTTCTGAACAAATACTGCTAATTGGCCGGCTTGGTGTGTAAGATCTACTTGTTCTATAAATGAAAATACTAAACCTTGAGGATGAACAGATACAAATAATACTCAACCTTGAGGATGAAGTATATTATTTACTCCTTGAAATACACTAGTATTATGATGAAATATGTGAGTATTTGAATATCTGTCTTCAAATTTTGCAACTATAAAAAATAATTCTACTTCTGATATATATATAGACAAACCTCTTTGTGTATATAAATCTTGATTTAGTTATAATTCTTTAGTATGAAATAATATTTGTTCTTCAAATAATATTTGATTATTATCTAAAAATTGATGAGCTGTAAGATTAAATATTTGAGATAGACAATTTTATAGTGATATAACAAGTCTGCCAAATTGAGTAAATTATGTAGATTGAAATATTATAACTACTCTGCAAGGATTACAAAACAATGACACATTTTTAAAATCTATTTTAAAAGTTAGAGTTGCAAAACCTAGTGTAAGTACAACTGGTTGATGAGCTTGAAAGGTAAATTGAACTAATTTATCTGATGTAAATCAACTATCAAACAATTTTTGAGACTTAGATCCAAATAAAAATAAAAATATTATTTGAACAAGTGTTTGAAATAATTCACTATCTACTTCTACAAAAAAAATTACAAATAATACAGATGTAAATAAATCTACTTCTAAAGAAAACAAAAACCTATCTTCTTTAGATAAAACATTTACTTCTTGAGATAATACTACTTTAAACTCACTTCCTACAACTAAATATAATTGATTTGATAATATATTTACTCATAAATGAAATTTAAGCTTGTCTTCTCAAACTATTAGTGGTTGAAATAAAACATATATTATAGAAGATTGAGATTTGACAATTTCTTGAGATATTAAATCAGATAAAAATATATTATTTGTTATAAAAAATTGAAAAGTTATAATTACAAAAGATGTTAAATTAATTGATGCTGTTATAATAAATTTAAATTGATGAAGTATTGTTTGAGATGAGCAAACTACAAATAAATTGATAGTTAATTGAGCATTGTATTGAAATGTAGATAATCTTTTATCAAAAAGAACTTATATAAAAGATAGATGAGAATATATAGATGTATGAACTAATATAAACTTTACTTCAAAAATTATATCATCTCCTCCTCCTTTATTATCTAAATTCTTATGAGAATATATAGAGTGAACAAAAGCTCCAAAATAAAAAAAATGTGATTAAAAATCACATTTTTTTTATTTTGGAAAAAACATACCTTTAACTTCTTTTTTATATTTTATATAATCATCATCTAAACTTAAATGATTTTCTTCTGTTTTTGCTCTAAAATAATAAATCAAACTCCAAAAAGAAAGTCAAATTATAGCATAAAAAAATGTTTTAAAATCTCAAGAAGATATTGAAAAAATTATTATTGGCAATCATCAAATCCACCAAGATAAATTTTTACATAAATATGCTGGATGTCTTATATACTTATAAGGTCAAGTTTTAACAATTCATCTATTTGTTAAATTACTTGCTTTTAATCAAAGACTAAAAGATGCCCAAGAGTATATTCACATTAAAATAAGTATTAAAATATTTAAAATTATATGAATATAAAAGTTAGAAAATTGAGGAAAATCAGTCGAATACCATCATAAAATAGTATTTGTTGTCTGATTTAATGGTGGATACGAAGCAAGTGCTACAAACCATCAAAAAAAAGTAGGCTCAACTGAAATAATTTCATTTTTAAATATTTTTCACTCTATTAAATATCATAAGGTAAAAAATAAAACATCTAAAAATAAAATCAAACTAAAAGCTGTATAAAAAAAATACTGATTAAAATAAGATAAAAAACTTTGATTTATTAAGTCAAAATTAATATATGATTTATATAAATTGTTTGTTAATTCAAATATATGTCAAGTAAGCCAAAAAATCATTAAAGGAGCAAAAAATCATTTTACAATCCAAGCAAGTATTGCAGTTTTTTCTGCTTGAGTTATATTTTTTTTATTTCTTTTAATTATTTTATTGTATAAAAATCATAAAATAATCCTTGCTTTTGATTCTCAATCAAAAAAAGCATAAAAAGGTATTAATAAAATAAAATACAATTTTATAATAATTAAAAATATTTCTTTAATATTTACCTTAAATCAATCTAAAAATAAAAAACTATACTCTCAAACAAAAAATCAAGCATAATACTTCTGTGTAGAGTAAAATATATAAAGAAAAATTATAAAACTAAGAGTTGATATATAATTTTTTAAGAAATTTAACATTTTTAAAAATAGTTAGATTATATTTAGATTAAAATATAATTTATTTAATTTAAATCAAATAAAAATAAAAAATAAAACCTAACTCTTAGGCTTTATTTTTTATTTTATCTCAAATTTTCATCAACTACTTCTTCCCCATATCTCTTTAGAGTTTATAGTTTCTGCTATAGTTGGTTTTAAATTATAATTTCAAATATTATTTGCTTTTGCTACAAAAGTATATGTATAAGTTCAAGCATTTAAATGTTTTGCATATAAATATAATCCTGCTTCTTTTTGTTCTACAAAATCAAAACCTCAATGCCAAAATCATTTATTTTGTTCTCAAGAAATATCTTTTATCTCACTTGAAGTTGTATCAAAATTTGTATTTAAAATTTCAAATCAAGCTGGTATATATGAATTTATTACTAAATCTTTTCTCTCTACTGGAATAGTAATTTTTATTTCTCAAACTACTAAATCTCATTTTTTTGATAAATTTATATTATCAATATTTTTTGTTTTAATTGTTTGGCAATTTGGAAGTATATAATATCACCACCAAGGAGTAAAACACTCTTTTTTATAAGCAGAATTATAATCATTGTAATTGTAAAAATTTCTTTCAACTATAATTCACTCATCTCTTGGTTTTAAATCAGAAACTGGTAAATAATATCTAATTCAAATATCATAATAAAGTTTTCAAGTTCAAGTTTTTGAGAAAAATATAGAATCATTTCACTTTAAAATAGATAAATCAAAAACTTTTGTCAATTTTTCTAATTTATTTTTTTCATTAAATGAAGTAGTTAAAATTTGTTTTCAATTCAAACTAGTTTCTGCAGTAAATCAAACTCACTTAAGCTCTTTTGTATAATCAATATAACTAGAAATTGCATCTATAATTTCAGAAAAACTATAAGAATAATAATTTCCATTTTCATCTCTATTTCAAATCAAAAATCTAGTTAAATTTTCTAATAACAATTTATCAAAAGATTTTTTATTTATCAAAACCTCAATCATTTTTGCAGTTGATAAAGAATCATTTCATGGAACAAAAGATTTATTTGCTGGTAACACAGATGCTCTTGCTTCAATTAAAACACTATTTTTTAGTTCATTTAAAAAATCATTTTCTTTCCCTCAAATAACTCAAAGTTTGTTATAAATATCTAAATATTCTAGTTTTTCTAAATTTGATAATTCAGGATTTAAAACTAAATTATTTTTTATAAATTCACTATCTTTATATATTGCAAGTGGAGTAAAGTAACTTAAATCTATATTATAATTATATCTTTTAGCTTCATTTATTTTTTGGATTAAAGCATTTTTATAATAATTTAATACTTTTTGATTTGAAACTCAATCTACTTCTATATTTAATAGTAAAAAATCTTTTGTTACTTCTAAACTTGAACAAGAATCAAAACTAAACCAAGAAGAACAGTTTTTAAAGTATGAAAGCCCAAAATCACTTTGAAGATAATTTTTTATATCTTTTTTTGTTAAATCTATAACTTCTTCTATTTTAAAGGTTTTAGAGTTATAATCAGTTAGTGTTATGTTTTCAAAATCATTTAGTTTTCAAAGTTTTACATATAAATTTTTTAACGAATTTGCATTTTTTAAAAAAGTAATTTTTGAATTTAAGTCATCATATGGAAATACTAAAACTTTATCTAAATTTTTTGTAAGATTTGTTAAAATACTTGCTCATAAAGATATTTCTAGTTCTCATCAATTTTTTAAATTATTTAAAAAATTAAGTTTTTCTTCATAACTTGAATCATCTGTATTTCAATTTGTAAAAACATATTCTGAAGTTTTTGATGGATATATAACCTTATTTAAAACTATATTATCTTGATAGTTTGGAGATGATAAGTTTAATTTTATTGTTGTATTTGATGTATTATTTAAAATATTTGGATTAATATTTACTTTAAATCAAACATAACTTTGTGATTTTTTATCTAAAGTAACTGTTTTTTCTATTACTCAAGAATTAGTTATATTTGTCATATCAAGAGAAACTTTTACTTCTCTTTTTTCATCTAAATTATTTAAAATTAAAGCTCATATTTCAGTTTCATCTCAAGATAAAAAGAAATTTGGTATTTGAGGTATTAAAGACAACTTTTTCTCAACTACAAAGTCTTTTTCAAAGTCTCAAACTTTTTCCATATTATCATAAACAAATCAAGAAATTATCCATGATGTTAAATTGTCTGGAAGTTTTGGAATTATAATACTTGCCTTTCAGTCAATAACTTCTACTTTTGATTTATAAAAAGCTAAATCTTTAAATTCTGTTCTTAGTTTTGACTCATTTGTATTAGTTTCTTTAAATTCTTTTTTAGATTCAACTCCCTCCATATCAAACATTGGAGCCTCTACCAAACTATCACTAACCATGTTTTTTGCTTGTCCCATAGATGAAATTCATCATCAAAACGATTCTCTTTCTATAGAATTATCTAAATTTGATTCATCTTTTACTAGATTAAAATCAATTCTTTTTATTAAATTATCTAAATTTCAAAAAGTAGGAATATTATTTTCTTTATTTGAATAAAAATAATTGTTTATATTTACTTTATTATTTTTTAAAGCAAGTAGTGATTTATCAATAACTGAAAAACTTAGTTCTCAAGATACTTTATTTTTTAAAGAATCTAAAACTTCAAAATCAAGTTTTACTTTATCTCAAGGTAAATAAGTAGTTTTATCAAGTTTTATCTTACTTTCTAAGTTTATTGAAGTTGTTTCTACATTTAATCAAATATTTCAAGAATAATAATTTGGCAATATTTTATTTAATAATTCTCTTTCTTTTTGTCTCAAATCAGCTAATTTTATTAAATCATCAAAATTATAATTTAAATCATCTTTTGGCATTATACTTAAATCATAAATTCTATATGGAACAAAATCATTATTTTTTTCTTTTGCTAGTTTTGCTTCTAATTTTTGCATTTCAACTCTTAAAGTTTTTAACTCATTTAAGCTATCTCAACTGCTTTTTATATCTTTTATCAAATAAACTCAAACATTAAAATTTGGTAAATAGTCTTTTGTAACAGGCACCTCTATTTCTTGTGAATAGTTATTTATATCAATTATTTTATAATCAAGAATTTTATTTAATTTTTCAATAGTTAAAAGTGCTTTTACTCAAATAACTGGTGATGAAATAAGTATTTTGACATTTTCTCAAATATTATAAATATCTTTATCTGAGATTAAATTTAAACTATGATCTTGGTCTATTTGATTTAAAATATCTCAAGATGAAATATACATAGTTTTTGTAGTTTTGTATGTTCAATTTGTTAATTCAAAGCGATATTCTCAAGGTGTTGAAAATATAAATTTTGATATAACTTCTCAAGAATTTGAGGAGTTTAGTTTAGAAGTTTTAATTAAATTATCAGTTGTTTCATAATCATAAGTATTTTTATTATAATTATAATTCACTTTATATATATTTAAATCAAAAGATTTATTTTTTAATTTTTCTCAATCCAAATTTGTTACAACAAAAGAAATATTTGCTTCATCTAAAAGTGAATAATAATATTTATCAAACTTTATACCTAAAAATTCATCTCATCTTAAAGCTTTAAAAGTAGTATTTTTAGAAATTGATTTTTTAGTATTTGGGTCAGTTACTGTAGTAGATAAAGTATAAATTTTATCAATATTTGAATTATCAAGCATTATTTTAAGTTGTGTAGTTCAAGCATTATCTAAAACAAAATTTCAACTTTTTTCTAAACTATTTTGATTCATACTTCAAATATTTTTTCATCTTATATAATCAAATAAATAACTTTCTTCTTCTCAAAAATGATATCAAGGTGTTTTTTGTCAATCAAAAATATATTTTGAAGAGCTTAGTTTATAATTTCATTCTCAAAATGAAAGTGGCATCCCAGCATAATAATCTCACTTTACATCTATTAAAGCATTTTCTCAAAATAAATAATTTTCTTTTTGAGAATTTAATTCTATTTTAAAATCTGGTTTTTGGTATTCTTCAACTAAAAATTCTAAATTATTATTTCAAATTAAAATATTATAACTTCAAAGTGGAGCATCTTTTGGTAATAAAATACTTGTTTCAAAAGATCATAATTTATTTAAATTTAGATTTTTATTTAAAATTTCTTTATACTTTGAATCAGTAATTGATATATTTATATTTTTATTATTTATTTCAAATTTTGTAGGGGTTAGTATTTTTGAAATTCAAAATATATTTACCTCTTCTCAAGCTTTGTAAATAGGTTTATCTGTTTGTATAAAATTATAAACTTCATCATTAGAGTTTGTATAATTATACATATTATCAATTAAAATTTGTTTATTTGATTTTAAAGTAATTAGTAAAATATTAAAATTTCAGTTTTCAATTTCATAAAGTCAATTATCTTTTGGAGTAAAATCTACATCTTTTACAAAAGATATTTTTTGTCAATCATATCATCAAAAACTATTATATTTTGCTTTATTTGTATATGATTTTATATTTAAAATTTCATTACTTAATGACTCTCAAGAAACATAATTATGTAACCATAAAATATTATTTTTTCATGATTTCAAAGTAGCTCAAATATCACTTAAAATAAATTTTGTTTTTCTTAAATCATGTCATCAAGTGATTTCATAAGTTGATTTATCTGTTAAATTTTTTGATAATTCTACACTTACAACTTTATCTTTTAATTCTACTCATAAAATTTTTTCTAAATCAATAACTGAAATATTTGGTTTAAATCACAAGTTATTTAAAGAGATATTTTGAGTTTTACAAATCTCATTTTGTAAATAATTTTCATTATCAATTTTAAAGTCTCAATAACAAACTTTTAATAAAGCACTATCTAAATTTATTGATTTTAAAGCTACTGAAAGTGGTTTTATACTATTTGGAACTAAAATAACTCATCTTCCATCAACTAAAGAAATATTTTTATCTTCATTTTTAGCTTTTGTAGTTGTAAAACTATATTGATAATCTTTATCTAAAGTATAATTATCATTATCAAGTAAAGTTTTTTTAATTGTTAAATTATATTTTAAATTTGGATTTAATCTCATATTTAAAATATATTTATTTTTCCCAGCTTCATAGATGCAGTTTTTGTTTTTAGTCCACTCATTTACTTCACTTAAATAATCAATTTTTGCATATTTATCAAACACAAAATCTCAAAAATCATTTAAAGATAAAGTATTTTTTGATTCTAAACAAGCTGATTTATAGTCTATTTGAGTGTATGAAATAATAGTATTTTTTTGTTTTGTTTTAAAATTTAGTATTTTATCATTTGATGATGAAATAGTTGAAAGTTTTAATTTTAAACTAAAATCATTTGTTATAGTTCAAGAAAAAGTAATTAAAATTTGTTTTTTATTTTCTATTAATTTTTTAGTTTTATCTTCATAATTTGGTACTTTTATATAGTTTAATTCAAAAGGAAGTTTTGATTCAAATAATTTTTTAGAAAGTTCTACTTCTTTATTAAAAGT
>JACFNZ010000008.1 GCA_019454605.1 Candidatus Altimarinota bacterium
ACTTGATATCATTATGACTCTTGATCAAATCAATGTGTTTGAAATAGTTGTTCTACCCCAACAAGTGGGATACATGCTTGATTAACATATACCTTATGATCACAAACTTTATCACACTGAAGTTCAGTTACAATAACAAGCTCAAATAGAGCATTTTGAACAAGTCCAGCTAATTGAGTTACATCAGCTAAATTTACATATTCATGTAATGCTTGAGTAGTAACACAAATCTCTACATCAAATAATGCTTGAAGTTGTAGTAGTGGTTGATATACATTTAACTGAAATTATTCTAGTCCTAGCTGTTCATCTCCATGTAATTGGCAGAGATACCCAGTATTTTGACCAACTTGAATAGTTACACCTAATCCAGATACTACTCAATGTACATATGCTATAAACTGAACTATAGCTTGGGAGGCCCCACCAGGAAGCCAAAAAGTTGCTACTTGTATTTGTAATTAATTTATTTATACCAAAAAATAGTTTAGAGACCATAAATCTCTAAACTATTTTTGTATATTATATCTTCAATTTCATTAAATCTTTCTTTTTTTCATGAACTCAATCTTAAATCAACTATTTTTTCTAAAACATATTTTACATAGTTTGGATAGTTTTCACTTCATCTAAAAATTTGTGGAGTTAAAAAAGGACTATCTGTTTCTATTAAAATATTTTTTAGAGGAATATTTTGTGCTGTATTTTGTATATTTATAGATGATTTATATGTAATATTTCAAGCAAAAGATATTTTACAATTATTTGAAAAATCAATTATTTTACTAGCATATTCTAAATCTTCTCAAAAACAATGAAGTATAAAATTTTTAAAATCTTCTTCTACTAAAACTCTAAAAGTATCATCTCTGGCATTTCTTGAATGAATTATTATTGGAAGAGAATATTTTTTTGCTAAGAAAATATGTTTTTTAAAAAATATTTCTTGTAATTCTAACTTGTCTTCTTTTTTGTCATGATAAAAATCAAATCAAGTTTCTCAAATTCAAACTATAACATTGCTATTTTCTATAATTAATTTTTCAAATACTTCAAAAATTCAATCAATATCATCTTTATATTTTCAAACATCATTTGGATGGATTCATATACTTGCATAAATAGTTTTTCCATATTTTAAAGCAAGTTCTATTGATTTTTTTGAGGTTTCTAAATCAACTCATATAGAAGTTGTTTTTATATCTTCATCTTTTAATGCTTGAATTATTTCTAATTCTTGCTTTTTATTACACATATAAATATGTGAGTGTGTGTCAAATAACATAATTAAATTTCTTTTAATAAACTATCTAAATCATTTTTAAGTAAAGTTTTATCTATAGAGTTATCAATTTCTATATTTTTAAAAAAATCGCTAAAATTATCTTTTATAATATCTCAATTGCTTTTTATATTTAATATTTTATTGTCATTATTGTTTAAATATTTTATTTTTTTATATTCAAAATAAAAACAATCTTTAAAAAAGTCTAAAAATATCCTTTCATTAAATTCAAGCATTAATTTTGAATTTATGTTATTTAAAATTATTTTTACAATAGCATCTTTTATCAAAATTAGATCAATATTTTTTTCTAAATAATTAACTAATTCTAAAGTATTTTCAAGAGCTTTACAATCAATTTCTCATAAATCAATCATTTTTCTTGAAGGAATTTCAATTTTTTCAATCCTTTTTGTTGCAGTATCAAATAAATTATATCATATTTTATAATCTTTTTGATTAAAAGAAGTGTGTTCTCAAGATCAAGGATAACACATATTTTTTATGCAAAATTGTTTATGATAGTGTCACAAAGCTACATAATCAAAATTATTTAATATTTCAAGTTCTTTTAGTGTTATATTTATTCAAGATATTTCATCTGTGTATTCTTCGTATTCTTTTGCTGAAATCCCAAAATGACTTATAAAAATATTTGATTTATCTTTTTTTATTAAATTTTGAGCTTTAAAAAATTCATTTTTAAAAATATTTTCATCATGGATATGAGGTAAAGTTATAAAATTTACTCAAGTTATCTCTATACTATCAATTTTTGGTAAATAAAAAGTTGAAATATTTAAAAAATCTTTAAAAATCTCAAATGGATGAGTTGTAGTTGAAAGCCTTGGAGTATCATGATTTCAAGCAATAATTATAGTTTTTATATTTAATTCTTGAAGTTTTAAAAAATTTTTAATTAAAACAGAAATTGCTTTATTTGATGGTTTTGAAGTATGAAATAAATCTCAAGAATGTATTACAACATCTGGTTTTTTTATAATAATTTCTTTTATAATTCTTTCAAAATTATTATAAAAATCATCTTCTCTTGAAGTATTATCTAAACTAAGTCAAAGATGTGAATCAGAAAAATGAAATATTTTCATAAATTAAATTTTTAAAGGCATTATTATATGTTTAAAACTTTCTTTTTTCACATCTTTTTCATCATCTGATACTCAAGTTATAAGTATAGGAGATAGAGGAGACTCAAAACTAATTGATATATGAGTTGTATCAATAACTCATAAAACTTCAAGTAAATATTCACTATTTAATCAAATAATAGCTTCTTCTTTTTCTAAACTTCAAACTATATTTACTCTAGCTTCTCAAATTTGAGTTTCAGAAGTTTCAATTAAAATACCATTTTCATTTGAAAAACTCATTTTTATAGAATAATTAGTTTCTTTTGATAATAAATTTATTTTTTTAAGTCAAGAAACTAAATCAAATTTGTTTAAAACTGATCTTGAATTGTATGTAGTTGGGAAAAATCAATTATAATCTGGAAATTTTCAATTAAGTAATCTTGAATAAAATTTTGTATCTCAAAAATGAAATAATATTTGATTTTCTCAAACAACTATTTTTACTTTAGTTTTTTCAGATAATAAACTTTTTAATTCATAACAAGTTTTGTTTGGTATTATTTGAGAAAAATTAGTATTTATATTATCTTTAATTTCTATACTATATTCGCTTAATCTAAAACTATCTGTAGTTGCAAAATTTGCAGTATTTCAAGAGATATTCATATAAACTCAAGCTAGAGTTGGTCTTATATTTCACTCAGCTGATGAAAAAAGAGTTTTTTCAATAGCTTTTTTTAGTATTTCTGAATTTAACTCAAGAGAAGAAATTTCTTTTATAGTAGGGATTAAAGGAAAATCAGAAGCTTTATTTCATTTGATTTTTATTTTAGAACTTTCAGTTTTTATTTCAACTGAATCATCAATTAATAACTCAATATATACTTTATCATCCTCAAGTAAATTGATATAATTATAAAAAATTTTTGAAGGTATACAAAAACTTCACTCACTCTCTATTTTTAAATCTTCACTAACTATATGTTCTATAGCCATTTCTAAGTTATTTGATGTAAAAACTATATTTGAAAAATTTACTTTTATTAAAATATTTTCAAGTATAGGAGTTGTTGATATACTTGCAGTAGCATGATTTACTGTTTCTAAAGCATTTTTTAACCTTTTAGTTTCTATTTGAAATTTCATAAAAAATTGTTAAAAATTAAATATGTTTTTAGTATATAAAATTATGTATTTTTTTCAAAAGTTTTAAATATTTTTGTAAAAACATATTTTATTATTATAATTTAAATCACTTATAAAATAAGTATATAAAATGCAAGATTTAATAAATGAATTTGAATCAAAATTAAGAGATTTTTGATGAGAAAAAGTCTATTTAGCAAGAGAAATCCAAAAAATATTTTGATATGATAAGTGGGAAAGATTTTTATGAGCTATAAATAGAACTATATTAAAGCTAGATAAAAAAACTATAGAAGAAAATTTCTTTTTGATTACAAATAAAAATACTTGATGAAGACCAATGCAAGATATGTATTTAACTTTAAATGCTTGTTATTTTGTTTTGCAAAATTGTGATGATAGGAAACAAGAGGTAAATTTATTAAAAAATCATTTAAAAAACTTAATTGATGACCAAGCTAAAGTTGAGAGAAAGATAAATAAAATTAAGTTTTTTGATAAAGTATCAATTTATTTATTTTTATCTTTTTTAGTTTTACTTTTGCTTTTTTATATACAAAATTATACAAATTTATTATATCTTACTTGAGATAGAAGATGAATAATTACTCAAAATATACCTATTAATGAAATTAAAGCAGTAGAAAAAATAGTAAATACAGAATTTAAAAAATATGATGAAAAACTTTCATTAAACAAAAATGAAATTATAAAAGAAGAAAAAAATGAAAATATTGACTATTTAAAAGCAAATATTTTAGAAATAAAAGACAAAAACGATACTTTAAGCAATTTAACTGAATTTGAAAAAAAATTTAATCCAAGACTTGATATATTAAAAAATATTACTTGAGAAAATCTTATAAAATCTTTTTTTGAATTGTGAAACACTTGACTTTATAGAAGTAGTTGCTCTTTATTATCTCCTGATATTTGCCTTTCAAAAACTAAATGAAATTTATCAAATTTTGCTAATTTTTGGAATAAAACAGTTAATTGATATAATATAGAAAGTATAAAAAAAGTAGTTGAAAATAATTGAGAAAATATTTATTGTGTAACTTATAATTATAAACTAAAAAATGATTTAAGTAATGATTATATAAAAGAAACTTTTAATTATACAACAACTATTTCTAACTGATATGAGCAAATTTCTAAAAGATTTTGTGAGAAAATAACAAAATGAAATAGAAATTTAAAATGTCCTTTTGCATTAAAAACTTATTATTGTAAATAAAAAATACTATGAATAAAATTAAAAAATGTGTTATCCCTCGAGCTTGAATGTGAACAAGGTTTTTACCAGCTACAAAAGCTTTACCTAAAGAAATGTTTCCAATAATTGATAAACCAGTTATGCAAATGCTTGTAGAAGAAGCGATTTCTGCTTGATGTGAAGAAATAATAATTGTAACTTGAAGAAGTAAAAGGGCTATTGAAGATCATTTTGATTCAAACTTTGAACTAGAAGAAAGACTTGATAAAGCTTGAAAATTTGATTATTTAAAAATTGTTAAATGATTAAATGAAATGGCAAATATTGTATATGTAAGACAACCATATCCAAAAGGTGATTGAGATGCTATATTTAGAACTAAAAACCTTATTTGAGATGAACCATTTTTAGTATTATTTTGAGATGATTTAATTGATAATGATATTTCTGCAGCTACTCAGTTAGCAGATGCTTTTTATAGAAAAAATTCTCCTATAATTGCAACTATTCCAGTAAAAGATGAAGAAACTAAACAATACTGAATAATTGAATCAAAAGATTCTAATAATAAATCATTTTTAGTTGAAAAATTTTTAGAAAAACCTAAATCAACTGAAACCTCTTCAAGATCTTGAGTTATTTGAAAATATATTTTAACTCCAGATATATTTGATTATTTAGAGACAGCTCCAACTTGAAAAGATTGAGAGTTAAGACTTGCAGATGCTTTTGAATTAATGAGAAAAGAAAAAGATATTTATTGACTAAATATTGACTGAACTAGATTTGATACTTGATCTAAAATATGATTTTTAAAAGCCGTTATAAACTATGCACTAAAAACAGATGAGATAAAAGATGAGTTTTTAGAACATTTAAAAGAAGTTGTAAATCTTAGCCTTAAAAAATAATTATGGAATTTATTGTAAATTTATTTTATGCCACACTACTTTTTTGAACTTGATTTTTAATTATTAAATATAGGAGAAATGTGAAATCTTGGACTTGAAATTTTGTATGGGCAGAACAATATTTATGAAATTGATGAACATATTTATTTTTAATTTTGTTTTGATGTTTTTTGATGATGTGGGGAATACTTTACCCTTTTTGATGACTTGAGTTGATATTTTGAACTTCTTGAGAATATAAAGAGTTTAAAATGAAATAATTTTATTTAAATAATTAAAAATATGATAAAAAATATATATAAAAATTTATTAATATTTATACTTTCTTTTTTTGTAGTTTTTGGAGTTTCTTTTGCAGATAATCAAGAAAAACTAGATTTAGAACCAAATAGAAAATTAATATTTGAATTTATTTCAAATTATGTGATTTGAGAACTTCCAGAAAGTTATAAATATATTAATTTATACTACAAAGACTTAAAAACTCTTAAAAATAATAAAGAAATTATTCAAAAAATAGTTTATACTTGAGCTTTACCAAATAAAAAAGCTAATTTAAATTTAGATAAAAAATTAAAAGCATTGGAGTTTTTTTATATGATAAATTATCTAACTTGATATGATTTTGTAGATGAAGAAAATAAATCTATTTTACAAAATAGATTTGTTAAAGTATCTGACTTACTTATGGTAAAAGATATTTTAGAAGAAGAAAAAATAAATTTAGATAAACAATGAGAAAATTTAGATAGATTTGATTATTATTTTTCTATACTAAAAGATGAAAAAGATAAACAAAAACTTGATATTTTACTTGATGTTTATGCTACCTTATCAAATGAACATATTGATACTGAAAAACTAGATAAAGATAAAATGCTATACTCTAGTATAGAGTGATTAGCAAGTTGAGCAGGTGATGAATATAGTGTTTATTTTCCTCCAACAGAATCAAAAAATTTTGAAGAAAGCTTATCTTGAGAGTTTGAATGAATTTGAGCATATGTAGAGATGTCAAAACCTTGAGTTTTGTTAATTAGTTCTCCACTTCCAGGATCACCTTCTGAAAAAGCATGATTAAAATGATGAGATATAGTTTTAAAGGTTGACAATTTTGAAATTACAAAAGATACTTCTTTAAATGATGCAGTTTGAAAAATAAAATGAATTGCAAACTCTTTAGTTACTTTAACTATTTTAAGATGAGAAGAAGTTTTAAAAATAGAAATTACAAGATGAAAAGTAGTAGTAAAAGATATTGAATATGAAGAAAAATGAGAATATTTTTATATTCATATTAAAAATTTTTGAGAAAAAGTATTTGCTGAGTTTAATAATGCAATAAATGACTTTAAAAAAAGTAAAAAAACTAAATTAATTATTGATTTAAGAAATAATCCAGGAGGGTATTTAGATAAAGTAGCTTCAATGCTTGATTTATTTGTCCCAAATTGAGAAAAAACAGTTGTAGTAAAATATAAAGATTTTGATTATAATTATTATGCCTCAAATATAGAAAAAACTGATCTATCAAATATAGATACATATATTTTAATAAATTCTTGAACTGCTTCAGCTTCAGAAATAATGGCTTGAACTTTAAAAGATTATTTTAAAAATATAAAAATAGTTTGAGAAAAGAGTTTTTGAAAATGATCAGTTCAAACTATGAGAGAATATGTTGATTGAAGTATGTTAAAATACACAAATGCTAAATGGTATACTTGAAAAACTTTAACTTGAATTGATAAAGTTTGAATTATGCCAGATATTGAAATAAAACTTGATGTTGAAAAATTAAAATCTTGAGTAGATAATCAATTAAATTATATTTTAAATAAATAGTAGATGAAAAAATTAGCTTTATTTTTAGTTTCTTTTATATTTTTTTCTCAAATCAGTTTTTGATACTCAAAGACTGATTTGAGTTTGTTTTATTCAAAATTGCATTCACAAATAGAAATAAAAGCAAAAAATGATAAAAGTGTTACAAAACAATATTTAGAAAAAGTAGATATTATTTTAAACAAAGCTTTAAATAAAACAAAAAATCAAAAAAATAAAGAAGTTTTTCAAGAATTAATTAGCTTAAATAATAAGACATTATTAAAATTAATTTTAGACAAAGAAAATAATAATTTAAATAATAATCAAAAACCTAATAATCCAAGTTATATAAACTCATTAACTTCTAATTGATATAAATTTTTAAATACAAATTCTAATTTAGAGTTTGTAGAAAATAATATAACATACAAAATAACATTTAAAAGGTATTATGAAGTTGATTTATCAAATTATAAATATTTTTTAAATAATAAAATAAATAATTGATTGATTATTATTTATAATTGAAATTACATAATCACAAATGATTATCAAAAACGACAAAAGTATGATAATTTAAATATTTATAAAGAATTTAATAATTTTTTGGACTTAGAAAATCCATATTTTATAGAAAATTCTTATTATTATACTTACAAATATTCTAATTATATATTTTTTGAAAATACTAATTATTTATATAAACAAGATTTAATTCAAAACTGAATAGATCCAAAAACTACATTACTTATAAAAGATTTTGATAAATATTATTTTGCTAAAAAATATGACAAAATCAAACTAGTTAGTACTAATACAATAGAAAATATCACAAATAAAAAAGAATTTTTATATAATTTAGCAGATGATAATAAATATATTATTTGAGATTATGAAAATATACTAAAAGATATAAAAAAAGATACTTTAAATTTAGTTTCGCAAGCGAAAACTCAAGATGAAAAAATAAAGTTAATTTATGATTTTGTTGTAAATAAAGTAAAATATAATTTTGATTATAAAAATTGAAACAAAGAAGTTTTTTCTTGAGTTTTAACATATAAAAATAATTCTTGAGTTTGTGATTGATATGTAAAATTATTTTTATATATGTTGTCTTTTGCTTGAGTTAATGATGTTGAGATAAAAAGATGATTTGCTTTTGATAGTGCTGATTTCCCAAACTATTGACATGCTTGGATAAAAATCTGAGATTATTATTATGATCCAACTTTTGAAGATACAATCAAAACTTGAGATGAAATACTTTATTATTATTATAAGTTATCTAAGGAAGTTATGTATGTAGATAGATTTGATTGACTTTCAATACCAAATCATTTAAAAAATCTTTCCTTTGATAAAAGAAAAGAACTTGTGTTAAAAAATATGTATGAAATATATCAAGATAATAGAAATTATAAAATATTAAATAAAGTTAAAAATAAGATATTTTTATGATTAAATTATGATGAAAAAATAACACTAAATTCACTTATAAATAAAATATGAATTTCTGAAGTAAGAGAGGGGAGTTTTTATTATAATTCTATGAAATTTGACATAAAATCGCTTTGATTTTATGTATTAAATGATGAAAATATTGATTTTATTTTATCAAATACTTTTTTAAATTTAGATCAAGATGTTTATTTGCTTAAATGGTATAAACCTGATTGAAGTTTTGAGTATAGACTTGCTTATGATGTTATTTTTTATTAATAATTTCTAAGACCTTTAAAACATTTTGGTATTGAAATTCGTCAATAATAACACTTATTGATGAATTTCAATTTTCAAAAATATCAATATGGTTAAATCATAATATTTTTTTATATAATACTTCTCTTTGTAATTTATTTGGAAAATCTTCTTTTAAACTTCTATTAAAAACTTCAAAATATTTTCTTTGTAGTTCTTTTTTAAAAGTTTTAAAGGCTTTTACACTCCAAGTATAAGTTTCTCAGTTTTTTTCTTTTAAACTTCAAGTATATGGTAAGTTATTATTCATAATATAATTATTAATTTTATTTATATAAACTATACCATAATTAATAAATAAAATCAATATTTGACAAAATATTAAAACTAACTATAAATAGAAAACTATTTTTATTATAAATATTTTATGGATATAAAAAATAATTTAACAAATATTTTAGTTTCAGGTATTGTTTTGACTAATTCTTCAATTACTGAAGCGAAAGATAATGTAAAAAAATCAGTTTATCAGCTAGTTGAATCAAAACTTGTTTTAATTCCAACAGATGATAAAATAATTAGAAATTATAAAACAGATAGTTGTTTTATATATAATTGACATAAGATATATTTTTCTAAAGAAAAACATATTATTCCAACTTCTTTTTTCTTTGATGTATCAAAAAATGATATAAATAAGATCAAAGAAAGTAAAAAGTGTTAAAAAAGCAACTTTTTAAAGTTGCTTTTTTATTCCTCTGAGTTGTAAATTTGAGAAATTTTTTGTTTTATATTTTCAATTTCTTCTAAAGTAGCATTTTTTTCTAAAATATCATCAACACTGTGTCATAAATCAAGAGAATTAACAATTGAATCTATTCTTTTTGTTTTGATCTTGTTCATAAAGTTATAAATAAAAAAATAAAATAACTATGGCCTTAGTTATTTGTAATTGTAATATACTTTTTTCATTTAATCAAGTTAAAATTTGAAAAAAATATATTTTTAAGTAAAGTAAAACATATATTAATTTCTAAATAATATATTTTGAATAAAATTTTAATAATTGAAGATGATTTTTGAATATCAAATTCATTAAAAATTTACTTAGAAAATTTGGAATTTATTGTTGAAACATTAAATTCTTGAGAAAAAGCAACTTCTTATATATTATCAAATAATTATGATCTAGTTATACTTGATTTAAATTTACCTATAAAAGATTGAATAACTATATGTAGGGAAGTCAGAGTAACTTCAAACATACCAATTATTATGCTTACAGCAAAAACTTCTGAAATAGATAGAATTATTTGACTTGAAATTTGAGCAGATGATTATGTTTCAAAACCTTTTTCTCCAAGAGAGTTAGTAGCTAGAATAAATACTATTTTAAAAAGAGTTAAGCAAATAGAAGTAAGTTTAGAAATTTTATCTTATAAAAATATAAAAATAGATTTATCTAAAATGCAAGTTTTTAAAAATAATTTACTTATTAATTTTACTAAAAATGAATTTGAATTATTAAAAAAAATTCTTTTAGAAGATTGAAAAGTAGTAGATAGAGAAACGTTGATGAAGGATATTATTTGATATGAAAACTATGCTTTTGATAGAACACTTGATACACATGTCAAAAATATTAGAAAAAAATTAGATGATAAAGATATTATTTTAACTGTTAGATGACTTTGATATAGATTAAATAAATAAAATATGAAATTATCAAAAAAAATTATATTATCATTACTTTGAAGTATATTTTTTATTGCAATAGTAAATATACTTTCTTTTTATATATTTTATAGTCTTTTTTTTCAAGTTTATTTAAAAGAAAATTCAAACACTACAGAAAGTATTACAAGAGAATATGTGGATAAAATTATAGAAAAACAAGCTCTTGATGAGGTAGATAATATGTTTTCAAATATTGAAATAAAGTTTTTTGAATTACTTGATAAAAATAATTGAAAAATAAAGCTAGATAATAAAGAAAATATAGACATAATAGCTAATTATTTAGCTAAAGCTTGAGTAAATATAAAGTATATTGAAGAAGTAATTCCTCAAAATTATTTAGAAAAAATAATAAATGACTTAAAAGATAATAAAACTCCAGAATATAATTTCTTTAAGAAATTGATTTTTTCTATTTTAATAACAAATATTTTAGCAATACTTTTATTAATTTTATATATTTACTTATTTTCTAGAAAAATTATATCACCTATAGAAAAAACAACAAATTTAATAAAAGATTTAAAAATTTGAAAAGACTTTAAATATATTTCATATAAAACACAAGATGAAATATGATTTTTAGTAAAGGCAATAAATGAATTAAATGTAAAACTTTATATAGAGTGAAATATTAAAACTAAATTACTTTGAGATATTTCTCATGAATTAAAAACTCCAATAACATCTATACAATGCTATGTAGAAGGAATTAAAGATTGAGTTATAAAACTTGATGATAATGTGTTAAATTCTATAATAAATGAAATGCAAAGATTAATAAAGCTTGTAAATACTATTATGGATTATGAAAAATTTGAAAATAAAGAATTAAAATTAGAAAAAAAACAAGAAGATGTTAGGTTTATAACTGAGCAAATAATTAAACAATTTAAACAAAAATTAAAAATTACATCTCAAAAAATTCAAACATCAGGAGTAAATAAAAAATTATTGACAGATAAAGATAGTTTTACACAAATAGTTCAAAATATTATTTCAAATTTTATAAAATATGCTTGAAATAATACTATTTTAAAAATAGAATTTTGAGTAAATTTTATAATTTTTAAAGATAATTGAGTTTGAATAAATAGACAAGAACTTCCTTATATAAAAGAAAAATTTTATCAATGAACAAATAAAAAAACTTGAAATATAGATGATAGAGGGATTTGAGTTTGACTTAGTATTATTTCAAAATTAGTAAAATCACAAAATTGGACTATGGAAATTGAAAGTGATGAAAATAAATGATTTGAAATAAAAATAATCACAAAAACTTCACATTAAACATTTTACAAATAAAGTATTTTTTATATAGTAAAATTACTAAAAATTAGGAAATTTAAAAAACTTAGTAGGTTAAAGCCAAAAATTTATTATTTTACAAATTTTCTAATTTTTTAAAATTTTAATAAACATGAAAAAAATATTTTTAATAATTATAACATTTTTTTTAATAACAAATCAAAGCCTTGCTGAAAAACAAGGTATTTTAACTAGCTCTTTAACTACTGCAGAACTTTGAGAGTATGTTAATAAATTAAAAACAGAGCAAGTTGAATTTACTAAAAATAATCAAGAATTATCAAAAGAGTATTGAGAATTAATTTCTTTTATAAAAACAGACCTAACAAAAATAGAATTTAAAGAAATAAAAGAGGTCTTAAATAGCTTTTTAGAAAAAAGGAATTCAATTATTTTTGATCTGAATCAAAAAATCAGTGAATGAAAAAATGTAGAAAAAGAAAAAAATGATTTAATAATTGTTAGAGCTGATATATATAAATACTTATCAAAATTTGTTATATTTGATAAAAGAAATGATTTTATAGATTATATAAAATTTCAAGTTAGATCAGAAAAAGAATCAAAAAATTTAATAGAAGAAATACAAAAATCTCAAAACTTACTTGACCAAAAATTTTTTTATTATACAAAAAAAATAGAGCAACATAATCAAGATTTACAAGAGAAAATAGATATATCAATTACTCAAAAAATAAAACAAAAAATAGATGAAATAGATAGTGATAAAAAGTATGTTTCAATACCTAAAGAAGTAAAAAATAAACTATACAATGACTTTATAATCCAAATAAAAGATAAAATAAAAGAAATTCAAGATAGTATTTTAGCTCAAAACTATAAAGATTTAAAAATAAATATTTACAATAAATTGATTGATGAAGTAAAACAAAAACAAAGCACTAATTAGTGCTTTGTTTTTGTTTTTAAGTTTTTTTATTTAAATCATCTATTTTCTTTTTTATATTTTCTATTACATCTTTATTACTAATTTTCATTTCTGATAATACATTATCAACTCAAGTAGTTCAATTAATTTTTGAAGTATCTTTTAATTTTTCAGCTATTTCTCCTACTTCTTTATCATTTAATCAAGCTCAATTATTTGTTATATTTATTTCAGTATTTCAAACTTTATATTTATTTTGGTCTTTAGCATCTGAAACTTTAGATATTCAAGTGGGTAGTTGAGTTGTTGAATTATTAGTAGTTCAATCAACTAATCAAGTTATTGCTCAAGGTCTTAAAGCTGTTCATAATCTATCTGCATCTGTAATTGCTCCACTTCATCTTCATAATAATGCTAAATTAGCTTTTCTATCATTTAAATTATCAACATTAAGATTTCGATCAACTCAATAGTTAGTTTCTAAATCCGCTTTAGCACTTCATTTAGCATTTTTCATAGCTTCTAATAATTGTTTTCTCATTTCTATAACATTTTTATCTTGCAATCAATATTTTTGAACTTGTTCTAAATATATTTTTCTTAATTGTTCCAATTCTTTAGTATCTTCTATTCAATTGTTTAAAAGTTTTGCAACATCTGCTTTAACTTGTGGATCTACAGTATTTTGACCTCAAAAAGACTTTTGAATTTCTGATAGCATAGGAGCCATTTTTTGATTAAGTCTTGTTTCTGGGATATTTGATATAGTAGATCAAACTTTTGATAATCATTGTGCACTTACTCCACCTGGCAGTATAGGAGCATAAGTTGGTGCTTTCATTGCAAGACTTCAAATACTATCTCAAAATTGTTTAAATGGATCAGCTACTGTTTGTGTGATTTTTGATTGATTTATAGCAGCCATTACTGCCATCCAAAGTATTGCAAGTCAAAAAACTTGTAATATTAAAGTTCAAAAAGTTCATTGAAACCCTCAAATTAATTTTTTAATTTGTTCTTTAGTTCATCAATCATTAACAGCTCATTTTAAAGTATAACTAAATCATCAAAAATTAATCACTTTACCTCCATCTTCAATAATTGGTTTTCATCAAGACTGTGGAGTTGTAGAGCTATTTTTCATAGCATTTCAAGCAGAAAAAATAAATAATAATCAAAATGCAAGTGCTGCAGAAACATATACAGGAACCATTGCAAGAGATATAAATTCTGTTAAACTAAACTTTCAACCTCAAATTCACTCTTTTTCTTTTTTGAAAAAATATAATAATCAAAATAACGGAGATAACATAGCATAAAACCATAAATATACTCATCTAACAAATAAAACTAAAGCAAGAGCTATCATTAAAAGAGCATATACAAGGACAAATATTAAATCAAAAATTCATTTTACTCACAAACTAACTATATCACTTATTCAATCTCAAATATCTTGAATTGTTATCTTTCAGTTACCATCTACAGCCATAATTGCATATGTATAAACTGCAGTTATTCAATATAGAGAATCTGAATTTTTTCAAGATAGTATCTCTCATAGTTTGATTTTTTCTCATCACTCTTTACACTTAACAGGCATTTCATCTTTTTTTTGTTTTCATACATTTATTTCATAATCCTTACAAAGTTCTATTTTATTTAAATCATCTTTTTTCATATAAGTATCTTTAAAAGTATCATATGGAAGTGATAATACTCAAACTGTTAATATTGCTGAAATTGATAATATAAATTGCACAAAAAACCAAGTAAAAGGAACCATTAAAAGTCAAACTATAAACCTAGGCAATGCTTCTTTTAAAGAATACTCTCATTCTTTTCAAATAACATTCATAAATGCTACCCATAAAAATATTAGTGCAAATACAAAATAAACTATATTTGAAATCATTATCCACATTTGTTTTAATCATCAATCATTTCATCATAATCATATAATACTTCAAGAAGTCCATTCTGGATATAAAAAAAGTCAAACTAAAAAAGTTAAAAGTCATAAAATAGCAGAAGCAATTTTTAAAAATCAATTGATTAATTCAATAACCCAGTTTTTATCACTTGTTCAAGTTTGAGGAGTAGTAGCTGTTGTATCTCGAGCAAAACTTAAATCAGCAAGATAAAAAAATACAAAAACTATAGATACTATATAGATTATATTTTTTCTGTTTTTAGTTAAAAATTTATTTATGTAAGATAAAAACTTCATATTAAAAAAATAATTGTTAAAATTCATTTGAAATAATTGTATCATATATTTTTTAAAAGAGCAAAATTTTATTGTATTTTCTAAAAAAAATATATAATGATAAAAATTTAAAATTTAAAAATTATTAATTTTATGGTTGAATATGAAAAAGTTATATGACTTGAAATACATGTAAGAATAAAATCTAAATCAAAAATGTTTTGTAGTTGTAAAAATGCTTTAGAATTAGAGCTTGAACCAAATACAAATGTATGTCCTTTTTGTATGTGATTCCCTTGAATATTACCAAAACTAAATAAAGAAGTAGTCAAGCTTTGACTTATTTGATGAATGATGATGTGATGCCAAGTTAACAAAACTTCAATTTTTGATAGAAAAACTTATTTTTATCCAGATAATCCAACTAGTTATCAAATAACACAAATGTATGAACCTATAGTTTTAAAATGATCTGTAAAAACTATTGTTGATTGAGAAGAAAGAGATTTTTCAATTCATCATATGCACTTAGAAAATGATGCTTGAAAATTAGTTCATACTTGATGAAAAACATTGTGTGATTATAATAGAGCTTGAAGCCCTTTAATGGAAATAGTTACAGACCCAGTATTTAAAGAAAAACAAGAAGTTGTTGAATTTTTAAAAGAATTGCAAAAAATGTTTAGAGCATCATGAGTTTCTGATGCTGATATGGAAAAATGACAACTAAGATGTGATGTAAATATATCAATAAGACCGAAATTGACAACAACTTTATGAACTAGAGTTGAGTTAAAAAATATAAATTCATTTCAAGCTATAGCAAGAGCAATTGATAGTGAATTTAACAGACAAGTTAAAGTTTTAACTTCATGATGAGAAGTTAATCAAGAAACAAGATGATGGGATGATGATTCTTGAACTAGCCATAGTCAAAGGAGTAAAGAAGATGCTATGGATTATAGATATTATCCAGAGCCAGATTTATTACCATTAAAATTAAGTGATGAGTTTATAGAAAGTTGTAGAAAAAAACTACCAGAGTTACCAATAGAAAAAAGACTTAGATATTTAAATGAATTTAAATTATGAGAAGATGATGCTAGAATTTTATCATCAGATAGGGAATTGTGAGATTATTTTGATGAAGTTGTAAAAATAACAAATGATCCTAAAAAATCATGTTCTTATTTAACAACTGTAGTTTTATGACTATTAAAACAAGATGAAAATGAAAGTATTTCTAGTATAAAAATAACTCCAAAAAATTTAGCAGATGTTATAATTATGGTAAATAATGATGAATTATCATCAACAAATGCAAAAATAGTAGTTGAAGAATTGTTTAATAATTGATGAGAGGCTAGAAATATTGCAGAAAATAAAAACTTAATTCAAAAAAATGATTTAGAATTATTAAATAACATAGTTTGAAATGTTATTTTAAATAATGAAACTCAAGTGAATGATTATAAATCTTGAAATGAAAAAATATTTGGTTTTTTAGTTTGACAATGTATGAAAGAAAGTGCTTGAAAATGAAATCCAAAAATTTTTAATGAATTATTAAAAGAAAAATTAAAATAATTTTTTGACTTAATGAAAATATTTATATAATAATAAATACTATACTTTATATATTAAATTTAAAAAAAATGTCAGCAATAATACTAAATGAAAATAATTTTGAAACAGAAATATCGTCTTGAGTTGTTTTAGTTGATTTTTGGGCTGAATGGTGTGGTCCTTGTCAAATGATGTTACCAATACTAAGTGATTTTGCAACTGAAATGGATGGAAAAATGAAAGTTTGAAAAGTTAATGTAGATGAAAATCCAGGACTTGCTCAAAAATTTAGAATTATGAGTATTCCAACTTTAATAGTTTTAAAAGATGGAAAACCTGTAGAAATGCTTGTTTGAGTGAAGCAAAAAGATGAATTAAAAGAAATTGTTTCTAAATATTTATAAAATCTCTATTTTTAGAGATTTTTTTTGTATTTTATAAATTTTAAATATAATATTTATATATTTTTAATAAAAAAATATTATGCCAATATATACTATACTTTGAATTATATTATATTGATTTTTTTTAATAATAAGCTATTTATTTATAATAAAAAGACTTAAATATATAAATCAAAAACATATTGAATATACTAAAATAGAAAATTTAAAGTTAGTTTTTAATAAATTATCTAACATAATTTTATTTTTATTTATTTTTCTATTTTTATTTATTATTTTTATCATATTAAAATTTATATATGGATAATAATTGTAATATTATTGAAAAAAAACACTATATTTTGCTTATATTTTATTTGATAAAATTTATATTTTTATTAATAATAGTTTTTGTTTTATCTTTTTTGTGAATTACCTATAAACAAGAATTATGATGAGATATAGTATATTATACAATATTTCCACTAGCTTTTGTAATAGTTAATTATTCGTTTTTAAGGCTTATTTTATGATTTATTGAATATTATAATTATTTATTTATAATACATAAAGATCAAATTTTTATAATTAACTCATCATTTATATTAAGAAATGATGTTGAAGTTATAGATGCTTTTAAAATAATAAAAATAGATGCTTATTCTAGATGATTTTTACCAAATATTTTATGATATTGAAAAATAATTATAGAACTTCAAACTACAGAAGTTAGAGAATTTAGATTTATGGCAAACCCATATTATATTTTGACTAAACTACAAGAACAAAGAGCAGAAGTTCTTGAAAATAGAAAGAAAAAATATATAGTAGACGATATTATATCAAAATAATAAATAAAAAAATGAAAATAGTAAATAAAAAAATATTAACTTGAGTTAAACCAACTTGAAGTTGAATGCATATATGAAATTATTTTTGAGCTGTAAAGCCAATAATTGAGATCTCAAAATGAAATCAAACTTATTTAATGCTTGCTGATTTACACTCTTTAACATCAGTTCATGATAAAAATACTCTAAAAGATAATATAAAAAATGTTTTAATAGAGTATTTTTCATTTTTGCCAGATGATAGTGAAATAATAGTTTTTGAACAATCAAAACTTACTCATCACAATGATATTGTATGGATTTTAAATAGTGTTACTCCATATAGTTTAATGCTTAGAGCTCATGCTTTTAAAGATAATAAAGATAAAGATATTGATATAAATATGGCTGTTTTTAATTATCCTATTTTAATGACTGCAGATATAATTAATTTTGATATTGATTATGTGCCTGTTTGAAAAGATCAAAAGCAACACATAGAATTTGCAAGAGATATAGCTTGAAATTTTAATAAAACTTATAAAAAAGACTTTTTTAAATTACCAAATGAAATTATAAGTGATGATTTGTGAATAATTCCTTGAACTGATTGAAGAAAAATGAGTAAATCATACAATAATTTTATACCAATTTTTGCTTCAGAGAAAGAATTAAAAAAACAGATTATGTCTATAGTTACTGATGATACTCCTTTAGAATCACCAAAAAATCCAGATAATTGTAATGTGTTTTCACTTATAAAATTATTTGCAAGTGATGAAAAAATAAAAGAAATAAGACAAAAATATGAAAAATGATGATATTGATATTGACATGCAAAACTTGAATTACTTGATTTAATTTTAAAATATTTTGAAATTCCAAGAAAAAAATATGAAATATATAAAGATAATTTTTCTATAATTGAAGAAAAATTAAATAAATGAAATATAATTGCAAATAATATAGTTTCTAAAAAATATATAGATATAAAAGATATAGTTTGACTTTAAAAAAGATTTTAAAAAATCTTTTTTTTTGAAAAAAAAGAAAAAATCATATAATAATTTTAAATTAAAATTTAATTTTTAAAAAAGTGGCTAAGAAAAAAAATAAAAAAATTACTCAATCTAAATCAAATACCATAAGACCTGATACTAAAAATATATTTATAGCAACTTTTTTTATAGTATTGTGAGCTTTATCAATATTTGCAGAAACTGATTCTACTGCTTGATTTTATGTATTTAGACTTTTAAAATCTTTGTTTTGAAATTTTTATCAAATAATTTTTTCTCCAATAATTTTAATATTGGGGGTTTTGATATTTTTTAAAGAATGATTTTCATTTAATAATTCAAGATTTTTTGGTCTTATATTGTATTTTATATCATTTACAAGTTTAGTTTGAAGTTTTAATAATTGATATAATTCTTTTTTTAATTTTAGTGATTTACTTGTATCATTTTTTTGAAATATTTCATGAGTTATTTTTCTTATAATGATATTTTTATTTTCATTATTTTTAATGTTTAGAATTAGTTATAAAAAAATACTTAAAAAATTTATTTCATATACTCCTGAATTAAAAGCTATAAAAGAAAATATTTCTCTGCCAAAAGAAGAAATAAAAGAAGTAAAAAATAGTAAATTAAATAAAGAACTTGAAAATATTAAGAATTTAAAACTTGAGCTAGAAGAAGAAATAAAAAAAGTAAAAAACTCAAAAAAAGAACCAAAACAATTAGAACTTGAAGAAGCTCCTAGAAAGATATTAATTGAAAAACAAGAAAGTAATTGATTTTTTAAAAAAATGAAAGATTCTTTTGTAGTAGATAAAGAAGACGAAACAAAAATTAATATAACAAAAAAAGAAGAAAAATCATTTATAGAACCAAAATATGATAGTTGGAAACTTCCATCAATTGATTTACTTCCAAATATTTGATGAAATATAAAAGTAGATGAAAATGCTATTTATAATAAACAACAAGAAATAGTTGAAAAACTTTCTCAGTTTAAAATAAATGTAAATATGACTTGATATAGAGCTTGACCTACAGTTATTCAGTTTAGATTACAGCCAGATGATTGAGTAAAATTAAATAAAATAGAAAATTTAAAAAAAGATTTAACTCTAGCACTTCATGCTAAATCAATCCGTATTCAAGCTCCAATTCCAGGGGAATGAGTTGTTTGAATTGAAGTTCCAAATGAAAATAGACAAGCTGTTTGATTAAAAGAAGTTATTTCAAGTAAAGAGTTTAATAATCCAAAATTTGAAATTCCAATAGCTGTTTGAAAAGATGTTTCTTGAGATATAATAGTTTGAGATTTGACAAAAATGCCACATTTACTTGTAGCTTGACAAACATCTTCTTGAAAATCAGTTTGAATGAATTGATTTATTATTTCAATGTTATATAAATTTTCTCCAAGTGAATTAAAAATGATTTTAATTGACCCTAAAATGGTAGAGTTATCAATTTATAACTGAATCCCTCATTTACTCACTCCTGTTATTACAAATCCAGATAAAGCTTTAAATTCATTAAAATGGGCTGTAGCTGAAATGCTTAGAAGATATGATTTAGCAAAATCAAAAAATGCAAGAAATTTAAAAGAATATAATGCAAAAGTTAAAAAAGACGAAAAATTACCATATATAGTTATAATAGTTGATGAACTTGCTGACTTAATGATGAGTTGAAATAAAAAAGAAGTTGAATGATCTATTGCTCGTATAGCACAAATGGCAAGAGCTGTTTGAATGCATTTAATAGTCGCAACTCAAAGACCTTCAGTTGATGTTATTACTTGACTTATAAAAGCCAATATCCCTTCAAGAATTGCTTTTACTGTTGCTTCTCAAATAGATAGTAGAACTATTTTAGATAAAATATGAGCTGAAGATTTGCTTTGAAGATGAGATATGTTATATTTACCAACATGAGTTTTAGAGCCTGTTAGAGTACAATGAGTTTTAGTTGAAACTCCAGAAATTGAAGATGTAGTAAATGAATTAAAAATTACAATTGATCCAGATATGTTAGATAATTTATATGATGATTCTATTGTAAATTGAAAATCAAATACTTCTTGAAGTATTTTAGAAAATTATAATTGAGATCAAGATGAAGACCCAGAGTTAATAGAAAAGGCAATAAAAATAGTTAGAGAATCAAAAAAATGATCAACTTCATTAATTCAAAGAAAATTATGACTTTGATATGCAAGAGCAGCTAAAGTGCTTGATATACTTGAAGAATTATGAATAGTTTGACCATCTAATTGAAGTAAGCCAAGAGAGGTTTATGAATAAAAATAAAAAACTAAAATAAAATATAATTTTTTTATATGGTAGATATAGTAATTGATTTTTTAAAAAATATTCCAATTCCAGATTATGTTTTAATTACTATATCTGTTGTGTTTTTTTTAGTATTTATTTTTAGTTGAATAGAAAAAATTTATAAAGCTTATTTATGAATTATTTTATGACTTGTAGTTTGGACTTTTATAAATTTATCAATTACATCTTTAAATTCAAATGATATATGATTTAAAACTTTAAAAAATTTTGTTTTTAATCATAAAGATTTTTTATGATTTTATAGTATATTTTTTATACCATTATTTGCTATTTTAATACCATTAAATGAAGATATAGAATTTAGAGTTTCAAAAAATAAAGTATTAAATTATTTAACAATTATTTCATTTTGATTATTTTATTTTAGTTTTTTGATATCTATTTTTTTATCTATTATAAATAATAAATTTTTGTTTCAAATAGACAATTGAATTATTTGAGAGATAAAAGAAAGCTATGTATTAAAAAGTATATACAACTACTTTTCTCCTTCATTTATATTTTCATTTTTATTAAAATATGATTATTTAGTAAATTTAATAATTATATTATTTATTTTTTATAAAATGACTATTGGATGAGTAGTTGATTATATATTTAACAAATTATTTAAACGACTTTCTAAAATATTTGAAGAGCAAAAAAAAGAAGAACCTAAAAAAGAAGAGAAAAAAGACGAACATCATCATTAATTTTTTTGATTTTTAAATATAAATGTATATAATAGGTATATTAATTTTTAATTATTTTAAATGAATTATCTAGTTTATCTTCATAGTTTGTGATTTAGTCATAAGCAATTACATAAAATTTTTAAAGACAATAGAGATTATAAGTATTTTTTTGAAAGCTTATCTTTTGAATTATTAAGTAGTTTTAGTTTTAAAGAAAGTTTTATCTTAAAAGTTTTGGAAAATAAAAAAGTATTAAATACAAAAAAAATAGATGAAATTATAAAAAAATTAGATATTAAAATAATTACATTTTATGATGAAAGTTATATAAATGATTTAAAAAATATTTCAAATCCACCATTTTTAATTTATTTAAGATGAGAAATAAATAAAAATGATAATTTTTTTTCAGTAGTTTGATCAAGAAAAATTAGCCAATATACAAAAAAAACTGCAAATATCATTATTCCAAAATTAACTAAATATTTTACAATAGTTTCAGGGTGAGCTTGATGATGTGATACAATAGCACATAAAATTGCTTTAGAAAACAACTTTAAAACTATAGTAGTATTTTGAACTTGAATAGATATCACATATCCATCGTCAAATAAAAAATTATTTGATGATATATTAAAAAGTTGATGATGACTTATTTCTATTTTTCCACTTGAAACAAAAGGTAGTATTTATACATTTCCAATTAGAAATGAAATAGTTGCTTGAATTTGAAAATGACTTTTAGTTTTAGAAGCTTGAGAAAAATCATGAACTTTAATAACAGCAAAACTAGCACTAGATCAATGAAAAGATGTTTTTGCAATTCCTTGAGATATCTTATCATCTAATTATATTTGATCTAATAATTTAATTAAAAATTCAGAAGCAAAACTTATTTCATCTTCAGATGATATTTTAAATGATTATTGATATAATATTTGAGAGACAATAAAAAAAGAAATTTCTTTTTGAAATATGATTCAAAAAGAGATTTATGAATTATTAAAATATAACTTATCTTTAAGTGTAGATGATTTTTTGCAAAAAACAAACTTTAGTTATTGAGAATTAGGATTAAATTTATCGCTTATGGAAATAAATCAAATCATTAAAAAAAATCTATTTTGAAAGTATGAATTAGTTTAAATTTTTTAATAAATTGTTTAAATCAAGCTCATTGTTTAAAAAATCAAGATCTTTAGTTTTTTCATTTTCTAAATTTTTATCATCAATGATCTCAGTTTTTTCATTTATAGTTGAGTTATTATTAAATAAATTATTTATATCATTAGAGTTGTTTAAATTATTTGATTCAATATTTGAAAATATATTATTTGTATTATTGTCTGATTCAATATTTGAAAATATATTATTTGTATTATTGTCTGATTCAATATTTGAAAATATACTACCTGTATTATTATTTGATTCAATATTTACATTAGAATTATTATTAAATAAATTTATAAATGAATTATTTGAAGGATTATTGCTTAAAAAATCACTTGAATTAGAGGTTTCTTTATTTTCTTTATTTACCTTTTTTTTAGGTTTAAACCTTGAAACTACTTTTTTATTATTAGTGATATTTGCTATATAATTTGAAATATTACTTGTATATTTACCATCAAAATAAATATTTATATCTTTATTTTCTATATATCAAATTTTATTTTTATTAATTCAGTCAATTATTTTAACTTGTAAGAAGTTATCATTTATGATATTTGTATGAGTTATATAAAAATTTGTGTTATTTTTTAAAATTCAGATTTTTTTAGAATTTTTATTTGCTTGAGTGTATAAAATTATATTTTTTGTAGAATTTCATTTATTTTCAATTAATTTTTGAGAAAAATCACTATAATTATCTAAATTACTTGAAAGTATATATCAATATATTCAACTTGTTAACTTTACTTTATTATAATCTCACTCTATTCATAAACTAGTTAAAATATATCATTTTTGGAGATTATAAATAATATTAGCACTATTGTTATTTGTTGTTATGATAGGAGAATAAATATATTTTACAACCATTAATTCTTCATTTATAGCAAATGTTTGAGTTGAAAAAGAAAATAATATAAATAAGATTAATAAGAATTTTTTCATAAAGTTTAAATTTATAATTATAATTTAGTTATAATTATAATACTATATATATTTATAAAAATCAAATTTTAAACTATTTTAAAATCATATAATTATCTAAACTTCAACTATTAAACATATATCAGTTTAGTGAATTATAAATATTTAATTTTAATTCCATTTCATCACTTTCTTTTTTTGTAACTTCTCAAAATAAATAATATTCATTGTTATTTAATAAAACAGGAGTAAAGTCAAAATTAGAATTATAATTTCAAATTAAACAAGACATATTGTCATTTCAAAAATTAATTGAAAAACTACTTCAAGAATTATAACTTCAACTTAAAGATGACTTTAAAGAAGTTATACATTCTTTAAAGTTAGGATATAAATCATTAAATGTTTTATAATTATCATTACTCGATATTAAATTTACATTATTTCAAATAAGTTTATAAACTCAAAAAACTCAAATAGTAAGTATGATAGTTGAGATAATTATTTCAATTAATGAAAATGCTTTTTTAGTTTTTTTCATAAAAATTTATTTTCAAAGTAAAACTATAGTTTCTATATGATGAGTATGAGGAAACATATCAACAGGAGTTATTTTTTTTATTTTATACTCACTTTCTTTTAATATATAAGCTAAATCTCTTGATAGTGTTGCAGGATTGCAACTTACATAAATTATATATCTTGAATCAAATTTTAAAATATCTCTTAAAGCATCGGGATGAATTCAAGTTCTAGGTGGATCAATAATTAATAAATCACAATTTTGATTATTTTCTAAATAACTTTTTAAAAAATCCTCAACTTTTTTATTTACAAAAGAAATATTTGTTAAATTATTTTTTAAAGCATTTAATTCTCAGTCTTTTGATGCACTTTCAATAAGTTCAACAGAAATTACTTCTTTAACATGTTTTGCAAAAACCATTCAAATAGTTCAAGTTCATCAATATAAATCTAAAACTTTATTAAAATCTTTTAATTCATCTCAAACTTGATTTAAAACTTCTTTATATAAAACTTCTGCTTGAAAAGAATTTGTTTGAAAAAAACTTTTTGGTGAGATATTGAAAGTTAAGTCAAGTAGTTTTTCTTCTATAAAATTTTTTCAATAAATAAGCTCTAGTTCTCAAATAGCAATATCTGCTTTGTTGTCATTTAAACTTAAGTAAATAGAAGTTATTTGAGGATATTTTTTAACTAAATTATTTAAAAAGTCATATATAAAATCTAAATTTTTTACTCATTCATATTTATGATTTACTGAAAAAATGATCATAATTTGTTTTGTAAAAAATCATTCTCTTAAAACAATATGTCTAAAAAATCATTTTTGATCAAATTGGTCATAAACAGGGTATCAAGAAGCTTTAGCAAATTCTTTTATTTCTTTATATATATCATTTGCAAGTTTTGAAATAAGTATAGTTCAGTCAAAATCTTCTATTTTACTAAATTCTCATTGCTTATGAAATCATAGATTAAAATGTTCTTCTTTATTTTGATTTTTTGATATAAATTTTCAAAAAGAAAACTCTATTTTATTTCTATAATTATCAATTAATCAAGAGGGAACTATAGGGGAAATTTCTAAATTGTTTTGTAGTTTTGATATATGAAATAATGATTCTTTTATTTGATTTTCTTTTATTTTTAATTGTTCTTCATAAGGTATATTTATCCAAGGAATTCAAGCTTGCATTCAATAAATATTGTTTTTGTTTTCTTTTTCAATAGGGGATTTTTTAACTACATCTAAAAGTTGAGCTTCTATAAAATCACTTCTTGATTTTAAAACTCTTAAATTAACTACTGATTGAGGTATTACTCATCAAGTAATAAATATAGCTTTTCAGTCTATATCTTTATTATCTGACTTTAATCTAGCAAATCATTTTCATCAAAAAACAAGTTTTTCTACTAGTATATTTTCAAGTATTGTATTTTTTTTCATAGCTTATTAATATTTTATATTTATATATATAAAAATATATTAATTTTAAATTATAAAAAATCAAAAAGATTTTAAAATTTGAAAAAAAATAAATTATTTATATACTAGCTAAAAATTAACTAAAAAATATTTTTATGCAATATAATTTGATATTATTCCAACTAGAATTAGTAGTATTTTTAATTTCTTTATTATATATAATTTATTACTTTTTTTTCAAAACATTTTGATTTTTTTCAACTATAAAAAAAATTGTTTGAGTTTGAATTAAAAAAAATGAAACTCCTATTTCTAAAATAGATATTTCAGAGGAAAAAATAGTTACAAACTTTACTTCAAAAGTAGTTGAAATTTCAATAGAAGATCAAAATAAAATTATAGAATTACTTAAAAAAATTAAAGTAAATATATCAAAACTAGAGTATGATTTAGCTAAAAATCAAATAGTTGAATGACTTGCTTTAGATAAATTTAATATTGATTTAAATTTAGAACTTGCAATTATATATATTGAAGAAAAAGATTATGTAAAAGCAGAGTATATTTATAAAGATTTACTTTTAGTTCATAGTGATAATTTTGATATATTAAAAAAACTAGGCTATACTTTAACGATGCAAGAAAAATATGACCTTGCTATTGAAATATATAAAAAAGCATATGATTTAAAAGAAGATGATATTGAAACAATAAATATGTTAGCACAACTTTATTATTATAAATGATTGTATGTTGATTCAATTACATTTTTAAAAGTATTTTTAAAATACCAACCAAGAGATATAGAAAATCTAGTAATACTTGCTTGAGCTTATAAAAATATATGAAAAATACTTGATTCAGTAAATACTTATAATAGAGTTTTAGAGCTTGACCCATATAATGAAGAAGTTAAAAAAGAGATTAAAGAATTAGAAGCATTAGAGTATATTCCTAAAGAAAGTGTATAATTTTTAAAACTTTAAACTTATTAACAATTTTTAAACTTATAATTTAAAAATTGTTTTTATTTTATAAAAAAATAAGTATAAATTATATAAGAAATTAATTTGATGATTAAATAAATATGTTAAAAATTCCACCACATAGTATAGAAGCTGAAATGTCTGTTTTATGAAGTTTACTTATAGATAAAGAATGATTTTTAGTTATTTCTGATTTATTAAAAGTTGATGATTTTTATGATGATAGAAATAAAAAAATTTATGAAATTATGCTAGAACTTTATACAAAAAATAAACCAATTGATATTATAACAGTAAAAGAAAGATTAGATGATAAAAAGTTACTTGATGAGATTTGATGATTAAATTATATCATACAATTAACAGAAATAGTTCCAACAAGTGCTAATATTTTTGAGTATGCAACTATTGTAAAAAATAAAGCAGTAAACAGAAAATTATTAAAAGCTTGAAATGATATAATTTCTTATTGATATAATGAAGAAGAAAACATAAATATTTTGCTTGAAAAATCAGAAAAATCAATTTTTGAAGTGACTCAAGTATTTATAAAAAATAAACTTGTTCATATTTGAGATATACTTGAATCGAGATTTGAAGAATTTGCTGAAATTCATGAAAATCCAGATTCAGTAAAAGATCATAGACTTTATACTTGATTTAAATCACTTGATAATACTTTAGGATGACTAAAATGATGAGATATGGTTATTTTAGCTGCTCGTCCTTCGATGTGAAAAACAGCTTTTTCTTTAAATTTAGCTCAAAATATAGGTTTTAAATGAAAAAATGTAGCTATTTTTTCTCTTGAAATGAGTAAAGAACAACTAACGGATCGTATGATAGCTTCAAGTATTTGAATAAATTCATGGAAACTTGCAAAATGAGAGTTAGAAGATGACGAATTTGCAAAACTTTGAGAAGCAATGGAAAAACTCTCAAATGCTAATATTTATATTGATGATAGTGCTTGATGAAATTTGCTTGATTTAAAATCAAAATCAAGAAGATTAAAAATGGAAGCATGACTTGATTTAATAGTAATTGATTATCTGCAGTTAATGACAAATTGAAATTCTTTAAATAGAGTTCAAGAAATTTCTGAAATATCAAGATGAATAAAATCACTTGCAAGAGAATTAAATGTGCCAATAATTGCATTATCACAATTATCAAGAGCTGTTGAGTCAAGAACTGATAAAAAACCTATTTTGTCAGATTTGAGAGAATCATGATCTATTGAACAAGATGCTGATATAGTTATGATGTTATATAGGGAAGAGTATTATGATGAATTTACTGATAGAAAATGAGTTACTGATGTAGCAATTAGAAAAAATAGAAATTGACCAGTTTGAACTATTGAATTAATGTTTGATAGAACAAACCAAAGATTTTTAGAGATTGAGAGTAATTTAAAAGATAATGATTATTAAAAAACACCTACTTAAAAGTAGGTGTTTTTTAAATTATAAGCAGGAGTTCTTCTTTTTCTTCTTTTGTAAAATATGCTATATATCTTAAAAAATTGTCTTTTTCATCATTTGATAGTATTGCAGAAAAAAGAATTTTTTCTTTTACTCAAGGCTCAATAATAACTTTATTTTTTCACATTTTTTATAATTAAATATTAATATGAAAAAATAATTAAAAAGTTGTAATACTATTATAATATACTTTTTTAAAAAAGTCTAATTTTTTTTGTAAATAAAATTATTTTATATAATTACTGTTATTTGTTAAATTTAAATACCTTAATATATCAATAGCTTTTGAGTGGTTTGTAGCAGTGGTTCTAGTTTCAGAAGCTTCTTCTATAACAAATGTATAATATCATAAATCAAAACTTTCTAAAGCACTTGCAAAAACACAATCATTTGATTCATATCAACATAAATGCACTTCTAAAATATTATTTTCTTTTAGTATTTTATCTAAATTTAAATCTCATTTCCAAATACTTCTTGTTAATTTATTTATTTTTAAAAAAGCTTTATTTTTTAAATTTTCTTTTACTTCTAAAATAGTATCTGTTTCTTTGACATCTTCACACCATCATATTTGTTTATACCACAAACTATTTTTGTCATTATATTGCACAGAATAAACTATTAAATCATAATTTCAATTATTTATTAAATTTAAAATATTTGGGATAACATATTTATTTCTATCTATTATAAAAGAATCTTGCACATCAACTATAAAAAGTGCTTTTTTTCTATTTGATTTTGGAATTAACATAAATAGTAAATTAAAAATTATAAAAACTCATCTAAAGTTAAAATTTTAACTCAAAGCTCTATTGCTTTTTGTAGCTTACTTCAAGCTTTTTCTCAAGCTAGTAATGCATCAGTATTTTTTGAAACTGATGAAACAAAAATTCAAGAATTTTCCTCAAGTATTTTTATTAAATCATCTCTTGAATAATTATCAAAACTTCAAGTTATACAAATTTTTTTTCATTCAAATTTTTTTCATAAAACTTCTTTAAAAAAATTAATATTTATATAATTTAATAAATTTTTTATTAAGATTTTATTTCTATCATCATTGAAATAATTATATATATTTTGTGCTGTTTGAGTTCAAATATCTTGTAAATTTTCAAGTTCTTCTAAAGTTTTATCAAAATTTAATAAATCATTTTTATCTTTAAAAATTTTTGCTAATTCTTTAGCACTTGTAGGTCAAATTAGAGGTATATTTAGAGATATTAAAAAATTAATTATGTCTTGATTTTTTGAATTTTCTATAGAAGATAATAAATTATTTATAGATTTTTCTTTATATCATTCTAAAGTTAGTAGACTTTCTTTTTTATCTTTTAAATTATAAATATCATCTAAAGTTTTTATAAATCATAAATTATAAAATAATTCTACTTGTTTTTCTCAAAGTCAGTCAATATTTAATCAATTTTTTCATATAGCAAAAATAAGTTTTTGTATAATTTGTTTGGGACAATCTATATTATCACAATAAATTCTTACTTTATCTAAATCTTTTTTTAATTTATTATTACATGAAGGACAATACTTTGGAATTTCTATTTTGATTTCTTTTCAAGTCCTTACACTATCAATAATTGAAATAATTTTTGGTATAACTTCTCAAGCTCTTTTTATAAAAACTTGGTCTCAAACTCTTATATCTAAATTTTCTATTTCATCATAATTATGCAAAGAAGCTCTTTTTATTATTGCTCCTGAAATATTGACAGGAGATAGATTTGCAACAGGTGTTATAGTTCAAGTTTTTCAAACTTGGTGTTCTACTGATAAAATAGTTGTAGAAACTATTTGTGCTGGAAATTTATAAGCAATTGCATATCTTGGATGATGAGCAGTAAATCATATATCTTCCCATAAGTCAATTTTATCAACTTTTAATACAAGTCAATCAATATCAAAATCAAGAGATTCTCTTAAATTTCAAAAATTATTTATATGATTTATTACATCATTAATATTTTTACATTTTTTAAAATAACTTGAAATTTCAAATCAAAGTTCTTTTAAATATAATATAGTTTCATGATAGCTTGGAGTTTTTCAACTAAAAATATTATTAAATTCTCTAAATCATCAAAAATCATAAGCAAAAAATTTTAAATTTCTTTCTTTTGTAATATTGAAGTCAATTACTCTTAAGCTTCAAGATGCTGCATTTCTTGGATTTGAAAAAACTTTTTCTTTTTTTTCAAGTGATTTTTTATTTAATTCATTAAAAGATGATATTGGCATAATTATTTCTCATCTCACTTCAAAATCTCATAAAATATTTATTTTTTTTGGTATATTTTTAATTGTTTCTACATTTTTTGTTACATCTTCTCATTTTTGCCCATCTCATCTTGTAATTGCTTGGATAAATTGTCAATTTTTATAAATTAAAGAAATTCAAAGTCAGTCAAATTTAAACTCTAAATTATAAGGGATTTCTAAAATATTGCTTCAAAGATTTTTTAAAACTCTTTGATTAAAATCAAGTAAATCTTCTTCATTATAAGTATTATCTAAGCTAATCATAGGTCTTTTATGATTAACTTTTTTAAAAGTAGATGACAATATTTCACTTCAAACTTTTTGGCTTTGAGAGTATTTTATATCAAATTTATTTTCTAAAAATTCAAGCTTTTTAAAAAGTAAATCATATTCATAATCAGAAATTATAGGATTTTCTTTATTATAATACAAATCACTATGATAATTTATTAAATTTTGTAAAATTTCAATATCATCTATATCTAAAAACTCATCTTTTTTTTCTAAATATAGTTTTGATTTTTCTAAATAATTCATTTAATTTTTTTATTTTAAATAAGTTAAACAAATTATAAGTAAAATTATTTTTTTGCAAAAAATTACTAAAAGTTTTTTAATTTAAAGAACTTTTAATAAATTTCTTTGACAAACTAAAAATATTATATATAACTAAAAATAATACTTTTTAATTTTTGTTTTTTATGTCTAAAGCTGTAATAAAATATATTTGATGAATTGATGATAAAGATACTTGAAAAAATTTAACTTGATCACAAACTTTATTTTCAGTAGATATTTGAAAAACAAAAAATCCTAAAATAATTATAGATGCTTGAGCTCATCAATGAGTTAAAAATGCATTAAAAATAAATAAAGAAATCTCACCTGAAGTTATTTCAGCTGATTTTTTAATTATAACTCATGCTCATAGTGATCATTCTTGACTTGTGCCATATTTAGTAAAAAAATGATTTTCAGGACAAATTATTTCAACAAATCTAACTAAATTACAATCAAAAGTTATGTGGCTTGATTATGTTAATTTAACAAGAAATGAAATAGAAAAAGTCAATGAATTAAACTCAAAATTAGCAAAAAAATTATCAGAAAGTCTTGCTATAGTAAATCATTATGAAAAAATAAAATCTAAATCAAAAGATAGTAAAGAAAGTAAAGAATATCTTTTAAAAATAGTTTGAGATGAAAGAGACTTTGAAAGTAGTTTTTTAGAGTCAAAGGCTTTATTAAAAGAGTATTGAGTAGAGGAAGTTTCAGATATTTCTTCTGTGTTAAAAGAACCTCCAGAGCTTTTGTATGATGAAGAAGATATTGAAATAGCATTTAATAAAATAGAGTGTTTAGAGTATGGAGAAGAAGCTATTTTACAAAACTTTAAACCAATTATGTCTGCTAAAGATGAAGATATAGAAAATATTTTAACTCAAACTAGATCTTGATCTTGAAAGCAAATAGCAGTTTCATCGTTTATAAAATGAACTATAACTTGAAGATTAAAGCAATTATTGCAAAAAATATCAAAAGATGAAGTTGAAAATATATCTATAAATAAAAAAAATGAAGTCTTAAGAGATGAATTAACTAAGGCATTTAATTATGTAAAATATATAGAAAAAAGTAAACTTAGTTTATCTTTATTTAAAAATGAAAACGAGGATTTACTAAATGAAAATGAGGATTTATTAGAAAAAGAGTTAAAAGATTTAGAAAGCATAAATATTTGATGAGAAAAAGTTGATGTAATAAGACTATTAAATTTTTATAGATGATTAAAGTTTAAACTACCAAAAGATATAAATGAGTATTTAGCATTAGAAAAAGAATTAAATGAATTAAATATTTTAGATTATGAAGATTTAAATAGACAATTACCACAATTACCAGAAACAAATTATACTACATTTGATATAAAAAAATGATTAAAAAATAGTTATTTAACTAATTTAGATAATCCAAATATAAATGATTTTATTTTATATATTGATAATATAGAAGATATAGATCTTTATGAAATAATATCGTATTTAAAAGATAAAAAAAGAGTCTTTATAAATAAAAAGATATTAAAAGATGTTATAGTAATGATTAATCAATATTTTGATAAAAATTCATTAAATATAAAAAGAAATACTGAATTAAAAGAAGAGTTATATAAAGCTTTAGATATAAAATTAGCTTATGAATGAAGTTTAGAAAGTTTTCAAGAAAATAATAAGTTTGAGTATAAAAAAGCAAAAGATTTTTTATCATCATATAAAAAAGAATCAATTATTGATAGTTTGTATTGATTAGATGAAGTAGATGATTTAGTTGAAACAACTGATTGAAATTGAAATTCAAATAAAGTAAAAATATATATAAAAAGACTTGATGATAAAAGAATATATGATGTTTTGTTTAATAAAGATAAAAATTTAATTTATATCTTTGATGATAAAATTAAACAAAGAATTAAACAAAAGTTAAAAGATAAAATAGATGAAATTAATTGATTTAAAAATTTAGCTAAAAAAAATAATTCTAAATATCATCAATATCAATTATTTGTTTCGTATTATGAATGAAAAACTCGTATTTCAGAAAGTAATTATAACGATGCTGTAGAGTTATTGTCTAAACATAATATAAAAGAAGTCTGAGATATAAGATCATATTATTTTTATAAAACAATAGAGAATTATTCTCAAAATGATATTGAAAAATTAATATCTCAAATCATACAAACAGGAGAAGATTTCTCATATCAAAAAATAAGACATATACATATAAATAATATTTCTCAAGAAGAGATAAATCAAATACCATATGAATATCAAGATATTTTTACTGTTTTTAGTATAAAATCTCAGTTAAAAGATGAAATTAAAGATAAATTAAATTCTCAAATAAATGACTTTTATAGTATATCAAATAAAAGAAGAAAAATAAGAGCTTCACTGAAAGAAAAACTAGATTTATTTTTAAGTTGGAAAGCTAATTACTCTAAATTATTTGAAATAAATTGATATGATTTAGATTGACTTATAACTACTTTATCAACAAGAAAACAAGAGATAAATTTAATCAAAGAAAAATTAAAAAATATAAAAAATGTAAAGGAAATTATAAAAAAACTTGCATCTTGAAAAAATAATTTAGAAGATTTCTCTTACTCTAGGCAATTAATATTAAACCATAATATTAGTTGTTTAGAAGATATTGAAAACTGTTTAACTCCATTAATACAAATTGATTATTCTATAGAAGAAGTAAAAAAAGCAATTTCTCTATTAAAATCAGTTCATTTAGATAAAAATCAAGATATTTTAGAAGATATAAAGTTAAACTTTGTAGATGCTTGACATATTGAGGGGAGTGCCCAAGTTGTTATTACTTTAGTTGTTAGTCAAGTTGACAATATATTATCACAAACAAAAGTTGCAAAAAAGGGTGCTACAAAAAGAGTATTAAGACATTATAATTATTGATTTTCTTGAGATTTATGAAGAATTAAAGACCCAAACCTAGCTTGAACTCCACTAAATATTCCATTTAAACTAGATTATTTACAAATGGAGTCAACTTATGCTTGAAGAGTCCATGTTGATAAACAAAAATCAATTAAAGATTTAATAAATTCTATTTCAACAGCAAATTGAAAAGTTTTAATTCCTGCTTTTTCTATGCAAAGAACTCAAGAAATTTTAGTGTATTTACTTGAAAAAAGACTTGATTCTCAAAAAATTATAGATGAAATAAAGTTATTAAAAAAAGATATTAAGGATTTAGAATTATTAGCTTTTGAAAAATGAATTGACAATTTTAAAAAAATTGAAAGTTTAAAAGCAAAAATAGAATTTTTAAAAACTCAAATTTTTGATTATGATATTATACTTGATAGTCCAACAAGTGAAGCTATAACAGAAATTTATATAAATCATATAGATAAGAAATATTCTCTACTTAATAAAGAAATTCAAGTAAAACTTTTTTGAAGAGAAATAATAAAGTATGTAAAAAATTCAGTAAATGATGATAAAGATGATTCAAAGGATAATAATAGAACTTCTTTAGATGAAATTTACTCAGTTGAAAATAGAGATAAAAAAGAAATTATTATTTCAGCATCTTGAATGGCAGATTGAGGGTCAATTATAAATCATTTAAAAGAAAATTTATCAAATCCAAACTCAAAAATTGTATTTATATGATACTGTCCGTTATCAACTAAATGATGAAAAATAAAATCTTGAGAAGAATTTATTATAATAGATTGAGAACCATTTGAAGTAAAGTGTGAGTATGATGATATAACTTGATTTTCTTGACATATAGATTCAGAAGAAATACTTATGTATTTAAAAAGGCAAAATTTTGCAAAAAATGCTACTATTGCACTAAATCATTGAGATGAAAAAAGATTAATACTTCAAAAACAAATTGAAAAAGTTATTTGAGAGACAAGTAAAAAAATAGAAGTATTAGTTCCAAATTTATCAGAAAATATAAAACTTGATATATAAAAAAAGATTTTGCTAACTCGGCAAAATCTTTTTTAGTAAGTTACATTGTTTGAAATAGTTTTAAGTAAGTTTAAATCAACTTCACTTATATATTTAGGCATTATAGCTTCTGTAATTACAATTAAATTTCACTTATTTCAAGAGATATTTTTTCAAAATCATTTTACTCTAAATTTAGTTCCTGGTTTTGTGTTAGGTGGAATTTTTAACTTTGCTTTTTCTCATAAAAAAGAACTCACTTCTATTTTACATCAAATAATTAAATCAAAAATAGGAACTTCATATATTTTTGTAATATCAATTTCAGGAGTTTTTTCTTCTCTGAAACTAGTTTTTTTTGTTTGAGTTTGCCCAAAATTACTTCAAAACAAATCTCAAAAATCAAATCACGAACTTGAAGAATAGCTTTTATTACCTCAAAAATTTCAAAATAAATCTTCTAAGTCAATTCATCAAGTAGAAGAATAAGAATAACTTCAAGATGAAAAAGGATTTTGCTGACTAGAGTAAGAGTTTCAAGAAAAATTATTACTTCCAAAAGTATCATAATTTTTTCTTTTTTTACTATCTCATAAAGTATCATAAGCATTATTTATTTCTTTAAATTTACTTTCAGCATCTTTATTTTGTTTATTTCTATCAGGATGGTATTTCATAGCAAGTTTTCTGTATGCTTTTTTTATTTCATCATCACTTGCATTTTTTGTAACTCAAAGTATATCATAATAATTTTTAGGCATTTTCTTGACTTATTAAAAAAAATAATTATAAAAATATCTTACTTTTTAATTTCTTTAAAATATGAAAAAAATATTTTTACTTATTGTAACAAATTTTTTAATTTTTTCAAGTGTTTCAAATTCTTTAGCTAATGATTGATTAATAGAAGAATTATTAAATCTAGATAAATGAACTTTTTCTTATGAGCTTGAATTAAAAAAACTAGATACATATACTTTTAAAGATAAAAGACTTACAAAGCTTTATAATAATTTAAGAAATTATGATAAAATTATTAGAAAATCTTTAATTAAATCATATGATGAGGGAAAGTATGACACTTATAAAATGAATTGAATTATAAAAAACTATACTCAATTTGTTTCTTATGCAAATGATTTTTTTTACTATATTTCTATGTGAGATAATAATAAAAAATTACTTGATGATATAGAGATGCAAGAAGCTATTTTATATACATACGAAAATACAAAAGAGTATTATACTAAAGTTAAAAATTTATTAAAATATTAAAAAACTTGCTAAAAACAAGTTTTTTTTATAATTAAAGTATATTAAATACTATACAAAAATATGGCACAAAAGGCAATTAGAGAGTTTGATGTAAAAAATATGTTTTTTGATTATATAAAACATAATTATAATTGATATTTTATATCATCTTTAGATGATTTTAAAGATATAAAAGAAAATAAAAAATATGTAATAAAACCAGATGAACTTTTTTGAAAAAGATGAAAATTAGGATTATTATGAATAAATCTAGAAAAAAATGAATTAATTACTTGGTATAAAGAAAAAATCTCAAAAGAAATAGAAATAAACTCTTTAAAATGATTTTTAAAAAATTTTATAGTTGAAGAATTTATTCCTCATGATGAAGAATTTTATGTTTCTATAACTTCAAAAAGAGAGTGAGATGAACTAACTTTTTCTAATTTTTGATGAATAGATATTGAAGAAAATTGGGAAAAAACAAAAAGTATATTAATTTCTCCACTAGAAAAATTAAATAAAGAATTAATTTTGAAAAATTTTTGAGTGAAAGATGAAAAAATTTTGCAAGTAATAATTGATTTATTTAATTTTTATAGAGATTTTGATTTTGCTTATTTAGAAGTAAATCCTTTTTGTTTTAATAAAGAAACTAAAGAGCTTGTAATTTTAGATATGGTTGCAAAACTTGATAATACAGCTTTTTTTAAACATAATTCTTGGAATAATATATCTTTCCCAAATAGTTTTTGAAGTATAGATTTGGAAAATGAAAAATATATCATGGATTTAGATGAAAAAACAGGAGCTTCTTTAAAACTAAAATTTTTAAATTTAGAATGATCTATTTGGTTGCTTTTGTCTTGATGATGAGGTTCTTTAGTTATAACTGACACTTTATGATACTTAGGTTATAGTAAAGAAATAGCTAATTATTGAGAATTATCTGGAGATCCAACTAGAGAATATACTTTTGAATATACAAAAGTATTAATTGAACAAATGTTAAAATCAAAAAATGCAAAGTATTTAATTATTGCTTGAGCAATAGCAAATTTTACTCAAATAGACAAAACATTTTTATGAATTATAGATGTACTTGATATTTATTACAAAGAAATAATAGAAAAAGATATAAAAATTTTGGTAAGAAGATGATGATTAAATGATAAAATATGACTAAAACTCTTAAAAGATACTTGTGATAAATACTGAATAAAATATACTTTAACTTGAAGTGAGACTTATATGACTGATATATTAAAAGAAATTAAATTATAACTAAAAAATAAAAAATGTTTTCAAAAAATACCTTTGCAATTATTTATTGACTTCAACTTCAAACAGCTCAAAAAATGCTTGATTTTGATTTTTTGTGTGACAGAAAACCATCTGTTTTAGGTTTTATAGATAAATGACAAAAAACCTCAAATCATAAACTTTTTTATTGAAATAAAGAAATAATTATTTCATCTTTTCCTGATTTTGAGAGTATTCCAGATGTTATTTTAAGCCAAGTTGATACTTGTTTAAACTTTGCTTCTTTTCGTTCTGCTTATGAAGCTACTTTAGATATTTTAAAAATAGAAACTATAAAAAATATTGTAATAATTGCTGAATGAATTCCTGAATCAGATACAAAAAAAATAATAGAACTAAATAAAAAATTAAATAAAAATATTATTTGACCATCAACAGTTTGAGCAATGACTTCAGGGGAGTTTAGAGCTTGAAATACTGGAGGAAGTTTGGATAATATTATTTCATCAAAACTTTATAAAAAATGAGTTGTTTGATTTGTTTCAAAATCAGGTTGAATGAGTAATGAACTTAGAAAAATAATTGCAGACAATACTTCTTGAACTCATACTTCAGTGGCTATTTGATGAGATAAATACCAAATTGCTACTTTTAAAGATATTATTTTATCATTTGAAAAAAATCCTGAAATAAAAATGATTGTCCTGCTTTGAGAGGTGTGATGAGTAGAGGAAAATTTGATTTGAGATATGATCAAAAATTGAAACATAAAAAAACCATTTGTTTGATATTGTATCTGAACAATATCAGATTTATTACCTTGAGAAGTCCAATTTTGACATGCTTGAGCAAAAGCTGACTCTAAAAAAGAAAGTTCAAATTATAAAAATAATTATTTAAAATCTTGTTGAGCAATAGTTCCAGATAGTTTTATGGATTTTTGAGAAAAAATTAAAATTACTTTCAAAAATTTAAAAGATATAAATATAGAAGAAAATAATATAAATAATTATGAAAAATTAAAAATAATAAATAATAGAAAACCCACAAAAATAACTTCATCTATAAGTGATGAAAGAGGAGAAGAGCTTACTTTAAACAAAAAACCAATATCTAGTTATGTAGAGAAAGGTTCTCTAGCACAAGTTATTTCAAATTTATGGCTTAAAAGAGATTTACCAAGTTATTGAGATAAGTTTTTAAATACAGTTTTAATACTTTTAGCAGACCATGGTCCAGCTGTTTCAGGTGCTAGTAATACAATTGTAACATCAAGAGCATGAAATAGTATAAAAGATAGTTTAATTGCTTGACTTACAACTATTTGACCAAGATTTTGATGAGCTATAGATTGAGCTTGAAAATATTTTTTTGAATGAGTTTTAAATAATACTTCTCCAAAAGATTTTGTTTCAAACTTGAAAAATGCTTGAATTCCAATTCCTTGAATATGACACAAAGTAAAATCAAAATTTAACCCAGATAAAAGATGTGAAATATTACTTGAAATTTCAAAAACTTTCCCAAAAACTAAATACCTTGATTATGCTCTAAAAATAGAGGAATTAACTTTAGCAAAAAAGCCAAATTTAATTTTAAATGTTGATGGAATGATTTGAAGTATGATGATAGATTTATTTGAAAATATAGGTATGTCAAATGATGAAATAAAAAATTATATAGATGCTTGAGTTTTGAATTCATTTTTTATTTTATCAAGAAGTATATGATTTATAGGACATGCTATTGATCAAAAAATACTTTCTGAATGACTTTATAGAACTTCTTGGGATGATATTTTATATATTTAATTTTTAATTTATGAAAAATTCTTTATTTTTTGCAAGACTTTTAGTTGTAGTTTTATTTTATTTTTCACTTTATGGAAAAATAGTGCATTTTGATGCTCAAGTAGCACTTACTGCGACTAAATGAGTTCCTTTTGCAAATATAGCAATTATTTTAGCAATTTTATTTGAAAGTGTTTGATGAACTTTGCTTTTAATATGAAAAAAATGAGCTTCAATATGAGCTCTTTTGTTGATTTTATTTACTGCTATAGTTACACCTATATTTTTTGACTTTTGGAATAATCCTAAAGTTATAAATAATTTTATGAGTAATATTGCAATTATTTGATGATTATTATTTATGTTTTTTTATTATTTAGAAGATGATTTAAAATACTTAAAAAAAATAATAAGAAAAAAAGCATAATTAATTATGCTTTTTTTCTTATTATAAAAGTTAGTATCAAAATTGAAATAAAAGTTAAAACTCACATTGCAGGAATTGTTATAAATCAAAATACTTCAACTCCATCATTTCATACACAACTTGGTCAAGTTAAAGAACATTTAGTATCTACACTAGCTATAGAAAACATACTTAAGTATTGTAGAGTAGTATGATAAATAGTTAGTATTAATCATATTATTGAAAAAATAAATATCAAGAAATAGTTTTTTTCAATATTTTTAATTCATGATATAGCTCAGATCAGAAATAATGGAAATAAAAATATTCTCTCAACCCAACAATAATAACAAGGGTCTAAATAATAAATATATTCATAAGTTAAAGCTCAAATAATTGAGATTCAAGAAATTATTGAGATAAATAAATAATAAATTTTTAAAGTTATTTTGTCTTTTAATGATTTATTAAATAAAATTATTAAAGATAAAATAAATAAAATTATTACTCAAATACCTACTAATGTAGAATAAAGTTCTAAATTCATATTAAATTAAATTAAAAAATAAACTAACTAATTTCACTTAATTTTTCTTCTAGTTTTTTTAGTTTTTCAAGAGCCTCTTGCTTTTTTTGTTCTTCTCATCTTACTAAATTCGCAGGGGCATTTCTTACAAAACTTTCATTTAATAGTTTTTTATCAAGAATTTGAATATACTCTTTTGTGTCATCTATTTGAAGTTTTAACCTTTCAATTTCTCACTCCATATCTTTTGCATTTGAAGTATCAACAAATATTTCAATTCATGATTTTGTAACTACATAAGCAAGTTTATCACTACTTTGTTTTGATACTATTTGAGTTTGTTCTGAACGAACTATTCATGAAATAACCTCTAAAACTTCATTTCAAAATAAATCTTTTTTTGAAGATTTTATTTTTAATTCTACTTTTATTGGATTACTAGGAACTACATTATTTTCTGCTCTTATGTTTCTAATTCATTTAATTATTTCAATAATTACTTCTTTATCTTTTTCTATATTTTTGTTTATTTCAAAAGGCACTCTAGAAAAATTGCTTTCAATTAACTTTCCTTCAAATCATAAAACTCCCCAAAGTTTTTCACTAATAAATGGAGCATAAGGATGCCAAAGTCTTAAAATATGATTTATAACATAAATAATTATATCAAAAGAATATTTTGAGTTTTTTGACATAATTTTAAACTCTTCTATAAAATAATCACAAAATTCATTTTTTGTAAATTCTTTTAATAAAATTCAGCTTTCAGAAAAATTTAGTTTTTCCATTCAATTATTTACTTCTCTAGAAACAAATGAAAGTCTTGATAAAATCCATTTTTCAAAGAAATTTAAATCATCAAAATTATCTAAAATTCTTTTTTCAATTTTATCTATACTATCAAGTTTATAGTCTCATTTTTCAAACAAACTCATATAAACAAATCTTGAAGCATTCCATATTTTGTTTAAAAATATTTTATTTTCCTCTACATTTGCTTCATCAAATTTTAGGTCATTTCAAGGAGTATTTCATATACTTAAAGTAAGTCTTAATGCATCACTTGAGTATTTTTCTACCATATCAAGAGGGTCTATACCATTTCATAAAGATTTAGACATTTTTTTCCCATGTTTATCTTTTATAAGTCAGTGAAAATATATTTGTTTAAAAGGAGTTTTGTCAGTAAATTCATATCAAAATAATAACATTCTAATTACCCAAAAAAATATTATATCATGTCAAGTTTCAAGCACTGATGCTGGGTAAAATTTATTAAAATCCTCACTTCAAGTTTTTGAAGGTATGTCAAATCATAAAGTTGAAAAAGGCCATAATGCTGAAGAAAACCAAGTATCAAGTACATCTTCATCTTGATAATATTCTCAAGTTTTTGTTAAATCTTCACTTGATACAACCATTTCTCAAGTTGTTTTATGATAATATCGGGGGATTCTATGTCACCACCATAATTGTCTTGAAATACACCAATCTCTTAAATTAAAAATCCAATCTTCAAATATTTTATTAAATCTATTTGGAACTATTTCAAATTCTTTTTTATTATATCAAGAAATAACTTTTTTAGTCATTTCTTCAACTTTTACAAACCATTGAGTAGAAATAATAGTTTCTATTTTACATCCACTTCTATTACAGTATCATACTTTATGATTATAATCTTCGACTTTTAATAAATTTCATTTTGATTTAAGTAATTCTACAATATTTTCTCTTGCTGTTAAAAAGTCTTGTCCTTGAAAAATTCAAGCTTTTGAAGTCATTTTTCAGTCTTTTCAAATAACTATATTATCCATTGAAAGAGAGTGTCTTTTTCAAACTTCAAAATCATTTGGATCATGAGCTGGAGTTATTTTTACAGCTCAAGTTCAAAAATCCATTTCAACCATTTCATCACCTATAATAGGGATTTCTTTATTTAAAATAGGTAAAATAAGTTTTTTTCAAGCTTTAAGTAATGCTTTATATCTTTTATCTTTTGGGTGAACAGCAACTGCTTCGTCTCAAAGCAAAGTTTCAGGTCTTGTTGTTGCTACAATTATTTCATTATCACTTCAAGAAACAAAGTAAGTTATATAATAAAGTTTTCCCCTCTCTTCTTTATAATCAACTTCTTGATCAGAAACTACTGTATCAAGTGCAGGAGAATAATTTACCATATATTCTCATTTATAAATATATCATTTATTATATAAGTCTACAAAAGCATCAGTTACAGTTTTGTATAAATCAGGATCTAGTGTGAATTTTTCTCTAGACCAATCAAGAGATGATCAAATAACTTTTACTTGATCTGTGATAGTTTTATGTGAAAAATCTTTCCATTTCCATACTTCATCTAAAAATTTTTCTCTTCAAAGAGATTGTCTTGTAATTTTTTGTGATAATAAGTTTTTTTCAACTTTTGCTTGAGTTGCGATTCATGCATGATCAGTTCAAGGAAGCCATAAAGTTTCATCTCAAATCATACGATGATAACGAATCATTATATCTTCTAAAGTTAAAGTAAGAGCATGTCATAAATGCAAAACTCAAGTTACATTTGGAGGAGGAAGGGGAATATAAAAAGTATTATTTGAAGTTGTTTTTTTAGGTTTAAAATATCCACCATTTTCCCAAGTTTTATATATTTCTTGTTCAAAGTTTTCTGGTTCATATTTTTTTGAAAATGTTGTCATCTTGCAAAAAAATTAAAAAATAAAAAAGAAGTGATTTCTTCTTTTTTATTATATAAAA